>DASYGN010000009.1:0-67662 GCA_035999625.1 Caulobacteraceae bacterium | reverse complement strand
CGGCGCCGCCATGGACGATGGCCTGATCCACTGCGCCTGTGTCGAACTGAAGGAGCGCTTCGCGGTGCACCACGCCACCTTGCAGATCGAGCACGGCGGCGCCGACCACCCCTGCCACCTGGCCGACGAGGCGGTGGTCTAGCAGCGCAGCCAGACGTCCTCAGATCAAGCCGCCCACCGGCGATGACGGGTCGGCGTAGAGGCGCTTGGGCATCCGCCCGGCGAGATAGGCTTCCCGCCCGGCGATGACCGCATGCTTCATCGCTGTGGCCATGCGCACCGGATCCTTGGCCGCCGCGATGGCGGTGTTCATCAGCACCCCGTCGCAGCCGAGCTCCATGGCGATGGTGGCGTCTGAGGCGGTCCCGACCCCGGCGTCGACCAGCACCGGCACCCGGGCCTGTTCAACAATCAGGCGCAAATTGATCCGGTTTTGCACGCCAAGGCCCGAGCCGATCGGCGCGCCGAGCGGCATGATCGCTGCAGCGCCGGCCTCCTCGAGCTTGCGGGCGTAGACGATGTCGTCGGTGCAATAGACCATGACCTCGAAACCATCGGCGACCAGAAGCTTGAGCGCCCGCAGCGTTTCCTCCATGTCCGGGTAGAGGGTCTTGGAGTCGGACAGCACCTCGAGCTTGACCAGGCTCCCGGAGCCGGCCTCCCGCGCCAGACGCAGGGTGCGCACCGCCTCCTCCCCGGTGAAGCAGCCAGCGGTGTTGGGCATCAGGATGAACCGGTCCGGCTTGAAATAGTCGACCAGCATCGGCTTGGAGGGATCGGTGAGGTTCACCCGGCGCAGGGCCACGGTGACGATCTCCGCCCCCGAGGCCTCGGCCGCCCGGGCGTTGAGGGCGTAGTCTTCCATCCGCCCGGTGCCGACGATCAGGCGCGATGTGAGTGCGCGCCCGGCGATCTGCCAGGTGTCGGCCGCGGGACCTGCAGAATCCACGCTATCCGCCTCCAACGAAGTGGACGAGCTCGATCCGATCGCCATCGAGGAGCGTCGTCGATGGCCACAAAGAGCGCGGCACGATGGCCAGGTTCCGCTCCACCGCCACCTTGCGCGGATCCAAACCGAGCAGCGAAATCAGGGTGGTCACGCTCGCCACCGCCTCAAGCGCCCGCTCCTCTCCATTGATGGTCAGCCGCACGGCGCCAGCTTGTGACCCCGCCCGGGCGACTATACAAGTCCGGCCGAGCGGGCCGGGAGCGGAATGTCAAAACCGATCTATGTGCTGAGCGGGCCCAATCTCAACCTGCTGGGCGTGCGCGAACCGGACGTCTACGGCGAGGAGACGCTCGAGGACGTCCGTGCCCTGGTGGAAGCCCGGGCGCACGCGCGTGGCGCTGCGGTGGTGTTCCGCCAGACCAACTCCGAAGGCGAACTGATCGACTGGGTCCAGGAGGCGCGCGAAGCGGCGCGGGCGCTGATCATCAATCCGGCTGGCTACGGCCACACTTCGATCGCCCTCATGGACGCGCTCAAGGCCTTGGACATTCCGATCGTCGAATGTCACCTGTCGAACCCCTCGGCGCGCGAGCCGTTTCGCCGCCATAGCTACGTCTCCCTGGTCGCCACCGGCGTCGTCAGCGGTTTCGGCGCGGCCAGCTATGAGCTAGCGGTCGAAGCGGCCTGCGACCTCACCGCCGCCCCGCGCACATAAGCAGAAGAAGGCAACCGCGCCATGCCCACACCCAAGGCCGAAGCGGCGGCCTCCGCCCAGGTCCGCGAGCTGGCCGAAATCCTTAATGAAACCGGCCTCACCGAGATCGAGGTCGAGCGCGACGGCCAGCGCATCCGCGTGGCCCGGTCGCTAGGGTCGCTCGCCGCCCAGGTGGTCGCCGCGCCGGCGCCGATCGCCGCAGCCGCCGCCCCGGCCACGCCGGCGCCCGAATCCGAGGCCTCCCGCGCCGGCGACACCGTCACCTCACCGATGGTCGGCACCGTCTACCTGCAATCGCAACCCGGAACGCCGGCCTTCGTCAAGATCGGCGACACCGTCAGCGCCGGTCAGACGCTGCTGCTGATCGAAGCGATGAAGACGATGAATCCGATCACCTCGCCCAGGGCCGGAAAGGTGCTGGAGCTGCTGGTGGTCGACGCCCAGCCGGTGGAGTTCGGCGAGCCGCTGGTGGTCATCGGTTAGATAGATGTTCGACAAGATCCTGATCGCCAATCGCGGCGAGATCGCGCTGCGCGTCCACCGGGCGTGCAAGGAAATGGGCATCGCCACGGTAGCGGTGCATTCCCAGGCCGACACCACCGCCATGCATGTGCGCCTGGCCGATGAGAGCGTATGCATCGGCCCGGCGCCGGCAGCCAAAAGCTATCTCAACATCCCCTCGATCATCGCCGCCTGCGAGATCACCGGCGCCAAGGCGATCCACCCGGGGTATGGCTTCCTTTCGGAGAACGCCCGCTTCGCCGAGATCGTCGCCGCCCACGGGCTGACCTTCATCGGGCCCAAGCCTGAGCACATCCGGGTCATGGGCGACAAGATCTCGGCCAAGAAGGCGGTGAAGGCGGCGGGGATTCCGGTGGTGCCGGGCTCGGAGGGCGCGCTTGATGACGAGGCGCAGGCGCTGGACGCCGCCAAGCGGATCGGCTTTCCGGTGCTGATCAAGGCGGCCGCCGGCGGCGGCGGGCGGGGCATGAAGGTGGCCAGGTCGGCCGAGGAGGTGGCCGAGGCCTACGCCACCGCAAGAGCGGAGGCGCGCGCGGCCTTCGGCGACGACCAGGTCTATATGGAGCGCTACCTTGCCGGACCGCGCCATATCGAGGTTCAGGTGATCGCCGATGCTTTCGGCGCCGTGTGCCATCTGGGCGAGCGCGACTGCTCGCTGCAACGCCGGCATCAGAAGCTGATGGAGGAAGCGCCCTCGCCGGCCATCGGACCCGAGGTGCGCGCGCGCATCGGCGAGATTGTCGTCGAGGCCATCCGCGCCATCGGCTATCTCGGCGTCGGCACCGTCGAGTTCCTCTATGAAGCGGGCGAGTTCTACTTCATCGAGATGAACACCCGCCTGCAGGTCGAGCACCCGGTCACCGAGGCGATCACCGGCATCGATCTGGTGCGCGAGCAGATTCGGGTCGCCGCCGGAGAACCCCTGGCGTTCACGCAACAGGACATCGTCTTCGAGGGCCACGCCATCGAGTGCCGCATCAACGCCGAAAATCCGCGCACCTTCGTCCCCTCACCGGGCCTGGTGACCGACTTTCATCCCCCGGGCGGCCTGGGCGTGCGGCTCGATTCGGCTCTCTACGCCGGCTATTCGATACCGCCCTACTACGACAGCTTGGCGGCCAAGCTGATCGTTTACGGGCGCGATCGCACTGAATGCCTGGCGCGCCTGCGCCGCTCCCTCGGAGAAATGGTCGTCGCCGGCGTGGAGACGTCGATCCCCTTGTTTCAGGATTTGCTGAACGAGCCGGACATCATCAGCGGCGCCTATGACATCCACTGGCTGGAACGCTGGATTGCGGCCCAGGACTGACGTGCGGCCATGCGCGGATTCACCGCCGACGACCTGATCGCCTGCTACCGCCGCGGCGTGTTTCCCATGGCCGACGCCCGCCACGACGAGCGTCTGTTCCTCGTCGATCCCGCCAAGCGCGGCGTCATTCCGCTGGCCGGGTTCCATGTCTCGCATCGGCTGGCGCGGACGGTGCGCCAGGGCCGCTTCGAGGTGCGGTTCGATTCCGCGTTCAACGCCGTTGTCGAGGCCTGCGCGGCCCCAACCGCTAACCGCCCCGAGACGTGGATCAACCGTACAATCCAAAAGTTATGCCTAGAACTTCACCTACGAGGCGAAGCCCACAGCGTCGAAGCCTGGCGCGACCGGCGAATGGTCGGCGGGCTTTACGGCATCGCCATCGGGGGCGCCTTCTTCGGCGAGAGCATGTTCTCGCTCGAGCGGGACGCCAGCAAGGTTGCCCTGGCCCATCTGGTGGCCAGGCTGCGTTGCGGAGGCTTCGTGCTGCTCGACGCCCAGCTGCTCACCGAGCATCTGCGCACCCTTGGCGCGGTGGAAATCAGTCGGGCCGACTATCACTCCCGGCTCGCCGAGGCGCTCGCCGCCGAGGCCCGGTTCACTCAGGCTGACGGCCCGCCCGAGACGCAGGCCTCGAGCCAGGCGTCATAGACCGGGTGCTCGAAGGGGTGCAGGCCGGGGGAATCGGCGAACATCCAGCCGCGATACACTTCCCGGGCCTGCGGCGCGGCCTGACCCGCCGGGGCTGGCGGCTGGGAATCGACGACCAGATAGGCAGACGGCCGTGGCAGCGGATCCCTGACTCCGCGCGTCTCGCAGGCTTTTACGGTGAAAATCAGTGACTTATATCGCACTCTTCGCCCAACCGGCGCTTCGAAGTGGAAGGTCTCGGCGGTGACCTTGTCCAGCACGCGCAGGATCGCCGTCGGGCTGCGCAGCGGGCCAGGCGGAGGCGGCGGCGGGCCGGGCGGCTTTTCGGCGACCGCCGGTCGGTGGGTCGGCGCCGGTGCTGGCATGGGCGCGGTTTCATTGGCCGGCGGCGGGAGAATTATCGGCGCGCCGGCCTCGTTGACCGTCGGGGCCTCGGGTGGCGGGACGAGGATTGTCGGCGGAGAGGTGTCATCCCCGGTCTGCTGAGCGTGGGCAAGCGGCAACGCCACCGCCGTGAGGCCGGCGCTCACCGCCATCGCCAGGACTAGTCGGGCATCCACGCCTGATAATCTCCACTTGCCCCGGCGCGCTCGCCGCCGCGCGCGATCGAGCCCTTGGGTCGCCAGGCGCGCAGGGTGCCGGTGAGATTGGGTTCGTGATCCCTCTCCCATGTCCGCCTGGGCAGCGGCGCGCGCGTCGGCGGTTCGGCGAAGGTGTGGTGTAGCCAGCCATGCCAGTCGGCGCTCACCCGGGACGCGTCGGCGTAGCCTTTGTAGATCACAAATCGGCGATTTCGGCCGTCATAGTTCCAGCGGGGATCGACGGTCTCATAGTAGCGATTGCCAGCTTCGTCCTCGCCGACCAGCTTGGCCCCCTTCTTGATCTGCCAAGTGGCCCCGATGGTGGCCCCATTCCACCAGGTGAAGATCGCTTTGAGGAAGCCCATGGGGGCGGCTTATAGGTCTCGCCCGCCGCGGCGTCCAGCCAACCGCCGTCGCGCAACATCTTGCGGACCATGACGCAGATGCCGCAAGATGTTGTTGCGGCAGTCGCGCCGCCGGCCTAGCCTCCGAGCGTTATCGTCGGAGGAGCGCCATGGGTGTCGCTGTGGTTGTCCCCAGGTTCGGACAGCGCCCGGAGCTCGAAACGCGCGTCATCGAACGCGCCGGCAAGGTCGAGGAGGTGCTGGCCCCCGGCGCATGGACCAACGCCCGCGTCGAAGCCTGGCTCGACTGGGCCGATGGCCTGCCCACCGACGAGCCCCGCGGGACCGGTCGCGGCAAGCTGACCGCGCCGGCCGATCCGCTGCTTGGCGGCGGCCCGGACCGCTACAGCCGCCGACTGGCCCTGTGGGGCCTGGCCCTCAACATCTTCACCGCCCCCGAGGCCCTCGCCTTTCGGCGCGCCCTGCTGACGCTGTTCGTCCATGGCGCGGCGGCGCCAGGGCCGACGCTAGCCTTCGGCGCGCGGATCAATCCGCTGGCCTTCGATCCGGTCGCCGCCCCGCCGCTGGCCATCCCGCGGAGCGAGGCGCTGGTGTTTGCGCCCCTCGGCGGCGTGGCCGCCGAGCGACGGCGAGCGATCGCCGCCGCCATCGCCCGCTGCGAGGGTGAGGCCTGCGCCGATCCATCGGCCAATCCGGCCCTGGCCAGAGCGGTTCGCGATGCTCGCGCCGCCGGACTCGCCGATGCCGACATCGCCGACGCCATCGCCCTGGCCCGCGCCGGGGCCCCGGTCGATATCGATGCGCCGCCCGCGGTCGTGATCGCCGACCAGCCGCACCTTGGCGCCACCGCGCTCGGCTGGACGACCGGCGCGGTGACCATCGCCTTCAGCGAGGCCGACGCCAGGACCCTCCTCTGGGACCGCATCGCCCCCTCGGCGGCCCTGGACGTGACCGCTTTGACCGCCTCCGCCGACCTCGAGGCGTCGGTGCGTATCCTGACGCTGGCCTTGGAGATCGACGGCGCGGCCGGCTTCACCGCTACGCCGGCCGAGGCTTATATGCGCCGCGACGCGCGACCGCTGTCACTGCGCCTCGCCGGCATCGCCGAGACCCTGGTCAGCGAGGGCCTGGCGTATGATTCCACCCACGGGCGCGCGCGGGCCAAGGCGATCTGGGCCAGGGCGCACGCCGCGGCGCGAAGCTGCGCGGCCGAGATCGCGGCGTTGAGAGAAGTGGGTCTCAACCGCCAGATCCTGTCGGCGGCGGCCGATGCGGAAATCAGTCTGCGGCTCGGTGGCCGCTCGGTCGGTTTCGAGCCCTGGATCGGCCCCAGGCGGCGGGTCGAGACGGCCGAGGGCGCCACCTTCTGGGCGGTGGATGAGTGCGCCGCCATCGGGCTGGCGAGGCTGGGCGCCGACGTCGAACAAGCGCAGGCGCATCTCACCGGCGCCCGCAGCCTGGCTGAGGCGCCGGGCCTGACTGCGCTGCAGAGCGCCGGTCTCACCGATCATGAGCTGGCCGCCGCCGAGGCGGCGCTGGCGGCCGGAGCGGTCAGCCTGGCGCAAGCCTTCGCGCCCGAGGTGATTGGCGAGGGCTTCGTTCGCGATGTGCTGGGCGCGACCCCGGGGCCGATGTTCGACACCCTGGCCTTCGCTGGCCTCGCCCCGGAGGAGGTGAGCGCCGCCGAGGCCTTCGTGTTCGGGGCCGCCGACCTCGCGGCTGCGGACTTTCTGACCCCGAGCCAGAGGGCGGTGTTCGCCGGCAGGGACCAGCTCGGCCTGGACGCGCTGGCGGCGATGGCGGCGGCGATCGAGGCTGGCGTCGATGCCCCGCCGGTGCTGAGCTTGGACCTGCCATTCTGCGCCACTTTGGATGACGCCGTCCGCCTCGAAACACTGGCGCGGGCCGCCGGCGCGCGGGCTATCCGGCTGCGGCGCGCGGGGCCGCCGGCGAATTTCGCCCTCGCCTGTCCCGAGGCTCCGGAGGCGCGCCCGGTCGAGGCGCCGGCGGAACGCATCGTCGAGCGGGTGGTCGAGGTCGGCCGCAGCCGCCATCGCTTGCCCGACCGGCGCAAGGGCTACATCCAGAAGGCCACCGTCGGTGGTCACAAGGTGTATCTGCACACCGGCGAATATGACGACGGCGAACTCGGCGAAATCTTCATCGATATGCACAAGGAAGGCGCGGCCTTCCGCTCACTGATCAACAACTTTGCGGTCGCCGTCTCGATCGGGCTCCAGTACGGCGTGCCGCTGGAGGAGTTCGTCGACGCCTTCTTGTTCACCAGGTTCGATCCCGCCGGCCCGGTGAACGGCAACGATCAGATCCGCTCGGCGACATCGATCATCGACTACGTGTTCCGCGAACTGGGGGTCTCGTACCTCGGGCGCACGGACCTGGCCCAGGTCGATCCTCCGCATCTGGACAAGGACGGCCTGGAGTCCGGCGCCGATCCAGAGCGGCTGAAGCGCTATATTTCGCGCGGCTTTTCCCGCGGCGCCGCGCCCGACAATCTGGTCTTCCTGCCCACCAGAGCCAGCCCGCGGGCGGCCGAGGTGTGCCCGACCTGCGGTGACGCGGCCATGGTGCGCAAAGGCGCCGGCCTGGTGTGCGAAAACTGCGGCGCGCGCCGCGCCGCCGGGGGCGAGGTGGATGGGTGACGCCTGGCCCGATGTGGACATTAAGGCGTTTTCACTGGTCTATGCGTTACGCTCGCGCCAGAACCACCTGCGCAAGGCGCGGCGGAGACTGATGCATTGAAGGCCGAGGTACGCAGGATCAGGGGCAAAGCCGTTGCGGCGCTGGCCGCGCTTGGCCTCATGGGCGCCGCCGGCCAAGCCCTGGCTCAGTCGGACGCTTCGGAGGTGCCGCGGCTGGTCTCGTTCGGCGGCGCCTGCCGGAACTGCGCTCTCGCCGGACGGCGCCTGGTGGGGGCGAAATTCGTCGGCTCCGACTTTGCTGGGGCCAATCTGGAGCGAGCCGACCTGCGCGGCGCCAGCTTCATGGGCGCGACCTTCACCGGCGCCAACCTGGAAAGGGCCGACATCCGCGGCGCTCAGATGATCGGCGGTAATTTTCTGCTGGCCAACTTCGCCGACGCCAACATCGCCGGCCTCGAGGCCCACGGGGTCAACCTGATCAACGCCAACCTCAGCCACACTCTGGCCAACTGCATCGATTTCTCCGGCTCGAACCTGACCCGCATCGACGCCGAGGGGGCCAACTTTTCGCGCGGGGTCTTCGCTCACGCAGTGATGGTCTCCGGGCGCTTTCAGGACGCCTCGTTTCAGGACGCCAGGCTCGAAGGCGCCGACCTCACCGACGCCAACCTCACCGACGTCAATCTCAAGAACGCGAACCTCGCCGGCGCTGTCCTCGACGGGGCCACGCTTTCCGGCGCCGACCTGCAGGGCGCGCGCAATCTGACCCAGCGCCAACTCGACAGCGCCTGCGGCGACGCCCGCACCCGGCTTCCCAATGGTCTTAGCGCCAGGGTTTGCGGCGGACACGGTCGCCGTCGACTGTTTTTCCTAGGCTTTTAGCGGCGGCTGCACGCGGATGTGCAGCTCCTTCAATTGGCGTTCGCGCACCGGCGCCGGGGCGTTCATCAGCAGGTCCTGACCCTGCTGGTTCAAGGGAAAGGCGATCACCTCGCGGATCGCCTGCTCGCCGGCCAGAAGCATGACGATGCGGTCGATCCCCGGGGCCAGGCCGCCGTGCGGCGGGGCGCCATGGCGGAAGGCGCCCAGCATGCCGGCGAACTCCTCCTCCACCGCCTGCTGGCTGTAGCCGGCGATCTCGAAGGCGCGCAGCATGACCTCCGGCCGATGGTTGCGGATCGCACCTGAACAGAGCTCGTAGCCGTTGCAGACGATGTCGTACTGATAGGCCAGGATCTCGAGCGGATCCTGGGTGTTCAGCGCCTCCAGCTCCCCCTGCGGCATCGAGAACGGGTTGTGCGAGAAGTCGACGTGGTTGGCTTCCTCGTTGAACTCGAACATCGGGAAGTCGATCACCCAGCAGAAGGCGAACCGGTTCTCGTCGATCAGCTTCAACTCCTCGCCGATCCTGGTCCGCGCCAGGCCGGCGAACTTGGCAAACGCCGCCGGATCACCGCCGACGAAGAACGCCGCGTCGCCGACCTTCAGGCCGAGCTGCGCCCTCAACGCCTCGGTCCGCTCAGGACCGAGATTGCGGGCGATGGGCCCGGCGGCCCCGGTGGTTCCGCTTTCCTCCCGCCAGAAGATGTAGCCCAGCCCCGGCTGGCCCTCGCCCTGGGCCCAGGCGTTCATCCGGTCGCAGAAGGCGCGCGCGCCGCCGCCCGGCGCGGGAATCGCCCAGATGGCCCCCCGGGGCGCCTCCAGCAGGCGCGCAAACAGGCCAAAGTCACCACCTCGGAAAGGCTCGGACACATCCTGCATGACCAGCGGATTGCGCAGGTCCGGCTTGTCGCTGCCGTACTTGGCGATGGCCTCGCGGTAGGGGACGCGCGGGAACGGATGCGGAGTCACCAGCTTGCCGTCGGCGAACTCCTCGAACACCCCATGCAGCACCGGCTCGATGGCCGCGAATACGTCCTCCTGGGTGACGAAGCTCATCTCCACGTCGAGCTGATAGAACTCGAGCGAGCGGTCGGCGCGAGAATCCTCGTCGCGGAAGCAAGGCGCGATCTGAAAATAGCGGTCGAACCCGGCGACCATCAGCAGCTGCTTGAACTGCTGTGGGGCCTGGGGAAGCGCGTAGAAGCGACCGGGATGGGTGCGCGAGGGGACCAGGAAGTCGCGCGCGCCCTCGGGCGAGGAGGCGGTCAGGATCGGCGTCTGGAACTCCAGGAAACCCTGGTCGATCATCCGCCGGCGGATGGAATCGATGACCTTGGAGCGCAGCACGATGTTGCGATGCAGGGTCTCGCGGCGCAAATCGAGGTACCGGTGCTTGAACCGGATCTCCTCGGGATAGTCGGGTTCGCCAAACACCGGCAGGGGCAGCTCGCCGGCTTGCGAGAGGATTTCGACGGCGCGCACCGCGACCTCGATCTCGCCGGTGCCGAGCGCCGCGTTGACGGTGTCAGGCGTGCGCGCGATCACCTCGCCATCGACCCTGACCACGCTTTCCGGCCGCGCGCGGTCAAGTTCGGCGAATCCGGTGGCGCCTGGATGGATCACCAACTGGGTGAGGCCATAGTGGTCGCGCAGGTCGACGAACAGCAGTCCGCCGTGGTCGCGCTTGCGGTGGATCCAGCCCGAGAGGCGGACGCTCGCGCCCACATCCTGAAGGCGAAGAGCGCCGCAGGTGTGGCTGCGATAGGCGTGCATCACGAAGGCTTTCCAGTCAGTTGGGAGGCGCGGAAGGGCCATGGCCCCTGGGCAATGTCAAGCTGACCGGAATTGCGACTCGACCCGGGCCCGTCCATATTGGGGTTTCTGTCGCCAACAGCTGAAAGGAGGTGGTCCAGTGTCTCATTGTCTCCAACTGCGGTCGCATGCGGCCTGGAGCCTTTTGACGGAGGCTCGCTCCTGACGGCGCCTGCGGCGCACTGAAGGATCAGGTCGCGGAACGCCGGCGCTCAAAGCGCCCGCCGACCGCGGTCACGACGATGGAGGGGTCGGTCCGCACGGGCCGGCCCCTCGCGTTTCAGAAGGCCGCGCAGTCGCGGTGCTCGACAAGACCCACCGACAGCTGATGGTAGCGCGCCTTATAGGCGCCCATCAGGGCGTCGAGCTTGGCCCGCGCCCCGCGCCTGTCGGTCATAATCAACAACAAGACGCGCGACTTCTCATGAGTCTCGACGCCAGCGGGCGTGCGCCAACGGCCATCGGCGTCCCAGGTGGTCAGACCCTCGGGGAATCTGGGAGTGATCTCTTCCCCCTGGAATTTCGCCCAGTCCTCGTCGCTGATCCGGCCGCCGCCAGGAACATCGGCGCCGAAGAACAGTTCCGCTGTGGTCACCGGATGCAGTCCGGTGGGACATGCCTCGCGGGCCGCGGCGCCGCCGGCGATCAGCGTGGCGAGCGCGGCAAGCATCGCCGCCCTCATGCTCCCACCAGTTCGCGGCCAATCAGAAAACGCCGGATCTCGTTGGTGCCGGCCCCGATGTCGTAGAGCTTGGCGTCGCGCAGATACCGTTCCACGGGGAACTCCTTGAGATAGCCGGCGCCGCCCAGCGCCTGGATGGCCTCGAGCGAAGTCCGCACCGCGTTTTCGGATGCCAGAAGGATCGCCCCGGCGGCGTCGAAACGGGTGGTGTGGCCGGCATCGCACGCGCGCGCCACGGCGTAGACGTAGGCCCTGGCCGAGTTGAGGGCGACATACATGTCGGCGATCTTGCCCTGCATCAGCTGGAAGGCGCCGATCGGGCGGCCGAACTGGCGCCGCTCGCGCACGTAGGGCAGGACCGCGTCCAGGCAGGCCTGCATGATCCCCAGCGGACCGCCCGCCAGCACCGCCCGCTCATAGTCGAGACCGCTCATCAGCACACCGGCTCCGCCGTTCTCCGGCCCCAGCACATTCTCGGCCGGAACCTGGCAGTCCTCGAACACCAGCTCGCCGGTATCGGAGCCGCGCATGCCCGTCTTGTCGAGCTTCTTGGAGCAGGAAAAGCCCTTGAACGTGTTTTCGATGATGAAGGCGGTGACGCCGCGACTCTCGGCCTCGGGATCGGTCTTGGCGTACACCACCAGGGTGTCGGCGTGCGGCGCGTTGGTGATCCAGAACTTGGCCCCGTTGAGCCGGTAGCCATCGCCGCGGCGCTCGGCCTTGAGGCGCATGGAGATGACATCCGAGCCGGCGCCCGCCTCGCTCATCGCCAGGGCGCCGACGTGCTCGCCGCTGATCAGCGCCGGCAGGTAACGGCGCTTCTGCTCATCGCTTCCCCACCGGCGTATCTGATTGACGCACAGGTTCGAATGGGCGCCGTAGGAGAGGCCTACCGAGGCGGAAGCGCGCGAGACCTCCTCCATGGCCACGACGTGTTCCAAGTAGCCCAGGCCCAGACCGCCGAATTCCTCCTCCACGGTGATGCCGTGCAGGCCGAGCGCACCCATGGGCGGCCACAGATGGCGCGGAAAGGTGTTGGAGGCGTCGATCTCGGCAGCGATCGGGGCGATCCGATCGGCGGCGAAACGGGCGGTGGTCTCGCGGATCGCCTCGGCGGTCTCACCGAGGCCAAAATCCATCATCGGGCCATGGTTTGCCATCATCGCCGGCCTCTAGCACAGGCGCGCTCGCCGGCCGATGAATGAATCCTGACCAAAGGGTTCAGGCGCGGTTGACACCAACCTTGCCATGTGTCGCGCGTTTATCGTCCATGGGACGAGACATTCGAAGGAGCTTGAACGGATGAGACGCAATCTTCTGCTGGGGCATTCTTCCCGTCTGGCGCTGGCGATGCTGATCGCCGGCCTGGCCAGCGCCTGCAACAAGGCGGCGACGCCGCCGGCCAACGTGGCGAGCGCGGCGGCGCCGGTGGCCACGGTTCCGCTCTCCGACCAGCCCCTGCCGCCCGCCGCGCCGGCGCCGCCGGTGACCGCGCTGCCGCCGCATGCCATCGGGCTGCGCCAAGCGGCAACGCCTCGCGACCGCTACGCCTTCGCCGAGCGCGCCGGTCGCGCCGCCTACGGCTTCGGCGATGCGCCGCCGGACTACGCCTTCGACTATGCCGGCAGTCGGCCGTGGGCCTGGCAGGGCGACAACGGCTATGAGACCGTGGTCGAGCCCCTGCCCGACGGCGGCGATCGCTACTATTACTACGAGCCGGGTTCGGAAGAGCCCTACTATGTGCGCGACCCCGACTATAGCTACGGCTATCAGGGCGGGGACCTGGTGACGGTCTACGACCGCTACGGCAACGCCCTGGGACCGCAATACGAGCAGCGCCAGGCGGGCGACGCCGGCCGAGTTTTCTGGCGCGGACGCCAACTGCGCGACGCATCGCGACACAGCCGTCACTACGGAGTCTATCGCGGCGAGTGGAACGCGCGGCGCCAGGGCATCGACAGCGAGCGCTCGCAATGGCTGGCCGCGCGGGACCAGAATCCCGATTGGCGCGCCTATCACGATCAGAACGCCCCGCCCGACCAGAACGACTGGCGCCAGGAACGGTATCGCCGCGAAGCCGAGGCCTATCGCTATGATCAGGCGACCAACAACGCGCAGCAGGCGGCCCACGACCGCGACGCCGCGCTGGCCGCGGCCGGGTTGGCCGGCGGCGCCGTGGCGGGAGCGGCCTTGCTAGGCGGACATCATAACCAGCCGCCGCCCGCCGGACCCAACTTCGCCACCCAGCAAGCCGCCCAGCAGGCGGCCGTGCGGCAGAGCGCGGCGCAACAGGCGATCGCTACGCAGCAGGCCCGGATGCAGGCGGCGCAACAGGCCCAGGCCCAGGCGGAAGCTCAGAAAAGCGCGCTCGCCAACCAGCAGGCTCAACTCGCCGCGCGTCAGGCGGCCCTGCAGGCGCAAGCGAAACAGGCCGGGACCGCCCAAGCCGCACAGCAGGCGCAAGCCCAGGCTGCAGCGTTGGCCCGGCAGCAGGCGGCGCTGCGCGCCCAGCAGCAGGCCGCGGCCCAGGCGGCGGCGCACCAGGCGCAGATCCAGGCGCAGGCAAAAGCTCAGCAGGAGGCGGCCAGCCGTCAGGCTCAGGCGGCGGCCACCCGCCAGGCCCAAGATGCCGCGCGCGCTCGACAAGCCGCCGCGCAGGCGGATGCGGCGCGGCGCGCGCAGGCGGCGCAGGGCCAGGCCCAGGCCCGCCAACAGCAGACGCAGGCGCGGACGCAGGCTGAGGGCCAGGCCAGGGCGCAACAGGAAGCCTCGCGCCGACAGGCCGAGGCCCAGGCGCGCCAGCAGCAGGTGCAGGCGCAAGCTCAGGCGCGGGCGCAAGCCGAGGGCCAGGCCAGGGCCCAGCAGGAAGCCTCGCGCCGACAAGCCGAGGCCCAGGCCCGCCAGCAGCAGATGCAGGCGCAAGCTCAGGCGCGGACGCAAGCCGAGGGCCAGGCCAGGGCGCAACAGGAAGCCTCGCGCCGACAGGCCGAGGCCCAGGCGCGCCAGCAGGCCGAAGGTCAGGCGCGTCAGCAGCAGATGCAGGCGCAAGCTCAGGCGCGGGCGCAAGCCGAGGGCCAGGCCAGGGCCCAGCAGGAAGCCTCGCGCCGACAGGCCGAGGCCCAGGCGCGCCAGCAGGCCGAAGGCCAGGCGCGTCAGCAGCAGATGCAGGCGCAGCATCAGGCGGACGCGCAGGCGCACCAGGCGCAGGCCGCCCAGGCACAGGCGCGCCAGGCGCAAGCTCGGGCTGAAGCCGCCAAGGCGAAGGCCGAGGACGCCGCGCAAAAGGGGAAGGAAAAGCAGCAGGGTAACGGACCGACGCCCTAGGCTTTAATCCGCGCTTCCCGTCTGTTTGGTCTGGTCTAGGTCTGGGGGAGATCACATGAAGCTGCTGCTCACATCGGCGGGCATCAAGAACGGTAGCATCCGGGATGCGCTGGTCGAGCTTCTGGACAGGCCGATCGAGGCAGCCGACGCTCTGTGCATTCCCACGGCGGGATATGGCCACCCGCAGGGCAGCCCCGGCGGGGCCTGGCGGTTCATCACCGGGCGCGCTGCCACGCCGATGTGTGAGCTCGGGTGGAAGTCGCTCGGGGTGCTGGAGCTCGCGGCGCTCCCAAGCATCAGCAAGGATCGCTGGGTCTCCTGGGTCCAGGCGGCGGATGTCCTGCTGGTGAACGGCGGAGACGCCCTTTATCTCGCCCACTGGATGAGGGAGTCGGGCCTGGCGGACCTGCTGCCAGTGTGGCCCGACAAGGTGTGGGTGGGGTTGAGCGCCGGGAGCATGGTGATGAGCCCTCGGATTGGCGAGGCGTTCATCGGTTGGGCGCCGCCGAGCGGCGTCGATCAGGCGCTGGGCATGGTCGAATTCTCGATCTTTCCGCACCTCGATCATCCGGCTCTGCCGGAGAACACCATGGCCGAGGCGGAACGGTGGGCGGCCAGCCTCGGCAATCCGGCCTACGCCATCTGCGACGACACCGCGATCAGAGTGGTCGAAGGCAAGGTCGACGTCATCTCCGAAGGGCAGTGGAGGCTCTTCGGCGGCTGACCGCGAGCGTCGCCATCGTTTACGCTTCCGTTATCCTCTGGAGCGTGATCGCCTACAGTATCGTTACGTTGATCGGCGCTAGACCTGCCCTCGCTTACTGCGGAGGCGGTGATGCTTGATGTCTTCTATCTGGCCCTTGGGGTCGGCGCGCTGGCGCTGTTCATCGGCTACGGCGCTCTGCTCCGGAAAGCCTAGGCGATGCTCGTCCTGCTGCTCTACGGCTTGGCCGCCGCCGGAGTGGCCGCCTACATGATCGCCGCCCTCCTCAGACCCGACAAGTTTTAGGCGAGAAGGCCCGACGTGGACACCCGAGGCTGGTCCGAGATCCTGTTCACGACCGCCATCACGGTGGCGCTGGCCTGGCCGCTTGGCCTGTACATGGCCAGGGTTTGGAAGGACGAGCGCACTTGGCTCGATCCAGTATTCCGGCCCGTGGAGAGCGGCCTGTATCGCGCCTTCGGCATCGACCCGAAGGTCGAACAAAACTGGCTCGGCTATCTTGCCTCGCTGATGGCCTTCAGCATCGCCAGCTTCGTGATCTTGTATCTGATCCTGCGCCTCCAGGATCTGCTTCCGTTCAATCCGCAGCACTTCAAAGGCTGCAGCCCGGACCTGGCGTTCAACATCTCGATCAGCTTCGTCACCAACACCAACTGGCAGTCCTACTCCCCGGAACAAACCCTCTCGGCCTTCTCGCAGATGGCCGGGCTGACCACCCACAACTTCCTCTCGGCCGCGGCCGGCATCGCCATCGCCGCTGCTGTGGCCAGGGCTTTCGCCGCCAATCGCGGCGAGGGCTTGGGTAACTTCTGGGTCGACCTCACCCGCATCAGCCTGTGGATTCTGCTGCCGCTGTCCCTCGTTGTCGCGCTGGCGTTGGTCGCCCTGGGCGTGCCGCAAACGCTGACCGGCCATGTCGAGGCCATGACGCTCGAAGGCGGACGGCAGGCGATCGCGCTCTATCCGACCGCCAGCCAGGAGGCGATCAAGCAGCTCGGCACTAACGGCGGCGGCATCTTCAACGCCAACTCGTCCCACCCGTTCGAGAATCCCACACCGCTGACCAACCTCATCGAGATGATCGAGATGAACGTGGTTGGTTACGCCTGCCTGGTCGCATTTGGGCTCGTGGCCATGGCCCGCAAGGATGCCTTGGCCTTGGGCGCGGTGATGGTGTTGTTCATTGTCGCCGCCGCTGGCGTCGTCTACTGGGCCGAGACCCAGCCGGCCCCGGCCATGCAGGCGGTCCACGCCAGCACCCTCGTCAACATGGAAGGCAAGGAGGTGCGGTTCGGCGCGCCTTCGACGGCAGTGTGGACAGCGTTCACTACCGGAGCATCGGATGGCGGCGTCAACGCCATGCACGACAGCTACATGCCGCTGGCCGGCGGGGCGGCGATGTTCATGATCCAGCTGGGCGAGATCCTGCCCGGAGGGGTCGGCTCGGGCCTCTACGGCATGGTGGTGATGGCCCTGATCGCGGTGTTCGCGGCTGGGCTGATGGTGGGGCGAACGCCGGAATACCTCGGCAAGAAGATCGAGGCCCGCGAGATTAAGTTCGCCATGCTGGCGGTGCTGATCCTGCCGGTGTCGATCCTGGGCTTCGCGGCCGTGGCCGCGGTCACCCCGGCGGCCCTGAAGTCTCTGGCCAACCCTGGCCCGCACGGCCTTTCGGAAGTGCTCTACGCCTATTCCTCGGCGACCGGGAATAACGGCTCCGCGTTCGCGGGCCTGAACGCCAGCACACCCTACTGGAACACCACCCTTGGTATCGCCATGCTGATTGGGCGCTTCGCCTACATCGTTCCAGTGATGGCCATGGCCGGCTCGATCGCCGCCAAGCCGAAGCTCGAGCCCACCGCCGGCACTCTGCCCACGCACGGTCCCATATTCGTAAGCCTGTTGGTGGGCGTCATCCTGATCATGGGCGGCCTGCAGTATTTCCCGGCCCAGGCGCTCGGTCCCATCGTCGAGCACTTCCAGGTGCTCGCGGCCACCCGCTGAGGGCTCCGTGACCACACTCGATGTCCATCTTGGCCAAGGCCGCCGGCGATCGGCGATCGCCGGAACCAACCTCAATCCGTCGGTTCTCCGGCGGGCGGTCTTGGATTCCTTCGTCAAGCTCGACCCTCGCCGGCTCGCGCGCAATCCGGTGATCCTTGCCACCGAGGTGGTGGCGGCGCTGGCGACGGTGTCAACCATCGACGCCTTCTGGCGCGGCGCTTTTCCGTGGTGGGCGCTGCAGATCGCGCTGTGGCTTTGGTTCACAGTCGTGTTCGCAAACTTTGCCGAGAGCATCGCCGAGGGCCGTGGCAAGGCCGCCGCCGACGCCCTGCGCGCCCAGCGCGTTGAGGTCAAAGCCAAGCTGATGGTCGGCGAGATCACGGTGCCAACCTCGGCATTCAAGCTCAGCGTCGGCGACCTTGTCCTGGTCGAGGCGGGCGACATCATCCCTTCCGATGGCGAGATCATCGAGGGCGTGGCCTCGGTCAATGAGGCGGCGATTACCGGCGAGTCCGCGCCGGTGATCCGCGAATCCGGCGGCGACCGCTCGGCGGTGACAGGCGGCACGACCGTAGTTTCCGATTGGATCAAGGTGCGCATCACCGCCAGCTCCGGCGAAACCTTCCTCGACCGCATGATCGCCATGGTCGAAGGGGCCGAGCGCCGCAAGACGCCGAACGAACTGGCGCTGACCGTGCTTTTGGCTGGCCTTACTCTGGTGTTCCTGATCGCCGTCGCCACCCTTTTGGGCCTCGGTAGCTACTCGGGCGTCAATCTCGATCCGCTGGTGCTGGGAGCGCTGTTCATCTGCCTCATCCCGACAACGATCGGCGGCCTGCTGTCGGCCATCGGCATCGCCGGCATGGACCGTCTGCTGAAGGTCAACGTGCTCGCCACCTCGGGCCGGGCGGTCGAAGCTTCGGGCGATGTCGACACCCTGCTGCTCGATAAGACCGGCACCATCACCCACGGCAATCGCCTCGCCGTCGAGGTGATTCCCGCGCCCGGCGTGGCCGCTGACACCGCCTTGGCGGCGGCGTTGATGGCTTCACTGGCCGACGAGACCCCGGAGGGGCGCTCGATCATCGATCTGGCCCAGGCGAACGGCCTGACCGCCCAAGTCCCGAACGGCGCCAATCCGGTGCCGTTCAGCGCCACCACCCGGTTCTCGGGCCTGGACGCTGACGGGACGAGTTGGCGCAAGGGGGCTGTGGATTCGATCCTCCAGCTGGTCGACCTCGCCCCGGCTGACGCCCCGGCCGATTTCAGCAGCGCCGTCGACCGCATCGCCCGCGCTGGCGGCACGCCCCTGGCGGTCAGCAAGGACGGCGTCCTCATGGGCGTCATCCACCTCAAGGACGTGGTCAAGGCCGGGGTCAAGGAGCGCTTCGCGGACCTGCGCCGCATGGGCTTGCGCACGGTGATGATCACTGGCGACAACCCGGTCACCGCGGCCACCATCGCCTCGGAGGCGGGGGTCGACGACTTCCTGGCCGAGGCGACGCCCGAGGACAAGCTGCGCCTGATCCGCGCCGAGCAGGCCAAGGGCCGCCTGATCGCCATGTGCGGCGATGGCTCCAACGACGCGCCCGCTCTCGCGCAGGCCGATGTCGGCGTGGCTATGCAAACCGGCACTCAGGCCGCGCGCGAGGCCGGCAACATGGTCGACCTCGACTCCGACCCGACCAAGATCATCGAGATCGTCGAGGTCGGCAAACAGATGCTGATCACCCGCGGGGCGCTGACCACTTTCTCGATCGCCAACGACGTGGCCAAGTATTTCGCCATCATCCCGGCCATCTTCGTCGCCTCGCTCCCGGCGCTCGGCGCGCTCAACGTCATGGGCCTGACCAATCCCCAGAGCGCCATCCTCTCTGCGGTGATCTTCAACGCCCTGATCATCATCGCCCTGATCCCGCTGGCCTTGAAAGGCGTGCGCTATCGCCCGATCGGGGCCTCGCGCCTGCTGCAGCGCAACCTCCTGATCTACGGCCTGGGCGGGGTAAGCGCGCCGTTCGTCGGCATCAAGCTCATCGATATCCTGATCACCGCCATCCACCTCGCCTGAGCATCGTCATGACCTCAGATCTCCGCCCCGCCGTCGTCTCCGCGATCCTGTTCACGATCCTGTTCGGCCTCGCCTACCCGCTCGTTGTCACCGGGATCGCCGACGCGGTGTTTCCGACCCAGGCGCAAGGCAGCCTGGTGCGCGGCAGCTCAGGCAAGGTGGTGGGGTCAGCGCTGATCGCGCAACGGTTCAGCCGCCCGCAGTACCTCCATCCCCGTCCGTCAGCGGCCGGCAATGGCTACGACGCCACCAACTCCGGTGGCTCTAACCTTGGGCCGCTCAATCCCGATCTCGCCAAACGCATCAAGATCGCCGCCGCTCAGCTGCGGGCCGACGATGGCCACCAGGAGATTCCCGATGACGCCATTACCACTTCCGCTTCCGGCCTGGATCCTGACATCTCGCCCGCCTACGCCCTGCTCCAGGTCGAACGGGTCGCCAAAGCCCGCGGCGCCTCGCCGGAGGCCGTGCGAGCCCTCATCTGGGCCCACGTGGTTCAACCGGACCTGGGCTTCATCGGCCAGCCGCGCGTGAATGTGCTGGCCGTCAACCTCGCCCTCGACGATCGACACCCAATGCCTCACCCTTAAGGAGCCATGACCATCGCCGACCCGGTCCGGCCCGATCCCGACGCCCTGCTGGCGCAGGTCAAGCGCCAGGGCCGTGGTCGGCTCAAGGTCTACCTCGGCATGGGGCCTGGAGTCGGCAAGACCTACGAGATGCTGAGCGCCGGGCGACGGCGGCTGGCCGAGCGGGTCGATGTGGTCGTCGGCGTCGCCGAGACCCATGGGAGAGCGGAAACCGAGGCGTTGCTCGAGGGCTTCGAGGTTCTGCCGCGGGCGACGATCGCCTACCGCGACCGACAGCTCACCGAATTCGACCTCGACGCCGCGCTGGGCCGCCGGCCCAAGGTCTTGCTGCTGGACGAATTCGCCCACACCAACGTGCCCGGCTCGCGCCATCCCAAGCGCTGGCAGGACACCGAGGAACTGCTCGCCGCCGGCATCGATGTATGGACCACGCTTAACGTCCAGCACCTCGAGAGCCTCGTGGACGTGGTGTGGAAAATCACCGGCGTTCGGGTGCGCGAGACCATTCCTGACAAGGTGCTCTCCGAGGCCGACGAGATCGAACTGGTCGACCTCACGCCGGAAGAACTGGTCGAGCGGATGGCCGCCGGCAAGGTCTATCTGCCGGAGACCGCGCGCCTCGCCAGGGAGCGGTTCTTCAAACCCGAGAACCTGACCGCATTGCGCGAACTGGCTTTGCGCCGCGCCGCTCAGACGGTGGACGACCAGTTGATGGGCGCCATGCGCCGGCAGGGGATCGAGGGTCCGTGGGCGGCTGGGGAGCGCATCCTGGTGCTGATCGCTGGCGACGCCGCGGCGCCTTCCCTGGTTCGAGCCGGGCGACGTCTGGCCGACCTGATGATGGACGCGCCATGGACAGTGGCGCACATAGAACGCTCCGACCGGCCCGCCGCCGACCCCCGCCAGCCGCGCCGCATCCAGGAGGCGTTCCGCATCGCCGAGCAACTCGGGGCCACCACGGTCGTCCTGACCGGTTCCGACCTGCCAGGCACCGTTCTCGACTTCGCGCGCCGCAACAACGTCACCCAGATCGTCATGGGCAGGTCGCGCGACAGCCTGATGCGGGTGCTTCTCGGCCGTTCGCTTGGCCACGAGGTGTTGCGCCGCGCCGGCGGAGCGGCGGTGCATTTCGTTAGCGCCGGTGCGCCCGAGCCTGACCGCGGTGATGTCTCTGCGCCCCGAACGACCTCGCCCTGGGTCGGCGATCTCGGCGCCCTGGCGATCGTGGCTGGCGCGAGCGGCGTCGCCACCCTCCTCGACCGCTACGCCGAGGGAGCCAACCTCGGCATGATCTTCCTGGCCGGGGTGCTGGGCGCGGCCCTGGCGTTCGGCCTCAGAGCCGCGTTGGTCGCGGCCGCTGCGGCGATCCTGGTCTACAACTACTTTTTCCTCGACCCGCGGTTCTCATTCGTCATCGGGCATGCCGCCGATGTCATCACCTTCGTGATCTTCATCGCCGTCGCGGGCGCGGCCGGCTATCTGACCGGGCGCGTGCGCGACCAGGCCAGGGCCAGCGCCCAGCGCACCTCGGCCGTCACCGCCTTGCTGGCCGCTTCGCGCCGACTCTCAGGGGCCGCCACCCAGTCCGCGGCGGCCGCCAGCCTAGCCGAACAGGCCTCGGCCGCCGCCGGCGGACGGGCGGTGGTCTTGTTGCCGCGCGGCGAAAGCCTCGCGGTGCTTGCCGCCGCGCCCGAGGCAGTCGAGCTTTCCACCGCTGAGATGGCCGCCGCCCGCTGGGCGTGGGAGAAGGGAGAGGCCGCCGGGGCCGGCACCGGCACCCTGCCGCAGATGTCGTGGACCTTCCGCCCGCTGGTCGGGGTCAACGGCCGCGCTGGAGTGGCCGGCGTGGAAATGGGCGCGCACACGGGACTCGACGAGGAGCGTCTGGTTGGGGCCATGCTGGACCAGGGGGCGGTGGCCCTGGAGCGGGCCGAACTGGCCGCCGCCAACGTCGAGAACGAGGCCCTGCGGCGCTCGGATCGCTTGCGCGCGGCGCTGCTCAACTCGATCAGCCACGACCTGAGGACCCCGCTGGCCACAGTCCTGGGCGCCGCCAGCACTCTGATCGACTATGGCAAGACCCTGAAACCTGGCGTGCGCGCCGATCTGCTGGCCAGCATCCGTGAGGAGGCCGAGCGCCTCAGCCGTTATGTCGGGGATCTTCTGGACATGACCAGGCTCGAGGGCGGGGCGCTCAATCCGAAGCGCGAATGGACCGACGTGCGCGATGTCCTGGCGGCCGCCATCGGCCGCATCGAGCGCCGCCTTGGCGCACGTGAGCTGAGCCGCGACTTCCCCGCCCAGCTGGCCGATGTGGAAGCCGATCCGGGCCTGTTGGAGCAGGCGGTGGTCAACATCCTGGAGAACGCCATCGCCTACAGCCCTGACGGCCTGCCGATCGAGGTCGCGGTCTATGAGGACCGCGCCAACATCGTCATCTCGATCGAGGACGAAGGACCTGGCATCCCCAAGGCGGAGATCGAACGCATCTTCGAGAAGTTCCGCCGCCTGGACGAGCCGAGCGACCGCGCCAGGAGCGAGCGCAAGGGGGCTGGCCTGGGGCTGTCCATCGCCCGCGGATTCATCGAAGCGATGGGCGGGCGCATCGCCGCCGCCAGCCCAATCCACGGCCCGCGCGGCACGCGCATCCTGATCAGCCTGAAGAAGGCGGCTGTATGAGCGGGCATCCACCTAGAGTGCTCATCGTTGACGACGAGCCACAGATGCACCGTTTCCTGGCCCCCGCCTTGGAAGCGGCCGGCTATGCGCCCGAACGGGCCGAAACGGCGCTCGCCGGCCTTTCGGCGATCGCCAGGCGGGCGCCGGACGCGGTGGTGCTCGACCTTGGCCTGCCCGATCTCGACGGCAAGGAGGCCCTGACGCGAGCCCGCGCCTTCTATGATGGCCCCATTGTCATCCTTTCGGCTCGGGACGCTGAAATCGAGAAGATTGAAGCGCTGGATGCCGGGGCCGACGACTATGTCGAAAAACCGTTCAACGTCGGCGAACTGCTGGCGCGTCTGCGCGTGGCGATGCGTCACCACCTGGCCCGCAAGGGGTCGCCCGCGGTGATCCGCGCCGGCGATATCTCGATCGATCTTGGCCGCCGCCTGGTGACCCGCGGCGGCGAGCCCGTGAAGCTGTCGCCCCGGGAATACGACCTGCTGGCGCGTCTGGCCGAGGGCGGCGGGCGGGTGCTGACCCACCGCCAACTGCTGACCGCCGTCTGGGGCCCGGCCAACGCGGAGGACGTCCAATACCTGAGGGTGTTCGTCGGCCGCCTGCGCCAGAAGCTGGAGGATGACGCAGCGGCGCCCAAACACCTCACCACCGAGAGCGGCGTCGGCTACCGCTTCATGACCGATTGAGCCTTGGTGCGGTCGAGAAGACTCGAACTTCCACGGGAGTTACCCCACAGCGACCTCAACGCTGCGCGTCTACCAATTCCGCCACGACCGCAAATCGCGAGCCGCGCGGGGTAGCAAATGGGCGCTTCCTTGTGAAGGCCGCTTGGCGCGGTCTGGCGGGCGGCGCCAAACTGGCCAGCGATGGACGCAATCGAACCATTCGTCAGAACGGACGCGGGAAGCGTCGGCTGGGCGCGCTCGGAAGATCTCGTGCCCTACCCGGCCGCGGTGGCGGCAATGGAGGCGCGGGCGGCGGCGATCGCCGAGGGCGCAGCCGGCGAACTGGTCTGGCTGCTGGAACATCCACCGCTATACACCGCCGGCGTCTCGGCCAAGCCGGCGGACTTGATCACCCCGGGCAGGTTCCCGGTATTCGCCAGCGGCCGAGGGGGACAATACACCTACCATGGGCCCGGCCAACGGGTGGCGTATGTGATGCTCGACCTGCGCGCCCGCCGTCGCGACGCGCGCGCGTTCGTGACCGCGCTGGAGGCGTGGCTGATCGAAGCTCTGCGCGCTCTGGGCGTGCGCGGCGAGCACCGCGGCGGCCGGGTCGGGGTGTGGGTGCGGACCGCGGGGCGAGAGGAAAAGATCGCCGCCATCGGCGTCAAGCTCAGGCGCTGGGTCAGCTTCCACGGGGTGAGCCTCAATGTCGTCCCCGACCTTGGCCATTTCTCCGGCATCGTGCCGTGCGGTATCACCGACCACGGAGTGACCAGCCTGGAGGCCCTCGGCGTCGCCGTGACCATGGCTGATGTCGACGCGGCCCTCCAAACCGCCTTCGTCCGGGTGTTCGGCCCCACCCTGCGCGGTGAGACGCCGCCGACCCCCTGAGCCTTCGGGGCTATTGCCGGGCCCTCTTGGCCGCGCCTAAAACCCCCTGCCGACGGCCGCGCGGTGAACCTCCAGGGGGTGCGATCTCAGCTCCATGCAGTTGATCGATCGCTACCTGTTCCGTGAACTGCTGGGACCGAGCCTGCTCGCGACCGCGGCGCTATCGGGCGTCGCCCTGCTCAGCGAAAGCCTGTCAGCGCTCGACCTTTTGGTCAGCGACCGCCAGAGCGTGATCACCTTCGTCAAGGTGATCTTCCTGGCCATGCCGCAACTCATCGCCATGGTCCTGCCGGTCGCTGTCCTGGTCGGGGCCCTGGTGTCGCTCAACCGCCTGCATACCGAGCAGGAGATCGTGATCTGTTTCGCCGGTGGCATGAGCCGCTGGCGGGTCATCGCCCCGGCCATGCAACTGGCCGGCGCCGCCACCCTCGCCTGCCTGGTCCTCACCCTGTGGGTGCAGCCGCTATCCTATCGGGCGTTGCGCCAGACCCTGCAGGGCGTGCGCGCCGACATCGCCGGGACGATGATCAGGCCGGGCAAGTTCTCCCATCCGGCGCCCGGCGTGACCGTGTTCGCGCAATCGGTGGATGACGATGGCGTCATCCACAATCTGTTCATCGACCGCGAGAGCGCCAGCGGCCGCGACACCACCCTGATGGCCAGGGAAGGGCGCCTGCAGACGCGCGGCGATGCGCCGATGTTGCTGCTCCGGCATGGGGCCAATCAGGAGATTTCCAAGGCCGGCGCGCTCAATTTCCTGGCCTTCGATCAGTACGTTTTCGATCTCCGGCCGTTGATGCCGCCGGAAAGGCCGGTGATCTACAAGCTCTCCGATCGGTATCTGCACGAACTGCTGTTCCCCGACCTCAACGGCGCCTGGGAGCGGGCCAACCTACGCAAGATGCTGGCCGAAGCCCATTCGCGCGTGGCCGGCCCGCTGTACAATATCGCCTTCATGGCCATGGCCCTGGCGGCGGTGATCGGTGGCTCGTTCAGCCGCATGGGATATGGCGCGCGAATCGCCATCGTCGCCTGCGCGGCGCTAATCGTGCGGGTGGCGGGCTTCAGCGTCCAGGCGGCGGCCAGTTCGACGCCGGCGTTGAATCTCCTCCAGTATGTCATCCCCTTGGCGGCCACGGCGATCGCCTTGAGGCTGCTGTTCTTCGCTCGCGCGCAGCGCAAATTCGAACTCGCCGGCGCGCCGGCATGAGAGCCTCGGGCGCGCGCCTGCAGGTCTATGTCCTCACCCGTTTCCTCGGCGGCGTGGGCGCGGCGTTCGCCGCCATCGCCTCGGTGATCGTGCTTGTCGACTTCGTCGAGCTGTCGCGCACCCTGGGTGGCCGCCTGGACCTCTCCTTCCTCGACCTGCTTGGCCTGACCCTGCTCAAATCGCCCGCGGTGCTGCTGCAACTGCTGCCGTTCGTGTTTCTGTTCGGCGCCATGGGCGCCTTCGTGGCCATGAACCGGCGCAGCGAGCTGGTGGCCATGCGGGCGGCGGGCGTATCGGCCTGGCGGTTCGTCTTTCCCGCCGCCGCCGCCGCCTTCGCCATTGGCATCCTCACGGCCGGCTTTCTCAACCCGCTGGCGGCGGCCGCCAATGGCCGCTTCGAGGACCGTCAGGCGGTGCTCACCGAGGGACCCCAAAGCGGCCCCAACGAAATCTGGCTGCGCCAGGGCGATGATCGCGGCCAGGTGGTCATTCACGCCCGCGCTCACGACACCTTGGATGATGTGGTCAGGCTGCGCGGCGTCTCGGTGTTCATCGAGAACGTCGATTCAGCCGGCGAGCTGACCTTCGCCCGGCGACTGGACGCGGCCGAGGCGCGGCTCATGCCCGGATACTGGCGCCTGATCGATGTGCGCGAATCCCTGCCTGGCGAGAGCTCGGTGCATGCCGAGGGCATTTCGATCCCCTCGCTGCTCGACCACCGCACGGCCATGGAAAAATTCGTTTCACCAGCCGCGGTCGGCTTTTGGGGGCTGCCCTCGACCATCCACGCGGCCGAACTGGCCGGATACTCGGCCAGCGGCTATCGCCTGCGCCTGCAGCAACTCATCGCCGCGCCGGTGCTGTTCGCCGCCATGGCCACCCTGGGCGCGGCGTTCTCGCTGCGTCTGATGCGGCTTGGCGATCTGGCCGCGCTGGTCGGGCTAGGGGTGGCGATCGGCTTTACGCTGTTTTTCATCGACGAATTCTGCGGTGCGCTGGGCGCGGCCGAGGTGATTCCCACCAGCCTCGCCGCCTGGTCGCCGCCTGTGCTCGCGCTTTTGGCGGGCGTAACCCTCCTTTGCTATACCGAAGATGGCTGACTCGCGGGGACGGGCGAGGCCGAGCGTTGAGAAAGGTCCGCGAGTGGCGCATCTGGGCGGGGTTCGAGCGACTGCGGGCCTATGCGTGGCCGCCGCGCTGATGGCCGGCAGCGCCCTGGCCGCCGAACCGCTCGCTCGGATGATGACCCCCCCGGCCAGGGCCGCCGCGCCGGCCCCCGATGACGGCTTGCGGGGTGGCGGCTTCTATCTGGAGGCCGACAGCCTCACCCAGGACGACGCCAATCACAGGGTCATCGCCGAGGGCAAGGTGGAGGCGCGCTATCGTGGCCGTGTGCTGCGCGCCGACGAGGTCGACTATCAGCGCGACACCGGGGTGGTGACCGCCAGGGGTCATGTGGTGATCATCAACGCCGACGGCACAGCCCAGTTCGCCAAGGCCCTGACCCTCGACAAGGACATGAGCGAGGGCGTGGCGATCGGCTTCTCCGCTCGCCTGCAGGACAACATTAAGATCGCCGCCGCCCGCACCGAGCGGCGCGACACCGACATCACCGAACTCGATCGCGTGATCTTCACGCCGTGCGCCGTGTGCGCTGAAAACGGCGGCCACGCGCCCACCTGGTCGATCCGCGCCCGCAAGGTGGTCGAGGACAAGCGTCGCCACACCCTCTACTTCCAGGACGCGGTCATCCAGGTGAAGGGCGTGGGCGTGCTCTATTTGCCGGCGTTCTTCACCGCCGACCCATCGGCCACCCGCAAGTCCGGATTCCTGCTGCCGGTGGTCACCGTCTCGGGCGCGCGCGGCCTTTCCTACGAGCAGCCCTACTACCAGGTGTTATCACCCTCCTCCGACATCACCATCGCCCCGCAGATCAACACCAAGGTCAATCCGTTCCTCAACATCGACTTCCGCAAGCGCTTCTACTCGGGGATCATGGACATTCGAGCCGGCGTCACCGACGACCGCGACTTCACCTCGGGCGGTGAGAAGTTCGGCCCGGTGACCCCCCGCAGCTATATTCTCGGCAGCGGCCAGTTCGACCTGGGTGACCACTGGTCCTGGGGATTCACCGCCGAGCAGGCGTCCGACAAGCTGATCTTCGAGAAATACTCGATCCCGGATGTCTACACCGACCGGGGACTCTACGCCGCCGACGGCGGGCGCCTGATTTCCCAGATCGACGTCGTCCGCCAGGACCAGACCTCCTACCTCTCGATCGCCGCGGTGGACGTCCAGGGCCTTCGCCCCGGCGACACCCAGGCCACCATCCCCACCATCGCGCCGTTGATCGAGGGCCATTTCGAGCCTGAGGACGCCATCCTCGGCGGGCGCCTGCGCATCGACGCCAGCGCCGTGGTGCTGACCCGCAATGAATCGCCCGGCGGTGAGTCGCCCGGCATCGACTCCCGCCGCGCCACCTTGGCGATCGACTGGCGGCGCACCTTCACCCTGGCCAACGGACTGAGGATCGCGCCCTTCGTCCGGGGCCGGGCCGACCTCTACAACCTGAGCGATGTCCCAGCGCCATTCAGCTCCAGCGCCACCCTCGGGCGAGCGTTCGGCGATGTCGGCGCCTTGATCAGCTATCCCCTCATCCGCCAGACGCCGAACGCGACCTGGATCGTCGAACCCCTGGCGCAGATCGCCGTCGGCCCCGACACCCGGCTCGACGCCCGCATCCCCAACGAAGACAGCCAGGTCTGGCAGTTCGACGAAACCAACCTGTTCGAGGTCAATCGCTCACCCGGCTACGACCTCTACGAGGGCGGCCAGAGCCTCACCCTGGCCGGCCGCGTCAGCCTGATCCTGCCCGACGGCCGCGCCGGCAGCTTGACCATCGGTCGTGTGCTGCAGGCGGAGCGCAATCGGTTCGCGCCCCTGCGCACCGGCCTGCAGACCCCACTCTCCGACTGGATCGTCGGCCTGGACGCCAACCTCCTGCCCAACGTCAGCCTGTTCTCACGCTGGCGCCTGGATTCCAGCTCGCTGGCGATCAACGACATGGAGACCGGCGTGAACTTCGCCACCAGCCATGTCTCCGGCTATGTCAGCTATCTGCATGAACGGCTCTCGCCCTCCGCCAGCGGCGTAAACAGCCTCGACATTCACGGCGAGGTGTGGGCCACCCGACATTGGGGCGCCACCGTCTATTCGATCATGGACGGCCACACCTGGCGCCAGAACGACATCGGCCTCGTCTACAAGGACGACTGCGTGCGTTTGGAGCTGCTTTACCGGCGCAACCAGACCTTCAATGGCACCCTCGGACCCTCCAGTGCGGTCATCTTTCGCCTTTCGCTCGCCACGCTCGGCAATCCACGCTAAATCGCCGGCGGGTTGATCGCCGCGCCTTCCCGCCGGTGAGAGTAAAGAGGACGGTGCAGTTTACATGAGGCGATCTGGCAATCTCGCGGCCGTCGGCGGCATCGCGGGCGCCGCCCTGCTTTCACTATCGCCGCTGGCCCTGGCTCAGGACGCGAGCGCGCCGGCCACAACGGCCACGGTCACGCCGGTCACCGCCGCACCGGCCCCACCAGCCGCCGCCGCGCCGCAGGACATGAGCGAGGGCGTGGTGGTGACGGTCAATGACGACCTGATTTCCAACTATGACATCGTCCAACGGATGCGGCTGCTGGTGGTGACCTCGGGCATCCAGCCCAACGAGCAGAACCTCCCCGCCTTGCAGCAGGAGGCCGCGCGCTCGCTGATCGATGAGCGCCTGGAACTGCAAGAGCTGAATCGCGAGGCCAAGGAGCAGAAATTCAATCTGATCGCCTCCGACGCGGAAGTGAACGACGAGCTTGCCGACATCGCGCGCAGCAACAACACCAGCGCCGATCAGCTGCTGGCCCAACTCGCTGCTCAGGGGGTGGGCGCGGACACCTTCAAGAACCAGCTGCGCGCCGAGATCAGCTGGCGGGGCTGGATCCGGGGGCGCTATGGCTCGCGCGTCGTCATCGGCGCCGACCAGATCAAGGCCTATCAGAAGCGCATGCAGGCCGAAGCCGGCAAGCCGCAGTATCAGGTCAGTGAGATCTTCATCGACGCCACCCGAGCCGGGGGCATGAGCCAAGCTGAAGCGGGCGCGCGGCAGCTTATCGACCAATTGCACAAGGGCGCGCCGTTCGGCGCCGTCGCCAGGCAATTTTCCAGCGCACCGACGGCGGCCAACGGCGGCGACGTGGGCTGGATCTCGCCGGGCGAAATGCCGCCGGAAGTCGACCAGGCGCTGGAGAACCAGCGCCCCGGACAACTCGCCGGCCCGATCCCGGTGAAGGACGGCGTCTACATCATCTATCTGCGCGACAAGCGCGCCGGCGGCGCGGCCAGCATTGTCGATCTCAAGCAGGCCGCCATCGCCCTGCCCAAGGACGCTACGCCGGAGCAGGCTTCGCAAGCCGAGGCCAAGCTCGTGGCCCTGCGCGCCAAGCTTAACGGCTGTGACAACCTGGCGTCCGAGGCGGCCAAGGTTCCTGGCGTCGTCGCCGGCGACCTGGGAGAGGCGGAAACCAAGGACCTGGCCCCGGCATTCCGCACGGCGGCCGAGACGCTTGCCGTCGGTCAAGTATCTGATCCGATCCGCACCGACGCCGGACTGCATCTGGTGGCTGTGTGCTCCAAGCGCACCGGCGGGGCGCAGGCGCTGACGAGGGACGAGATCGAGAGCCGGCTTTACGGCCAGGAACTGGCGATGATCGCCAAGCGCCAGCTGCGCGACCTGCGCAACTCGGCGACCATCGAGATTCGGTGAATCCGGGGGCGCGCGCGGACCGCCCCCCCTCCCTGCGCCAGGCGTTGGATGCCGCCGGCCTGCGCGCCGACAAGCGGTTCGGCCAGCACTTCCTGCTGGACCTGAATGTTTGCCGAAAAATTACGAAACTTGCTGAAGTTTCTGCTGAGAGCGATGTCCTCGAGATCGGCCCCGGCCCGGGCGGACTGACGCGCGCTTTGCTGGAGACCGGGGCTCGGGTGGCGGCGGTCGAGCGGGACGAGCGTTTCCTGCCGATCCTGGCCCAGCTGAGCCAGGCTTTCGCCGCCAGGCTGAGGGTCATCAACACCGACGCGATCACCCTCGAAGAGAGCCACGTCCTCGGCCCCCAGGCGATGGTGGTCGCCAATCTCCCCTACAACATCGCCAGCGTCCTGCTGCTGAAGTGGCTGACCGGCCCCTGGCGGCCGCCGAGCATGACCTTGATGTTTCAGGCCGAAGTGGCGCGGCGGATCGTGGCTGGGCCGGGCGAGAGCGATTACGGACGCCTCTCGGTGATCGCCCAGGCGCTGACCGACGCGCGCATCGTCATGCGGCTGCCGGCGCGCGCCTTCACCCCGCCACCCAAGGTCGCCTCCGCGGTCGTCCGCCTCGAAAGGCTTGCCGAGGCGCCGCCGGATGCGCTGATCACCACCTTGCAGCGGGTGACCGCGGCCGCCTTCGGCCAGCGACGCAAGATGCTGCGCTCATCGCTTCGGAGCCTGGGCGGCGCGGACTTGTGCACGGCGGCCGGCATCGATCCCGACGCGCGGGCGGAAACCGTCCCCGTTCTCGGATTTCTGGATCTGGCGCGCCTGACGGCTAGTCTTGGTCGGTCAGCCGCCGCACCAGGCCCTCGAGCCAGCGATTGCGGCCCCGCTTGAGTCGCTCGGCCAGATAGATGGCCTCGAGCTGGCCGTAGGCGTGTTCGAAGGCGTCGTTGACGATCACGTAGTCATATTCGCCCCAGTGACCAATCTCCTCGCGCGCCCGGGCCAGGCGCCGCGCGATGACCGGGGCCGCGTCCTGCGCCCTGGCGTGCAGGCGGGCGGCCAGCGCCTCCATGCTCGGCGGCAGGATGAAGACGCAGGCGGTTTCGCTCGGCAGCGACCGGCGGATCGCCGCCGCGCCCTGCCAGTCGATATCGAACAGCACGTCGCGCCCGAGAGCCAGCGCCGCCTCCACCGGCGCGCGCGGAGTGCCATAGCTATTGCCGTGCACCTCCGCCCACTCCAGGAATGTCTCGGCCGCCACCGCCTCGGCGAACGCCTGCTGGCTGACAAAGTGATATTCGCGGCCCTCGGCCTCGCCGGGCCTGGGCGCTCGGGTAGTGACCGAAATCGACAGCTCGATCTCCGGGTGCGCGCCGGCCAGGCGGCGGCTGAGCGTGGTCTTCCCCGCGCCGCTGGGACTGGAGACCACCAGCAACAGGCCCCGCCGCTCACTCGACATTCTGCACCTGCTCGCGCAACCGATCGATGGCCGCCTTGAGCTCCAGACCAATGCCGGTCAGTTCGGCCGATGCGGATTTGGCGGTCAATGTGTTGGCCTCGCGCATGAACTCCTGGGCGAGGAAGTCCAAACGGCGGCCGGCGGGGGCCTCACCCTTGGCCAGCAAGCGGGCGGAAGCAATATGGGCGCCCAGACGATCCAGCTCCTCGCGCACATCAGCGCGCACCGCCATCACCGCCGCTTCCTGGACGATGCGGTCGCGTGGGGCGGCTTCACCGATCAGTTCGGCGAGGCGGGCGGCGAACCGGTCGCGGATCAACCCACCCTGATGGTCGGCGGCGGCGCGCGCCTTGGTGGCCAGCGCCTGCATCTCATCGAGAAATTCGACCACGTGAGCGATCAGCGCCCGGCCCTCCTCGGCGCGCGCCTGCGCCAGAGCGTCCAGCGCCGCCTCGATATCGGCGATAATCGCCGGTTCGATGCTGGCGCGCATCGATGCATCCGGTTCGCTCTCGCCACCCTCGATCACGCCGCGCAGGGCGAGCAGGCCATCGGCGCTCGCCGGCGTGGCCCCGCCGTCGGCGGCGAGACTGGCCGCGGCTTCGGTCCATCGCCGCAGGAGCGCCTCATTGATGCGCAGATCGGCGCCGGCCTCTCTGCGCTTGACCAGCAGAGTGATCCCGATCTGGCCGCGTTTGAAGCGCCGCTGCGCGCCCTCGCGCGAGGCCGGTTCGAGGCTCTCGAAGCCCGACGACGCACGAAAGCGCACCTCGAGATTGCGGCCGTTGACGCTGCGGGCCTCGACGGCCCAGGTCCAGGCGCCGAGCGCGCCCTCGCGCCTGGCGAATCCGGTCATCCCAGAGAGGCTCATCCGGCGGCTGCCCGCCGCTCGAGGGCGCGCCAGTGCGCCACGTGGCGAAGATGCTCGGCCAGGCTGGCGGAAAAGACGTGTCCGCCGGCGCCGTCGGCGACGAAGTAGAGGGCATCCCCCGGGGCCGGCTGGAGGGCCGCCTCGAGGGCCGCGCGGCCGGGGTTGGCGATCGGCGTCGGTGGCAACCCGGCGATGGCGTAGGTATTGTAGGCGGTGACCTTGGCCAGTTCCGATTGCCTCAGCCCATGCCCGAGGGGTTCGCCGCCGGTAAGGCCGTAGACCACCGTCGGATCACTCTCCAGGCGCATACCCTTGACGAGGCGATTCAGGAACACGCGCGCGACGCGCGGGCGCTCGGAGGCGATGGCGGTCTCCTTCTCCACCATCGAGGCGAGGATCACCGCATCCCTGGGCGATCGGTACGGCAGGCCGGCGGAGCGGCCGGCCCATAGCCTGGCGAGCAGAGCCTCGCGGGCGGCGGTCATCCGCGCCACCACATGCGCGCGGCTCTCCCCGCGGGCCACCTGATAGGTCTCGGGCAACAAAGCGCCTTCGGGCGGGACCGGCGCGGCGCCGACGAGCACCGCGGCGCGGTCAAGCACCGCCATCGCCTGAACCGAGGTGAGGCCCTCCGGGATGGTGACATAGTAGCGGACGACAGCCCCGGCGCGGATCGCGGCCATGATACTGGCCATGGAGGCGCGATCGGGAACCACGTATTCACCCGCCTGGAGGCCGCGCGCCGCGCCGGACAGCTCGGCGGCGATCATGAACAGCAGGCGAGAGCGGATGACGCCCGCCCGCACCAGGGCTCGGGCGACTCCTGGCATGCCTCCGCCAGTCGGCACGATCACGTTCGTCGAGGCGCCGCTCGGGGCTCTGGGACCAGGCGCGAAATAGGCTGCTGCGCCGGCGCCGAGCCCCAGGAGGCAGAGCACGCCAACGATGCTGATCGCCATGTACAGGGGCCGCCGGCGGGAGCGCGCGCCCTTGCGGGCGCGCTCGCGTCGCACCCTTGGCCGTCTGGTCACGGGGCCGACTTGAAGACGACGCTGGCGTTGGTGCCGCCGAACCCGAAGCTGTTTGAAAGCGCGATGTCGATCCGGCGGCGAACCGCCTTGTGCGGCGCCAGATCCAACGCGGTCTCGACCGAAGGGTGGTCGAGATTGAGCGTCGGCGGGGCGATCTGATCCCTGATCGCCAGGATCGAGAACGCCGCCTCGATCGCACCCGCGGCGCCCAACAGATGGCCGGTGGCGGATTTCGTCGACGACATCGTCGCCTTGGCCGCGGCCGCGCCCATCAGCCGCTCGACAGCGCCCAGTTCGATCTCATCGCCAAGCGGGGTCGAAGTGCCGTGAGCGTTGATGTAGTCGACATCGGCGGGATCGATGTCGGCGTGAGCCATCGCCGACCGCATGGCGCGAAAACCACCGTCGCCATCCTCGGCCGGGGCGGTGATGTGGAAGGCATCGCCAGCCAGGCCATAGCCGATAACCTCGGCATAGATCTTGGCCCCTCGCGCCCTGGCGTGCTCGAGCTCCTCCACAACCAGGACCCCCGCCCCCTCGCCCATGACAAAGCCATCCCGGTCCTTGTCGTAGGGCCGCGAGGCGCGCTGCGGCTGATCATTGAAATGGGTCGACATCGCCCGGCAGGCGACGAATCCGGCGATACCGATCGGACAGATAGCGGCTTCCGCCCCGCCGGCCAGCATCACGTCGGCATCGCCATTCTTGATGAACCGCATGGCATCGCCCACGGCGTGGGCGCCGGTGGCGCAGGCGGTGACCACCGAATGATTGGGGCCCTTGAAGCCGTGGCGGATGGAGACCTGGCCGGAGGCGAGGTTGATCAGCGCCGAGGGGATGAAGAACGGGCTGACCCGCCTTGGACCCTTTTCGTGAAGTTCGACCGCGGTGTCGGCGATGGTCGCCAGGCCGCCGATCCCTGAGCCGATATTGACACCGGTGCGCTCGCGATCCGATTCCGCTGTCGGCGCCCAGCCGGAATCGCGCACCGCTTCGTCGGCGGCGGCGACCGCGTAGAGAATGAAATCATCGACCCGCCGTTGGTCCTTGGGACTCATTACCTGGTCGGGATCGAAGCTGCCGGGGATGTCGGGACCGCCGCCCCCGCGGCCATCGACGCGCGGCACCTCGCAGGCGACCTGACAGGCATAGTCGGTCGGATCGAAGGTGGTGATCCGTCCGGCTCCCGACTTGCCCGCCAGCAGCGCGCGCCAACTGACCTCGACGCCCCAGCCAAGTGGCGTGACCAGGCCCAGACCGGTGACGACGACGCGGCGCATGCGTTCAGGTTAGGCGCCCAGGCGCTCTCCGATGAATTTCACCGCATCGCCGACAGTCTGGATGTGTTCGGCGGCGTCGTCGGGAATTTCGATATCGAACTCCTCCTCGAAGGCCATCACGAGCTCGACGTTGTCGAGGCTGTCGGCCCCCAGATCGTCGATGAAGCTCGCCTTTTCGGTGACCTTCTCGGGATCGGCGTCCAGGTGTTCGATGACGATCTTGCGCACGCGCTCGAGAATGTCGGACATCTGAGTCTCTCTAGTCCCTCGTTGTGGGGCCAGGGTCGGATCGCCCGCCCAGTCCTGGTTGTCTCAGTCTCGCGAGGGCCGGCTCAGGTGAGCGGGCCGGTTGCTCGGGTTACGTCGCAGAATCGCCTAGCATGTTCGCAAGGGCCCGCCTAGCGGCGCTCATATCATCGCCATGCCGCCATTCACGTGCAGCGTCTGGCCAGTGATATAGCCGGCCTCGTCGCTGGCCAGGAATACGCAGGCGGCGGCGACATCGTCGCCAGCGCCCAGCCGGCCAGCCGGAATCCCGGCCAGGATGTGGGCTTTCTGGGCGTCGTTGAGGGCTTCGGTCATCGGGCTTTCGATGAAGCCGGGGGCGACGCAGTTGACGGTGATGGCGCGGCTGGCGACCTCCTGGGCCAGGGCCTTGGAAAAGCCGATCATGCCGGCCTTGGAGGCGGCGTAGTTGGTCTGGCCGGGATTGCCGGTGACGCCGACCACCGAGGTGATGGCGATGATGCGGCCGGAACGGCGCCGCATCATGCCGCGCAGGGCCGATCGCGCCAGGCGGAAATAGCTTTCCAGGTTGACCTTGAGGACCCGGCTCCAATCCTCGTCCTTCATGCGCAATAGGAGCCCATCGCGGGTGATGCCGGCGTTGGCGATGAGAATGTCGAGACCGCTCCCGGCGGCCGCTTCGGCGCCTTCGACGAGGCCATCCACGGCCGCGGCGTCGGCGAGATCGCAGGCGATCGGGACCGCCCCCTCGCCCAGGTCCGCCGACAAGCTGCTCAGGATGTCGGCGCGCGTGCCCGAGAGGACCACCCTGGCGCCGCTGGCGTGAAGGGCCCTGGCGATCGCTCCGCCGATGCCGCCGGTGGCCCCGGTGACGAGGGCGGTCTTGCCGCCGAGATCAAACATCGGCTCTCCTCACTGCCCCTTGGCGAAGGCTTCGAGATCGGCCGGCACGTTCAAGGTCCAGGTGGCGGCTTCGGGAACGATCCGCCGGACCGTTCCGGTCAGCACCTTGCCTGCGCCCAGTTCGGCGAAGCGCTCGACGCCGCCCTCGTTGGCCAGCCATTGGATGCTTTCCCGCCAGCGCACGCGACCGGTAACCTGTTCAACCAGGAGCGCGCGAATCCGGTCCGGATCGCTGGTCGGCAGCGCAGTGAGATTGGCCACCAGCGGGGTGTTGGGCGGCGACAGCGTGGTTTCGGCCAAGGCGGCGGCCATCTCCTCCGCCGCCGGGGCCATCAACGGGCAATGGAACGGGGCCGAAACGTTGAGCGGGATGGCGCGCGCGCCCAAGCTCTTCGCCTCCTCGATCGCGGCATCGACGGCCGCCTTGGCCCCAGAGATGACGACGTTGCCGATGTTGTTGTCGTTGGCGATGACGCATACCCCGACGCGCTGGCCCGCGGCGACAGCCCTTTCGGCCAGAGCCAGGTCGCTCTTGGGTCCGACCAGGGAGGCCATGGCGCCTTCGCCCACCGCAACCGCGCGCTGCATGGCCTGGCCGCGCAGCCGAAGCAGACGCGCCGCATCGCCCAGCCGCAGGGCTCCGGCGGCGGCCAAGGCGGAATATTCGCCTAGCGAGTGACCAGCGACAAACGCGGCCCGGCTCACCGGCGCGTCGAAAGCGCCCGCCAGCGCCGCCACCACCGCCATGCTGACCGCCATGAGCGCCGGCTGGGCGTTCTCGGTCAGGGTCAGATCTTCCGCCGGTCCTTCGCGCATCAACCGAGAGAGCCTCTGCCCCAGGGCGTCATCCACCTCCTCGAACACCGCCCTGGCCGGAGCGAAGGCTTCGGCCAATTCCACGCCCATGCCGACAGCCTGGCTTCCCTGTCCTGGAAACAGCAGCGCGAGCCCCATGCGTGATCCCGGTCCTCTAGCGATTGGCGGCGAGGGTTAGGTCAAAGCCTGGCCGGCGACAAGCACCGCTCTGGCGCGCGGCCGCTCTTCGGCTGCATAATGACCGCAGGGGGAAAGAGGAGCCCAAATGAGCATCAACCGATCGATCGTCGCCGGCCTCGCCATCACCGCCATGGCTAGCGCCGCACCCGCCATCGCCGCCCTGGCGGTGGGCGACAAAGCCCCCGATTTCTCCGCGCCTGCGACCATGGCCGGCAAGGAGTTCCCGTTTCACCTCGATGCGGCGCTGAAAAAGGGCCCGGTAGTGTTGTACTTCTTCCCCGCCGCCTTCACTCCTGGATGCACCGTCGAGGCGCACGAGTTCGCCGCCGCCCAGCCGCAGTATCAGGCCCTCGGGGCCACCTTGATTGGGGTCACCGCCGGCAATGTCGACCGGCTCAAGGCGTTTTCAGTCAGCGAATGCCGCTCGAAGTTTCCGGTCGCCGCCGACCCCAACGCGGTCATCGCCAAGGAATACAAGTCGATGCTGGCCTTGTTCCCCGGCCATTCAGACCGGACCAGCTACGTCATCGCCCCGGATGGCAAGGTGCTGATGACCTACACCAATCTGCGCCCCGACGATCATGTCGCCAAGACCCTGGCGGCGCTGAAGACCTGGCGCGCGGATCACCCGATGTGAGTCGACGCGGCCCCGGGATCTCCGGGGCCGCGCCGCGCCCTGAGCGCTTGCTAGCAAGCGTAGCGGACCGGTCGCATGACGTAGCGGCCGTAGTACGGGTCCCACATCGGCCGTCTGGCGACGCAGGTGGCGTAGCCCCGCTGATAGTAGCCGTAGCCATAGGGCCGATAGGCGCCGCCGTAGCCGTACCCGTAGGGGGCGTAGCCGTAACCGCCGTAGCCGCCATAGTAGTCGTGGTGGCTGGACAGCGCCGCTCCGAGGGCGAGGCCGACCAGACCGCCGGCGACGGCATAGCCGACGTCATCGTTGTGGTGGCGATAGCCGCCCCAGTCGCGCGCCGAGGCCGGCGCCGCCGACAGCGCTGTCCCGGCCAGGGTGAGGGCGGTCATGGCGCCAGTGACCATCTTGTTCATCATCAGACTCCTTGGAATCGAACTGCGAAGGGATGTCCGCCGGATGCGAGCCGATCCTGGCGTGACCAGCCTGAACGGAGCCTGAACAGAGCCGATGCTTGCCATCGCCGATGATAATCGCTAACCAGCGGCCTCTTTCAAACGAGGCTCGGTCTCGCGCGGAGTGTCAAAGGGTTCGGGAAAGTCCCGGCCGCCGCGACCCGAGAGCCATCGCCCGCGACGCTGCTTCCCGGCGCCGCGAGCGCCGCGCCTCAAACAAGCGGAAGCCGATAACGCCATGGCGTTCTACGAGCACGTGCTCATCGCGCGACAGGATATCTCGCCGGCTCAGGCCGAATCCCTGAACGAGGAACTCAAGGGCCTGATCGAAGGCCAAGGCGGCCACGTCGCCAAGATCGAGTACTGGGGTCTACGCAACCTGACCTATCGCATTCGCAAGAACCGCAAGGGGCATTATTCGCTTCTGGCCATCGACGCCCCGCCGGCGGCGGTGAAGGAGATGGAGCGCCAGCTGTCCCTCAACGAGGATGTGCTGCGCTATCTGACCCTGCGCGTCGACGAACTCGACCTCGAGCTGTCACCGGTTCTCGCCCGCCGCGATCGCGAGCGCGAGCGCGAGCGCCGCTTCGACGACGTGCCGGCCTAGGCCTCGAGGAACCCTCATGAGCGACGAAACCCACACCCCGGAAGCCCCGGCGCCCACCGGTCCGCGGCGCAACTTCATGCGCCGCCGCAAGGTCTGCCCGTTCTCGGGCGCCGGCGCCCCGAAAATCGACTACAAGGACGTCAAGCTGCTGCAGAGATACGTCTCGGAGCGCGGCAAGATAGTGCCCTCCCGGATCACCGCCGTATCGGCCAAGAAGCAGCGCGAACTGGCCCAGGCGATCAAGCGCGCCCGCTACCTGGCGCTGCTGCCCTATGTGACGAGGTAAGGGCGATGAAAGTCATTCTGCTCGAGCGGGTCGAAAGACTCGGCGCCCTGGGCGAGGTGGTCTCGGTCAAAGACGGATTCGCGCGCAACTTCCTGTTGCCCAGATCCAAGGCTCTGCGCGCCAATGCCGCGAACATGAAGGTGTTCGACGACATGCGCGTCGATATCGAGGCGCGCAACGCCAACGCCCGCGAGTCGGCTTCGAAGGTGGGCGGCAAGCTCGACGGCGCCAGCTATGTGATGATCCGGCAGGCTGGCGAAACCGGCCAGCTCTACGGCTCGGTTTCCGGCCGTGACGTGGCCGATGCGGTCAACGCCGAGGGTGGCAAGATCGAGCGCGCCATGGTCGTGCTTGACCGTCCGATCAAGGCGCTGGGCGTGCACGAGGTGCGGCTACGCCTGCATCCCGAAGTCACCGTCGCCATCAAGGTCAACATCGCCCGCAGCGCCGAGGAAGCCGAGCGTCAGGCCAAGGGCGAGAATGTGATCACCAGCCAGTTCGACGCCGACCGCGCCGCCGAAGCCAGTTCGGCGGCCGATCTGCTCGAGGGCGGCGCCGGCCAGCAGCAGACCCTCGACGCCGAGGCCTGAAAACGGGATCGGCTGATAATCCACAGGCGAGATTTTCCTGTGGAAGGCGGCGCGCGGACGAGGCGCGGCGGCCCCGCTTGAGCTAGTGTCGCCGGTCCCATGGCCCTTGTACCCCTGCTTGATCTTCGCAATGCCCCGGCGACGCCCGCGATCGCTCACGCGCCGGGGAACATCGAGGCCGAACAGGCCCTGCTCGGCATCCTGCTGTACGACAACACCGCCGTCGAACGGCTGGGCGATCAGCTGCAGGCGGCGGACTTTTTCGAGCCCTTTCATGGTCGTCTCTACGGGGCCATCCAGGCCCATGTGACGCGTGGCCAGCTGGCCGAACCGATCCTGATCGCCGAGCAGTTCGCGCGCGATCCGGCGTTCGAGGAACTCGGCGGCGTTCGCTATCTCGCTGATCTGGTCGAGCATGCGCCGGCGGCCGCCAATGCGGGCGACTATGGCCGAGTGGTCCACGACCTGGCGCTGCGCCGCGACCTGATCCGCATCGGCGGCGAGATCTCGACGGACGCCCAGCTCGGCGATCCGGCCCTCACCGGGCGCGACCAGATCGAGGCCGCCGAGCAGAAGCTGTTCACCTTGGCCGAGGTCGGGGCCGGCGGACAGGGTCTGATCGGCCTTGGCCAAGCCTTCGCCGGGGCAATCGAGATGGCCGAGGCCGCCTACCGGCGCGACGGCGGCCTCTCGGGCCTGTCCACCGGCCTCAAGGATCTCGACGACAAGCTCGGCGGCCTGCACACCTCGGACCTGATTATCCTGGCGGGTCGGCCATCGATGGGCAAATCGGCGCTGGGGGCGAATATCGCCTTCAATGTGGCGCGCAACTATGCCTACGAAGTCGCGCCGGATGGCTCCAAGCGCACCGTGCGCGGCGGCGTGGTGGCCTTCTTCTCACTCGAAATGGGCGCCGAGCAGTTGGCCATGCGCATCCTGGCCGAGCTTACCGAGGTGCCGTCGGATCGGATCCGCAAGGGCGAGATCAACGCGGTCGAGTACGCCCGCATTCGCGAGGCCGCCGTCGAACTCAGCGACGCGCCCCTGCATATCGACGCCACCGGCGGCATCTCGATGGGCAAGCTGGCCGCAAGGGCCAGGCGCCTGAAGCGCCGCATCGGCCTCGATCTCATCGTCGTCGACTATCTGCAACTGGTCACCGGCTCGGACGTAACGCGGATCGACAATCGGGTTCAGGAGGTCACCCAGATCACGCAGGGTCTGAAGGCCCTGGCCAAGGAATTGAACGTGCCGGTCCTGGCCCTCGCCCAGCTCTCGAGGCAGGTCGAAAATCGGGAGGACAAGAAGCCTCAGCTGGCCGACCTGCGCGAATCGGGATCGATCGAACAGGACGCCGACGTGGTCATGTTCATCTATCGCGAGGCCTACTACCTCACCCGGACCGAGCCGCGCGACAACACCGCCGAGCACATCGAATGGGAGGAAAGGCTCGACGCCATCCGCCATGTGGCCGAGGTGATCATCGGCAAGCAGCGCCACGGCCCGATTGGCGTGGTCCGCCTGCACTTCGACGAGAATCTCACCAAGTTCTCCAATCACGCCCGCGAAGGGCGCTATGAGCCCAGGTGAGTTAGACTAGAACCCGCCGCTCATCAGCGATCCGAATAACAGGGCGCCGCGCACCGCGCCGAACAGGACGCCGATGACCAGGCCGGCGACAATCGCCGCCAGGAGGGTCACAATCGCGTAGGCCGGCCGCTTGTCCTCGGGGACCGCCATCAGCTTGGGCAGGCCGATCCAGAACAGATAGAGGCTGTAGAGGGCCAGGCCGATGGCGGCGATCCAACCAAGGATCGGGATGATCATGAACAGGGCCCCGACCCAGCCGCCGGTGGCGGCGTAGACCGTCAGCTTCATCGCCTGGATGGAATCCTTGCGGCCATCGAAGCTGGGGGCCAGCGCGTCGACGATCACCCCGATGGCGAACACCGTGATCAAACCCTGGAAGTAGGAGATGATCGCCCCGCCGACGATGGCCATCGCCCCAAGGTGGGCCAGCGGCAGAAACGTGTGCATGAACGGCATCGAGAAGATCGCCAGCCCCCAGAGCACCGTGACGATCGGGCCGATGGCGGCCAGAATGCAGGCATAGCTGGTGAACAGGCCGGGAATGGTGGCGCTCTCACCGGCGATCACGTCCCACTCGCTCGAGGGATGCATGAGTATGGCCTGGGCCCGGGCGACGAGGCCCCGGGCGCTGGGCCCTTCCACTACCGACATTGTCCAACCTCCCCAGGTCTTGGCGGCCTCGTTGACGAAGCGGGCCGAGGCTAGCCCATTCCCGCGCGGCTGGCGAGCATCGCGCGCGCCGGAACTTTCCGAGAACGCGCAGGATGGTATGGTGCGCGCCAAACGCGAATCGGTGGGAGTGATGGCCCGAGACGGCGCGCTGCACGTCTGCCAATCCTGTGGCGCCGTCCACGCCAAGTGGTCCGGCCAATGCGCCGCGTGCGGGGCCTGGAACACCCTGGTCGAGGAGGTGATGAGCGCCCCGCCGGGCGCGATTGGGCGCCCGCGCGGCGCCCGCGGCGCCGGCCTGGCCTTTGAGGCCCTGGTCAGCCAGGCGCCATCGCCGGCGCGGATCCTGACGGGGGTGGAAGAATTCGACCGCGTGGTCGGCGGCGGCCTGGTGCGCGGTTCGGCGGTGCTTCTGGCCGGTGACCCCGGCGTCGGCAAGTCGACCTTGTTGCTGCAAGCAGTGGCGCTCGCGGCCCGTCGCGGCGCCCGTTGCGCCTATATCTCCGGCGAAGAGGCGGCCGAGCAGATCCGCGCCCGCGCCCGGCGCATGAACCTCGCCGACGCGCCGGTGTCCCTTGCCGCGGAGACCAACCTGCGCGCCATCCTCGAGGCCCTGAAAAGAGACAACTTCGATATCGCGGTGCTGGATTCGGTCCAGACGCTATGGAGCGAGGCGCATGAGGCGGGGCCGGGCTCGGTGACCCAGGTGCGCGCCTGCGCCGGCGAGCTGGTGCGGCTGGCCAAGAAGCGTGGGACCGCGGTGATCATGGTCGGGCACGTGACCAAGGATGGCCAGATCGCCGGGCCAAGGGTGGTCGAGCACATGGTCGACGCCGTGGTCAGTTTCGAGGGCGAACGCGGCTATCCGTTCCGCATCCTGCGCTCGGCCAAGAACCGTTTTGGCCCCGCCGACGAGATCGGCGTCTTCGAGATGGGCGACGCAGGGCTGGCTGAAGTGAGGAACCCATCGGCCCTGTTTCTCTCCGATGGCGGCACGAGGGCGGCGGGGGCGGCGGTGTTCGCCGGCATCGAGGGTTCGAGACCGGTCCTGGTGGAATTCCAGGCGCTGGTGGCGCCGTCGGTCTATGGCACGCCGCGCCGGGCCGTGGTCGGTTGGGACAGTGGCCGGCTGGCGATGGTGATGGCGGTGCTGGAGGCGCGCTGCGGACTTGGATTCGCCGAGCGTGATGTTTATTTGAACGTCGCCGGCGGCCTGCGGATCACTGAGCCGGCGGCGGATCTGGCGGCGGCGGCCGCCTTGGCCTCCTCGGCCCTGGAGACAGCTCTGCCACAGGATTGCGTCGTTTTCGGCGAAATCTCTCTTTCGGGCGACGTCCGCGCCGTCAGTCGCAGCGAGATGCGCTTGAAGGAAGCCGCCAAGCTGGGCTTCGCCCGCGCCCTGGCGCCGCAGGCGGCCAAGGGCGGCGCGACCGGCGTTTCCGTGACCGGCGTCACCCGTCTCGCGGAGGCCATGACCCTGATCAGCGACAATGCGTGGGCGTGAATGCATCTGACCGGATTTGACATTTTCGCTGGCGCTATCGTCCTGATTTCGGCGCTGTTGGGTCTCCTGCGCGGAGGCACGCGCGAGGTGGTCACCCTGAGCGCCTTCGTCGCCGGCGCGGCGGCGGCGATTGTTGGCGCCCGCTTCGCCGCGCCGGTGGTCCGGCGGTTCATCCACACGCCGTGGCTGGCCCATGTGGTGGCGTTTGTCGCCCTGTTCCTGATCGTCTATGTGATCGTGCGCCTGATCGGAGGCCGACTGATTCAGGGCGTGCGCGAGACCAGCCTTTCAGGGCCTGACCGGCTGTTCGGCGCCGCCATTGGCGTGGCCAGGGGCGCGGTGGTGGTGGGCCTGGTGGTGATCCTGATCGAGGCGGCCACGCCGGTCGAGCGCATGCCCGGCTGGTTCACCCACGCGAAACTCTATCCGGTGGCCAACGTGGCCGGCCATACGCTTCGCGTCCTGGCCCCCAAGGGCGTCCAGCTCGCCCGCAACCTCGCGCCCACCGTGGAAGGCGCGCTGGACGGCGACAGCGATGACGAGGCGAACCCACCGGAGCGGCGCTCGCTACGCACCGCCCGCCGGGCGGGCTACAGCAATGAGCAGCGCAGCGCGCTTGATGATCTGGTGGAGAAATCGCGGTGACCTCGCCTGACCTTTCCCCATGGCGCGATCCGCTGGACGACAAGCCGCGCCTCGAATGCGGCGTGTTCGGCGTGTTCAACACCGAAGGTGCGGCGGCGGTGACCGCGCTCGGCCTCCACGCCCTGCAGCATCGCGGGCAGGAGGCGTGTGGCATCGCGGTGTTCGACGGCGCCGGGTTCCACACCGAGCGCCATCTCGGCCATGTGCGCGCTTCATTCGGCGGGGACCTTTCCAAGCGTCTTCCGGGACGCTCAGCCATAGGCCACACCCGCTACTCCACGGCCGGCGGGAGCTTCCTGCGCAACGGCCAACCGATGTTCGCCGATCTGCAGGCCGGCGGTGTGGCCATCGCCCACAACGGCAACCTCACCAACTTTCTGCTGCTGCGCGAACAACTGGTGGCCGACGGCGCCATCTTCCAGTCGACCACGGATTCGGAAGTGATCCTTCACCTTCTGGCCCGCTCTCAGCGGGGCAAGATAATCGACCGGTTCGTCGACGCCCTGCGCCAGATCGAGGGCGGCTACGCCCTGGTGGCGCTGACCAACAAGAAACTGATCGGCGTGCGCGATCCCCTGGGCATACGGCCGCTGGTCCTGGGGGACCTGGGAGGCGCTCCGGTGTTCGCCTCCGAGACCCGGGCGCTGGACATGGTCGGGGCCCGCTTCGTGCGCGACGTCGAGCACGGCGAGATGGTGGTCGTGTCCGACAAAGGCGTGGAGAGCTTTCGCCCCTTCCCCCCCGCCCACGCCCGCCCCTGCGCGTTTGAATACGTCTACTTCGCCATGCCCGATTCGGTGGTCAACGGCCTCTCAGTCTACGATGTGCGCAAGCGCATGGGCGCGCGCCTGGCCGAGGAGAGCGGCGTGCCCGCCGATGTGGTGGTGCCGGTGCCGGATTCCGGCGTGCCGGCCGCTCTAGGCTATGCCCAGGGTAGCGGCTTGCCGTTCGAGATGGGCATCATCCGCAATCACTACGGCGGTCGCAGCTTCATTCAGCCGACCCAGGACGCGCGCGAGATGGCCGTGCGCATGAAACTCTCGCCCAATCGCGCCGTCCTCGCCGGCAAGCGGGTGATGCTCATCGATGACTCGATTGTCCGTGGCACGACCTCGGTTCGGTTTGTGCGCATGGTGCGCGACGCGGGCGCCAAGGAGATTCACCTGCGCTCCGCCTCGCCGCCGATCAAATGGCCGGACTTTTATGGCATCGACATGCCCGACCGGGAGCATCTGCTGGCCGCGCACCGCAGCCTGGCGGAGATGGCCGACCTCCTGGAGGTCGACAGCCTGGGCTTCCTGTCGGTGGAAGGGCTTTATTGGGCGCTGGGGGCCGGCGCGCGCAATCCAGACCAGCCGCAGTTCACCGATCATTACTTCACTGGCGACTACCCGACCCGCTTGCTGGACGTGGAGATCGCCCAAGGGCGCAACGAGCCGATCGAGCGCCAACTTTCGTTCCTGATCGACGCCTGAAGGTCGTGGGGCCGCTCAGCGGACGCATCGCCCTGGTCACCGGGGCCAGCCGCGGTATCGGCCGCGCCATTGCGCTCAGTCTAGGCCAGCAGGGCGCGCAGGTGATCGCCACCGGGCGCACCCAGGGCGCGCTCGAGGAGTTGGACGACGCGATCCGCGCTGGCGGCGGGCTCCAGGTCACGCTGGCGCCGATGGACCTCACGGACGCCGACGGCATCGACCAGCTTGGCCTGGCGGTGTTCGAGCGTCATCGCCGGCTCGACATCCTGGTCCACGCCGCCGGCGTGCTGGCTCATCTGCGCCCGGTGGCGCAGGTTCCACCCGAAATCTGGGCGCGGATCATGGCTGTGAACCTCACCGCCTCCTATCGCCTCATCCGCTCCCTGGAGCCGCTGCTGCGCGCTAGCGACTCCGGCCGGGCGGTGTTCCTCACCTGTGAGCAGGCGCGGGAACCCAAGGCCTTCTGGGGCGCCTACGCGGCCAGCAAGGCCGGACTGGAGGCCATGGTCCGCTGCTGGGCGGACGAGACGGACAACAGCGTCATTCGCGCCCTGCTGGTCGATCCCGGTCCGGTCCGCTCCGGCCTGCGTCACGAGGCCTTCCCGGGCGAGGACAAGGAGGCGCTGACCGATCCGGCCGCCATCGGAGCGATGGTCGCGGCGCTGCTTTGCGAAGCGGAGGATCCCGGGCCGCCGCGCGTCCTGCGGTTCAGCGACTGGCGCGCCTCTGCCTGCGCCGCTTCGCCTGAAACGCCTTAGTCGGATCGCTGTTTTCCTCCGCGTACGGATTTCGCCCCGAGCGCACGGTCAGGCGAATCGGCGTGCCAGGCAGGTCGAACGCCTCGCGCAGCGAGTTCACCAGATAGCGCCGATAGCCTTCCGCCAGCGCCTCGGCGCGGTTGGCGAACAGCACGAAAGTCGGCGGCCGGGCCTTGGTCTGGGTGATATACTTCGGCTTGATCCTGCGCCCTTCGACGGCTGGCGGCGGATGCTTCTCCAGCGCCAGGCGCAGCCAGGCGTTGAGATCGGGCGTGCTGAGCTTGGCCGACCAGTCGGCGTGGGCCTTGATCACCGCCGGCATCAGCTTGGCCAGGCCGGCGCCGGTCTCGGCCGACAGGGCGACGCTCGGCGCCCCGCGCACTTGCGGCAGCATCATCGCCGCCCGCTCCTTCAGCGCCGCCAGCCGCGGACCGGGATCGTCGATCAAGTCCCATTTGGCGAGCACGAAAACCAGGGCCCTGCCCTCGCGAGCGATCAGATCGGCGATCTGCAAGTCCTGAGTTTCGAACGCGCAGGTGGCGTCCATGGTCAGCACGGCCACCTCGGCGAAGGCCAGGGCGCGCAGGGCATCGTGCACCGCCAGGCGCTCGAGGCCGGCCTCGACCCTGGCTTTGCGCCGCAGACCGGCGGTGTCCACCAATCGCACCGTCTGGCCCTGCCATGCCCAGCTGACGCTGATCGCGTCACGGGTGATCCCCGCCTCCGGGCCGGTAAGCAGACGGTCCTCGCCGATGAGCGCGTTGATGAGGGTGGACTTGCCGGCGTTGGGACGCCCGAGAATGGCCAGGCGCACCGGCTTTTCACCGCCTTCTTCGGCCGGCTCCGCCACCTCGAACGCCCCGCTGGCGGCCACAACCGCGGCGTGAAGATCGGCCAGGCCCTCGCCGTGCTCGGCGGAGATGGCCACCGGCTCGCCCAGGCCAAAAGCGTAGGCTTCGAGGATCCCGCCCTCTGCGGCCCGACCCTCGACCTTGTTGGCCACGACGACCACCGGCTTGCCGGCGCGGCGAAGCTGCTCGGCGAAGAAGCGGTCGAGGGGAACCACGCCTTCGCGCGCATCGATCAGGAACAGCACCACCTCGGCCTCAGCGATGGCCAGCTCGGTCTGGCGCCGCATGCGCGCCTCGAGCGCGTCACCGCCAACATCCTCGAACCCGGCGGTGTCGATCAGGGTGAGCGCCAGGTCGCCCAGGCGGCCGGTGGCGAAGCGGCGATCACGGGTGACGCCGGGACGATCATCGACGATCGCCAAACGCTTGCCCGCCAGACGGTTGAACAGGGTCGACTTGCCGACGTTCGGCCGCCCGACGATGGCCAGCCGCACCATGGCCGATGATCAGCGAATGGCGATCAGCTGCGCCGATTCGCTGACCACATAGAGGGTGTCGCCGACCGCGATCGGCCCGATCATGGCGTCGGCGCCAAGCTTGAGCGTCCGTTCGACCGCGCCGGTCTTGGGGTTGAGCGCCACCGCCTCGCCCTTGCTGGAGACGGTGATCAGACGATTGGAGGCCAGGACCGGTGTCGACCAGAAGGCGCGCTGCTTGCGCTTCACCCCGGCGTTGAGATCCTTGATCCAATACACCTGGCCAGCGTCGCGCGAGGCACAGATTACCTGGCCGGAATCGTCGACCACATAGACCACGTCTCCGGCCGCCCAAGGACTGGTGATGGCCGAGACCGGCAGGGTCCAGCGCACTTGTCCGGTGCGCAAATCGACCGCGGCGAAGACGTCCGAATGGCTCACCGCGTAGACGTCGGACTTGTAGATCACCGGCCGCCCAGGAATATCGCGGATCTCGGACAGGGCGTTGGTGCGGTTGGCGCGCGAGAGGCTGTCGTTCCACAGCTCGTTGCCGTTCGCCGCCCTCAGCGCCACCAGCTCGCCCGAGGCGAACGAGGAGACCAGGGTTTCGTTCTCCACCGCCGGACTGGTCGCGGCCAGGATGCGCGCCGGCTCGGTCAGGGCCTGATAGGTCCACAATGGATTGCCGCCGGTCTCATCGAAAGCCTGCAGCTCGTCGTTGACGTCCTCGACGTAGACGCGCCCGTCGGCGACGGTCGGCGCGGCGTGCAGCGGAGCGTCGGTCATCGTCCGCCACAGGAGGCGGCCGGTGGCGGCATCGAGCGCCACCACCTCGCGAAAGCCGGACGAGACGAAAATCTTGCCGTTGTCGTAGGCCAGGCCGCCGCCCCAGGCTTCGTGGTCGCGCTTCGACTTGGGCATGATGTTGATGCGCCAGATCTGACCGCCGGAGACGGCGTCATGGGCGGACACATCCGCCGCCCCGTCCATGAGGAACAGGCGGCCGCCGAAGGCGATCGGCGGCGCGGTCACATGATGGCGGCGCGAGGACGGGGTTCCGAACGATCGCCGCCAAGCGATGGCGAAGTTGGGCGCGGCGGCGACATTCTCCACCGAGGATGCCAGTGTGCCGCCCGGATAGGGCCACTCGCTCTGCGGCGCCGGCGGGGGCAGGAAGAAGTCCTGACCCTTGAGTGCATCGGAGACCTTGAGTTGATCGTTGAGCGCCACCACCGGAATGCGCACGCCTTTGGATGCGGTGGCCGCCGAGCGGCCCTTGCGAGCGTGGAACGGATTGAGCGAGCCAACCTTGGATACCGTCGCACAGCCGCTGAGAGCGAGCGAGGCGATGATGAAGAGACTGAGAACGGAGGACCTGTTCATTGCCCGGCGCCGGTTTCGCTCTGCGGTTGCGGCGCCTGCGCGCCCTCGGGTGACGACGAGCCAGCCGGGGCGACGACACTTCCTGGCGCCGGCGGCGGCATTGTGGCGGCGGCCTTGGCGGCGGCAAGCAGGGCTGGAACCTCGCCAGCGTCGATCAGGCCGATGGCCGCCTCGGCCCTGGCGCGCATCGCATCCGGCACACCAAGGGTGATGGTCAGGGCAGTGAGATCGCTGCGCGCCTCAGCGGTCTTGCCGGCCGCCAGCTTGGCCATCGCCAGAGCCTCGCGAGCGTCGAGGTCGAAGGGCTTCTTCTCGCCGATCAACGGCGACAGTCGGGTTTGAAGCTGCGCGTAGGGCGCGCTGTCCAGCAACGCCAGGGCGGCGCGGAGCGCGGCCAGATCGTGCAGGATGGGGTTGGGCGCCGCATGCGCCGCCTGATCGAACAGGCCGGCGGCATCGGCGCTCTTGCCGGCCGTCAGGCGAATGTTGCCCTGCTCAAGGAGCGCCAGGGTCTTGTATCCGGCCGGTCCGGAGCGGGCTATGGGGCCAAAATCGTTGTAGGCGCCGGTCTGATCGCCCTGCGCCAACTCCGTCAGCGCCTTGTCATAGGCGAGCGAGGCGGCGGCGATGTTGCGATTGCGCCAAGTCTGGTAGCCCCACACGGCCAGGAAGGCGAGGATGATCGCCCCCAGCAGGCCGGCGAACCATGGCCAGGCCTGACGCGCAAAGGCGCGGTAGCGGTCGGAGCGCAGCTGCTCCTCGACCTCCTCGATAAAATCGACCACGACGGGAATCGGACTCCGGAGCTGGCTCGCGCCGCCAAAGGACGCGGAACCTATAGTGAGGAAGGCCGCGCTGCAACGCGGGGACGGCGCTAACCTTTCGCGCCCGCGTAATAGGTTTCAGCGGCTCCAGGAAAGGCCCCCGAACGGACGTCGGCCGCGTAGGCGCGCACCGCGCCGGCGATCTCGGCCCGAAGGTCGGCGTAGCGGCGGACGAATTTCGGTGTCCAGTCGAACAGACCCAGCATGTCCTCGGTGACCAGGATCTGACCATCGCAACCGGCCGAAGCGCCGATGCCGATGGTGGGGACCTCGATGCGGGCAGTGATCGCCCGCGCCAGCGCTTCGGCGACGCCCTCGACGACGATGCAGAAGGCGCCGGCTTCGGCCGCGGCCACGGCCTCGGCCAGCACCTCGGCGTGTTCGGTCTCGACCCTCCCCTTGGCCTTGAAGCCGCCATCGGTGAGCACCGCCTGGGGTCTGAGGCCCACATGGCCGATCACCGGCACGCCGCGGGCGGTGAGATAGGCGATGGTGCGGGCGACGTGCGGGCCGCTCTCCAGCTTGACGGCGCCGGCGCCGGTCTCCTTGAGGATCCTGGCGGCGTTGGCGTAGGCGATCTCCGGCGCGCCTTCGTAGGTCCCGAAAGGCATGTCCACCGCCACCAGCGCCCGGCGGCTGCCGCGCATCACCGCCTGGGCGTGGAGGATCATCATCTCCAGGGTCACCCCAACGGTGTTGGGCAGGCCGTGCAGCACCATCCCGACCGAGTCGCCAACCAGGATGAGATCGCAAGCCTCGTCGAGAAGTTCGGCCATCGGCGCGGTGTAAGCGGTCAGGCAGACGATCGGCTCGCGCCCCTTGCGCGCGGCGAGGCGGGGCGCGGTCATCCGACGGACGGCGAGGGGACGCTGGGCGGACATGCGGGCCTTTTAGCTAAGAACGCTAGATTTCGCGAATGGCCCTGGTGAGGGCGAAGCCGACGGCGACCGCGGCCAGGGCGGCGGTCATCCACAAGATCTCGCCATTCACCTCCAATCCGCCGGGAAGGACGTGTGAAAAGGCGACATCTGTCCAGTTGACTTCAATGTTGGGGGCATAATGCGCCGCCAGGGCGTTCAGCCTCGGCACCAGGCCGGAAGCCAAAAGTTGCCCGGCGCCGACCAGGCCCCCGGCCAAGCCCAGGCCGCCGATCAGAAATCGCCGGAACGTCCAGCCGCGCTCGAGATTGGTCTCGACCCGCAGCGCGAACAGGTCGGCGTCGGCGAACGCGGGATGGTCGGCGAACAGCCGGTCCAACTCCATCTCGAAGCTCCGGTCAGGCATTGGCCCGGCTCTCCCTGACGCCTGCCGGCGCCAGCCGGAGGCGAAGTTTATCGACACCACGTTTGACATGGGATTTGACCGTTCCCAAAGGCGCATTCAAGGCCATGGCGACCTCGGAATGCGACATGCCCACCCCGTAACAGAGAGTGACGCAGACCCGTTCCGGGGCGGTGAGCATGCGCAGGGCCCCGTCGAGATCGATGCTGGCGCCGGGGTCGGAACGATCGGCGGCGGGTTCGGGGGTCTCGGCCATCAGGTCCTCTTGCGCATCTCGGCGCCAGCGCTTGACGTAGGCCCGGGCGGCGATGCGCTTGACCCAGGCCTGAAAGGTGCCCTCGCCGCGGAACTCGGTGATCTGCTCGAAGGCCGCCAGGAAGGCGTCCTGGGCCAGATCGTCGGCCAGGGTCGCATCGGCCCCCATCCGGCGCAGCAGCGCGCGGACCGCCGAGCCGTGCCGCCGCACCAGCTCGCCAAAGGCCGGCCGGCCCCCGGCGACGGCGAGCGCCACCAGTTCAAGATCGTGTCTCGCGGCGAAGGCCGTTTCGGCCATGGTCCGTCCGTCCCTCAGACGATGATCAGGAGTTGGAGACACTCTTGGGTGAAGTCTTCTTGGTCGCCCACAGAACCAGATAGCCGATGCCGATGAGGCCCGGGATGGCGCCAAAGCAGGCCACCGACCATGCGGTCACCCAGGCGCCGTTGTCGTCGTACGGCTGGATTCCCTGCCACAGGCAATAGCCCAGCACCGCGAAACCGAGACCGGCGGCGATCAGAATGATCGCCCGCCTCAGATCGCGTTCGCGCGAGGGAACCAGCGCCGCCTGAAGCGAGGTCGGCTGCTGCAGGGCGGTGAGCAGCTCGGGGGGCAGATTGGCCCCCTTCTCCATGGCGACGCGCAGCGTCTCCTGGACCTGGGCCCGATCGCGCGAGCGGAAATAGCCAGGGGCCATGATGCACGCCGCAACACAGGCCATGAAAAAGATTGGCACCAGTATACCGATCATCTTGTCATCCTCCAGAAGTTGGGGGCCTTACGCCCGATCTCGATAGGAAAGTGGCGCGGCCATGCGGTTTCGGATGCGAACGAGCACGTGAAATCTTCGTAACGCGGCCGCCGGCCCGGCGCGAACGCATTGCCGCGCCAGCGGAAAACCGATTTGTTGCCGCCGACCAGAGGAGAACCAGCCATGGAATTGCGGCGCGTTGGCGAAAGCGGCCTCAAGGTCAGCGAGATCGGCCTCGGCTGCAACAACTTTGGCATGCGTATCGACGAGACGGGCACGAAAGCGGTCGTCGACGCCGCGCTCGAGGCCGGTATCACCCTGTTCGACACCGCCGACATCTATGGCGGCGCGAAATCCGAGGTCATGCTCGGCAAGGCCCTGGGGGCGAGGCGGAAGGATGTGGTGGTGGCGACCAAGTTCGCCATGCCCATGGGCGAGGGGCCGCTGATGCGCGGCGGCTCCAGGCGTTATGTCCTCGGTGCGGTGGAAGCCAGCCTGAAACGTCTGGGTACAGACTATATCGATCTCTATCAGATGCACGCGCCCGATCCGCAGACGCCGATCGAAGAGACCCTCGACGCGCTCGACGATATCGTCCGCGCCGGCAAGGTCCGCTACGTCGGCTGCTCCAATTTCGTCGGCTGGCAGATCGCCGACGCCGACTGGGTCGCCAAGATCCGCGGGCGGGCCCGGTTCATCTCGGCGCAGAACCAGTACAGCCTCCTGGAGCGCAGGATCGAGCATGAGGTTCTGCCGGCCTGCGAGCGGTTCGGTCTCGGCCTCCTGCCCTACTTTCCCCTCGCCTCCGGCCTGTTGAGCGGCAAGTATCAGCGCCACCAGGCGCCCCCCGAGGGGACCCGACTTGCGGTCTGGGGGCATCGCGGCCAGGAGGCGCTCAGCGAGCGCAACTTCGACCGCATCGAAAAGCTCGAAAGCTGGGCCAAGGCGCGCGGCAAGACGCTCCTGGAGCTGGCCTTCGCCTGGCTCCTGGCCCATCCGGCCGTGCCCTCGGTGATCGCCGGAGCGACCCGGCCCGAGCAGGTCCAGGCCAACGCGGCCACCGCCGCCTGGCGGATGAGGCCCGAGGAGACCGCCGAGGTCGCCGACCTCGCCAAATAGATCTGAGCGGAGACGATCGATGATGAGCAAAGTCGCCATTCCAACCCCCGACGGCGAGGCGCGTGCGTTCACCTTCACCCCGGAGGGCGATGGCCCCTGGCCGGCGGTGATCTTCTACATGGACGCCCCGGCGATCCGCCCGGCCCTGTTCCAGATGTGCGAGCGGTTGGCCAGCCACGGCTATTACGTCCTGTTGCCGGACATGTTCTGGCGCGCGGGTCCTTACGATCCGATCGATCTCAAGACCGCGTTCGCCAGCGACGAAGCCAGGCGAACCATCTTCGGCAAGTTCATGGCCTCGACCAGTCCGGAGAAGTCCACCCGCGACACTGGCGCCTTCCTGGCCTGGCTCGAGAAACAGCCCAAGGCAAAGACCGACAAGCTCGGCTGCACCGGCTACTGCATGGGCGCGGCCCTGGCGCTGCGCGCGGCCGGAAACTATCCCGGCAAGATCGCCGCCGCCGCCGGCTTCCACGGCGGGCGCCTGGCCACCGACGAGGCCGACAGCCCTCACCTCCTCGCCCCGAAGATCAAAGCCAAGGTCTACATCGCCGGGGCCGACGAGGATGCCGGCTTCCCGCCCGAGCAGGCCGACCGCCTGCGCGCCGCGCTCACCCAAGCCGGGGTCGACAATCGGGTCGAGATCTACGCCGGGGCCCGCCACGGCTACGCCCCGCCGGACATGCCGGTCTACAACGAGGCCGCCGCCGAACGGCACTGGCGCGAACTCCTGGCCCTGCTGGACGAGACGCTGAAGGGCCAGGCGGCCTAAGCGGCGATCACCGCGTCGGCGAAGCGTTCCATCTCCTCCAGCTGCGGGCTCATCTGCAGCAGCAGCAGGTCCACGCCCGCGGCCTCGTATTCGGCGATGCGCGCGCGCACGTGATCGGCGGCGCCGATCAGCCCTGGCCGCAGGCCGCGATTGGAGACCGAATATTCCTCGATCTTCAGCGCCCGCTCCAGCTCGGTTCCCCCGATCCACTGGCTGAAATTGGCGAACCCGGGCGCGGTCGGATCAAGAGTGGTGATGCGGGCGGCCTCGGCCAGCGCCTCCTCGCGCGTCCCCCGGACGATGGCGTAGGCGGCCATGCCGAAGACCATCGGCGCGCCGCTGGCCCTGGCGCGGCGGGTCCTCATATCGGCGATTTTGCCGGCGATGACGTCAGGGGCGTCGCCATGCATGACGAAGGCGTCGCAGCGCTCGGCGATCAGGGTCTTGGCGGCTTCGGACTCGCCGCCGGCGTAGAGGATGGGCCGCGCTTTTGGCTTGGGCTCGCAGATCGCCCCCTCCAGCTGGTAGCGTTCGCCGGCGAAGGAAAAACGCGGCTCGCGCCATAGCCCATCGACCACCGCGAGCCATTCGCGGGTTCGCGCGTAGCGGTCGTCGTGCCGATCGAACGCCAGGCCATAGCTTTTGGCCTCCTCCTCCCACCAAGAAGAGACGACATTGAGCGACAGCCGCCCGCCGCTGATCAGGCTGATGTTGGCCGCCTGCTTGGCGAACAGCGCCGGCTGATGGAAATTCGGCCGCACGGCGACCATCAGCTCGAGGCGGCTGGTCACCGCCGCCAGCGCCGCCGCCGTCGACCAGGCGTCCAGCGCCGGCTCGTGCACCCCCTTGATGTCGTTGAGGTTGAGTTCGGCGATCAGCGTGAGATCGTAGCCGATCTCCTCGGCGCGCAGGCACAGAGCGCGCATATAGTCCCAATCGGCGCGCATGCCCTCGTCACGCACGTTGCGCAGCCAGCCGCCGAATACTGGGGCCCAGAAGCCGTACCTCATGCCGCCGCCCTCGCGCTGGCCGTCACCTCGCTGACCAGGAAGTCGACCAGGTTGTCGTGCGGGTCGAATCCCAACACCTCAAGCGGATTGGCGACAAAGTTCGACAGCGCATTGAAATCGTAAAACTTAGCCTTTCCGTCCTGATCGTCGACCAGGTACTCGACGCCGCCGACATCGAGGCCGGCCAGGCGCGCCACGCGCTCGACGCCAGCAATAATATCCGCCGGCGGTTCAAAAGCGCTGACCTGGATGGCCGGCCGATCGGCCAGGCAGACATCCGCGGGGCAGAGATCGAAGCTCGTCCCCGCCCCGCGCAGGGCGATGGCGTAGAGGAAACGCCCGGCCAGGGTCTCGCAGCGGATCACCGCGCCATCGCGCGGCGGTAGATATGCCTGGACCAGCACCACCTGGTCGACGCTCGCGGCCACCAGGCCATCGCGGAGGGCGTCGGAAAGCTGGTCCGGGTGATCGTAGCGCGCCATGCCGGTTCCGGAGCCGCCGACATTGACCTTGACCATGACCGGGAAGCCGATCTCGCCGGCCAGCCGCGACACGTCGACCAGGCGGTGGGCGATGCGGGTGGCCGGAACCGAAAGACCGGCGCGGCGAAAGAGATTGAGCTGCCGGGCCTTGCTGAGATCGATGGAGAGCGGCGCCACGCCATTGATCACCCGCGCGCCCAGGCCCTGCCAATGATCGAGCGCCGCAACCATGTAGGCCAGCGCGTGCTCGCCCTGGCGCACAAACGACGACATCGCCAGGCGATTGAAGATCACGCTCGCTGGCGGGACGACCTCGCCAGGATCGAAGGTGTGATCCTGGATGGCGATCGGCCGCCAATCGAGACCGCGCCGATCAAGCGCCGCGAACAGCGGCCTGAACCAGGCCGGATGCTCATAGAAGACCGCCAGATCGGTCAACGGCGCCTCGAAAACGCGGCGATGCGCTCAGCCATGTCCGGCCCCCTGCCCTCGCCGCGATAAATCTCGTGGGCCAGGCCGGCGCCCTGGCTCATTCCGTCGGTGGCCAGCAACAGGCGCTTGTTGGCCGCATGGCTGAACGATGAGTTGGCCAGGATCTCGTCGGCCAGCCGGTCGATTTCCGCGTCGAACGCCGCATCGGCGACGGTGAAGTTGGCCAGCCCCATGGCCTCGGCCTCGCGCCCCGAATAGGTGCGGCAGGTGAACATCATCTCGCGCGCCTTGTAGGTTCCGATCCGTCTCGGCAGGCGTTGGGAGAGGCCCCAGACCGGCGTCAGGGCCCATTTGGCGTGAGTGTCGGCGAAGCGCGCGCTCTCGGCGGCCAGGATCAGATCTGCGGCCAGGGCCAGTTCCAGCGCCCCGGTGTAGCAATGGCCGTGCACGGCGCTTATCACCGGCAGCGGTAGATCGGCCAGCCGCTGGATGACGTGGGCCTGGTAGTTGGGCCTCGGCAGCGCCTCGCCGGCGGCGATGTCGCCAAGATCGTGACCGGCGGAAAAGCAGCGGCCGGCGCCGCGCACCACGACCACCCCCGGCGGGTCGCGTTCAAGCTCGGCGATCTGCGCCTCCAGGGCCTTGAACAGGGCGACATTGAGCGCGTTGAGCTTCTCCGGCCGATTGAGGGTCAGCTGGACCACGCGATCCCTGTCTTGGCGAACCACCAACTCGGACATGCGCGCTCCCGAAACCATTCTCTGGGCAGAATGAGCGGCAATGGCGCCCTTGGCCAGGGCGCGTTGCGTGGTCTCGTGCGATCGCCCATTGTCGGGTGACCAACCGGGGGTGGCGAATGCTCAGCGTGAAGCGATGACTGATTTCGCCGCCATCGATGAGCAGAGGTTCCGCTCGTTCCACTGGCTGGCCACCCTGACCACCGGCCTTGGCGTGTTCTGCGATGGCTATGATCTGAGTTCGGTGGGTCTGGTGCTGCCGCAGATCCTGGCCAGTTTCGGCCGGCCGAGCCTCACCGGCCTGGAGAGCGCGACGCTGGCGTCTTCGGCGTTGATCGGCGCGGCGATTGGCGCGCTGATCTTTGGCGTCCTTGGCCAGCGGGGCCGCAAGCGCTTCTACGGCTACGACGTGATGATCCTAGGGGTGACCGCGATCCTGCAGGCGTTCGCGCCCAACCTGGTGGTCCTCATCGCCCTGCGCTTCGTGCTCGGTATCGGCGTCGGCGCCGACTATGTGCTCTCGCCGATGATCATGGCCGAGCACGCCAACCGCGCCGACCGCGGGCGAGCGCTCGGGCTTGGCTTTGGCACCATGTGGCCGTTGGGCGCCCTGGTGGCGGCTCTCTTCAAGCTGGTGCTCGATGCGTTGGGGGTCGCGAGCGATGTGGAATGGCGTCTTGTGCTGGCGGCCGGAGCCATACCGGCCCTTTCGGTCCTCTACCTGCGCCGCCGGATGCCGGAGACCGCCCGTTACCTGGCCCGACTCGCTGGCGAGGGAGCGCAAGCCGCCAAGGTGATGGCCGGGATCACCGGCGAGCCCACTCAGGCGCCCGGCAAGGACGAGCGACCGTTCGCCGAGGTGTTCGCCCGCCACGCCCGGCCGATATTTTCAGCCGCCCTGCTGTGGATGCTCTACGATCTGGTGGTTTACGCGGGCATCCTGTTCGGACCGTCCCTGATCGCCAAGAGCCTCGGCCTCGGCGCGGTGAGCTTTTCGATCCTGCTGCAGGTCCTTTTCATCCTGCCGGCCTCGGTGCTCGGCTCGATGTTCGTGATCGACCAGGTCGGCCGCAAACCGTTGCAGGTATGGGGATTTCTGGTCGGCGCGGTGCTGGTTGGGGTGTTCGCCATGATGCAGCACAGCCTGATGGCGATGCCGGTGCTGGCCTTCGTCGTCTTTGGGCTGTTCAACGTCGCCGAGACCGGGCCTGGGCTGGTGTCCGGGGCGGGCATCCTCGGCGTCGAGCTGGCCCCGACCCGGATCCGCAGTGTCGCTCAGAGCGTCACCGTGGCCGGCGGACGCATTGGCGCGGCGATCAGCGCTTTCGCCTTTCCCCTGCTGTTCGCCAAGATCGGCCAGGCCGGCGCCTATTGGGTGATCGCCGCCCTGGCGGCGCTAGGCGCCCTGTTCACCCAGATCCTGGTGCCGGAGACTGGGCGGGTGTCGCTCGAAACAATCACCGGGGACGGTTAAAACCTCAGCCCGTGGCGGGCCTGATAGGCGGCCAGCGCCGCCGGCGCCTCGGCCCCCTGCGCGACCAGGGAGAGATAACCGTCGGGGCGCACGAGGTGGAAGGCGCCATGGGCGAAGCCGGCCCGTTCGGCGGCTCGGGTCCAGGCGAAGCGATCGAGCGGCAAGCCAGCCTCCGCGCACGCCGAGGAAAGCCGGTCCGATGCCTCGCCGAACATCTGGCCACGCCATCCGCGCCCGTCCAGGGGCGCGAAGTTGTCGGCCTCCCTGACCCAGGGCAACCGATCGCCGCCCTTGATCTTCCCGGCGCCGCCCTCGGCCAGCGCGCCGTCGCGATAGTTGATGTTGGTCTGGGAGATGGTGAGGAACATCAGGCGGCGTACGGCGGCCAGGGAGAAGGCGATCGGCATCAGGATCGGGGTCAGGCGCAGGCGCACGAACCTCGCCCAGCCACCGTCCCGGCTGATCACCTGGAAGGCGCGATCGGTGGACGCCACCAGCCGCCGGGCGAAGGCGATGCGCTCGGGCTCGTAGGTATCCAGCAGGCCGGGCGCCGCCTGGCCCTTGATCACCGCCGCCAGCTTCCAGGCCAGATTGATCGCATCGCCGATGCCGGTGTTCATCCCCTGGCCGCCGACCGGACTGTGGATGTGGGCCGCATCGCCCAGGAGGAACATGGCCCCGGCGCGCCAGCGGCCCGCCACCCGGTGATGCACCCGGTAGGTGGAGAACCAGTTCACCCGCTTGATCTTCATATCCAGGCTGGCGATGACCTCGCCGCCGACGTCGGCGAAGGTGAGTTCGGTCTTGTCGGGACGCTCGATATCGCCCACCAGCCGCACCCGATCGGCCCCCTTCATCGGAAACACGGCCAGGAAATCGGCGCGGTCGAGGCCAAGATTGAGCTCGGCGTTCATCACCGGCCCGCTGGCCTCGACATCGGCGACATAGAACAGGCGCGAATAGGTGCCTCCAGGAAACTCGCCACCGACGATCTCGCGCACCTTCGACCTGGCGCCATCGCAGCCGGCCAGGAAGGCGGCCGCGATCGTTTCCTCCGAGCCGTCCGGGCGCATCGCCCGGGCCACGATCCCAGAGCCGCTCTCTTCGCAGGTCACCAGTTCGAGCGGCCGCTCGACCGTCACCCCAACCGCTTCCAGGCGGTGGATCAGCAGGCGCTCATGCTCGTCCTGGGGATAGACCAGCGCGAACGGGTACGGAGATATCCCGACCCCCATATCGCCGAACACCGCGCGGCCGCGCTGCCGGCCCCTGACCCAAAGCCGCGCCGCCTCCAGCTTTCTCGAATGGGCGACCACCTCGTCGGCGAGGCCGATCTGATTGTAGAGCTCAAGGGTGCGCGCGTGCACGGCGAGCGCGCGCGAAGTTTCGCCCGGGCTCGCCGCCTTGTCGATGATCCGGACCTTGATCCCCAGATGGGTCAGCCACAAAGCCAGCACCAGGCCGGTGGGCCCAGCCCCGGCGATCAGCACCTCGGTGTCGTCGCTCACCTGGCTCTCCCGCTCCACTGCATCGACCGTTGCCATGGCCCTCGATCCCGGCAATTTGTCGGCAATCGCCGAGGGAGCCGATGATTCGCGAGCGGATATTGCGACTGGGCCTGGCAGCTTCCTGCGCGCTGATCGCCGGCCGCGCCTTGGCGCAGGAGGTGAGCCCGCCCGAACTACAGCCGATCTGCGCCGACCGGCCGACCAAATCCAATGGTGCGTGCACGGTCGACCCGGGCCACTGGCAGATCGAGGCGGACCTGGTCAACGCCGCCTTCATGCACGCCGGCGGGGTGACCACCGACACCTGGCTGATCGCCAATCCAACCCTGAAGTACGGCCTGAGCCGAAATATCGATGTCGAGCTCAACATCGATCCGCTGGAGATAGTCCGCACGCGTGATGCTTCCGGGGCGGTCGACACCTTGCGCGGGGCGAGCGATCTCTTTTTGCGCGTGAAATGGGAGTTCCTGAACCACGCCAACGTTCAGGCGGCGCTGATCCCCTATGTGAAGGCGCCGACGGCGAGAATTGGCATCGGTAACGGCGCATGGGAGGGCGGCGTCATCGCGCCGGTCAATATCAAGCTCAGCTCGGCGCTCAGTCTCGCCCTCCAGCCAGAGGTGGACGATCTCGCTGACGCCTCCGGGCAGGGTCACCATGGCGCGGCGTCGGCCGACGTGAACCTTGGCCTTTCCCTGCCCCGTAACCTGACCGTGTTCGCCGAGGCGTGGGGCCAGTGGAGCTTCGACCCCGCGGGAACCCAGCGCCAGTATTCGGCCGACATCGCCGCGGCCCTCGGCCTTGGACGCGATTCGCAGCTCGACGCCGGGATCAACTTCGGCCTCAATTCGGCCACGCCGGGCATCGCCCCCTACGTTGGCTTTTCGCATCGCTTCTGAGCTTCTTAAACACCCGACAGCAGAGCCGCGCCCAGGGCGATGGCGAGGCCGGAAAACGCCTGCACCGGTCGCGGACGCTCGTTCAGGAACGCCACGCCGATGATCATCGCGAACAGGATGCCGGTCTCCCGGAGCGCCGAGACCTGGCCCATCGGAGCCAGCGACAGCGCCCAGATGACCACCCCGTAGGCGATCAGCGACAGCACCCCGGCCAACAGCGATTGGCCGGTGTCGGCGTCGAAGGCCAGTCTCGGCCAGGCCCGGCGCACGGCCAGGAAGGCGATGACCATGGCCGCGCCCTGGAGAGCGAATAGCCAGGCGGCGTAGGCCAGCGCATCGCCCGACCGCCGCCCGCCGAGGCCGTCGCATAGCGTGTAGCTGGCGATCATCACCCCCGCGATCAGCGCCGCGACGATCGAACGCGGCGCGATCCTGCGGCCGCCAAGGGCGATCCCGAAGATGCCGGCGGCGACCAGGGCCACACCGACCAGGGACGCGAGGGAAAGCCGCTCGTGAGCCAGGATCAGCGCCCCGATGGTGACCAGCAGAGGCGAAGCGCCGCGCGCCACTGGATAGGCCTCGGCCAGAAGGCCGTCGCGATAGGCGCGCACCAGCGCCAGGCAATAGATCACCTGAAGCATCGCCGAGGCGGCGATGAACGGCCAGCTCGGGCGCAGCGGGACCGGCAAGGCGATGGCGCCGATCGCCCCGACCACGCCGGAGGTGAGGCTCATCACGGTGATCGACGCCAGCCGGTCGCCCCGCGCCCGCAGGATGGCGTTCCAGGTGGCGTGAACCAGCGCCGCCGCCAGCACCGCGCCAATGGCGTAAGGCGCGGCCGGAGCGGTTACTTGCCGCTCTCCGCCCGGGCGATGGCGGCATCGAGGGCGCTGAGCGGCTGGTAGCCGGCCTCGAGCGCCTGGCCATTGACGATAAAGGTGGGGGTGGCGTTGACTTGGCCGAGCTTTTCATTGCGCGCCACCCGCGCCGAGAGGGCGTTGAGCGCCGCTTCGTTGCGCACGCAGGCGTCGAACTGCGCCTCGCTGAAACCAAACCGCTTGGCGATGGTGAGCAAAGCGCCGCGCGGGTCGTCATAGAGGCCAGGCTGGCTGGCGTAGATGGCGTCGGTCACCTGGAAGTAGCGATCCTTGCCCGCGCATCTGGCGAGCAGGAAGCCGGTGGCGGCGATGGCCGTCTCGGTGGCGTCGCCGACCAGCATCTCGCGGGCCACGTACTTGACCCTGCCGGTGTCGACGTACTTGGCTTTGAACGCGGGCCAGACCTCCTTGAACCAGCGCCCGCACACCGGGCAGGCGACCGAGGCGTACTCGACCACGGTGACCTTGGCGGCAGGATTGCCGAGGATCATGTCGTCGGGAACCGGGCCAGCCGGCCTGGCGCCGTTGCCGCAGGCCGCCAGGGCCGGCGCGCTCAGCAGGCCGGCGAGCGCGGACCGCCGCGTTGGTATCAACATGCGCGCAAGCTCCCTGTGGCCCAGTCGAGTTCGATCTCCTCGCCTGTAAGAGCGCGCCGATCAACCGATTTGACATTCGTCCGGCCGCCAGCCAGACGCGGCGCCGGGGGAAAGGCGGAGGCGATCGATGCACCATCTTGTGCCCGCGGCGATGGCCATCGCCAGCCTGGCGGCGGCGCTGCCGGCGCGGGCGGCGCTGGGGCCGTTCGTCAAGGAAAGCGCCCTGTTCCTGCATGCGCCGGCGTTCAACAAGATCAGGGACGCTGATTTCAAGCCGGCGATCGAAGAGGGAATGCGGCTGCAGCAGGCGGAAATCGCCAAGATCGCCGACAATCCCGCCCCCCCAACCTTCGATAACACCCTGGCGGCGCTGGAGCGATCCGGGCAGATGCTCGAGCGGGCCCTGGCGGTGTTCCACGCCCTGACCTCGGCCAACACTGATCCCACCCTGGACAAGATCCAGGTGGACGAAGCGCCCCGGCTGTCGGCGCACAGCGACGCCATCTATCTCAATCCCAAGCTGTTCGCTCGGGTGAAGGAGATCTACCAGAACCGCGACAAGCTGGGCCTGGAGCCTGAAGCGCGTCAGCTGGCCAAGGTCACCTACCAACAGTTCGTCAAGGCCGGCGCCCAGCTCTCGGAGACCGATCGGGGCAAGCTCACCGCGATCAACATTCGCCTGGCCAGCCTGTCGACGGCGTTCGAGCAGAAGCTGCTGGCGGCGGACAGGGCCGGGGCGCTGACAGTGTCCGACAAGGCCGCGCTCAAGGGCCTTTCCGCCGGGGCTATAGCGAGCGCGGCGCAGGACGCGGCCGCCCGCGGTCTCAAGGGCGAGTGGCTGCTGCCGCTGCAGAACACCACCCAACAGCCGGCGCTGGAATCGCTGGCCGACCGGACCACGCGCGAGACCCTGTTCGCCCACGCCTGGACGCGGACCGAAAAGGGCGACGCCAACGACACCCGCTCCACCATCCTCGAGATCGCCAGGCTGCGCGCCGAGAAGGCGGCCCTGCTCGGGTTTCCGAACTACGCCGCCTATGCGCTGCAGAACCAGATGGCCAGGACGCCGGAGGCCGCCGAGGGTTTCGTCCGCCAACTGGTGGGACCGGCCAGGGCGCGCGCGGCTCTGGAGGCGGCGGATATCCAGGCCGAGATCGACCGCGGTGGCGAGAGATTCAAACTCGCGCCCTGGGATTGGGACCGCTACGCCGAGCGCGTGCGCAAGGCCAAGTATGACCTCAACGCCGATGAGATCAGGCCCTACTTCGAGCTCGGTAATGTGCTGCAGAACGGCGTTTTCTACGCCGCGGGCCAGCTCTATGGCCTGACGTTCAAGCCCCGCCACGACCTTCCGGTCTATCATCCGGACGTCAAGGTGTTCGAGGTTGACGACTACGACGGGCGCACGCTTGGCCTGATCTACTTCGACTACTTCAAGCGCGACAACAAACAGGGCGGCGCCTGGATGGGCGGCTTTGTCGGGCAGTCCAGGCTGCTGGGCGACAAGCCGGTAGTCTACAACGTGTGCAACTTCCCCAAGCCGGCCCCTGGCCAGCCGGCGCTGCTCACCTTCGATGAAGTGGTGGCCATGTTCCACGAGTTCGGCCACGCCCTGCACGGCCTGATGGCGGATCAGACCTATCCGTCGCTTTCAGGCACCAACGTCGCTCGCGACTTCGTCGAATTCCCCTCCCAATTCAACGAGCACTGGGCGCTCGATCCCAAGGTGCTGGGCCACTACGCCCGCCACTTCAAGACCGGCGCGCCGATGCCGCCGGCGCTGGTGGAGAAGATCCGGCGGTCGGCCAGGTTCAACAAAGGCTACTCCATGGGCGAGACCATCGCCGCCGCCGAACTCGACCTGCAGTGGCACTCAATAACGACCAAGACCGCCCCCAAAGATGTCGACGCCTTCGAGACGGCGGCGCTGGCGAGGACCGGAACCGACTTTCCGGACGTGCCGCCTCGCTATCGGTCCAGCTATTTCCTGCACATCTGGGCGCACGGCTACGCCGCCGGCTACTACGCCTATCTGTGGACCCAGATGCTGGCCGACGACGCCTTCGCCTGGTTCACGGCGCACGGGGGCCTGACCCGCGCCAACGGCCAGCGGTTCCGCGACCTGGTGCTTTCCCGAGGCCATTCAGAGGACTACGGGCCGATGTTCCGCGCCTTCTATGGCAAGGATCCGGACATCGGGCCGATGCTGGTGAACCGCGGCCTGGCGCCTGAGACGCCGTCGCCTAAACCGTCTTGAACCAACGCCGGCTGGCGCGGCTGAAACCAGACGCGTCGGCGAACCCGAGCCGTTCGCCGATCTCGGCGCGGGAAAGCACCCCGGCGTCCAGCCACCGCCGGGCCCGGGCTCTCAGCTCGGCATCCACCAGATCGCGATAGCCGACCCCGGCCTCGGCCAGGCGCCGCGCCAAGGTGCGCTGCGAAAGGCCAAGGGCGCGCGCCGCCACCTCCGAGGGCACCCGCCCGGTGTCCGAGCGGGTCAGCAGCCTCTCGACCCGGCCCTTGACCGACCCCCGGCCGTCGGCGACGCCCGCCGACTGGTCCAGAAGCTCGACGGCGTGGCGGCACAGGGCGGCATTGGCCAGTGGCGATCGCGTCGCCAGCAGAGCCTTTGGTATCGCGATGGCGTTCGCCGGCGCGCTCCAACGCACCTCTCCGCCCAGGGCGGCCTTCAATCGCTCGCCGTAGGCCGGCTCCGGCCAGGCGAACTCATAGCGAATCGCGGCCTGGGCGCTGCCGACGATGATGTCCACCATAGCGCCGGTTCCAAGGAAGACCGCCTCGACCATGGGGCGCAGCTGGGTCTCCGGCAGCCGGATGAAAAACTCGTGGCGAAGAATGAGGACGCTTGATCCGCGGATGAGATGCAGCTGCTGGTTGGGCGCGTGAGCGGAGACGTACTTGGCCAGCAGACCGATGGCGGCGCCCAGGTCTGGCGAGGCGATCACCGCCACCCCCAACGGTCCATGCGCAACTGGACGCCAGAGCTCTGGGGCGAGCAACAGCCATCCCTCGCCGTACAGCGCGGCCATGTTGTCGAACTGGCGTAGCTGCGGGACGATGCCGATCTCCGCTTGCGGGTGATCGATTTCGGCTTCGCTGACGCCAGTGCCTTCGAGGATCGCCGCCCTGGCCTGCGGCGTGTCGCCGAAGCGGCGCACGATCAAGTGGAAATAGTTGGCTGGCGAAGGCCTCAGGTCGGAGATTTCCGACACGCCGCACCTCCCCCGTGTCCGAGAGCGGTATCCTGATTAGCACAGTATCGAAGAGAAGGTGGCGCGAAAAGACAATAATTTGGCCAGTTACGCACTCGATGACAACTCGGCTATGGCCGGATAAAAAATCGTCGCTGGTTTCAACTCAGTTCGCACCCGAGATGCAACTGGCGACGGATCGCCGGGGTACCTGCGTCGCGGCGTTCAAGGCGGCGTAAACACCTTGCATGTGGCGGAGGGCCCCGGCGACGATCCCTTGATCTAGACGCGCTCGAGCAGCGACAGGGTCAGCGCATCGCGCTCGCCCACAAAAAACCTGGCCAGCGCCCGCGTAAACACCGCCTGGCCAGGGCAGGCGACCGCGAACAGGGTCATGCAGGAGCGAAACTTGGCCCCGTCGAGCTGGCCGAGGATCTCCTCGGCCGACAGGTCGTGGTGATCCAGCATGGCCTCGGCGCAGGCGCGCAGACGCTCTCCCAGCAGCGGATGCTCGGCGAACGCCTGCGCCTCACCGAGCGAGGCGATGGCGTAGTGGCGCGACATCGCGCTTGCCCCCAGCCCGGCGATCTGAGGGAAGATGAACCAGATCCAGTGGCTACGCTTGCGACCGCCGCGCAGTTCGCCGAGCGCGCGCGTGTAGACACCCTGCTGGGCGCTTAGGAACCGCGACAGGTTGAAAGGATCGTCCACGGTCCCCATCAATCCAACCCCCTCGCGCCAACGTGTCGCAGTTGGCCCGCGCGCGCGAGCCGCTAAATCTGCCGGGGGCCAAGTCGGCCGATTCCGTGTTCCCGGAGCGTATGATGCTGGTCTTTGCCAGATTTGTGCTGCGCGACAATGGTATGCCGATCCATATCGCCACCGAACATGTCACCCAGGTGCGCCTGACCATCGACGGCGAGCCGGCGATCTACATTCTCAACAAGGAAACCCCGGTCGTCGTCGAGGGCACCTTGGAAGCCGCGGTGCGCAAGCTGGAAGCGGCCGCCTCGGGCCTGCGGCTGGTCGAGCCGGAGCCGGCGCCCAACGTCATCCCCTGGGGAGCGCCGGCCGCCAACGAACCTGTTTTTGCGCCGGAGCCGGAACCAGAGCCGGTGATCGCCATCGCCCTGGCCAAGCCTGCGGCCAAAGCCAAAAAGCCGGTTCCAAAGGCGGCTCGCGGCAAGAAGCCGGCGGCGACAAAGTCCGCCACCGTCAGCGCCATCAAGAGCAAGGCCAAGCCGGTTCCGACCGCGGCCGAAGACCCGAACGACGAGACCAATTGGTTCAAGGGCCTGGGGCCCGCCTAAGCGCGCTCAGGGCCGAATAACGCTGCCTGCGCCCCAATCTTTTCGACGTCCGCAAAATGAGTAAGGTTCCTGAAGCAGGACGACATGACCAGCGCTCCATCGCCATCGCAACTGATCGACGCTCGCATCGGCGAACTCGGCGACTGGCGCGGAGAAACACTGGCCAAAGTCCGCGCGCTGATCAGGCGGGCCGAACCCGAAGTGGTCGAGGAGTGGAAGTGGCGAGGGGTGCCGGTGTGGTCGCGCGAAGGCATCATCTGCACCGGCGAAACCTACAACAGCCTCGTCAAGCTGACCTTCGCCAAGGGGGCCGCGCTCGCCGACCCCTCAGGCCTTTTCAACGCCAGCCTGGAAGGCAATACCCGCCGCGCCATCGACATTCACCAAGGCGAAATCCTGGATGAAAGGGCGTTCACCGCCTTGGTGCGCGCCGCGGTGGCGCTGAACCACCGCAAGGCGGCGGCTAACCATCGTTGAGCGCCGACGCTCAGCGACGGACGCGGTAGCGAATATGGGTGGCCTCGGGCGTGTCGATCACGCGCACGATCTCCAGCTCTATGCGTGATGGCAACACGTCGAACTGCCGCAGACCATGGCCGAAGAGGACCGGAATCTGATGGATCTGCAGCTCGTCCAGCACACCGGCTTCCAGCGCTCGTTGAGCGGTGTACGCGCCGTGCACGAGCACATCCCGATCGCCTGCAGCAGCCTTTGCCTGCTTCATAGCGCTTGCGATTCCGTCGTTCACGTACGTCACCAACGGGTACTTGGCGACCGAAGGATCCGGTGCTCGATGGCTGGGCACAAATATCCTGACGCCGTTGTGGTGGTTGCCACTGTAGTGATCGACCTGTTCCACGGTGCGCCGGCCCGCGAGGACGGCGCCACATGCTTTCATCTCGTTCAACATCTCTCCGGCCGGCCCAGCCGGCCGCGAAGAATCCCCGAGCCACAGGTGCAAGCGCATGAAGCCATCCCCACCCGGGTTGCCCGGTCTGTCATTGGGGCCAGCGACGTACCCGTCCAGCGACATGGACATGTAAAGCACCGACTTAGCCATCGCGATCTCCTGTGACCCATCAGCTCCGCGATCCGTCAAAAGTTTACGCTTTTGATTTCAAAGACGAATTTCCGCGATCCAGAACCACCGCGGCTGATACCGCGCAGGCGCCTAGTGGTCCGTTTTCGACATTTGATTCCCGCCCGATACCACACACCGGACAAATGTCGGAAACCAGAAGACCACTAGCAACTGTTTGAGTTTCTAGTGGAACTTTGAATCCGACATTCGCTCCAAGGGCGATGTCGAGCGGGTAGCGAATG
>DASYGN010000131.1:0-19974 GCA_035999625.1 Caulobacteraceae bacterium | reverse complement strand
GGACGCCGCCGCGAGGACCAAGGCGATAACGCTGAACATGGATGACGACGTCCAGTAAAGCCCACACCCCTCCAACGGCACCTAATCCCGCCGCCGCCTGCCTGTCGAGTAGTGCGCCGATGATAAGCGTCCCCCCCATTGACGTCATGGCCGGCCGTCAGGTCCCGGCCATCCCTGGCCACCCGCGCTCGTCGCCGGCCACAGCGGATGGCATTGCGACTACGGCTACTCCGCCTGCCGCGCGGTAGAGCGCGAAGCGAAGTGTTCATCGTCGCCGGGACTTCGCCCGGCGGTGACGATCGGGTTGGTCGGGGGTGACGCGCCAGATATCGGCGACATCTGCGGATTGATGCCGGCCGCGCCGGTCTGCTACATCGCCGCTCCATGAGCCCTGTTCGGATCATGACGCGAATTAACCGCCCGGCGCGCTAGACGCGCGTCGGGTCAAGCACCGCCTCGTCTTTCTTCCGAACCTGGAACCAACCCCATGCGCGATTATCGCGAGACCGTCTTCCTGCCGAGGACCGAGTTCCCCATGCGCGCCGGACTGCCGGCGCTCGAGCCGCGCATCCTGGAGCGCTGGCGGGGCCTCTACGGGAAGATCAGGGCCGAACGCCAAGGCGCGCCGCTGTTCGTGCTTCATGACGGGCCGCCCTACGCCAACGGCGCCATCCACATCGGCCACGCCCTCGACAAGCTCCTGAAGGACTTCGTGGTCCGCTCGCGCCTCGCCCTCGGCCTCGATGTCGACTACGTGCCCGGCTGGGACTGCCACGGCTTGCCAATCGAGTGGAAGATCGAGGCGGCGTTCCGCGCCGAGGGCCGGCGCAAGGACGAGGTCTCCAAGGCCGAATTCCGCGCCCGCTGCCGAACCTACGCCGCCGGCTGGATCAGCGAACAGATGCGCGAGTTCCAGCGCCTGGGGGTGATCGGCGACTGGGATAACCGCTACGCGACCATGGATTTCGCCTCCGAGGCGGCGATCGTGGCCGAATTCCACAAGTTCCTGATGTCCGGCCAGGTCTACCGCGGCTCGGCCCCGGTGATGTGGAGTCCGGTGGAGCGCACCGCGCTGGCCGACGCCGAGGTCGAGTATCACGACCATGTCAGCCCGACGGTGTGGGTGAAGTTCCCGCTGCCCGACGGGTCCAGCATCGTCATCTGGACGACCACGCCGTGGACCATCCCCGGCAATCGGGCGATCGCCTACAATCCCAGGATCGCCTACGCCGTCTATGAGGTCGAGGCCATCGAGCAGGGCCTGCCGTTCCAGCCCTGGGCGCGGGTGGGCGAGCGCCTGATCGTCGCCGAGACGCTGGCCGAGGAGGTGCGGCAGGCCGCGAAGATCGCGCGCTGGAAGCGGCTCGAGAGCCTCGATCCAGAGGGCCTGGTCGCCGCCCATCCGCTGGCCCTGCTCGACCCCGGCTATGGCTTCGAGGTTCCGCTGCTGGCTGGCGACCACGTCACCGAGGAGGCCGGGACCGGATTCGTCCACACCGCCCCCGGCCACGGGGCCGAGGACTATGCCCTGTGGCTGGCCAGCGGCCGGCGCGAGATTCCCGAGACCGTCGACGAGGACGGGGCCTATTACGCGCACGTGCCGCTGTTCGGCGGCCTCGCGGTGCTGGAGACCGAGGGCAAGAAGGCCGGCCGGTTCGGTCCGGCCAACGCCGCGGTCGCCGACAAGTTGATCGAAGCCGGCAATCTCCTCGCCCGCGGTCGCCTTGAGCACAGCTATCCGATGAGCTGGCGCTCCAAGGCCCCGGTGATCTTCCGCAACACGCCGCAGTGGTTCATTCGTCTGGACGCGCCCCTGGCCGATGGCCGCACCCTGCGCCAGACGGCCCTGGAGGCCATCGACGCCACCCAATTCCATCCCGAAAACGGCCGCGCGCGCATCCGCGCCATGGTTGAATCCCGGCCCGACTGGCTGATCAGCCGCCAGCGCGCCTGGGGATCGCCGATCGCCATGTTCGTCGACAAGCAGACGGGCGCGCCGCTCCAGGACGCCGATGTCAACGCCCGCATCGTGGATCTGATCGCTCGCGAGGGGGCGGACGCCTGGTTCACCCGCCCGGCGCGCGATTTCCTGGGCAATCACGATCCGGAGCGCTTCGAGAAGGTCGAGGACATCCTCGACGTGTGGTTCGATTCCGGCTCGACCCATGCCTTCACCCTCGAGGGTCGGCCCGACACCCACTGGCCCGCCGATCTCTATTCCGAAGGCTCGGACCAGCACCGCGGCTGGTTCCAGTCCTCGCTGCTGGAGGCCTGCGGGACCCGCGGCCGCGCGCCCTATCGCTCGGTGATGACCCACGGCTTCACCCTCGACGCCAAGGGCGAGAAGATGAGCAAGTCGCTCGGCAACAGCATCGAGCCGCAGGATGTCATCGCCGCCAGCGGGGCCGAGATCCTGCGCTTGTGGGCGGCGCTTTGCGACTACACCGAGGACCAGCGCATCGGCGCGGCCATCCTGCAGACCACCACCGACGCCTACCGCAAGCTGCGCAACACCGTGCGCTACCTGCTGGGGGCGCTGGAGGGGTTCGTCCCGGCCGAGGCCTTGCCGGTGGCGGATTTCCCGCCGCTGGAGCGGTTCATCCTGCACCGCCTGTGGGAACTCGATCAGGCCGTCCGCGCCGGCTACCAGGGCTACAACTTCTCCGAGGCGGTGCGGGCGCTCGTCGATTTCTGCTCCAACGACCTCTCGGCCTGGTTCTTCGATATCCGCCGCGACGTCCTCTACTGCGATCGTCCGGATTCGCTCCGCCGGCGCGCCTGCCGGACAGTCATGGAGCTTTGCTTCGAGCGCCTGACCGCCTGGCTGGCCCCGGTGATCCCATTCACCATGGAGGAGGCCTGGGGGCATCGGTTCGCGGACGGCGGGCTGAACAGCGCCCGCACCTTTCCCGAAACCCCGCCCGCGTGGCGCGATGACGCCGAGGCGGCGCGCTGGGCCAAGGTTCAGCGGGTCACCGCCGTGGTCACCGGGGCCCTGGAGATCGAGCGGCGCGAAAAACGCATCGGCGGGGCGCTGGAAGCGGCGCCGCTGGTCCACATCGCCGATCCCGAGCTGATGGCCGCCTTCGCCGGCCTGGACGCCGCCGAGGTGTTCCGCACCAGCCAGGCGAGGCTCTGCGCTGGCGAAGGCCCGAAGGGGGCGTTCCGCCTCGCCGATATTCCGTCCGTCGCCGTTGAGCCGGGCCGCGCGGAAGGCCAGAAATGCGCCCGCTCGTGGCGCATCCTGCCTGAAGTGGGATCGGATCCGCGCTATCCGGATCTCTCGCTGCGCGATGCCGACGCGGTCGCCGCCTGGGACGCCGCCCGGGCATGAAGCTGATCAGTCGCACCGGCGTCCTCGCCTTGGCTCTGGCGGTGATCGTCATCATCCTCGACCAGGCGTCCAAAGCCTGGATCCTCGGCGGGCTGCATCTGACCTTCGGCTCCCCGCTGCCGGTCTGGGGGCCGCTACGCTTCACCCTGGTGGAGAACGAGGGCGTCAGTTTTGGTCTGTTTCAGAGCGATGCGCCGTGGACCAGGTGGGCGCTGGCCGCCTTCTCGTTGATCGTCGCCGTGGTGCTGATCGCCATCGTCCGCCGCACCGGCAAGGCCTACACCGCCATCGCCCTTGGCCTGATCATCGGCGGCGCGCTCGGCAACTTCATCGATCGGGTGCGCGACGGCCTAGTGGTCGACTTCGTCGATGTCACCGCCCTCTATTTCCCGTGGGTGTTCAACCTCGCCGATTCGGCGATCACCATCGGTATCGTCCTGTTGCTGGCCGAATCGCTGTTCCAGCCGAAGGCCGGGGCGACGTGATCGACCGTGGCGCCGCCGCGCCATTTGGTCTATCGGAGGAGCGGGCCGGGGCGGCCCTTCACTGGGATTTTCACACGCCTATGCGCAGCAGACTTCTCCCCGCGGCCCTGGTGCTGATCGGTGCGGCCTCTCTTGCCGGATGCAACACCGCCTCGCGCGCCCTGGGCGTCGCCAAGGTGACGCCGGACGAGTTCCGCGTGGTCACCAAGGCCCCCCTGGTCGTGCCCCCCGACTATTCCCTGCGCCCGCCCGCCCCCGGCGAGCCGCGACCGCAGGAACTGGAGCCGGAAAGCGCCGCCCGCGTCGCCCTGATGGGTCAGCGCGAGGCCGAACAGCGCAGCGAGGGCGAGAAGCTGCTGGTCTCCAAGGCCGGCGGCGACAAGGCCGATCCCCTGATCCGCTATGTCGTCGATGACGAGTTCGGGGCCGTGGCCCACAAGGACAAGAGCTTCGCCGACTGGGTCATGTTCTGGCGCAGGGGCAAGCCGGCGGCCGAGCCCACCGACCTGTCGGTGGCCGCCAATACCTCTACGCCGATCGACCCCGCGGCGGAGGCGGCGCGGATCAAGAGCCTGACCGGCAATCAGCCGATCATCATCGCCCGCAAGAGCTCGGGCCGGATCAAGCTGCCGGGACTTTAAGGCGCGAGGGCGACGCCGATCAGTCGCCCGATGCCATAGGTCACCCCCGCGGCGGCGAATCCGATCAGCAGCTGGCGCGCGCCCGAGACCAGCACCCCTCGGCCGGTGAAGAGGCTGGTTCCGGCCCCGATAACGAACAGCGCCGCGCCGCTGGCCGCCAGGCTGGCGGCCGTCGCGGCTGTCCCGGCCACGAAGAAGAACGGGGCGACCGGGAAGATCGCGCCGATGGCGAACAGGAAAAAGGAGGTGGCCGCCGCCGTCCAGGGCGAGCCGCCAAGCTCGTCTGGATCGATGCCCAGCTCTTCGCGCGCCAAGGTGTCGAGAGCGGTCGCCTTATCGCCGATCAGGCGCTGGGCAAGGGCCTCTGCCTCGGCCTTCGCCAGGCCCTTGGCCTGATAGATCAGGGCCAGTTCCTCGGCCTCCTCCTCGGGGGCCTGCTGGAGCTCCTCGGCCTCGACATCGATCTGGCGCTGATAGCTCTCGCGCGCCGTGCCCACCGACAGCCACTCGCCCATGGCCATCGAGCAGGCCCCGGCCAGCAGGCCCGCGAGGCCAGTGATCAGGATGGCGTGGGCGCTGAGCGCCGCCCCCGAGACGCCCATGACCAGGGAGAGGTTGGACACCAGGCCGTCGTTGGCCCCGAGCACCGCCGCGCGCAGGGCGTTGCCGCCCATGCCGCGATGACGGCCCTCGATCCTCGCCAGCGCCCCGCCGGTCAGCGCCGCCGGGTTGTCGCCGGCCAGGGCCTCGATGATCCGCGCGTGCGAGCGCTCCATGCGCGGCAGGCCTCCGGCGACGGCCTCCGGCTGGGTGTCGTAGTCGCCGCTGTCGAGGTGCTCGAGGGTGGAGATCGAGGGCAGCACGAACGCCGGGCCAAAGCGCCTGGCCAGCCAGCGCAGGGCGCGCATGCGCAACCCCGGCCGGGGCGAGGGCACGGCGGCTCCGGCGCCGCGCAGCTGCCCGCGCCAATACTCCGCGTGCGCCTCCTCGACTTGGGCGAGTCGGCCATAGACCTTGGCCAGATCGGGATTCTTCTCCACCCCCGCCAGGGTGCGGTAGAGGGCGGCGCTATCGACCTCGCCGCGCAGATTGGCCCGGTAGCGCGCGGCTGGCTTGCCATTCATGCTCGGCCTCCCGCAGACGCCCCACCGACCGGCGAACCGGCCAGGTCCGAGAGTGATTCACCCCTCCGGGTACCGTCCCGTGGGTCGGGCCGGCGTCCGCCGGGCCGGGCGATGGCGGCGCTCGCCGGCGTGCAGGGTCGGCGGCGGGGGTGCCGGCTCGATCTCCACCGCATCGCGCAGGATGCGGCTGGTGGCCGAGGGAAACAGCGGCAGCGGCGGCTCGCGGGCGCTGGCCAGGGCCTCGACGAAACTGTCGCGCCAGACCGCGACATTGTCGGTGCGCACCCCCTCCTCCAGCCGCCGCCAACGGCGGATGCGCTCGGGCTTGGGCATGGTCAGCGCCATCTGCAGCGCCTCGGCCAGCTCCTCGGAGCTGTACGGATTGACGATCACCGCCTCGGTCATCTGCCGCGCCGCGCCGGCGAAGCGGGAGAGCACCAGCACGCCCGGGTCGTCGGGATCCTGGGCGGCGACATATTCCTTGGCCACCAGGTTCATGCCGTCGCGCATCGGAGTCACCAGGCACACCTTGGCGGCGCGGTACATGCCGGCCAGCTCGTCGCGGCGAAAGTTGCGGTAGACGTAGCGGATCGGCGTCCAGTCGACATCGGCGAAGGCGCCATTGATGCGCCCGGCCTGACCGTCGATGCGGGTCCGAAGCTCCTGATAGGCCTCGACCTCCTCGCGCGAGGTGGGGGCGACCTGAAGATAGAACACTTCTCGGCGGCGCTCCGGGTTGTCGGTGAGAAAGCGCTCGAAGCCCAGCAGGCGCTCCTCCAGTCCCTTGGAGTAGTCGAGCCGATCCACCCCGATGATCAGCTGGCGGAAGACGCTGTGCGCCGCCATGCGGTCGTAGGCGCGCATGGCCGCCGGCGAGCGGGCCAGCTGGGTGAAGGTGTCGTAGTCGAGGCCGATGGGGAAGACGCGCGCGCGCACCTTGGCCCCGAAGGCTTGCAGGCGGCCATCGCTGGCGAAGGCCCCGCCGGCCTCGCCCAGCACATAGGATTCGAACGCCCACAGCCACTCGTCGGTCTGGAAGCCGATCAGGTCGTAGGCGAACAGGGCCTCGACCAGCTGGCGGTGGCGCGGCAGGGTGGTGATCAGCTGCGAGGCCGGCCAGGGGATGTGCAGGAAAAACCCGATCGGGTTGGTGACCCCCAGCGCGCGCAGCTCCCGCCCGAGCGGGATCAGGTGATAGTCGTGCACCCAGATGATGTCGCCGTCCTCGATCAGCGGGGCCAAGGTCTGGGCGAAGCGGCGGTTGACGCGCTCGTAGCCCTGACCGAACGAGCGGTCGTAGTGGGTGAGGTCGATGCGGTAGTGAAACAGCGGCCATAGCGTGCCGTTGGCGTAGCCGTTGTAGTATTCCTGGAAATCGCCGTCCTCGAGATCGACGGTGACGATCGGCACCCCATCGACGGTGCGCCGCTCGATCTGGCCGGTGAAGGCGTCGACCACCTTGCCGCTCCAGCCGAACCAGAAGCCCGGGTACTCCCGAAGGCAGGCGGAGAGAGCCACCGCCAGCCCGCCGGCTGGGGCCTTGGTCTTGCTCTCGGGCGCGTTGACCCGATTGGAGACCACGATCAGGCGGCTCATCGCACCGAACTCCAGGGCTTGCTCAATAGCACGGCGCAGTTGATCAGTCCGACCAGCGAATAGGTCTGGGGATAGTTCCCCCACAGCGACCCGTCGGTCAGGCTGACATCCTCGCTCAACAATCCGGCATGGTTGCGTTTGGCCAGCATGTCCTCGAACAGCCGCCTGGCCTCGTCGGTCTCGCCGATCAGGTGCAGGCCCTCGATGAACCAGAAGGTGCAGAAATTGAACGCCGTTTCCGGCATCCCGAAGTCGTCCGGCGCATCATAGCGCATGAAGGCCGAGCCGCGGCGCAGGCGCTTTTCCAGCGCCTTCAGGGTCTCCTTGTGGCGCGGATCGTCGAGGGCCAGGAAGCGCAGGTCGACCAGTTGGGTCAGGCTGGCGTCGAGCTCGGCGCCGCCAAACGTGGCCGCGAAATGGCCGGCCTTCTGGTTCCACGCCTTGGCCTCGATGGTGGCGCGGATGGCGGCCGCGCGCCCGTTCCACAGCTTGGCGCGGTCGGCCAGGCCCAGTCTTTCGGCGATGTTGGCCAGCCGGTCGCACGCCGCCCAGCACATGGCCGCCGAATAGGTGTGCACTGCGGCCCTGGTGCGCAGCTCCCAGAGGCCGGCGTCGGGGGTGTCGTGCAGGGCGAAGGCGCGCTCGCCCTGGCGCTCCAGGGCCTCGAAATCGGACCGGTCGGGGGGACGCAGCAGGCGCTCGTCGAAGAAGGCGTGGGCCGAGGAAAGCACGATCTGGCCATAGACGTCGTGCTGCATATGCTCGTGCGCCTGGTTGCCCACGCGCACCGGACCCATGCCGCGATAGCCCGGCAGGCCAGTCTCGATGCGCTCGGTGAGGATCGGCTCGAAGCCGACCCCATAGACCGGCTGGATATGCCCCCCGGCGGCCTGGTCCATGATATTGCGCAAATAGCCCAGGTAGTTCTCCATGATGTCCACCGCGCCCAGGCGGTTCAGCGCCTGGACGACGTAGTAGGCGTCGCGGATCCAGCAGTAGCGGTAGTCCCAGTTGCGTCCGCTGCCCGGGGCCTCCGGGATCGAGGTGGTCAGGGCGGCGACAATGGCTCCGGTCTCCTCGTAGGCGCACAGCTTGAGGGTGATCGCGGCGCGGATCACTGCCTCCTGCCACTCCAGGGGGATGGCCAGGGTGCGCACCCATTCGCGCCAATAGTTGGTGGTGTCGCTCAGCATCCGGTTGGCGGTCGAGAGCACTTCGCCCTGGAACGGCTCGTCGGGGCCCAGAAACAGAGCCATCGGCGCCTCAAGCCGGAACACCCGCTCATCGGCGATGTGGGAAACCGGGGCGTTCGTGGTCAGCCGCATCGTCGCCTCGCCGGCGACATAGCGGATATGGTTCGAGCCGCTGGTGCAGGTCGCATCGGCGCCGCCCCAGTCGGAGGTTGGCCGAAGGCAGATCCGGATCCTGGGCGCGCCGTTCAGCGGCCGCACCAGGCGGATGAACGACGCCGGCCGGTAGCCACGGTCGTAGAGCCGGAATCGGGGCGCGAAATCGATAATTTCGGCCTTGGCGCCGGCGCTGTCGGTGATCACCGTCCTGAGCACCGGCGTGTTGCGCAGATAGGCTTGTTCGGCGGTCTGCAGACCATCCATCTCGATGGTCCAGACACCGCGCGCGTCGGGGTCGGCCGGATCGCCACCGCTCAGCAACTGGGAGAAGAACGGATCGCCATCGACCCTGGGCGCGCAGCACCACACGAACCGGCCCTGGCGGTCGATGAGGGCGCTGATGGCGCAGTTGCCGATCGGGGCCAGGTCGAGATCGTTCACCGCTCCCGCTCCACGGCGGCGGCGAGCCAGGCGCGGGCGGCGGCGACGCCGGCAACGGCGTATTCGGCGGTGGTCGGGCGCCGGGCGCCGACGACGACGCCAAAGCCGCCCATCCGCTGGGCGGCGCGGAATCCGTCCTCATCGGTCAAATCGTCGCCGACGAACACCGGCGCGTGGCCGGCGAACGGCGCTTCGGCCATGAACGCGGCCACGGCGGCGCCCTTGTCGGGTCCGGGGGCGCGCAGCTCGACCACCATGTCGCCCTCCAGCACCGGCAGAGCCAGCCGCTCGCCAAGCCGGTGGGCGAGATCGCGGCAGGCCGGCCCGGCGTCCGGATGGCGGCGATAATGCAGGGCGACCGCCGCGCCCTTGTCCTCCACCAGGAGGCCGGGATCGGCCTTGGCCAAAGCCTTGAGGTCGGCCAGGGCTTCGGCCACCGGCCCGGGCCCGGCGCGCTCGATCACCTGGCCGTCGATGCGCCGGCGGACCAGACCATGGACCGCCGCCACCGCCGGGACGCGACCCTCGAACACCCGATCGAGATCGGCCAGCGCTCGGCCGCTGACCACCGCCAGACGGCCGCCGAGCCGCTGCGAGAGGGCGTCCAGAAGGCCTCCGGGCACGCTCGCCGGCCCCACCGCCTCGGGCGTCGCCTCCAGATCGGCGATGGTGCCGTCGACATCGAGGAACAGCGCGGTGCGATCCAGATCGAGGATCGGCGGATGGCCCGGGCCAGTGGCCGGGCGCGGGGCGTGGGCGAGGCTCATTCCTCGACCATCACCGAGATCGCCTCGCTGGTGTGGGCGGTGACCGCCACCCGGTCTTCCAGCCGACGGATATCGAGATCGATGGCGTCGCCGGCGATCTCCAGGCCCTGGATGGCGATGTGATCGACGCCGGCGGGAAGCCTCGGCCGGGTCAGGCGGACCTGCCTCAGCGGCGCATCGAGGTGCAGGCCGAGCGCGGCCGCGAGCATCATGAACGTCGAGCCGGCCGCCCACGCCTGGGGCATGCAGGCCACCGGATAAGCGATCGGCGGCCCATCTGGCTCGCGCTCGAAGCCGCACAGCAGCTCCGGCATCCGGCAGCCGAAGGCGCGGGAGGCCTGGTAGAGATCGGTCATCACCTTCAGCACTCCCTCGCGCTCGCCGTAGCGGGCCATGCCGGCCACGGCCAGGGCGGTGTCGTGCGGCCACACCGAGCCGTTGTGGTACGACATCGGGTTATAGCGCGCCTCGCCCTCGGCCAGGGTGCGCAGGCCCCAGCCGCTGTCGAAGGCCGGCGACAGCAGCTGATCCATGACCCGCCGGGCTCGCTCGGGGCCGGGAATGCCCATGAACAGCAGATGCCCGGGGTTGGACGAGCGCACCGCGCACGGCTGGCCATCGCCATCGATGGCGATGGCGTAATAGGCGAGCGGCTCGAGCCAGAACCGCTCTTCGATGCGGGCGGCGAGGTCAACCGCGCGTGCGGCCCAGACCCCGGCCTCATCCTCCCCCATGTGCACGCCCATGGCCGCCATCGCTCGCCAGGCGGCGCAGGCGTAGCCCTGCACCTCGACCAAAGCCACCGGCCCGCTCGCCAGCCGGCCGTCGGCGTGGAAGATCGAGTCGAGGCTGTCCTTCCAGCCCTGGTTGGCCAGACCCGTGGCCTCCGCCCGCTGGTAGTCGATCAGGCCGTCGCGGTTGAAATCGCCGAAGGCGTCCAGCCAGGCGCTCGCCGCCTTCAGGCTCGGCCACAGCTGGCGGATGAAGGCCAGGTCGGCCGTGCGCTCGAAATAGGCCCCGGCCAGGGCGATGTAGAGCGGCGTGGTGTCGACCCCGCCGTAGTAGATGGCGAACGGCGTCTCCTTGAGCGCCGCCATCTCGCCCAGCCGGGTCTCGTGCATGATCTTGCCGGGCGTGGCGTCCTCGAACGCCGAGATGTGGCCAGCCTGCCGCTGCGCCAGGTAGGCGAGGACGCCCCGGGCCAGGCTGGGGTCCAGCCACAGCATCTGCCAGGCGCAGATGATCCCATCGCGTCCGAACGGGGTCGAGAACCAGGGGATGCCGGCGTAGGGATAGGTCCCCGTGTCCAGCGCGGTGGTCAGCACCGCGACGTCGGTGCGCGATTGTTGCAGCCAGGCGTCGAAGGCGCCGTCCGAGGCGCTGACCTGGGCTCCGCGGGCGCGGTGGCCATGCACGGTCCGCTTGGCCGCCTTGAGGGCGCGGTCGAATCGGGCGGCGTCCGGCGGGTGTTCGGCGTCCGGCCCGACCTCCAGATAGAGATCGACCCTGCGGCCGGGAATCATCGGCAGCATGAACTCGGCCTGGCGGGCGTCCAGCCGCCAGGGAGGCTCGGAGAACGCCACCACCGAAAAGCGCCGCACGCCGTCGAGGCCCTCGTAGGCCATGGACACGCCGCGGCCGGTGACCTCGGGGGCCAGGGCGCGCCCGCGCCGGGTCCTGACCATGCCGCGGACCTCGAACATGTCGCAGAAGTCGGCGTCGTATTCGAAGCTGATCGGGGCCATGATCTCGTCGAGACCGAAGTTGGTCAGCCGCAGGCGCTCGAACAGGCGCCCCCGCTGCAGGCATCTTTTCCGCTCGATGTGGATCACCCCCCGCGGCGTCGCCTGGCCGCCCATTGGGGGCAGGGCGCGGTTGGCCCCGTTGACGGTGAAGGCGGCGTTGTCGAGCGAGAGGCTGCAACTCAGACGCGAGGGCCGTTTGCCGCCGATGGTCAGCTTGAGGCGCGAGAGGATGCGGGTGTCGTTGCTGAACAGGCCGTCGGCCTCGCCGTGAACATCGCCCCAGGGGTCGGAAACCAGAAAGGTGTCCCCATCCTTGAGCGAGACGCGATGCAAGTCTTCATCGCCCCGGCTGGCCTCGTCGGTGTCCAGGGTTTGGGGGGCGGCGAGGTCGTCCATCAGGGGGATCAGGCGATGTTGGCGAGACTATCCCGTTCTTCAGCCGCGTTCCGCTTCGAGGCAAGCGTTAGTGGCGCCCTGGCCAGACGTTCGGCGTAGAGGTCGAGATAACCCCGGGCCATGGTGACGGCTGAAAACCGGCGGTCGAATCGGCGTCTGATCTGGCGACGGTCGAGATCGCGGACGCGCAGAACCGCCTGGGCGGCCTCTTCCTCGCCGTCGACGAGATACCCGGTCACCCCGTCGTCGACGACTTCGGCGGCGGAGCCGCAGGGATAGGCGATCACCGGCGTGCCGCAGGCCATGGCCTCGATCATCACCAGGCCGAAGGGCTCGGGCCAATCGATCGGGAACAGCAGCGCCTCGGCGCCGCCCAGGAAGTCGGCCTTTTTGGCATCGCCGATCTCGCCGACGAACTCGATCAGCGGGTCGTCGAGCAGCGGGCGGATGCAGGTCTCGAAATAGGTCGCGTCGGCGGCGTCGACCTTGGCGGCGATACGCAGCTTCATCCTCAATCGCTTGGCGATGGCGATGGCCCGGTCGGGGCCCTTCTCCGGCGAGATGCGGCCAAGGAAGGCCAGGTAGCCGCGCGGCTCGGCGGTGAACGCCAGCAGGTCGGAGGGGATGCCGTGATGGACGGTGCCGGCCCAGTTGGCGAACGGCAGGTGGGTGCGCTGGGCGTTGGAGATCGACACCAGCGGGAAGCGGGGCCAGCGGCGATAGACTTCCGGCAGGTCGGCGAGGTCGAGCCGGCCGTGCAATGTGGTCAGTGTCCTTCCGGCGACCGATTCGAACAGCGGGAAGTGCAGCATGTCGACGTGGAAGTGGATGACATCGAAGCGGTCCTGCAGCCGGCGAACCTCGCTGAGCATGGAGAGGTGGGCGGCGACATCCGATTTCAGCGGCGTGGGGTCCAGCCGGATCGCCTGGCTGCGGACCGGCGCCAGAGTGGCTCGGGTGCAGGCGTCGGCGCTGGCGAACAAGGTCACCTGGTGTCCGAGGTCGACCAGAGCGTCGGTCAGATGCGCCACCACCCGTTCGGTGCCCCCATAGAGCTTGGGCGGAACCGCCTCGTAAAGCGGCGCGACCTGGGCGATCTTCATGGGCAGCCTAATCTCCAGGCATAGCTGTCGGTTAGCTCCCCCGACAGTTCCAGAAGGCGGCTCGGGGCGATTTTGTTCCCGTAATTCCGCAAGCTCACGACATCGTCATGCGGCACGCCCCGGCCCAATATCGTGGCGCCGGGTATCGCCGTAAGCGGCCAGGGCCTTACCTCGCGGACGCGTCTTGACTAGGGTGCTCCCGTGGGCGTTCGCCGGGGCGTTCCTGAAACGCGAGGCCCGCTCTGAGCGAACTGATCCAGGAAGCCGATCTGTCGCCCGCCGCCAGCCTGGGCGGCGATGGCCGCCTGCCCGTGGGCGGTGTGTGCTGGTCGATCTTCGAAGGTGCGCGCGATCCCTATGTCATCCTGATCACCATCTACGTGTTCATGCCCTATGTGGCGGCGACGGTGGTCGGCGACCCGGTCAAGGGCCAGGAGATCATCTCCCGCTGGAGCCAGTATGCCGGCTGGGCGGTAATGGCCACGGCGCCCTTCCTGGGCGCCTCGGTCGACAAGCTCGGCCGCCGCAAGCCGTGGCTCGGCCTGATCGTCGCCGCCATGGTCCCGATGATCGCCGCCTTGTGGTTCACCAAGGCCGACCACAGCGGGCTGAGCGTCACCGAAACCCTGACCCTGACCACCATCGTCGGGGTGCTGTTTTCCTGGTCCGAAGTGCTGCACAACTCGCTGCTGGTCAGGGCCGCAGGCCTGTCGGCGGCGCACAAGGCCTCGGGGCTGGCCCTGGCTTTGGCTAACCTGTTCGCGGTGCTGGCGCTCGGCTTCACCGCCTGGGCCTTCGCCCTGCCGGGCGTGGTCGACTGGGCGTGGGTGCCCAAGGCGCCGCTGTTTGGCCTGGCGCGCGCCCGGCACGAGCCCGAACGGGTGGTGGCGCTGATCGCCGCCGGCCTCTTCGTCATCGGCGCGCTGCCGCTCTTCCTGTTCACCCCGGATGCGCCAAAGACCGGGATCGCGCCGATCAGGGCCTTCGCCGAGGGGGCCGGCGAACTGGTGCGCATGGTCAAGACCGTGGGACGCTTTCGCAACGCCGCCATCTTCCTGGCCGCGCGCATGTTCTACTACGACGGCATGACCTCGATCCTCATCTATGCCGGGGTCTACGCCGTGGGGGTGATGAAATGGGGCCCCCTGGAGATGCTGTTCTTCGGCATCATCCTTTCGGTGCTGGCGGTGCTGGGCGGCTTCGTCGGCGCCTGGCTCGACGCCACCCTCGGCCCCAAGCGCTCGGTCCTGGTCGAGATCGGCATGTCGCTCCTGGGGATCATCGCCTTGCTGGGCATGGCCCCCGACCGCATCCTCTACTTCTGGCATTGGAACCTCGCGGCCCACGCCCCGCTGTGGAACGGACCTTTCTTCCGCACCGTGCCGGAGTGGATCTTTCTGCTGATCGGGTTTTCCAACGCGGTGTTCATCACCGCCCAGTTCGCCTCCAGCCGCACGACGCTGACCCGGCTCACTCCGCCTGAGCAGAGCGGAGCCTTCTTCGGCGTCTTCGCCCTGTCCGGCACCGCCACCGCGTGGCTCGGACCGTTTCTGGTCAACCAGGGGACGCGTATCTTCAAGACCCAACAGGGCGGCTTCGCCACCATCACCGGCCTGCTGGCGGTGGGTTTTGTCGGCCTGCTGTTCGTCAAGGGTGGTGGCCGCGGAGTGATCGAAGCCCGTACTTGACAATTTGCAATATCGTTCTGTATTTGATCCAGGTGGAGGAACCGTGAACCGCGTCAGGGCCCAGGAATTCGAGGGATCAGAGCACCGGACCTGCGGTCAATTCCACCGTAACAACGGGAGATTTACGGTGAATCCACGCTATCTCCTCGCCGTGGCCGCCGCGGCGCTGACCACCGGTGCGGCGCGGCCGACGATCTCCATCGCCGATGCCTGGACCCGGCCGACCGCCATCGCCGGCCTCAACGCCGCCGGCTATCTCACCCTGGTCAACCACGGGCCGCGGGAACGGCGGCTGATCGGCGCCTCCAGCCCAGTGGCCCCGAGCGTCACTCTGCACCGCAGCGCCCGCGTGGGTCAGGTAACGACCATGCGCGCCGTCGCCTTCATCGCCGTCCCGGCCCACGCCAGCGTGACCCTCGCCCCTGGCGGCTACCACCTGATGCTCGAGCATGTGAGACGCCCCCTGCGGCCGGGCGAGAGGGTGAGCGTGAGCCTGCGCTTCGCCGGCGGGAAGGCCGTGCCAGCCACGCTCGTCGTGCGTTCGGGCGGCGCGGCCATGCCCGGCATGGCGATGTAGGCGACCACGTTGACTTCCCCTGCGGCGGCCCGGCAATGGCGGACGCTCAACGCCATGGAGACGATAGCGCCGTGACCGGATGGAACTACGCCGATATCTGGGAAAGCATCGCCGAGGCGGTGCCCGATCGGCCAGCCCTGATCCAGGGCGACCGGGTGATCACCTGGCGCGCGTTCGATCAGCGCGCCGACGCCCTGGCGAGCGCGTTGCTGGCCGCCGGCCTTGCCCATCAGGCCAAGGTCGCCGCCTACACCTACAATTGCCCGGAATACCTGGAGACCTACTTCGCCGCCTTCAAGGCTGGCCTGGTCCCGGTCAACACCAACTATCGCTATGTCGCCGACGAGCTGACCTATCTGTTCGACAACGCCGACGCCGAGGCGGTGGTGTTCCACGCCGCCTTCACGCCCATGGTGGAGCAGATCCGTGGGCGCCTGCCCAAGGTCAAGGCGTGGATAGCGGTGGCCGGCCATGGGGCCGAAGCGCCCGCCTTCGCCAGCGATTACGAGACCATCATCGCCGGCCAGGGTGGCCGCGCCCATGCCCCCTGGGGCCGCTCGGGCGATGACCTCCTGATCCTCTACACGGGCGGCACCACCGGGATGCCCAAGGGGGTGATGTGGCGTCAGGACGATCTGTTCAATGTCCTCGGCGGCGGCGGCAACCTGCTGCTGGAGATCCCGCCGCTTTCCAGCCTGGAGGAGGCGGCCAGCCGCGCGGCCGCCACCGCGCCGGTGCTCAACATCGCCGCCGCGCCGCTGATGCATGGCACCGCCCAGTTCACCGCCATCATGAGCCTGACCAATGGGGCGAGCGTGGCCTGCCTGCCCTCGACCCACTTCAACGCCATCGAGTTCTGGGACGAGGCGGCGCGCCTCAAGGCCGGCTCGGCGGCGATTGTCGGCATGGCCTTCGCCCAGCCGATGCTCGAGGCGCTGGACGCCAACCCCGGCCGCTGGGACCTTTCCAGCATCGTCCGCCTGGGCTCCTCGGGCACCGTATGGAGCATGGAGAACAAGCGCGGCCTGCTCCGCCATCTGCCCCAGGCCGGCATCTTCGATTCCCTGGGATCCTCCGAGGCGGTGGGCATGGCCGCCTCCGCCTCCGCCGCCGGGGCCGAGGCGCAGACCGCCAAGTTCATGATCGGCCCCAACGCCGCGGTGTTCACCGAGGACAAGCGTCGGGTGGCGCCGGGTTCGGGCGAGCGCGGGCTCCTGGCCGTCTCCGGCTTCCTGCCTGTGGGCTACTACAAGGACCCCGAAAAGACCGCCAAGACCTTCTGGGAGATCGAGGGCCGGCGCTGGTCGGTCCCTGGCGATTTCGCCACCGTCGAGGCCGATGGCGCGATCACTCTGCTCGGCCGCGGCTCGCAGGTGATCAACACCGGCGGCGAGAAGGTTTTTCCCGAGGAGGTGGAGGAAGCCATCAAGCGCTGCCCGGGGGTGCGCGACGCGGCCGTGGTCGGCGCGCCCGATCCGCGCTTTGGCGAGCGCATCTGCGCCATCGTCGAGGCGGAGCCCGGCGCCGTCGTGACCCTGCCGGAAATAGCCACGGCGGTGCGCGCCCATCTGGCCGGCTACAAGGTCCCGCGCGAACTGGTGCTTTCGCCCGTGCGGCGGGCGGCCAACGGCAAGCTCGACTACAAGGCGATGCGCGCCTTGGCGCTGGCCGCGCTGCAAGCCTGAAACGGAAACGCCCGCCGCGTCATTCGAGGGCGCGGCGGGCGGCTTCCAGTACGCCTGGAAGGGCGTTCCTCCCCGAAACGCCGGCGGCAGCTGGCGCTGCTTCGCTGAGCGAAGAGAGCGTCAGAACCGGCCGCAAGTCAACGCCGCCTCGGACGCGTCTGGACAACTTCACGCCGATTTGCGGACCGCCGCCGCCAGCCGCTCGCCGGCCGCGCTTGCCGCCTCGAACACATAGATGGGCTGGGTGACGCTGACCGGGCCGACCCCGGCGGCGGCCAGGGCCCCGGTGGCGGCGAACAGATCGGCGCGCTCGATCAGGGCCCCGTTGGCGCGCTCGCTCTTGGCCGGATGCGAAAAGGCGGCGAGGGCGGCGCGGGCAGCGCGATCCTGCGCCTTTGGCCAGATCAAGCTGGCCACCGTGCGTCCCCGCGCCCTGGCCTCGATCACCGCCAGCAGCCGCTGAGCCAGGCTGAGCTGCGCCGGGTCCCAGGCTGCGGCCACGCTGGCCGCCAGGCGCGCCTGGCTGGCCAGGATCAGGCCATCGGAGAGGATCTTCAGTCCATTGGCGGCCAGGGTCGCCCCGGTGGTGCTGATATCGACGATGAGCTCGGCCAGGCCGGCCGCGGGACCGCCTTCGGTCGCCCCGCCGGAATCGACGATCCGGTAGTCGGCGATGCCGTGGGCGGCGAAGAAGGCCCGCGTCTGGTTGGGGTACTTGGTGGCGATGCGCAGCCGCCGGCCGGTGCGGGCGAGGATGTCGTGAGCGACATCGTCGACATCGGCCATCACCTCGACGTCGATCCACCCGCGCGGCGCGGCCACCACCAGGTCGGCGCGCCCGAAGCCCAGAGCCAGCAGCAGCCTGGCGCGCTGCTCGATGTCGCCGATCTCGCGCAGCAGGTCCTCGCCGGTGATGCCGAGATGGACCTCGCCGACCGCCAGCGAGGCGGAGATGTCCGCGGCCGAAGCCAGGCGCACCTCCAGGCCGTCGAATCCATCCACCGCCGCGCTGTAGCCGCGCGCGCCGCCCTGGCTGCGCAGCGTCAGGCCGGCGTCGGCCAGCCAGGCTTCGGTCTGGTCCTTCAGGCGCCCCTTGGAGGGGATGGCGAGGATGAGGGGCGGGCTCATGCGCCGCCTCCCAGCCAGGCGCGGCCCGGCCTGACCATGCAGCCGACCGCGCCGCTCGATTGCGCCGCGCCCAGCCGCGCGGGCAGGCTGTCGTAGCGGCCGCCGGCGGCCACCGGCAGATCCTCGCCCAGGGCGGCGCTGCGCACCTCGAAGAGAAAGCCGTCGTAGTAGCCAAAGCCGCGGGCGAAGGCGGCCCGGAAGACCATCCTGTCGGTGGCGATCTCGGCCAGGCGCTCCAGCCGCTGGGCCCAACTCCGCAACACCGTCTCGAAAGCCTTGCCGGCAGCCAGCTTGGCGATGCGGGCGAGGGCCTCGCGGGGCTCCCCGGCGATGTCGAGGTAACGCTCAATGTGCGAGCGTTGCTCTGGATCGAGGGTGGCCGCGCCGCCACCGCGCGCGCTCAGCCGATGGACGATTTCGGCCGGCGAGCGGCCGCCGACCGGGCTCACCCCGGCCAGGGCCCAGATCTCCGCCAGGACCTTGGCCGCCTCGGTTTCGTCGCTGGCTTGCAGCAGGCGGGCGAGCCGCCCGCCCGGCCGCTCCGCCGCCGGCTCCATTTCCCGGGCCAGCCGCCAGGGCCGCGCCAGCGCCGCCTGCAGCCGCGCGGCATGGCGCGGCTCGAGCCCGATCGCGTCCAGGAAGGCGCCGAACAGGCTGACATCGCCGAGCACCAGAGCGAGGTCGTCGCGACCGCCCGCCAGGGCCGAGCGCCAGGCGAGCAGGACCGTCGCTGCGTCCTCGCGGGCTTGATCGCCGGCGCCGTAGGCCTCGAGCCCGATCTGCAGGAACTGCTCGGCCCGGTCGGTCCCTGGCGGGGCGACGCGAAACGCCGGCCCCTCGTAGAGATAGCGTCCGGCCGCGCCGCCGCCGGCGATGTGGGCCAGCGCCACGCCCAGGGTGAAATCGGGTCGCAGGCAATAGTCCTCGCGGCCGGGACCCTGAACCAGGAACAGGCGTTCCCTGAGCCCCTCGCCAGCGAGGTCGAGATAGAGGCCAAGGGGCTCGGCCACCGCCGTCGCCGCCCTGATCCCGCCGGCGGCCGCGAACGGCGCGCGCACGGCGGCCAGGATATCTTCGGGGATGGCCCGCTCGAGCCGCATCACGCGCCGTCGACGATTCGCCGCACGGCGGCGACAAGACCCGCGCGCGGCGTGGTCACCTGTCCGGGGCGATCCTCGCGCCAGGCGCGGTTGTCGGCGACCTGGCCGGCGAGGGAGCGGCCAAGGTCGAGGTCCTTGATGGTCACGCTTCCGGCGGCGAGTTCGTCGTCGCCGATGATCACCGCCGCCGGGGCCGCGCGCCGGTCGGCGTACTTCATCTGCGCGCGCATGCCCGATTGGCCGAGATAGACCTCGGCCGCAACGCCCGCCGCGCGCAATTCCGAAACCGCGGCCAGGTAGTGAGCCATGTGGGCGTCGGAAAGGGCCAGCACCACCACTGCCCCGCGGCTGGTCGCCGTCGCCTCATCGGCGCTGAGCGCCGCGACGAGTCGCGAGACGCCGAAGGAGAATCCGGTCGCCGGGACCTTCTCGCCGGTGAAACGGGCGACGAGGTCGTCGTAGCGCCCGCCGCCGCCCACGGACCCGAACCGAGCCCCACCGGGCGCGGTCAGCTCGGCCTCGAAGACCGGTCCGGTATAGTACTCCAGGCCCCGCACCACCGCGGTGTCGAACCTGGCCTGGTCTTCGCCGACGCCGAGACTGGCGAGGGCCGCGGATATCCTGGCCAGGTCTTCCAGGCCGCTGTTCGCCTCCGCCGAGCCGCCGAGGAGATCGGCGAGCGCGGCCAAGGTCGCCCCGCGGTCCCCGCCAGCGCCGGCGGCGAGAAAGGCGAGGACGCCGTCGATGGCCTGGGTGGGAAGGTCGGCGCCCTTGGTGAACGCGCCGGACTCATCGAGCCGGCCCTTGCCAAGGAG
>DASYGN010000103.1:0-4860 GCA_035999625.1 Caulobacteraceae bacterium | reverse complement strand
CGGACAAGGGCGGCTGGACCACGGTCGGCTTCTCGCTCAAGAGCGGCTCGGAGTTCTCGTATCTGGCGCTGGAGGGCGACGCCGACTTCCGCCGCGGCGCGCAGCGCTATGACCTGAGGGTCGCCGGCCGCTCGGTGTTCTGACCCCCGCCGAGGGCGCTCAGCACCGAGTCGGCCTCGGCGACAATCTCGCGCACGATCTCACCGGCGGGCTTGACGGCGTTGGCCAGTCCGACGCCCTGGCCAGCCCAGAGCGACATGGCCTCGATATCGCCTTCGGTCTCCCGCGCCGGCGTGAACGAGCGGTAGGCGACAACCTCTCCGGCTCGCGGCGATCGCCCGATCACCTCGCCTTCGCGTGGCCGCGAACCGCGCGGCGGGCGCCCGGCGGCCTCCCAATCGGCGAGGGTGGAATTGCGCAGGACCCGATGCGGCGCGTCTGGCCAGCCGATATCGAACACACCGGTGTGGGCGGTGCTGGCCTCGTCGGCCGCAAGCAGCATCGCCTGATAGCGCGGGTGGATGCCGGCTTCGGCGCTGGTCAGGAACCGGGTTCCGATCCAGGCTGCTTGCGCGCCCAGGGCGAGCACGGCGGCGAGCCCGCGTCCATCGGCGATGCCGCCGGCGGCGACCACCGGGATGGGCGCCACCGCGTCCACCACCGCCGGAATCAGGGGCAGGCTGGCCACCTCGCCCCACACGTGGCCGCCGGCCTCCCAGCCCTGGGCGACCACGACGTCGACCCCCAACGCCGCCGAGCGTCGGGCTTCCGCCGCCGAGCCGACGGTATGCAGGACCACCGCGCCGCCGGCATGAGCTTGGGCGACGAGATCACCCGGATCGCCCCAGAACAGCGAGATCACCTTGACCCCCTCGGCGAGGCAGGCGGCCAGCTGATCGGTCTGCGGGTAAGCGAGGTTGAGATTGACGCCGAACGGTCGATCGGTGAGCGATCGCGCCTTGGCTATCTGACTGCGAACCCCGTCGGGGGTGAGGAACCAGAGCGCCATCATCCCCAGACCGCCGGCGTTGGCAACCGCCGCCGCCAGCCGCGGGGCGTCGACACCGCCCATCGCCGCCAGGATCACCGGCGCCTCGATCCCCAAGACCTGACAGAGCGGTGTCTTCATCGATTTGTCCTCTCCCGTCAGGCGATGTTACGCTCGCCGCTCGCCGATGGGAGGGGGTAATGAGCGCATTGGCATCGACCCTCCTGGTTGGCTTGCTTGTTTCGATTCCAGCCTCGGACCTCGCTCAAGAGGCTCCGGGGCCGGACGAGCCGGCGGTGCGTTTCCACGCCACCATGGACGGCGCGTTCGGCGCCGGAAACTGGCGTGAAACCAGCGGCTACCGCTCACGCGAGCGGGAGGACGAGCTCCGCCGCCAGGGCGCCGGGACCGTCCCGGCAGGCGAGATTTCGCGCCACTCGCTGGGGACGCGCGGCGCCCCTGGCGCCTATGACGTCGTCGTCCCCGGGATGTCTTCGGCGCAAGCGGCTGCAAAGCTGAGAGGATCGCCGGCCCTGGCGCGCGTGGTGGCCGAGCGCGCCCACGGCGAGCAGGGGCCGCATCTGCACATCGAACCCGCGGCCTACGGAAACGGCCGCGCGGTGAGCCCCGCGCCGGACAGCGGCGATGGCATTTACCTGCGGGTGGTGAACGGCCGGCGTAATCCTCTGCTCAGCCGGGCGGTCCACCACGTGATCGTTGTCGACTGACCCTTGACTGGCTGAACGAAGGCCCAATGTCCCTCGCCGATGGCTGAAGCAGCGCCGGCCGGCTGGGCCGAACTGATCCAACCCCGCCTGGCGCCACGGACGGCGCTGGTCCTGCTCGGCATCTGGCTGAACGCCGCCGATGGCCTGGTCACCGCCACCATCATGCCATCGGTCGCCCACGATCTCGGCGGCTACGCCTGGTTCGGCTGGGCGGTCGCGATCTATCTGATTGGCTCGATCGCCTCGGCCGCCAGCGCCGGGCAACTGGCCAAGCGTATCGGCCTCAAGCGCGCCATCGTCCTGGCGGCCCTCGTCTATTCCGCCGGCTGCGGCCTCAGCGCCGCGGCGGGAAGCATTACCGCGTTCATGGCCGGGCGCTTCGCCCAGGGCCTGGGCGGCGGTTGGGTGGTCGGCTTTTGTTATGTCGCCATCGGTCAGCTGTTCGAGGACCGGCTATGGGCGCGCATCTTCGGCGCCGGCGCCGGCGTATGGGGGGTGGCCAGCTTCCTGGGCCCTTTGCTCGGCGGCGTCTTCGCGGAAGTCCACTTCTGGCGCGGCGCCTTCTGGTTTTTCGCTGTCCAAGGGATCGGTTTGGCGATCATCGCGCCCGGCCTCCTGGGCGCGAGCGCCCTCGCCAACGAGGAGAGACAGCCGTTGGCGTGGAGAACGTTGTTGGTTTTGACGGCGGCCATTCTCGCCATCGCTCTTGCCGATATCCTCGCCAGCGTGGGCTGGGCGATCGCTCTGCTGGTCCTGGGACTGCTGCTGCTGGGTATCGCCGGACGGGTGAACGCCTGGCCGCGTGAACGTCTCCTGCCGCGCGAGGCCGTCCAGCCGGCCACCGTGCCCGGCGCCGGCTATGCGTTCATCTTCGCCATGTCCGCCGCCTCCGCGGTCTTCGGCGTCTATGGCGCCGCCGTCCTGCAAGTCGCTTATGGCCTCAGCCCGCTCGCCGCCGGCTATGTCGTCGCCAGCGATGCGGTCGGCTGGACCCTGACCGCGCTCCTGGTTTCCGGCCAGCCGGAGCGCCGGCATGGGAGCTTCATCGTCTGCGGCGGGATCATCATCACCTTGGGCATGAGCATGCTCTCTCTCAGCATCATCGCCGGCGGACCTCTGTGGGTGGCGATAAGCGGCTTCGTTCTTGGCGCGGGCTTCGGCCTCGCCTGGTCGCTGGTCACCCGGCGGATCCTGATCAGCTTGCCGGAAGAGGAGCGCGCGGTGGGGGCCTCGGCCGCGCCTACCAGTCAGATGGTCGGCTCGGCGGTGGGCGCGGCGGCGGCGGGCGCAGCCGCCAACCTGCTGGGCTTGGCGCACAGCTTCACCGCCGCGCATGCCGACCAATCTGCCTCCTGGTTGTTTGCGCTGTTCATTCCGCTGGCTGGCGCGGGCGTTCTGGCTGCATGGCGTTTGGCGCGAGGTCTTCGGTAGGCGTGGTCAGGGCCGCCTGCAGCGCGCTCGCCTGGCCAACCGCGGCGGCGAGGTTTTCGTCGCTGGGGTCGAACTCCACCAGATCGGCGGCCGGCACGCCCTGTCCGACGAGTTGCGGGGTCAGATGGGCGATAATCGCCCGCCGCTCGGCGTAGGGTCGACTCGCCAAGCCTCGGCCGACCGCCGCCAGAATCTCCGCGCGCCGGGCCGCGGCGGCGCGAGCCTCCGGGGCGAGCGCGGCGATCCCACGGCCGGGATCCGTCTCGCCGTTCACGTTGAATGCATTCATTTTCGTCCCTCCCGCCATGCCCTGCCCCACGCGGAAGGCGTTGGTGTAGTCGCCCAGGTAGTCGGGGGTCTTCAGCGCCCCGAAGTCGACAGCGTCGGTCATCTTCAGCCTCCGATGCCGTAGCCGACGCCGCTGGGGGTGGTCATCGGCGCATAGCTCGATGCCCCGCCGGCCGGGCCAAAGGCGTTGCCGCCGTTGGCGTAGCCCAGGGCCTGGACGCCGCTATTCAGCGCCCCGCTGAAGGCGTTGGCGCTGGCGATGCCGGCGTTGGCGCTGACATTGGCGGCGTTGGTGTTGTTGGTCCCGACCGCGTTGGCGTAGTTCTGCCCGGCCCCGGTCAGGCTACTCGCCGACCGCTGGCCGGTGTCGGTCAGGTTCTGCAGGTTGCCGACGTATTGCTGGCCGTACTGCTGCGCCAGGCCCGTGCCATAGGCGTCCAGCGCCTTCAGCGTCGCGCCGCTGTTCAGCATCCCGCGCGCGGCCTTGTTCTGCTCGGCCGCCTGCTCGCCCTGGTTGAGGGCGAACTGATAGCCGGTGGAGTTGAGGTAGTTGTCAAACGCCTTCTGCTCGGCCACCGGATCGCCGCCCAGGCCCAGGAAGCCGCTCAGCGCCCCCTCGGCCTGGTTGCCGGCGTTGATGTAGGGCATCGCCAGGCCCTTGTTCTCCTCGTAAATCTGCTGTTGCAGGGCGTTGTTCTGCGCCGCGGCGTTGGCCTCGACGCTGGCGGCGTGGTGGCTGGCGATGAGGCCGGCGCCGGCGGTGGCGACACCGGCGCCCAGGATGGCGAGGGGAATGGCGATGGGCATCAGTGCAGCATCCTTTGCGGACAGAGGGGCGAGGCCTGCCAGGCGGCCTTGGTCAGCGCCCACAGGCGGAACGAGCCCAGCGGGCGCTCGAAGAAATCGCCGCAGGGGATGAAGCCCACCCGGGCGGGCGGCTTGGAGCGCGGGTTGCCGGCCACCTCCAGGGTGGTGATCAGGGTAAAGCCGGCCTCGCCGAAGACGAAGCCCAGCGCCAGGAGGCCGGCGCGCACCACCTCGCGGCCCCAGCCCTCGGGAGTGAAGAGGCTATGCAGCTCGCAATGCAGGCCCAGTTCGTCGCGGCGGGCGAAGAGATAGCCGCCATGCTCGGCCGCCAGCGGGATCACCCCGGGCCCCACGGCGAAGGCTCCGATGCGCTCGGGGGCGATGCCGAACAGGCGCTCGCGCACCGCCGGATGGCCGGCGATGCCGCTCCAGAAGGCCGGATCGCGCTCGATACGGATCATCCCGGGCTCACCACATAGCTGAGGGTCTGGATCGCCGCCCCGGTGGTGGCGTTGGCGATGGTGATCGTCCCCGAAAGGCTCGGATAGCCGGGCGGGCTCTCGTTCAGCACCCCGAAGCCGACCTTATCGCCATTGACGACCATGAACGGGCCGAAGG
>DASYGN010000038.1:0-11697 GCA_035999625.1 Caulobacteraceae bacterium | reverse complement strand
GGCCATCGCCGTCTGGGCGCCGATCAAGGATCTGGCCGGCTTCGATGCCTTGCTGAGCCGCCTCGAGGACGCCGCCGGACCGCTGCTGCTGGTCGAGACGCGGTTGCGAGCCCCCGACGATCCGCTGCGCCTCAACGGCTGCGCCATGATCATCGTCAACCCGCCGGACGGACTGGAGGCGCCGGCCGGCGCCGCGGCCGCCTGGATCGCCAGGGAACTGGGTGAGCCTTCGGGCCTTGGCCGGGTGCGTTCTGTCGGGCCGGAACGGTCTCGTTCGTCATAAGACGGTCACCGAAACACGATCATTAGCGGAGACTCATGCGCCGCTCGCCCGGCTCAAGTCATATTGCGAGTGCGAACGGATTGGCGTAGTCATATTGCGGTGCAACATCATTTCTGGCGCGGCCAGATGGTAACGAGGGAGTTGGACCATGTCGTCGATCGTCGATACCCCGGATCTGGATGAAACGCGCGCCGCCGCGCGCCGGGCAATGTCCTTGCCGGTGGGACTCGCCTCGCCCCTCTGGCTGGCGTTCGGGGCTGCGGCCAGCGCCGGCGTCGCCTGGTGGTGGATGACCCGCTGGACCAGGGCCTCCAACCTGGAGGCGGTGAGCGAGACCGCCAAGGCTCAGGTGGCGGCGGTGGAGGCGCTGGTCGAGCGCGAATCGGCGGTCGCGGTCCAGGCGGTCGAGGCGACGGCGGCGATGCTGGCCGCGACCCGCGTGATCGCTGAGGCCGCTCCGGTGGCCGATCTGGCTGGCGCCGATGACCTGACCCGCCTGGCCGGGATCGGACCCAAGCTGGCCGCGGCCCTCAATCAGCGCGGCATCACCACCTTCGCCCAGCTGGCCGACTGGACCGAGGAGCAGGCTCAGGCGTTCGACGCCGAACTCAGCCTCAAGGGCCGCGTGGCGCGCGATGCCTGGATCGCCCAGGCGCGGCGGCTGGCCGCGTCATAGGTCGAACTCGGCGGTGATCTCGGCGGTGTGGGCGCCAAGCTCGGGCGGGTCGCGGCGGATGAGCGCCGGCGAGGCCGAGAAGCGGAGCGGCGGGCGCATGGCCACATAGGCCCCCTCGCCGGCCAGCGCCCGGGTCTCGAACAGCGTCGCCTTGAGCTGGGCGTCCTCGAAGATGGCTTCGGCCTCGTTGGCCACCATCAGGGGAATCGAGTGCCGCGCCCCCAGCTCCATCCACTCGGCGTTGGTGCGGCTGGCCGCCGCCTCGGCCATCATATCGTTGTAGACCGCGACCTTGCCGCCGGGCCCTTCGGCGGTGACGAAACGCTCGCTCTCATAGGCATCCTCGAGCCCGCCCAGGGCCATGAACCTGGCCGCCTGGTCGCGGTTGGCGGGCTGGACCATCAGCCAGCCGTCCTTGGTGCGCAGCGGCCGCCGGTAGGGGGTGATGGTGGTGGTGTGGCCGAAGTGGCCGGTGGGCGGATCGAAGGTGCGGCCATAAAGGTGCTCGACCATCAGATAACTGGTGAAGCACTCCAGCATCGGCACGCAGACGTACTGGCCCTGGCCGGTCTGTTCCTTGTGGCGCAGGGCGGCCAGGGCGGCGATCACCGCGTGCAGGCCGCTGGTCTTGTCGGCCAGGATCGAGGCTGGCGGGCGAAAGGGCGCGTCGGGGTTGGCCAGGCGCTCGAGACCGAAGGAGCCGCTGGCCGCCTGGATCAGGTCATCGAAAGCCTGGCGCCCGGCGTAGGGTCCCTCCGGGGCGTAGCCCATGGCCTCGACATAGACGATGTCCGGCTTGATCGCGGCCACTTCGGCGTAGGCAAAGCCCAGCCGCGCCATCGCGTCCGGGCGCATGTTGTGGATGAAGATGTCGGCTCGGGCGGCCAGCTTGCGCAAGGCCCGGCGGCCAGGCTCGGCCTTCAGATCCAGGACGATCGAGCGCTTGTTGCGATTGAGGGCGACGAACAGCGGGCCCATGGTCGGCGATTTGGGCGCCTTGCCACCGCGCCGCTGGCGATCGCCGGCGGGTTCCTCGACCTTGATCACCTCGGCGCCGAGATCGCCCAGGATCTGGGTGGCGTAGGGACCGAGCACGAACTGGGTGAGGTCGAGGACGGTGACCCCGGCCAGGGGCCCGGCGGCGGCTTTGGTCATGGGCGGCGCTCTGCGATCGGATCGATCCTCCGTCATGCGATGCGCGCGCGGTTCCTGGCAATGGTCTTTGACAACTGGGCGGCGCACGCATCAGATCAGGCTGAAGCGAAAACGAAAGGCCGACCATGACCGATCACCTGATCGAGACGCGGAAAGACGGTATCGCCACCCTGACCATGAACCGGCCGGAGGCGCGCAACGCCCTTTCCGGCGAGATGCAGGCCGGGCTCAGCGAGGCGATCCCGCGCCTGGCGGCCGACCGGGCGGTGCGGGTCATCGTCCTCACCGGCGCCGGCGGCGCCTTCTGCGCCGGCGGCGATGTCAAAGGCTTCGCCAGCCGCAACGCCGCCGCCGCCGGCGGGGAGGGGCGTTTCGACCTGGAGGCCAGGGTGCATGGCCTGCGCCAGGCGATGGATGTCGTCCGCCTGCTGGCCGAGGCGCCCAAGCCGACCCTGGCGGTGATCCCGGGCGCGGCGGCCGGGGCCGGCCTTTCCCTCGCCCTGGCATGCGATATTCGGGTGGCGGCGGCCAACGCCAAGCTGACCACCGCCTTTTCCAAGGTCGGCCTCGCCGGCGACTACGGAGGCTCGTATTTCCTCACCCAACTGGTCGGCCAGGCCAAGGCGCGCGAGCTCTATTTCACCGCCGATGTGATCTCGGGGGAGGAAGCGGCCAGGCTGGGCATCGTCAATGAGGCCGTTCCCGCCGATCAGTTGGCCGAGACCGGAGCCCGCTGGGCGGCGCGCCTGGCCAGCCTGCCGACGGTGGCCATCGGCTACATGAAGCGCAACCTCAACGCCGCCAGCCACGCCACCCTCTCCGAGGTGCTCGACCTCGAGGCGATGCACATGGTGCGCACGTTCATGACCGACGACCACAAGGCGGCGACCACGGCCTTCGTGGAAAAGCGCGCGCCCCAGTTCCAGGGGCGCTAGACGGCCAGCAGGCGAGCGAAGAAGGTGCGGTAGCGGCGCAGCGCCAGGCGCAGATCCTCGGTGGAGACGTCATCGCCCCGGTCCCACTGGCCCTCGAGCTTGCCCCGCTCGTTGGCGAACACCTCGGCCATCCGCTTCATGGCGTTGGCGACCAGGTTGTCGGCCTCCTCGACCGCCTTGCGCGGTTGATCGACAAAGCTTGCCTGGATGCCGTCCCAGCGGCTTTGCAGCTGGCGCGATTCCTCGCCCGGCAGCAGCGGCGCCGCCTCGCCGGCGTCATCGGCGGAGCGCGCCTTGACGCCTTGCTGGCCATTGCCGCTCGCGGCGAATTGCGCGGTTCCCAGTTTTTCCGAGCCGGGTTCGGTTGATGGTTCGGTGTCACTCATCTGGCCAACTCCTCGCGTTGGTGATCGGACGCGACATCATTCGCCGGCGCGCCGACCAGGTCGTCGAACAGGGTGCGGTAGGCCACCATGGCCTGGCGCAGGTCCTCGGTCCCGGCCTCGCCCTTCTGGTTGCGCAGGGCGATGGCATGCGCCTTGCGGTAGCTCTCGATGACCTCGGCGTGGTCGACCGAAACGTCGGCTGACCGCTCCTCGAAATCGGCGCTCGGATAGCCGCGCGCGGTCATCACCTCGCCGACCAGGCGATCGGCGTCGGTGAGCGCCGTCCCGGGATCATCGACAAAGGCGCTCTGGATCCTGCGCCAGCGGTCGGTGAACCGCGAGCGCTCGTCGGGCTCCAGGGGTTTCAATTCCAGTTTTTCGACCCGCTGTTCGCGCTGGTGAAGCTCGGCTTCGGCCTTTCGCTGACCGCCCAGCTCGTCCAGCGTGCGCTCGTATTCGCTTCCGAAGCGTGATTTCAGACGTTTTGTGGCTTGCTGCCGCCTGGTCAGGACGATCACGGCTATGATCAGGACCGCGATCACCACGCAGGCGACGATCAGCCAATCATTGTTGGTCATCGCATTTCCTCCGCGTCCGCCCGCAGAGGGAACACGCCCACATGGGGCCAGTTCCGCTTGGCCGGCGCCGGCCGGTTTCAAACAAGCGTTCGTGCTTGCAGCGCCGCGTCCGGCGGCTAAAGTGAAACTCTTGTGCGATGGCGGGAGACGCCCATGCCCGATTTCGGCGGCGCGGAGACGAGTGAATTTCAGGACCAGGCGCGCGCCTGGCTGGCGGCCAACTATCCGGCCGAACTCAAGTCGGCCAAGGCCAGGACCGATCCCGAGGCGATCTGGGGCGGCCGCGCCTTCGCCGGCAGCGAGGATCCGCAGATCCGCTGGATGCGGGCGATGGCCGCGCGCGGCTGGACCGCGCCTACCTGGCCCACGGCCTACGGTGGCGGTGGCCTTTCCGCCGACGAGGCGAGGGTCCTGGACCGTGAGCTGAGCGCCGGCGGCTACCGTCCGGCGCTGATGTCGTTTGGCCTGTGGATGCTGGGACCGGTGCTGCTGGAGTACGCCAGCGAAGCCCAGAAGCAGGAATATCTGCCCAAGATCGTGCGCGGCGAGATCCGCTGGTGCCAGGGCTACAGCGAGCCCGGCGCCGGCTCCGATCTGGCCTCGCTGCAGACGCGGTGCGAGGACAAGGGCGACCACTGGCTGATCAACGGCCAGAAGATCTGGACCTCCTACGCCAACCGCGCCGACTGGTGCTTCTGCCTGGTGCGCACCGACCCGACCAGGAAGCATGAGGGGGTCAGTTTCATTCTCATCGATATGGCCTCCGCAGGGGTCGAGACGCGGCCGATCCGCCTGATCTCCGGCGACTCGCCGTTCTGCGAGACCTTCTTCACCGATGTGAAGGTTCCCAAGGACAACCTGGTCGGCCGGTTGAACGGCGGCTGGGAGATCGCCAAGCGCCTCCTGCAATACGAGCGCCAGAACATCTCCGGCGGCTTCGTCGGCGGCGGCGGGGCGGCGGGCGGCGCGGCCGGCGATCTGGCCGAGGTGGCCAAGCAGGCGGTCGGTGTGGACGCTCAGGGGATCCTGGCCGACGCCGATCTGCGATCCCGGATCACCCGCAGCCGGATGGATTCGCGCGCCTTCTTCCTCACTCTTTCCCGCATCGCCGCCGAATCCCGGGCCAGCAACGGTCCTTCGGCCGCCACCTCGATCATCAAATACGCCGCCGCGAGCCTGGCTCAGGAGCGCTCGGAACTGATCGTCGAGGCGCTGGGCGCGCAGGGGCTTGGCTGGGAGGGCGAGGGCTTTTCGCCGGCCGAGAAGCAGGCGACGCGCGGCTGGCTGCGCTCCAAGGCCAACTCCATCGAGGGCGGCACTTCGGAGATCAATCTCAATGTGGTCGCCAAGCGGGTCCTTGGCCTGCCCGACCCGATCAAGGCGGGAGCTTAGATCAGATGAGCGAACTGGACGCCTTTCGCGCCGAGGCGCGCGCCTGGCTGGCGGAGAACTTCCCGCCCTCGCTGAAGGTCGATCCGAACGCCCCCGGCGACATTCTCGCCGGGGCCGACAAGCCGACGCCGGATTCGAAGGCCTGGAAGCAGCGCATGGCCGACAAGGGGTGGGGAACGCCGACCTGGCCCAAGACCTACGGCGGCGGCGGCCTTTCCGGCGCTCAGGCCCGGGTGCTGGCCGAGGAGATGGCCGCCATCGGGGCGACCAATCCGATGCTCGGCATGGGCACGAGCATGCTCGGACCGACCCTCCTGGAATATGGCGCCGAGGAGCAGAAGCAGCGTCATATCCCGCCGATCGTGAGGGGCGAGGTGCGTTGGTGCCAGGGCTACAGCGAACCGGGAGCCGGCTCCGATCTGGCCGCGCTCAGCACCAAGTGCGAGGACGCCGGCGATCACTGGCGGATCAATGGCCAGAAGATCTGGACCAGCGGCGCTCAGTACGCCGACTGGTGCTTCTGCCTGGTGCGCACCGACACCAGCCGCAAGCACGAGGGCATCTCCTTCGTGCTCATCGACATGCATCAGCCGGGTGTCGAAACGCGGCCGATCAAGCTGATCGCTGGCTCATCGCCGTTCTGCGAGACCTTCTTCACCGACGCCAGGGCCGAGAAGAGCGACATGATCGGGCCGCTCAATGGCGGCTGGAGCGTCGGCAAGCGCCTGCTGCAGCACGAGCGGTCGGGCCAGGGCGGCGGGCGGATGACGGGCGCCGGCAAGTCCCTGCCGGCCTTCGCCGACGCCTACCAGGCTGACGCCGATGACATGGGCGGGGCCGACTTGCGTGGCCGCGTCACCGTGCAGATGATCGAGGCCAAGGCCCATGGCCTGACCATGAAGCGCGCCGCCGACGAGGCGCGCGGCAATCTCAATCCCAGCGCCACCACTTCGGTGATGAAGAACTCGGGCACCCGGATCGGCCAGGACAAGGCCGAGCTCACCCTGGAGATCATGGGCGCCCAGGGTCTCGGCTGGGGCGGCGAGGGCTTCACCGAGGAGGAGAGGGCGATGGTGCGCGGCTGGCTGACCGGCAAGGCCACGACCATCTTCGGCGGCTCGTTCGAGATTCAGAACAACATCATCGCCAAGCGCATCCTGGGGCTGCCCGATCCGCTCGGCGGCGCAGCGCACTAAGGGAAAGACCAATGGCCGTACTGACCGAAGAACAGAGCCTGCTGCGCGACGCCGCCCGCACCTGGACGCAGGAGAAATCGCCGGTCTCGGCGTTCCGCAAGATGCGCGACGCCGGCCAGCCGCTCGGCTACGACCCGGCCGCCTTCGCCGAGATGGCGCAGATGGGCTGGGCCGGGGTGATCGTCCCCGAGGAGTATGGCGGCTCGGACTTCGGCTACCTCGGCCTTGGCCTGATTCTCGAGGAGACCGGCCGCACCCTGACCGCCTCGCCGATCCTGGCCAGCGCGCTGGTCGCCGCCAGCGCCCTGATCCTCGGCGGCAGCGATGCCCAGAAGCAGGCGTGGCTGCCCAGGATCGCCGCCGGCGAGGTCGTCGGCGCTGTGGCGGTGGACGAAGGCCCGCGCCACGACCCGGCCAAGATCGCCGCCAAGGTCAGCGGCGGCAAGCTCACCGGCCGCAAGACCTTCGTGCTCGAAGGCATGGCCGCCGGCCTGCTGGTGGTCTCGGCGGTGGGCGCGGACGGACCGGGCCTGTTCCTGGTCAAGGGCGATGATCCGGGCGTCACCCGCCAGCGCCTGAACCTGGCCGACAGCCGCGGCGCCGCCAACATCGAGTTCAAGGATGCGGCCGCCGAGCCGCTCTCCGGCGGGGCCGAGCTGATCGACAAGGTCCTCGACCGCGCCAGGGCTGGCCTCGCCGCGGAGATGCTGGGCTCGGCCCTGCAGGCCTTCGAGACCACCCTCGATTACCTCAAGACGCGGGTGCAGTTCGGCCAGGTGATCGGCTCGTTCCAGGCCCTGCAGCACCGCGCCGCCAAGATGTTCACCGATCTGGAGCTTTCGCGCTCGTGCGTGGAAGCGGCGTTGGCGGCCATCGACGAGGGCTCGGACGAGGTTCCCGAGCTGGCCTCGCTGGCCAAGGCCAAGATGGGCGAGACCCTGCATCTGGTGTCCAACGAGATGGTGCAGATGCATGGCGGCATCGGCATGACCGACGCCCATGACGCCGGGCTCTATCTCAAGCGCGCACGGGCGCAGGAAACGGCGTTCGGCGGCCAGGCCTTCCACCGCGACCGCTACGCCCGGCTGCAGGGCTATTGACCATAGTCTATCCCCGTTGGCGTGGGGGGAGGGCCGGCGTAGCCGGGAGGGGGGCTAACACCCTCAAATCCGTGCATGTCGACCCCCTCCACCGCTTCGCGGTCCCCCTCCCCCAGTGGGGGAGGAGAGTTTGACTCGCCTGCTCATCTTCGAGCCGTCGTTCCGGCTGATCGAGGGCCAACTCGCCGAGCTCGGCGTCGAGGCGGTGGTGGTCGATCGCCAAGGGGGCCTCGGCAGCGAGGCCGAGCCTGACATCGGCTGGTTCAGTGGCGAGCTCTATCGCCAGCCGGCGGCGCGGGCGCTGGTCAGGGCGGCGCTGGCCTCGTCCAGGATGCAGTGGTTCCACAGCGCCGCGGCGGGATTCGATGACCCGTTCTTCGCCCGCCTGGTGGCCAAGGGCGTGCGCCTGAGCACCAGCCACGGCCAGGCGGTGGGCATGGCCGACTATGCCCTGGCTGGCGTCCTCGACCACTTCCAGCGCGGCCCCGAGCGGCGCGCCGCGCAAGCCGAGGGCGCGTGGCGGTCACTGCCGTTCCGGGAGGTCAATGGCTCGAGCTGGCTGATCGTCGGCTTCGGGGCCGTCGGCCAGGGTGTGGCCGCGCGCGCCAGGGCCTTCGGCGCGCGGATCGTTGGCGTGCGCCGCGACCAGAGTCCCCATCCAGGCGCCGATGCGATCGCCGCCCTGGCCGATCTGCCGCGCCTCCTGCCGGAGGCGGACGTGGTGCTGCTGAGCGCGCCGCTGAGCGCCGCCACCCGCCATCTGGCCGACGCCGGCTTCTTCGCGGCGATGAAGGAGGGTTCGGTGCTGGTCAACGTCGGTCGCGGCGCTCTCGTGGACGAAGCCGCCCTTCTTGGCGCCCTCGAGAAGGGCCGGCCGGCCCACGCCGTGCTCGACGTCTTCGAGACCGAGCCGCTGGCGCCGGAAAGCCCTTTCTGGCGCCATCCCCGGGTCAGCCTCTCGGCCCACTGCTCCGGCGTCACCGGGGCCCAGGACGGCCGCAACCGCGACCTCTTTGTCGACAATCTGCGCCGCTGGCTGGACGGCCAGCCGCTGCTTTACGAGGTCGATCCCCACGACCTGCTGGCGCCTGCGCAAGCCATTTGACAGGCGCCGGCATCGGCGCGACCCTTCGCCTGAAGTTGCGCTGGCTAAGGAGGCTGGCGATGCGGATGTCCTGGCTGGTGATGGTGAGCGCGCTGGCGTTGGTCGCCGGCGGCGCGCGGGCGGCGGTGACGGTGCTGGGTAACGATGACGCCGAGGAGTGCTCCAAGGCGGCGATCGCCGGCAAGGCCGATCCGGGTTCGCAGGCCCTGTGCACCAGGGCCCTCGATTTCGACCAGCTCGGCGCCGAGGATCGCGCCGGCACCTTCGTCAACCGCGGGGTGATGAAGCTGCGCCGGGCCGAATACGAATCCTCGCACCGCGACTTCGACGCCGCCCTGGCGCTGGACGCCAAGATGGGCGAGGCGTGGGCCAACCGCGGGGCGATGTGGGTCGGCGAGCACCAGTACAAGGCCGGCCTGGAGGACCTCAATCGCGGCCTCGCCCTGGGGGTCAAGGAAGAGGAGAAGGTCTATTTCAACCGCGCCCTGGCCTACGAGGGCCTGGACGACGAGAAATCGGCCTACTTCGACTACCAGCACGCCCTGCAGCTCAAGCCCGACTGGCTGCTGCCCAAGACCGAGCTGCTGCGCTTCACCGTCAGCCGCAAGCCGGATTAGCTCTCGACCGCGAAGCCCCGCTCGCGCCAGGCCTTCATGCCGCCATCCAGCGCGGTGGCGCGCATGTAGCCCAGTTGGCGCAGGGTGAGCGCCGCCAGGGTGGAGATCTTGCCCAGCTCGCAGCAGGTGACGATGCGCAGGGTGGGATCGGGCAGATCCTCGTTGACCCGCAGCTCCAGCTGACCGCGCGGCAGGTTCTGCGCGCCGGGAATGTGCCCGGCCTCGAACTGGGCGCGCTCGCGCACGTCGAGCACCAAGAGATCGTTGGCCTTGGCCCCGATGCGCCGCTCGAGATCTTCCAGCCCGATGAACGGCACCGACGCAGCCGCCTCGGCCAGCATCTGGGTGATCGTCTTGCCGCCGGTCATGTTCGTGCGCAGGGCCTCGGTGAGGTGGGTCGGGGCCTTGAGGTTGAGCTCGCGCATCATGTGCACGAAGGCTTCCGGCTCGCTCTGGCGGAGCCTTGGATTGTTGGCGATCTCATCGCCCAGGGTCGAGCGCTGGCCGCCCTTGTAGTCGTGGGCGGGAAACACGCCGAGCTTGGGGTCCAGCTTCAGCAGCTTGTTGAACAGGGAATCGTACAGCTGCTCGGGATCGCCGGTGGGCAGGTCGGTGCGTCCGGTGCCGCCGAACAGCAGGGTGTCGCCGGTGAACACCCGATCCTCGGCCACGAGGCACATGGAATCGGCGGTGTGGCCGGGCGTGTGCAGGGCGCGCACGCGCAGATCGCCGATCAGCAACAGGTCATCGTCGTCGAGGCGCAGGCTGGCGTAGGGCGCGGGGCTGGCCGCGTGCATGACCATCGGCGCGCGCAGCAGCTCGGACAGCGCCTTGCCGGCCGAGAAATGGTCGGCGTGGGTGTGGGTGTCGATCACATAGCGGATGTGCAGGCCATCGCGGCTGGCCAGGGCCTGGTAGCGATCCATCTGGGTGATCTCGGGATCGATCAGCGCCCCGCACAGGCTGGCCTCGCAGCCGATCAGATAGGACTGGCAGCCGCCGGCGGCGATTTGCTCGAAGATCACGGCGATTCCCCTTGGCGCGGAGGCGATTCTGCGCCGGCTTGACCGGCCCCGCAACCGGCGTAGGCTCAGCCCCGTTCTCCGGGGAGTCCCAGGACTGAGAGGCCGCTTGCGCGGCGACCCGCCGAACCTGATCCGGGTCATGCCGGCGAAGGGAGGGAGCACGGACCCGAAATGGTCCCCGCCAGTCGCCGGCGTCCCAAGCTGCTCGAAAGGCAAAGGACGCCGCCATGAACATCCAAGCTCCGATCGCCCCAGGGATCGCCACCGGCGAGAGGCCGGGCTCGCGCAAGGTCTATGAGGCTGGCGTTCTGCACCCCTGCCTCAAGGTGCCGTTCCGCGAGATCGCCGTGCATCCCTCGGCCGGCGAGCCGCCGCTGACCCTCTACGATCCCTCCGGGCCCTACACCGACCCGGCCGCGGCCATCGACATCAACCGGGGCCTGGAGCGGCCGCGCGAAGCCTGGGTGCGCGCCAGGGGCGATGTCGAGGTGGTGTCCGCGCGGGCGGTGAAGGCGGAGGACAACGGCCACGCCAAGGGTCGCCACCTGGCCCCCGAGTTCACCTCCGAGCGGCCGGTGCTGCGCGCCAGGGCGGGGAGAGCGGTCACCCAGCTGGAATACGCCCGCGCCGGGGTGGTCACCCCGGAGATGGAGTTCGTCGCCATCCGCGAGAACCTGCGCCGGCGCGCCGGCGATCCCTTCATCCGCGACGGCGAGGATTTCGGGGCCTCCATTCCCGACCTGGTCACGCCCGAGTTCGTGATGGACGAGGTGGCGCGCGGGCGGGCGATCATTCCCGCCAACATCAATCATGGCGAGCTGGAGCCGATGGCCATCGGCCGCAACTTCCTGGTCAAGATCAACGCCAACATCGGCAACTCGGCGGTTCTGTCCTCGGTCGCCGACGAGGTCGACAAGATGGTGTGGGCGATCCGCTGGGGGGCGGACACGATCATGGACCTCTCCACCGGGCGCAACATCCACAACATCCGCGAGTGGATCATCCGCAACTGCCCAACGCCCCTGGGCACGGTGCCCATCTATCAGGCCCTGGAGAAGGTCGGCGGCGTGGCCGAGGACCTCACCTGGGAAGTCTACCGCGACACCCTGATCGAGCAGGCCGAGCAGGGGGTGGACTATTTCACCATCCACGCCGGGGTGCGCCTGCCGTTCGTGCCCCTGACCGCCAGCCGGGTCACCGGCATCGTCTCGCGCGGCGGCTCGATCATGGCCAAGTGGTGCCTGGCCCA
>DASYGN010000122.1:0-42082 GCA_035999625.1 Caulobacteraceae bacterium | reverse complement strand
CTCCTTGCCACGCCTGGGCGCGCCCGCCCCGCCAAACGGGCTCTCCGAGGTCTCCAGCGCCCGCAACTGCTTCATCAGCGGGGCCACCTTGGCGGCGCCGAAACCGGTCCCGACCCGGCCGACGTGGGCCAGAAGCCCGTCCCGCCACACGCCGACAATCAGCGAGCGGAATGCATCGCCCGTCGTCGTCCAGCCACCGATCACCACCTCGTGGCCCAGGCGGCACTTGGTCTTCACCCAGGCGTCGGCGCGTCCGGAAACGTAGGCCGCATCGAGGCGCTTGGAGACGATGCCCTCGAGGTCCATACGGCAGGCGGATTCGAGCACCGCATCGCCGGCCGCGGTGAAGTGCTCGACGTAACGGATATTGTCAGCCGAGCCTTTCAGAAGCGCCGCCAGGCGGTGTTTGCGCTCGGCCAGCGGCAGGGCGCGCAGGTCTTCGCCGGCCGCGAACAGCAGGTCGAAGGCGAAAAACACCAGCGCTTCGGTGCGACGCTCGGCGATGGCCGCCTGCAGGGCGGCGAAATCCGGCGCCCCAGTATGGTCGAGAGCCACCACCTCACCGTCAATGACGGCCTCGCCGAGCCGCGCTCCCGCGGCGGCGATAGTGGCGAACTTGTCGGTCCAGTCGAGTCCCTTGCGGGTGAGCAGGCGGGCGCGGGCGCCATCTATCGCCAGCTGCATGCGATAGCCGTCGAACTTGATTTCGTGGCCCCAACCCTCGCCCGTCGGCGGCCGCGCCTGGGAGCGGCACAGCTGGGGTGGAATGAACTCCGGCGGCGCATCGCGATTGCTGACCCAGACGGCGTCCGCCTCGTGGCCGCCACCGGTCATGAACGGCGCCGGCCGCTTGCCCTTGCCGGCGGCGATCTCATCCATGGTCCGGCCCGAGGCCACCGAGCGATCGACGCCGGCGAGGGCGCCGTCGGTCTCCGGCCGGGCGGCGGCGTCGCGGTGCTTGATCAGCAGCCAGTTGCGGCGCTTCTCCGCCGGGCGATTGAGCCGCACCAGCACCCAGCCGCCGTGCATGCGCTCGCCCTCCATGACGAATTTGAGTTCTCCGCGATCGAGAGCGCGGCCCACGTCCTCGAAGCCTTTCTCGGGGGCCCAATAGCCGCGGTCCCAAAGCTGGACCGTGCCGCCGCCATATTGACCCTTGGGGATGGTGCCCTCGAAATCCCCATAATCGAGCGGGTGGTCCTCGACCTCGACCGCCAGACGCCGCTGGGAAGGATCAGGAGACGGCCCACGCGTCACCGCCCAGGACTTGAACACCCCCTCGCTTTCGAGGCGCAGATCGAAGTGCAGCCGGCGGGCGGCGTGTCTCTGAATCACGAACCGCAAATGCGCGGCGGGGACGACGTTCGCCGGGTCGCCGGCCGGCTCGGCGGTGGCCGAGAAATCGCGCTTGGCGCGGTAGGGAGCGAGCTTGGAGCGGACCATGGCGCCCCTCTTCAACGGGCCGGCGAGGCGACTGATCCCCGGCGCCGCTCGAACGATGCGCCGGCTCGCACGTTGGACGCAGGGCCATGGCCTATCGACCCACCTGGCGGGGGCATTTGCGACTGTCGCTGGTCACCTGTCCGGTGGCGCTTTTCAGCGCCGTCAATCCGCGCGGCGATGTCCACTTCAACCTGATCAATCCCAAGACCAACAACCGCATCCGCATGGTCGCCACCGATCCGGACACCGGGCCGGTCGAGCGCTCCGAATTGGCGCGCGGCTACGAAGTCGACAAGGGGCGTTACATCCTGCTCAGCGACGAGGAGATCGAATCGGTCAGGCTGGAGAGCACCAAGACCATCGACATCGACCGTTTCGTCCCCGAGGCCGAGATCGACCGGATCTATTGGGATCATCCCTACTATCTGGCCCCCGACGGAAAGCTGGCGCAGGAAGCGTTCGGCGTCATCCGCGAGGCCATGGAGCGCTCGGATCAGATCGCCCTTGGCCGGGTGGTGATCTCCACCCGCGAGCGCCTGCTGGCGCTGGAGCCGCGGGGCAAGGGGATCTTGGCCACCTCCTTGCGGTCGGAGGCGGAGGTGCGCGATGCGCACGATGTGTTCGCCCCGATCAGCACCGCCGCGCCGGACAAGGCGATGATCGACATCGCCGAAAAGATCATCGCCCAGCAGCAGGGCCCGTTCGATCCGGCCCAGTTCGCCGACCGCTACGAGGAGGCGCTACGCGACCTCATCGCCCACAAGCTCAAGGGCCATCGGCCGGTGGCCGCGGCCGAGCCGCAGGACACCAATGTCGTCGACCTGATGTCGGCCCTGCGCTCCAGCCTGGCGGCGCGCGAAAAGCCGGCGCCGCGCAAGCGGCAGGCGGCCCCCGGCAAAGGACCGAAGCGCCGGGCGGGCTAGAGCACCAGCACCCACTATGGGCGGCATCGTGGAACCAGGGTCATGCGGGCGCCCTGACGCCATGGCGGTTCCCTTTTTGCGCCGGCCCGTCGGAACGGAGCATAGTCCGCCGTCCTCGGTGAACAGACACGGAGCGCCGCCATGCAATACGCCATCCTCTGCTACCACGATGAGAACCACGTCTGGTCGTGGAGCAAGGACGACGAGGCGGCGGTCATGGGCCGCCTGGCCGAAGTCAGGGCCGGACTGACAGCGCGCGGCAAGCTCGGCGCCTCGCTGCGGCTGCTGCCGACCACCGCGGCGACGACGCTGCGCAAGAACCTCGACCCGCCGCTGGTCATCGACGGCCCGTTCGCCGAGACCAAGGAGCAGCTTCTGGGGCTCTATCTGATTGACGCCGATGATCTGGACGAGGCGCTGGGCATCGCCCGCGAGCTGGCCAAGGCCAACCCGGGCGGCGCCTACGAAATCCGCCCGATCGCCCTGTTCAACGCCGACGCCCGGGTCGACGTGAACGCGTAGTGACCGATAACGCATTTATCGCCGAGGCCCTGACCGCGGCTCGGCCGCGGGCGATGAGCGCCCTGGTGCGCTACTTCCGCGATCTGGATCGGGCCGAGGAGGCGTTCCAGGACGCCTGCCTGAGAGCGCTGCGGACGTGGCCGGTCAAGGGCCCGCCGCGCGATCCAACCGCCTGGTTAGTTCTTGTCGGGCGCAATGCCGGCCTCGATGGGGTGCGCCGCGCCCAGCGCACGCAGGTCCTGCCGGCGGAGGACCGTATCTCCGACCTCGATGACGTGGAAACGCCGATGGTCGAGCGTCTGGACGAGGCCCACTACCGCGACGATGTCCTGCGCCTGCTGTTCGTCTGCTGCCACCCGGATTTGCCCGACACCGGGCGCATCGCGCTGGCCCTGCGCATCGTCTGCGGCCTCAGCCTCGGCCAGATCGCCCGCGCCTTCCTGGTCAGCGAGGCGGCGATGGAGCAGCGCATCACCCGCGCCAAGGCCAGGATCGCCAAGGCCGATGTGCCCTTCGAGGCTCCCAGCGCCGAGGAGCGGGCCGAACGCCTCGGGGCGGTGGCGGCGATGGTCTACCTGGTGTTCAACGAGGGCTACTCGGCCCCGGCGGCCTCGCCGACCACCGAGCTAGCCGAGGAGGCGATCCGCCTGGGCCGCCTGCTGCTGCGCCTTTACCAGAGCGATCCGGAGGTGATGGGCCTGCTGGCCCTGATGCTCCTGCAGCACGCTCGGCGCCGGGCGCGGCGCGACGCCCGGGGCGAGGTCGTCCTCCTGGAGGAACAGGATCGGGCCATGTGGGACGCCGGGCCGATCGCCGAGGGACTGGCGCTGATCGACAAGGCCATGCGCCACCGTCGCCCTGGCCCCTACCAGATCCAGGCGGCCATCGCCGGACTGCACGCCCGGGCGACGCGCGCGGCGGATACCGACTGGGCCGGGATCGAGGCGCTCTACCAGGCCCTCGAGCGTGTCTCGCCCTCGCCGGTGGTGAGCCTCAACCGCGCCGTGGCCCTGGCCAAGGTCCGCGGCCCGGCCGCCGCGCTGGCGCTGATAACCCCGCTCGAGGCGCGCCTTTGCGGCTACTTCCATTATTTCGGCGTCAAGGGGGCGATGCTGACCCAGCTTGGCCGCGCCCGCGAGGCGCGCGAGGCGTTCGACCGGGCCATCGCCCTGGCTGCCGATCCGGCCCAGGCGGCGCATATTCGCCGACATCTCGACCAACTCGCCGCCGATGCTGGGGGGCCTGATTGTCTCGCCGGCGGTGTCGGCCCTGCGCCGCGCGAGCCGTCCTTGCCACACAACCACGGAGCCCAAGATGACTGACACAACGACCGATGTCGCCGCCCAGGCCACAGCCAAGGCGCCGCTGGTCCCTTACCTGCAGATCGACGGCGCGGTGAGGGCCGCCCATTTCTACGAGCGCGCCTTCGCCGCCACGATCGCCGCCCTGCACCCGGTGGACGACAAGGGGCGCACCATGCACATCCACCTGTACCTTAACGGCGGCTCGCTGATGCTGAGCGATTTCTATCCCGAGCATGGCCACGCGCCGAAGGCGCCGGCCGGCTTCACCCTCACCTTGCTGGTCGATGACGCCGACGCCTGGTTCGATCGCGCGGTCGCGGCCGGAGCGAGCGCCGTCACGCCAGTGCAGGAGATGTTCTGGGGCGACCGTTTTGGCAGCGTGCGCGATCCGTTCGGAATCGAATGGGCGTTCAACCAGGCCAAGGGTGGCTGAACAGGAGCGAGGCAATGTCCGAGGTGGGGTGGTCCAGGCCCGCGACCCTGATGGCGCCGCCTTCTCCTTGCTGAGCGCCGCCGCCTGAGGCGGCTTAGTGATTGCTGATCATGCCGACGATCGGGTGCGGCCGCGCATCCGGATCGTTGGGGTCGACATACTGCAGGCGGTAATAATAGGGCCGCTCACCGTGTGCGTAGTCGATAACAAACTGCAAGGTTCGGGGATTGAAGTAGACCGGTGGGCTCTTGGGCGCCGCCCACGGCCCGTCGGGATTGAACGACACCTGCAGCGCGTCTTTCGGGTACACCGGCCAGACCGCGGCGAACGATAGCGCCGGATTGAACCGCAGCATGACCGTGACCTGCCGCGCCCTCGAGCCGTAGACATGAATGTCGCCGGTGGCGCCATCGACACACACGCCGGGGTCGCGGGGATTGTCGGTTCTCGCGGCCGGCTTCAGATCGAGTGGCGAGCCGGCGGGGGCGAGGTTGTTAATGAAATCCAGGACCAGCAGCTTATCGTTGCCGAAGGGGGGATCGCTGATCGGCAGGGCCGGGCACTTGTCGGCGCTGCTCGGCCCCCGCGCCTGATGGCGATCGGCGCAGCCGCTGATCCAGATCACTAACAGCGTCGCCGCTGCGGCGATGCCCCTGAACCGCATGACCCCCTCAGCCGAGACTCACCCGGGAAGGGCCCGATCAGGGGTCAAATTCAGGCAATCTGTCAAGCGGGGCTGGAAGGCATCAGGTGATTTCCAGTCCCTCGAGGTTCCCCGCGGCGCGCCAGTCCTCGAGCGTCTTGACGAAAGCGATGGGTCCCGCGCCGTAGAAGCCGTTCTGAACCGCCTTGGGGTTGGGCCGGCCCTCATTGTTGTAGTAGCCGGGCGTGCACTCGGCCTGGAACTTCTCGCGCATCACCGCCAGCTGCTTGATCGTCTCGACCCACGCCTGCTCGGCGTCCGCGCTGGCTTCCAGCCGGCGCGCCTGAGACGTGAGGCAGTGGCCAATGACGTAGGCCAGATGCTTGGCCTGCTCGTTCAGCATGTGCGGGAAATTGACGGTGAATCCCGACTGGGTGTTGGAGACGATGAAGCAGTTGGGAAATCCGCGCGTGTGGAAGCCGTGCAGGGTTCTGACGCCTTCGCTCCATCTTTCGGTCAGGGTGACGCCGTCCTTGCCATAGAGCTCATAGCCGGAGCGGCGGGTGTATTCCGTGCCGACCTCGAAGCCGGTGGCGTAGATCAGGCAGTCGATCTCATAGGCCTGGCCATTGGCCACCACGGCGGTTTCGGTGATCCGCTCGACGCCGTGGCCAGCGGTGTCGACGAGCGTGACATTGTCGCGATTGAAGGCGTCCAGATATTCGTCGTGGAAGCAGGGCCGCTTGCAGAATTGCCGATAGTAGGGCTTCAGCGTCTCGGCGGTGACCGGGTCCTTGATCAGCGCGTCCACGCGGGCACGGATCTGGTTCATTTTCTGGAAGTCGGCGATCTCCAGCATCTCGCCGGCCTCCGGTGAGGCGCCCTCTCCGGCGCGCTCCTGGCGCCGGGCCAGAATGAGCAGGTTGCGGATGATTTCGGTCCAGCCATCGCTGACCAGATCCTCGTCCTGATAGCCGCCGGAAACCAGGATATTGAAGTTGTCCATCCGCCGCTGTTGCCAGCCGTCGGTCAGGCTCGCGACCCATGCCGGATCGGTGGGACGGTTGGCCCGCACGTCGATCGAGGACGGCGTGCGCTGGAAGACATAGAGCTGCTTGGCGCCGGCGGCCAGGTGGGGCACGCACTGCACCGCGGTCGCCCCGGTGCCGATGATGCCGACGCGCTTGTCGGCCAGGCGATCAAGGCCGCCAGTGGAATCGCCGCCGGTATAGCCATAGTCCCAACGGCTGGTGTGAAAGGAGTGGCCGGCAAAGCGCTCCACGCCTGGGATGCCGGGAAGCTTGGGCCGGTGCAGCGGTCCGTTGGCCATGACCACGAAGCGCGCGCGCATGGCGTCGCCGCGGTTGGTTGAGACCACCCAGCGGCAGGCCGCTTCGTCCCAGTCCATGCGAGTGATCTCGGTCTGGAAACAGGCGTTGCGATAAAGCCCGTAGTGGCGACCGATGGCCCGGCTGTGGGCGAGAATCTCCGGCGCGCGGGAGTACTTCTCCACCGGCATGTAGCCGATCTCTTCGAGGAGCGGCAGATAGACATAGGATTCGACGTCGCACGCCGCTCCCGGGTAGCGGTTCCAGTACCAGGTCCCGCCGAAATCGCCGCCTTTTTCGACGATGCGGATATCCGCGATGCCCGCCTCGCGCAGGCGAGCCCCGGCCAGCAGTCCGCCGAAACCGCCGCCGACGATCAACACGTCGACCTCATCGGTCAGCGGAGCGCGCGTGAATCCGGGCGCCACATAGGGATCGTCGAGATAGCGAGCGAAATCGCCGTCGATCTTGACGTATTGGTCATTGCCGTCGTCGCGCAGGCGCTTGTCCCGCTCGGCGCGATATTTCTGGCGCAAGGCGTCGGGACTGAAGCCAAGCTCGGCAAAGCGCGCGCCGTCATCAGGCATGGCCACTGGCCTTCCTTATTTTCGAACGAGTGTTTGAATTGACCATGCCCGCGTTCCGGACGCAAGGCCCCGGGAACGCCGGAAGCGCCGGCCGCGCCGCCGGCGCTACACGATCTCACATCGGCCGCTCAGTGCGGATGATGGCCGCCGCCACCGCCTCCGCCGCCCCCTCCATGCGGTCCGCCGCCCCCGCCGCCATGGGGACCACCGCCGCCGCCACGCGGCCCGGCAAAGCCACCGCCACCCCCGCGCGGCCCGGCGAATCCGCCACCGCCATGGTAGCCGCCGCCACCGCCGAAACCGCCGCCATGATAGCGGCCACCGCCACCACGGTAGGCCATGCCACCGCCGTGGCCCCCGCCGGCGTAGCCGCCACCGCGATAGGACGCGTGATAGCCGCCACCGTGATGGCCGCCGGCGTAGCCGCCGCCGCGATAGGAAGCGTGATAGCCGCCGCGATGGCCGCCGGTGTAGCCGCCGCCGCGATAGGAAGCGGGATAGCCGCCGCGATGGCCGCCGCCGCCGCGCACGCCGCCGGCGTTATGGGCGAAGCTCCGTCCGCCGCCGCGGCCGGCCAAAGCCGCGCCGCCGTGGGTCATGCCGCGGCCGTGCATCGCCGCGTGCGCAGCCATGGCGCCGGCGCCCAGCGCCGCCGCACCCGCGGCGCGCATCCCGGCATGGCCGCCGCCAGGCGCGCGCAGCCCCGGATTGGCGGCCGCCGACCGGCCGTGTCCCATCTGGGCGAGGGTGGCGCCGGATCGGGCGCCGCGAGCCGCGGCGAGCTGCGCGCTCGTCGCTATCGCGCGAACGCCGCCGCGCCCGCCATTCCAGGCGGTAGCGCCAGCGGCGCGATCGAAGCTCACCGGGCGGTTAAAGACGGCGTTGACATGCTGGGCGCCGAAGTTGGTGGCGGCGCGATTGTACCAGAACGTCCGCCCGCTCCAGTAACCGCCCTGATAGCCATAGCCGCCGTAACCGAAACCGTAATCTATGCCGCCGTAGAAGCCCACGGTTGGCCCCCAAAAGCCGGGGGTGAATACATAGACGCCGCCGACCCAGCCCCACCAGGGCGGCGTCCACAGCAGGCCGATCGTCGGCGGCAGCACCCAGACGCCCGGAACCCAATAGTAGTCATAGGCCACCGGGCTCCAATCCCAATAGCCGGGCGTCCAGAGGTAGCCGTAGGCCGGCATCGGCGGCTGCACCTCACGCCGCAGGGGCGGCGGAGCGTAGGGCGCGCTGACCGACGCGACCGCGCCCGGCGGGCACGGATTGCCAACCGCCAACGCAGGCTGGCCGGCGAGCGCCGCACTGGCGCTCAAGGCAAGAGCCAAGGCAGAGCGTTGCAAGATATTCATAAGCTATTCCTTCCGGATACGGTCCGCGCCTTCCGGCAGTGAGGACTGCGATCGGGGGCCTGAAAGGCGGCCCACATTGGGCGAATCCCGTTAATGCGACCCACGCCGCGCCGTTCATCCCTCGTTGGTCACAACGCCGCCCGACGGCCAAGGTTGCCGAGTCCCGGTTCGCAGGGCATGACGAGGCCAGGGGAAATGACGTGCGCTTCATCGACCATGACGAGGTCCGCGAGCGACTGACCTTCGAGGTCTGCATCCCCCTGGTGCGCGAGGCGATGGTCGCCTTCTCCGCCGGGCGCACGCGCCAGACCCTGCGCGCCATCATCCCGCTGCAGGAACATAACGCCTTTGGCGTCATGCCCGGAGCGCTGGGCGTCGATGCGCCCTTCGGCGCCAAGCTGATCAGCGTGTTCCCGGAGAACTTCGCGCGCGGCGGGCCCTCGCACCAGGGCGTGATCGTGATCTTCGATCCGATGAGCGGCGCGCCGGTGTGCGTGGTCGACGCCGGCGAAGTCACCGCCATCCGCACCGCCGCGGCGAGCGCGGTGGCCACCGAGGCCCTGGCCCGGCCGGGCCCCGCCCGCCTGGCGCTGCTCGGCTACGGCGAGCAGGCGACGCAGCACCTCCGGGCCATGGCCAAGGTCCGGCCACTGGCTTCGGTGGTCGTCTGGGGGCGCGATCCGGCCCGAGCGGAGGCTTTCGCGGAACGGATGGGCGGCGAGCTCGGGCGGCCGATCGAGACCGCCGCCAGCGCGCGCGAGGCGGTCGCCGACGCCGAAATCGTCTGCACGCTCACGCCGGCCCGCGAGCCGATCCTGGCGGGGGCTTGGCTGCGCCCGGGCGTCCACGTGAACCTGGTGGGTTCGGGCTACGCGGCCCAGGCGGAGGCCGACGGCGCCCTGATCGCCGCCGCGCGCCTGATCGCCGACAGCCGCGAGGGCGTCCTGGTCCAATGCGGCGAATTTCTGCGCGCCAAGGCCGCAGGCCTGGTCGAGGATGCGCACGTGGCCGCGGAGATCGGCGAGGTGCTGGCGGGCGCGGTCCCTGGCCGTCTGAGCGCGGGGGACATTACGGTCTACAAATCGTTAGGACATGTGGTCCAGGATCTGGTCTGCGCCTGGGCCCTCTATTCGAGCCGGGACGGGCCCGGCGATGGGGCGCCAAGATAGCCGTTGGCCCTAGGCGGGCTTGCGGATATTCAAGGCTGGCGGCGCGTTGCGATCAGGAACGCGCCGGGCTGAGGGAACGCTCTTGCCGCATGTCTTTCTGATACGCGTCATTCCCCTGATCGCTCGCTACGGCTACGCCGTGCTCCTGCCCGTCGCCGTGGTCGAAGGCCCCACCGTCGCCGCCATCACCGGGGCCCTGGTGGCGCTGGGCCAACTGGACCCGATTGTCTCCTGCCTTCTCCTGGTCGCGGCCGATCTGGTTGGAGACGCCCTCTACTATTGCCTCGGACGCTACGGCCACGGCCCGATCAGCAACTGGATCAACAAGCGCCTGCGCATCACGCCTGAGCGATTGCGCCCCCTGGCGCAGCGGTTCCACGATAACGACTGGAAGCTGATCATGATCGGCAAGACCCAGGCGCTTGGCGGCATCATCCTCTATTTCGCCGGCGCCAGCCGGATGCGCTTCGCCCGCTACATGGGCCTCAATCTGATTGGCACCTTTCCCAAGGTGATCCTGTTCCAATTGATCGGCTTCGCGCTCGGCTATTTCCTTGGCGCCAGCGTCCTGCACTCCACCCGCTATGTGGATGTCGTGACCGCCAGCCTGTTCACGCTCGCCTTTGTCCTGCTGGCGGGATCCTACTGGCTGGTGCGGCGACGCCTGTTCAAGGATCTGGTCCACGACATTTCGGTCTGAAGCCGGGGCCGCCGCCTGACCAGGGATAGCAAGGCGACGTTCTGGCGTACGAGGCCGAAGGGAGAGAGCACCCGCACCGCGTCGAGGGTCATTTTCAGTTCCTCGGCCAAGCCCCGCCAGCGCCCGACCTTGTGGTATTTGCGGATGTTGAAAACGCCTGGCCAATCGACCACCGCGATGGCCAGGCGATCGCGGGTGATCAGCCCGTTGAGGAACGCTTCGCCGCCCCATCTCGGCAGCCGCCCCATCGCCTGGATCGCTTCGCGTCCCAGCCTGGCCGGTATCACCCGCTCGCCGGAAACGAAATCCAGCCCCACCGCCCGATAAATGGCGAGGCTATTGGCCCTGAGGCTGATGCTCACCTGCGCCCAGCCGGCCAGCACCGGGTCGGCCAGGGCCTGGATATCGGCGGCGCGGACGCCGGCTAGATCGGCGTCCAGCAGCATAAGATGTTCGCCGCGGGCCAGCGCGATGCCACGCCCAAGAGCATAGGTCTTGCCGCGGTTGGGTGTGTAGGAAATCACCCGAATGGACGGGTAATCGGCCAGCAGGGCCAAGGTGTCGTCGGTCGAGCCATCGTTGACCACGATCACTTCGAAGAGCGCCGGATGCTCGTGAACCGCCTCCAGGATGGCCCCGATGCGCTCGGCTTCGTTGTAGGCGCACACCACGCACGAGATGCGCCCGCGCACCGTGCGCGGAAGATCGCTGGCGTGGGCGATGGCGAGCCGGGGCCGCCCGGCGGTCGTCTCGCTGGTCATGATTTCAGGTCCCCTTTGTCGGCAAGGCTGGCCACCGCCTTGGCCGCGATCGGGCTCAGGCCGCCGCGGTCCGGCTCATCAAGGCGGGCCAGGATCTTGGCCCGCATGCCCGGATCCCAGAAGCGCGCCAGATGATGGGCGGTGGCCTCGGCCGCGCCATCTCCATGGTTGGCGAAATTGCGCGCGATCTGGTTGGCCATGTAGGTCAGCTTCTCGATCGTGTTCATGAGACTGAGTGGGGATCGGCGGCGATGAGCCGGGTGCGCTCGGCAAGAGCATCGTAGTCCCGCTGCCAGGCCGAACGCGCGTTCGAAGGCGCCACCTGGACCGCGGTTACCTTGTATTCCGGACAATTGGTCGCCCAATCCGAATACTCACTGGTGACCACATTGGCCTGCGTCGCTGGGTGGTGGAAGGTGGTGTAGACGACGCCGGGCGCCACGCGATCGGTCACTGTGGCGCGGAGGGTGGTCTCGCCGGTGCGGCTGCGCAGCGTCACCCAGTCACCATCGCGCACGCCGCGATCCTCGGCATCATGGGGATGAATTTCCAGAACGTCCTCGGGGTGCCACATCGCATTGTCGGTGCGCCGCGTCTGGGCGCCGACATTGTACTGCGAGAGGATGCGGCCGGTGGTCAGCAGCAGCGGATATCGCGGCCCGGTCTTCTCGTCGGTGGGAATGTAATCGGTGACCACGAAATGGCCTTTGCCACGGGCGAAGGTTCCGATGTGCATCACCGGCGTACCTTCGGGCGCGGCCGCGTTCACCGGCCATTGCATCGACACCGCGTCGTCCAGGCCGGCATAGCTCACCCCCGCGAAGGTAGGCGTCAGGCGGGCGATCTCATCCATGATCTCGGAGGGATGCTGATAGCTCCAATCCAGACCGAGCGCGTTGGCCAGAAGCTGAACGGCCTCCCAGTCGGCGTAGCCGGCCTTCGGGGCCATCACCTGGCGGACACGCTGGATGCGCCGCTCGGCGTTGATGAAGGTGCCGTCCTTCTCCAGGAAGCTCGACCCCGGCAGGAACACGTGGCCGTAGTTGGCCGTCTCGTTGAGGAACAGGTCGTGGATGATGACGCACTCCATGGCCGCCAGCCCGGCGGCCACATGAGCGGTGTTGGGGTCGGACTGGACGATGTCCTCGCCCTGGATGAGCAGGGCCTTGAACTCGCCATCGACGGCGGCGTCCAGCATGCCGGGAATGCGCAGCCCCGGCTCCGGATCGAGCGTGACGCCCCACTCGCGCTCGAACATCCCCCGCGCGCCGTCATCGGATATGTGCCGGTAGCCCGACAGTTCGTAGGGGAAGGATCCCATGTCACACGAGCCTTGGACATTGTTCTGGCCGCGCAGGGGATTCACGCCGACGCCGGGACGGCCGATGTTGCCGGTCGCCATGGCCAGGTTGGCGATGGCCATCACTGCCGTCGTGCCCTGGCTGTGCTCGGTGACTCCGAGTCCGTAATAGATCGCCCCGGCCCCGCCGGTGGCGTAAAGGCGCGCCGCGGCGCGAAGCTCAGTCGCGGGCACGCCGGTCAGGGGTTCGACCGCCTCGGGCGATCGTTGAGGCTCGGAAACAAACGCCGCCCAGTCCTGATAGGCGTCCCATTCGCAGCGCGCCTTGACGAACGCCTCGTCCACCAGGCCCTCGGTGACCACCACATGGGCCATGGCCGTCAACACCGGGACGTTGGTTCCTGGGCGCAGCGCCAGATGGTGGTCGGCCTGGACATGCGCGCTCCGCACCAGATCGATGCGTCGCGGATCGATGACAATCAGCCGCGCGCCAGCCCGCAGGCGTCGCTTCATCTGGCTGGCGAACACCGGGTGGCCGTCGGTGGGATTGGCGCCGATGATCATAATCACGTCGGCGGCCATGACGCTGTCGAAATCCTGAGTGCCGGCGCTGGTCCCGAAGGTCGTCCGCAGGCCGTACCCGGTTGGCGAGTGACAGACGCGGGCGCAGGTGTCGATGTTGTTGACCCCAAGCCCCTGGCGGACCAGTTTCTGGACCAGGAATGTCTCTTCGTTGGTGCAGCGACTGGAGGTGATCGCGCCCACGGATCTTGCGCCATAGGTCTGCTGGACACGACGAAACTCGCTGGCCGCGCGGGCGATGGCCGCTTCCCAACTCACCTTGCGCCAGGGCTCATCGATCCGGTCGCGGACCATGGGCGTCAGGATGCGGTCGCGGTGCTGGGCGTAGCCCCAGGCGAAGCGTCCCTTGACGCAGCTGTGGCCGTGGTTGGCCTTTCCCTCCTTCCACGGGACCATGCGCACCAACTCCTCGCCGCGCATCTCGGCGCGGAAGGCGCAGCCGACGCCGCAATAGCCGCAGGTGGTGACCACGGCGCGGTCCGGTGCGCCGATCTCGGTTACCTTTTTTTCTTCGAGGGCCGAGGTCGGACAGGCCTGCACGCAGGCGCCGCACGAGACGCACTCCGAGGCGAAAAAGCTCTCGTCCTGACTGGCCGCGACCTTGGAGGCGAAGCCGCGCCCCTGAACGGTCAGCGCAAAGGTTCCCTGAATCTCATCGCAGGCGCGCACGCAGCGCGAACAAACGATGCATTTTGCCGGGTCGAAGGCGAAATAGGGATTGGACGCATCGATCGGCGCAGCGAGATGGTTTTCGCCCTGATAGCCGTAGCGCACTTCCCGCAAGCCAACGGCGCCGGCGGCGTCCTGCAGCTCGCAATCCCCGTTGGCGGCGCAGGTCAGACAGTCGAGCGGGTGATCGGAGATGTAGAGTTCCATCACCCCTCGGCGCAGCTTGGCGATGGCCTCCGTCTGGGTGCGCACCACCATGCCCTCGGCCACCGGCGTGGTGCAGGCGGCGGGAAAGCCAGGCCGCCCATCGATTTCCACCAGGCACAGGCGGCAGGAGCCGAAGGCGTCCAGGGAATCGGTGGCGCACAGACGCGGAATGTTCGCGCCCATCGTTGCGGCGGCGCGCATGATCGAGGTCCGGGCGGGCGCTTTCACCCGCTCGCCATCGATGGTCACGGTGACCAACGCTCCGGACATGCCGCGTGGGGCTGGGACCCCAAGGTCGGGCTCGCGCCGCCACGCCATCTAGGCCGCCTCCGCCGAAGTCAGTCCGAAATCTTCCGGGAAATGCCGTAACGCGCTCAGCACCGGATAGGGGGTAAACCCGCCCAGCGCGCATAGCGATCCGTGGCGCATGGTTTCGCACAGGTCGCGCAGCAGGGCCAATTCCTCCGACCGTGAACCGAGGGCGCCATTGGCATTGCGCATCTGCGCCAGGGCTTCGAGCGGGTCGGCCGCGCGGCCGCCGGCAATCAGCCGGTCGATGGTCTCTACCCCGCGCACCGAACCGATCCGGCAAGGCGTGCACTTGCCGCAGCTCTCGACGGCGCAGAACTCCATGGCGAAGCGGGCCATCCGCGCCATGTCGACGGTGTCGTCGAACACCACCACCCCGGCGTGACCCACGAGGCCGTCGGCGGCCGCCAGAGCCTCGTAATCGAACGGCAGAGCGAACGCCGATGGCGGGAAGTAGGCCCCGAGCGGGCCGCCGACCTGCACCGCGCGCACCGGACGGCCGCTTTCGGTTCCCCCGCCGATGTCATTGACCAGCTCGCCAAGGGCGATGCCGAAGGGAATTTCGAACAGGCCGCCGTTCTTGATGTTTCCGGCCAGCTGAACCGTCACCGTGCCTCGGGAGCGGCCAATTCCCAGGGCCTGATAGGCTTGGGGCCCATCGGCCAGGATCGATGGCGCGGCGGCCAGGGTCAGCACGTTGTGAATCAGGGTCGGCGCGCCCCAGAGGCCGGCGTGGACCGGCAGCGGCGGCTTGGCCCGCACCTGACCGCGGCGACCCTCGATGGAATCGAGCAGCGCGGTCTCCTCGCCGCACACATAGGCGCCGGCGCCCACCCTGACCTCGAGGGCGAACGGGGCGATGATCCCCGCGCAGGCTTCGATCGCCCGACGCATGGTCCGGATGGCGAACGGATACTCCGAACGGATGTAAACATAGCCGGTTCGAGCGCCGACGGCGTAACCGGCGATGGCCATGCCCTCGATAACCAGGAACGGGTCACCCTCCATCAACATGCGATCGGCGAAGGTCCCGGAATCGCCTTCGTCGGCGTTGCAGACGAGGAATTTCTCCGCCCCCGGCGCGTCCAGGGTCGCGCGCCACTTGATCCCGGCCGGAAAGCCGGCCCCGCCGCGGCCGCGCAGGCCCGAGGCGGCGATCTGATCGACAACTGTGGCCGGCGGTAGGGTGCGGGCGGCGCGAAGACCCGCCCAGCCGCCATGGGCTTCGTAGTCGGCGAGGCTGAGGGGATCGATGATCCCGCAGCGGGCGAAGGTGACGCGGCGCTGGCGGGCGAAGAAGGGCAGGGCGTCGACCGGCCCCAGGCGTCTGGGGTGTTGGCCAGCGAGGATCGCCGGGACGTCCGCGGCGCGCACCGGGCCATAACCGATGCGGCCGGCGCCCGTCTCCAGCTCCACCAGGGGCTCGATGGCGAAGAGGCCGCGCGAGCCGGTGCGGATGACCTCGACACCGGCGGCGGCGAGCGCCTCGGCCACGCCGTCGGCCCCCAGCGCGGCGCTGGCCATGTCTGCCGACACGAACGCCCTGGTCACACGCCGATCTCCTCGGCGATCCGCTCGAGGCCGGCAGCGTCAATCCGCGCCAGAGGCCGGCCATCCACCAGGGCGCTGGGTCCGATGGCGCACAGGCCCAGGCAATAGGCCGGCTCCAGGGCGACCTGGCCGTCGGCGCGGGTCTCGCCCATGGCGACACCGAGCCGGGCCGTCGCGGCGAGCTCGATGGCGTTGGCGCCCCGGGCCTGACAGGCTTCGGCCCGGCAAAGCCTGACCACATGCGCCGGCGGCGGTGTGCGGCGAAAGTCGGGATAGAAGCTCACCGCGCCGTGCACTTCGGCCCGGCTCAGGTTGAGGCCTTCGGCCACGGCCGCGACCGCGGCGTCGGAAAGGTAGCCGAGCGCCGCCTGGACGTCGTGCAGCAAGGGCAGCAACGCTCCGCGCTGCGTCGCGTGACGCGCAACCAGGCTTTCAATCTGATCGAACTGCGCGCGCGTCAGCTCCATGCGATCGGGTTTAGCGGCAATGGGCCGCAGGCTCCAGGGCGCGATGACACCAGCCGCGCGCACCGCTAGGCTTGCGGCGATGAACCCGGCCTCGCTCGCCGCCACCGCTCTGGCCAGGACCCTCAGGGTCGACGGGCAAGGCGCGGTCGCCATGGATCGCGCCGTCCCTGAAGAGACACCGGTGGCGTTCGTCTACGACGCCACGACCGAGGCGGTGATGATGGCCACCCCGGCCGACCTCGAGGACTTCGCCGTTGGATTTTCGCTCACTGAACGGATCGTCGGCTCGGCGCAGGACATTGCGGCGCTGGAGATCGCCGCTCAGGCCGCCGGCGTGGAGTTGCGCATGTGGCTGACCAAGGATCGGGCCGGCGCGTTGGCTTCCCGCCGCCGCACACGGGCGGGTCCGACCGGCTGTGGCCTGTGCGGCATCGAGAGCCTGGCGGAAGCCCTGCCAACGCTGGCTGTGGTGCGTTCCACGCTCAAGGTTCGGACCGGCGCGATCCTCGAGGTCATGAAGGATCTGGCTGACCGGCAGACGCTCAATCGCCAGACCCGCGCGATGCATGGGGCCGCCTTCTTTGTCCCGGGACGGGGAATCGTCATCGTGCGGGAGGACGTGGGGCGGCACAACGCCTTGGACAAGCTGGCTGGGGCGATGGCCCGAGGAGGCGAGCGCGCGAGCGAGGGCGTGGTGTTGATCACCAGCCGGGTCTCGGTGGAATTGGTCCAGAAGGCCGCGGTCATCGGGGCGCCGATCCTGGCCGCAGTCTCGGCGCCCACCGCTCTGGCGCTGAGGGTGGCCGAAGCAGCCGGCGTCACCATCGTCGGGGTGGTGCGCGCCGATGGGCTGGAGGTGTTTACCGGCGCCGAGCGGATTTTGACCGGCTAGCTGTCGGCGCGGCGCGTCGGCGCCGCCGCTTCGGGGCATCCAGCACAGTCCGCAGGGCGGCGGCCAGATCCTCGCTCGTGAACGGCTTGTCGAGCATCGGAAATTCCGAACCAACGCGCGATCCGTCGGCGATGAACCCCGAGGTGAGCAGGATGCGAAGGCTCGGCCGCAGAAGACGCGCCTGGCGGGCCAGGCCAATGCCAGTGACGCCGCCGGGCATGGTGACATCGCTGAACAGAGCGTCGATGTCCGGGTTGGCCTTCAACACCGCCATCGCCTCGGCGGCGTCCATCGCGGTAAGCACGCAATAACCCTGGGCGTTGAGCATGTCCTGGGTGAGAGCCAGGACATGGGCGTCATCCTCGACCACCAGGACCCGTTCCGAGCCGCCAAGGGGCAATGGCGCGGCGGCGGCCTGTTCTTCGGCCGCCTGGCCAGGCGCTGCCGGCAGTCGCAACCGGAAGACTGCGCCCTGGCCGGGCGCCGTCTCGAGGCTCATATCGCCGCCCGACTGACTGACGAAGCCATAGACTTGGGAGAGACCAAGACCTGAGCCGAGACCGATTTCCTTGGTGGTGAAGAAGGGTTCAAAGGCGCGGTCCCTGACTTCGACGGTCATGCCAGGGCCGGTGTCGGCGACCTCCACCTCGACCCAGTGGCCGAGATCGTCTGACACGGCGCGTGTCGAAATCGACAGCCCGCCACCTTCGGGCATGGCGTCCCTGGCGTTGACGGCGAGGTTGAGCAGCGCGGTTTCCAACTGGGCGCTGTCGATGACCGCGCAAAGCTGGCCCTCGCTCAAGCGATAGTCGACCTGCATCGCGTCACCGACCGCCTGCCGCAGCAGCGGCGCGAAGGCGGCGATAAGAGCATTGACGTCCCTCGGCGCGGGGTTGAGCTGTTGGCGTCGGGCGAAGGCCAACAGTTGCCGCGTGAGGGTTCGTCCGCGATCGGCGGCCGCGCGTACGGCCTCGATCCGAAGGCCCCGCTTGGCTTCGTCCTCGCGCCGTTCGGCCAGCATCTCGGCGTTGCCGAGGACCACGGTCAGCAGGTTATTGAAGTCATGGGCCACGCCGCCGGTCAGTTGGCCCACGGCCTCCATCTTGCGCGCCTGGGCCAGTTGCTCCTCGAGTGATCGTCGCTCGGTGACGTCGATGATCGACCCCCAGATTTCCTGTGGCTGCCCCTCCACCAGAGGGGCCAAAATCCCCTGGTCCTGGAACCGGCGATAGCGCCCGTCGGCGCACCGGAAGCGGAACTCGCAGGCGTAGGCGCCGGTGCTCAGCGCCCCCGAGACTTCGCTCAGCACCCGGCCGAGATCGTCGGGGTGTATGCAGCCCGATGCGAACTCGGGCGCATCGAGGAAGTCCTGTCCTGAGTGACCGGTCATTTCGCGCACCGCCCCACTGACGAAGGTGGGCGTGAACGGCGGTTCAGCGATCCGGGCGTGGAAAATGATCGGTAGCGATTTGAGGATCGCCGACTGGCGAGCCTCGGCCAGCCGCAGCTGGCGCTCGACCGCGCGACGCTCCGAATCGGCTCGCTGGCGCTCGCCGAGAAGCCAGCCCTGGTAGGCGGCCTGTCGCTCTATCTCAGCGGTCTTGAGGTGGAGATCCGCAAGAACCTTGACCTTGGAACGCAGGATGAACGGGTCGACCGGTTTGAACACCACGTCCACGGCGCCGGCCGAATAGGCCTGGAAGACGTGCGCCTCGTCGCGAAAGATCGCGGTCAAAAAGACGATCGGCGTGAGCGCCGTTCGCCGGCGGGTGCGGATCAGGGACGCCGTCTCGTAGCCATCCATTTCCGGCATGTTGAGATCGAGCAGGATGACGGCGAACTCCTCATCGAGAAGTTTCCGCAGCGCCTCCGGGCCCGACCGGGCGATCACCAACTCATGCCCGAGGCTTTCCAGCGCCTGGGCGGCGGCGAAGGCGTTACGCTCGTCGTCATCGACGATCAGAATGCGGGCGCTCAGCTCGCCCTCGAGACAGATCGATTCATAGCGCTCGCGCGCCGAGGATTGTGACGCCGCCATGCCGAGTGTGTTCATCCCGGCTGGAGGGCCATGCCGGTGAGCGCATCGCCGGTCAGCCGGCGCGCATCGGCTCGCTGCAGGCTCACCCGAAGCACCGAGACCAGATGGTCGATGGCGACCGGCTTGGCCACATAGTCGGAAGCGCCGGCCTGAATGCACTTCTGGCGATCGCCCTTCATCGCCTTGGCGGTCACCGCGATCACCGGCGTGGCTTCGAACGCCTCCCGGCCGCGAATGGCGCGGATGGTCTCGTAGCCATCCATGTCCGGCATCATGATGTCTACCAGAATGAGGTCGACATCGCCCTTGGCGTCGAGCAGGTCCAGGCCGAGACGGCCGCTTTCGGCATAGAGAAGCTCAATGCCGTACTCCTCCAAGGCGCTCGCCAGAGAGAAGATGTTGCGGATGTCGTCATCGATCACCAGCACTTTGCGCCCGGCCAGAATCTGATCGAGGCGCCGGCTACGGGCCAGGGTGGCCTTGGCCGCGTCCGACATGCGCGTCAGCGGTTCGTGCAACAACAAGGAGACCTGCTCGACGAGCTGATCGGGATTGCGCGCCAGGCGAACCAGGCCGGCGAACACCCCGAGGCGCAGGCGCCGTTCGTCCTCCGGATCGAGCTCGCCGGGCGTATAGACCAGAGCCGGGGCGAAGCCGTTCGCCTGCTGGCGCAGTTCATCCAGGGTCTGGCTCACCGGGGCGGCCGAGGCTTCGATGACCACCGCCGCTATGCCGGGCTCGCGGGCGAGCAGCGGGCCAAGCGCCGGCCCGATCGTCACCGCGCCGAAGCAGTCCTCCAGCACGCTCGCCGCCTCGCCGGCGGCGCCGACAAGGGCGATGCGGCGGTCCGAATCGTCGACGAACGACTTCATGGTCTGGAGCGTGGAGACGACGGTTTCGCGCTCGACGGGCTTGCGGGTGAAACCGATCGCTCCCATCGCCAGGCCGAGGCCGCGCTGGTCATCGGCGGAGATGACGTGGACCGGGATGTGGCTGGTCTCAGGCGTGTGCTTGAGCAGATCAAGGAGAGCCAGGCCGTCCATGTCCGGCAATCCGATATCGAGCATGATGGCGTCGGGGCCGAACCGCCGCGCCAATCCGGGAACGGCGGCGCCTTCGCCGGTGACTACGCCCTTGAAGCCGGAATCGCGCACCAGGGTCAGCAGAACGGAGGCGAACCGGGGGTCATCCTCGACAATCAGGACGACGCTTTCCTCCGGCAGGATGGCGTCACGGTCGTCGGGTACCGCCTGGGACGCTTCGTCGGCCAGGCTGCCCTGGAGCATCGGCCTTGGCGCGATGGTGGCGTGCGCCTTGGGCTGGGGCGCCTGGGCGGGGCGGAAATTGAGCGGCAGATAGAGGGTGAAGGTCGAGCCCTTGCCAGGCTCGCTGGTGACGCGCAACTCGCCGCCCAGAAGGCGGGTGATCTCCCGGCTGATCGACAGGCCCAACCCGGTGCCGCCGTACTTGCGGCTGGTGGTGCCATCGGCCTGCTGGAAAGCCTCGAAGATGATCCTCTGCTTGCCGTCCGGGATGCCGATGCCTGAATCGTGCACCTCGAAAGCGATCACCTGGCCGGCGGCGTCGAGATGGTCGGCTCCCGAAGACCATCCGGCGGCGGCGCGCGAGACGCTGAGCTTGACGAAGCCCTTGTCGGTGAACTTGAAGGCGTTGGAGAGCAAATTCTTGATGATCTGCTGCAGGCGCTTGTCGTCGGTGAGCATCGACTTTGGCAAGTCGGCATCGAGCCGAATCTGGAAATCGAGTCGCTTGTCCTGAGCGATCTGGGCGAAAACGCGATCCATCTGCTCGCCCAGTGAAGCGAAAGCCATCTCGCCGATGTCCAGGGTGACATGGCCGGACTCGACCTTGGTCAAATCGAGGATGTCGTTGATCAAGGTCAGCAGATCGACTCCGGCGTCATGGATGTTGCTGGCGAACTGCACCTGTTTGTCGCTCAGATTGCCCTGGCCGTTGTCGGCCAGGAGCTTGGACAGGATCAGCAGCGAGTTGAGTGGTGTGCGCAGCTCGTGGCTCATGTTGGCCAGGAATTCCGACTTGTATTTCGAGGTCAGCGCCAGCTGCTCGGCCTTCTCCTCGAGGGCGAACTTGGCCTGCTCGACCTCGCGGTTCTTGGCCTCCACCTGCTGGTTCTGCACCGAAAGCTCGGCGGCCTTTTCCTGCAGCTCGGCATTGGTCGTCTGCAGTTCGTCCTGTTTCGCGCGCAGCAACTCCTCCGATTGGCGCAACGAAGCCGCCTGTTGTTCGAGCCGGTCGTTGGTCTTGGTCAGCTCGCCCTGTTGCGCCTGCAATTCGCCGGTCAGCAGCTGCGACTGTTTCAGCAGTCCCTCGGTGCGCATGTTGGCCCCGATGGTCGAGAGGACGATACCGACCGATTCCATCAACTGATCCAGGAACGCGCGCTGGGTTTCGTTGAACTCGCCGAAGGTGGCCAGCTCGATCACCGCCATCACTTCGCCCTCGAAAAGAGCCGGTAGGACGATGATGTTGGCCGGCGCCGCTTCGCCCAGCGCCGAATTGATCTGCACATAGTCGTCGGGGACGTTGGTCAGCAGAATGCGGGACTTTTCGTAGGCGCACTGGCCGATCAGGCCCTCGCGCAGATGGAACGTGTTGGCCAGGTGCTTGCGGTTGTTGAAGGCGTAGGAGGCCGCCAGGCTGAGCACCATCTGACCATCGTCGTCGTGGTCGCTGACATAGAACACCGCATGCTGGGCGTTGATCAGCGGGGCCAGCTCGGAAAGCACCATGTTGGAGACGGTGCTGAGGTCGCGCTCGCCCTGAAGCATGCGGGTGAAGCGGGCGAGGTTGGTCTTCAGCCAATCCTGCTCGGTGTTCTTGAGGGTCTGATCCTTCAGATTGCGGATCATCTCGTTGATGTTGTTCTTGAGTTCCTCGACCTCGCCGGACGCCTCGACAGTGATCGACCGGGTGAGGTCGCCCTGGGTGACCGAAGTGGACACCTCGGCGATGGCGCGCACCTGGGTGGTGAGGTTCGCGGCCAGCTCGTTGACGTTGTCGGTCAGGTCGCGCCACAGGCCGGCGGCGCCAGGCACCCGGGCCTGGCCGCCGAGCTTGCCCTCGATGCCGACCTCGCGAGCGACGTTGGTCACCTGATCGGCGAACGTGGCCAGGGTTTCGATCATGCCGTTGATGGTGTCGGCCAGCGCCGCGATCTCGCCCTTGGCGTCCAGGGTCAGCTTGCGCTTCAGATCGCCGTTGGCCACCGAGGTCACCACGCTGGCGATGTTGCGCACCTGTCCGGTAAGGTTGGCGGCCATCATGTTGACGTTGTCGGTGAGGTCCTTCCAGGTGCCGGCCACGCCGGGCACCTGGGCCTGGCCGCCGAGCTTGCCTTCGGTGCCGACTTCCCGGGCCAGGCGAGTGACTTCCGAGGCGAACGAATTGAGCTGATCGACCATGGTGTTGATGGTGTTCTTCAGCTCGAGGATCTCGCCTTTCACGTCGACGGTGATCTTGCGCGAAAGGTCGCCGTTGGCGACCGCGGTGGTCACATCGGCGATGTTGCGCACCTGACCGGTGAGATTGCCGGCCATCAGATTGACGTTGTCGGTAAGCTCCTTCCAGGTCCCGCCGACCCCGCGCACTTGCGCCTGACCGCCGAGCTTGCCTTCGGTGCCGACTTCGCGGGCGACGCGGGTGACCTCGGAGGCGAACGAATTGAGCTGATCGACCATGGTGTTGATGGTGTTTTTCAGCTCCAGGATCTCGCCGCGCACGTCGACGGTGATCTTCTTGGAGAGATCGCCCAGGGCCACCGCGGTGGTCACCTCGGCGATGTTGCGCACCTGACCGGTGAGATTGCCGGCCATCAGGTTCACATTCTCAGTCAGCTCCTTCCAGGTCCCGCCGACGCCCCGCACCTGGGCCTGGCCGCCGAGCTTGCCTTCGGTGCCGACCTCGCGCGCCACGCGGGTGACTTCCGAGGCGAACGAATTGAGCTGATCGACCATGGTGTTGATGGTGTCTTTCAGCTCCAGGATCTCGCCGCGCACATCGACGGTGATCTTCTTGGAGAGATCGCCCAGGGCCACCGCGGTGGTCACCTCGGCGATATTGCGCACCTGCCCGGTGAGATTGCCGGCCATCAGGTTCACATTATCGGTCAGTTCCTTCCAGGTGCCGCCCACCCCGCGCACCTGCGCCTGACCGCCGAGCTTGCCCTCGGTGCCGACTTCGCGCGCCACGCGGGTGACTTCGGAAGCGAAGGCGTTGAGCTGATCGACCATGGTGTTGATGGTGTTCTTCAGCTCCAGGATCTCGCCGCGCACGTCGACGGTGATCTTCTTGGAGAGATCGCCCAGGGCCACCGCGGTGGTCACCTCGGCGATGTTGCGCACCTGGCCGGTGAGGTTGGCGGCCATGTTGTTGACGTTGTCGGTGAGGTCCTTCCAGGTGCCGGCGACACCCTTGACCTGGGCCTGGCCGCCGAGCTTGCCCTCGGCCCCGACTTCGCGCGCCACCCGGGTGACCTCGGAGGCGAACGCATTGAGCTGATCGACCATGGTGTTGATGGTGTCTTTCAGCTCCAGGATCTCGCCTTTCACATCGACGGTGATCTTCTTGGAGAGATCACCCAGGGCCACCGCGGTGGTCACCTCGGCGATGTTGCGCACCTGGCCAGTCAGATTGCCGGCCATGAAATTGACGTTGTCGGTGAGGTCCTTCCACGCGCCGGTGACACCTTCGACTCGCGCCTGGCCGCCGAGCTTGCCTTCGGTGCCGACCTCGCGCGCCACCCGGGTGACCTCGGAGGAGAAGGCGTTCAGCTGATCGACCATGGTGTTGATGGTGTTCTTCAGCTCGAGGATCTCGCCCTTCACATCGACGGTGATCTTCTTGGAGAGATCGCCTCGGGCCACGGCGGTCGTGACCTCGGCGATGTTGCGCACCTGGCCGGTCAGATTGCCGGCCATGAAGTTCACGTTGTCGGTCAGGTCCTTCCATGTCCCGGCGACACCCTTGACCTGAGCCTGGCCGCCGAGCTTGCCTTCGGTGCCGACCTCGCGCGCCACCCGGGTCACTTCGGAGGCGAACGAGTTGAGCTGATCGACCATGGTGTTGATGGTGTTTTTCAGCTCCTGGATTTCGCCTTTCACGTCCACCGTAATCTTGCGCGAGAGATCGCCATTGGCCACCGCGGTGGTCACCTCGGCGATGTTGCGCACCTGACCGGTGAGGTTGGCGGCCATGAAGTTGACGTTATCGGTGAGGTCTTTCCAGGCGCCGGTGACGCCCTTCACCTGCGCCTGACCGCCGAGCTTGCCCTCGGTGCCGACCTCGCGGGCGACGCGGGTCACCTCCGAGGCGAAGGAGCCCAGTTGGCCGACCATGGTATTGACCACCTTGCCGATGCGCAGGAACTCGCCGCGCAGCGGGCGCTCTTCGTTCTCCAGGTCCATGGTCTGGGAGAGGTCGCCCTTGGCGACACCGCCGATCACCCGCGCCATTTCCGCGGTCGGGTGGACCATGTCGGCGATCAGGGTGTTGACCGCGTCGACCGTCGCCGCCCAGGACCCTCGCGCGGCCGGCAGTCGCACCCGGTGATTGATCTTGCCCTGGCGTCCGACCACCTCGCCGAGGCGCTCGAACTCCTTGGTCATCCGGTCGTTGAGTTCGACCACTTCATTGAAGGCCTCGGCGATCTCGCCATCGGCCCCGGTCAGCCCGCGCGGCAAGCGCACCGAGAAATCGCCGCGGCGGAAGGCGCGCAGGGCGGCCAGCAACGCCTGATCATCGAGGCCGGGACCTCGCCGCGTGCGCCGTTCTTCATGGCTCAGTGCGTGGGATCGCTTGACCGCCGTGCGGCTGGCGATGACGTCAGACATTGAACTTCCCCGACTGGCGTTGCGTCGTGGACCCTCGCGGCTGCCGACCGCGCGCACGCAGCCAGTCGCGCCCGCAACTGTCCCAGCAGGGAAACTCCCTGAGCGCCTAGCGAGTTCCAGCCTCGGTCAGCGAAAGATTGTAGGAAAGATTGTGGATCGTGCGCCGAGCGCTAGGTGGCGGCTGTGCGCGCCATATGGCCCGGCTCGCGGTCGGTCCGTGAGCCGGGCCTCAAGGCGATCAGTGAGGGTGAGCCGCCTGCATCTGGGCGGCGGCCCGCTCGCGGGCCACCTTCTTCTGGTGCATCTTCATCATGTGTCCGGCGACACAGCCCGCGGCCGCGCCAGTCAAGGTGTGGCGATGATGGGCCGGGCCGGTGCGAACGAAATGCCCGGCGACGCCGCCAGCGACAGCGCCGGAAAGGCAGCCGACGGCATTGGCGGGGCCGGAGAAACCGGCGAGCGCAACCGCCAGAGTGGCGGCGTAAGCGACGATCTTCATCTCAAATATCTCCCAATGTCCCCGATCTGGCGGGCGTGGATGGCGTGAGCCTCGAACGAAGTCGGTGGCGAAAGTGGGGCAGCCGCAACTCCGGATGCTACGCGCCTGGCCGAAGGCGCGCAATTGCAGGAGCATCGCCCTAGGCCGAGGCGGAGCGGCGCGCCCTCGGCGCCCTGGGTGGGTTGTCCGCCGCCGCCGGCGCCGAAGGGCCCGCGGGGCGAGGGCCCCTGGCCGCCAGCGTCAGGCCGGCGATGGCGGCCAGCACATTCAGGAACAGAGCGACGGCGATCGCCAGTAAGGCATGGAAAATGAACCGCCCCCATTTGTCGCTGGTTTCAATGGCCCGCCGCTCGAGGCACAGATTGTCTTGTGCGGCGCTGGCCGGCTTCTCGCAGGAATAGGGGTAGGGATAACGCTTCGGCGGCCGCGGTGCGGCGGCTACCGCCGGCTTGGCTGGCGGCGTCGTCGACTTGGGCGCCGCGGCGCCTAGAACCAACGCCCCAGCGACCAGCGCCGCCCGACCGGCTTTTTCCCACCCCACGCGCGTCATGCGACTCGTCCCGCCCTTACGTGACGGCAGCTTACCATCGCCGTCCGTAAGAGTCAGGGCGACACTCAGCGTGCGAAATTTCGCCCCTCCCGCGCCGTGGCGCCGCCTGGGTGACTCGAACACCCGACCTACGCATTACGAATGCGCCGCTCTACCGGCTGAGCTAAGGCGGCTCTCAAGGGCCGGCGCGGTGTTTAGCGGCCGCTGGCCGGTGGCGCAATCGGAGGAGGCGGTCATGGACGAGCAGATCGTGGCCATGGGCGGCGCGGCGCTGGTCGGCGCTATTGGCCAGGGTGATCTTTCCTGCGCCGAGGTGATGGCCACGTTCCTGGATCGCATCGAGACCCTCAACCCCAGGGTCAACGCCATCGTCGCCCTGCGGCCACGCGATGAACTGATGGCCGAAGCCGCCGAAGCCGACGCGGAGTGCGCGAACGGCGAGCGGCTGGGGCCCCTGCACGGCCTGCCGCACGCGGTGAAGGATCTGGAGCCGGTAGCCGGCCTGCCCTTCACCATGGGCTCGCCGATCTTCAAGGATCACATCGCCCCGGCGGACGGGATAATGGCCGCGCGGCTGCGGGCCGCGGGGGCGATCTTCATCGGCAAAACCAACGCCCCGGAATTCGGCTTTGGCTCGCACACCTACAACCCGGTCTATGGCGTAACCCGCAACCCCTACGATCTGACGCGCACCGCCGGGGGCAGCAGCGGCGGTGCGGGCGCGGCGCTGGCCTGCCGCATGGTTCCCCTCGCCGACGGGGGCGACTTCGGCGGCAGTCTGCGCAATCCGGCCGGCTGGAATAATCTTTTCGCGCTGCGGCCCAGCATCGGCCGCGTGCCTGCCGACGCGCTCGACAAGTGGCTGCCGTCGATGAGCGTCTTGGGCCCCATGGCGCGGTCAATCGACGATCTCGCCCTGCTGTTGTCGGTACAGGCTGGCTACGATGCGCGCGCGCCGCTTTCGCTGGGCGGGGATGGTACCGAATTTGCTCCGCCGATCGCGGCCGAGGCCAAGGGTGCGCGGATCGGCTGGCTAGCCGATTTCGGCGGCTTCGCGCCCTGTGAGCCCGAACTGTTGGCGGTTTGTCGCACCGCGCTTGGCGCATGCGAACGCCTGGGGTTCGAGGTCGGGGCGACGAGCCCCGACTATCCAGTGGAGCGGGCCTGGGACGCTCTGCTCATCCTGCGGGCATGGACGGCGGGCGCGCGGGTGATGGCCCATTACAACCAGCCGGCCGAGCGCGCCCTGCTGAAACCCGAGGCGGTGTTCGAGGCCGAAAGCTGCCTGAAACTCAGCGCCTATGACGTCACCAGGGCCTCGGTCATCCGCAGCCAATGGACGAGCGCGGTAACCGCGCTTTTCGAGCGTTTCGATTACCTGGCGGCGCCGACCGCCGCCCTGTTTCCGTTTCCAGCGGAGTGGGACTGGCCACACGCCATCGCCGGCCGGCCGATGGCGACCTACCACGAGTGGATGAAACTGGCTTTCCTGATCACCCTGACCGGGCTCCCGGTGCTTGCCGCGCCAGCGGGGTTCTCCCGCGCCGGACTGCCGATTGGCCTGCAAATCGTCGGCCCCAACCGGTCCGAACGCGCCTTGCTCGGCCTTGGGCAGGCCTATGATGAGACCACCGGCTGGGTCCAGCGCCGGCCACCGCCGCTGAGCAACTAGATTCATCGGCGTTTGATCGGCAAATCATCAGGTCGCCGTCCTGTCAGATTAGCGTCGGGCGCCGTCTCTTCCATCTCGCGCCGGAGGCGATCCAGTCCTGGCCGGAGAGGAACAATCGATGTTTCGCAGGCAGAGCCTCATACCCGTCTTGGCCATGGGCGTCATCGCCGGCGCGGCCATCGCCCAGAGCGCCTCGTGGAGCGCCGAAGGCGGGCCAGCCAAGGTCTTCGTCGGCGATCTCAATCTCGACAGCGCGGCAGGGGCCGACGCCGCCCTGAAACGGATCGCCACCGCCGCCAACAGCGTGTGCGGCTACCGTCCGCTGCCGCTCGATCTCGACGGCGGCGCGGAGTACCGGCGGTGCGTGCGCGCTGCGGTCCACGGGGCGGTGGGCCAGCTAGGCTCGCCAATCCTGGCGCAGCGGATGGCCTCGCTCCGCTAGGCTTTCGGTGGCGGCGCCGCGGCGCGCTGGGAGACATGGCGCTGGAACCGTCGTGGCGCCGTCACCGGATACGCCAGGACCAGCCCGCGGTCAGTATCGGCATCGGCGGCGCTAGAGCGCCTTGACGATGCCCTCGACCATCTTCTTGGCGTCCGAGAACAGCATCATCGTGTTGTCGCGGAAGAACAGCTCGTTCTCGACCCCGGCATAGCCCGCTCCCATCCCGCGTTTGACGAACAGCACGGTGCGCGCCTTCTCCACGTCCAGGATCGGCATGCCGAAGATCGGACTCTTGGGATCGGTCTTGGCGGCGGGGTTGGTGACATCATTGGCGCCGATCACAAAGGCGACATCGGCGGTCGCGAACTCGGAGTTGATGTCGTCGAGTTCGAACACCTCGTCATAGGGGACGTTGGCTTCAGCCAGCAGCACGTTCATGTGTCCAGGCATGCGTCCGGCGACGGGGTGGATGGCGTACTTGACCTCGACCCCCTCGGCCTTCAGCCGATCAGCCATTTCCCGCAGCGCGTGCTGGGCCTGGGCCACGGCCATGCCGTAGCCGGGGACAATGATCACCTTGGAGGCGTTCTTCATGATGAAGGCGGCATCCTCGGCGCTGCCCTGCTTGACCGGACGGGTCTCGGCCACACCGGCCCCGGCGGCGACGTCGGCGCCGCCGAAGCCGCCCAGGATGACCGAGACGAAAGCCCGGTTCATGCCCTTGCACATGATGTAGGAGAGAATCGCGCCGGACGAGCCGACCAGGGCGCCGGTGATGATCAGGGTGATGTTGCCGAGGGTGAAGCCGAGCGCCGCCGCCGCCCAGCCGGAATAGCTGTTCAGCATCGAGATCACCACCGGCATGTCGGCCCCGCCGATGGGAATGATCAGGGTCACGCCGCCGATGAGGGCCAACAGCAGGATCAGCCAGAACGCCCACAGGGCGTGACCGCCGGAAAGCACCAGGAGCACGATCAGGATCACGATCGCGACCGCCAAGGCCAGATTCAGGAGGTGCCTGGCGGGCAACAGGATCGGGGCCCCGGACATGTTGCCGTTGAGCTTGGCGAACGCGATCACCGAGCCGGTGAAGGTGATGGCCCCGATGGCCAGGCCCACCGACAGTTCGATGAGGCTCTCGAGCTTCACCCCGGAGGCGGCATCGATGTGGTAGGCGGCTGGGGTGTAGATCGCGGCCGTCGCCACCAGGCAGGCGGCGAGGCCGACCAGGGAGTGGAAAGCCGCCACCAGTTGCGGCATGGCGGTCATCGGCACCCGGCGGGCGATCAGCGTCCCCACCGAACCGCCAACCGCGACCCCGACGGCGATCAGCATCACCGTCTGCCCGTCGAGCGCGCCCTGCCGGGCGAGGATGGCCAGGGTCACGCCAATGGCGATCGCCATGCCAACCATGCCCATCAGGTTGCCGCGCCGGCTGGTCACCGGGCTGGAAAGGCCGCGCAGGGCGAGAATGAACAGGATGCCCGAGACCAGATAGGCGATGGCGGCGAGGCTGGCGTTCACTTGCCTCGGTCCTTCTTGCGGTACATGCCCAGCATCCGCTGGCTGACCAGAAATCCGCCGAGGATGTTGACCGCGGCGAGACCGGCGGCGATGGCCCCGGCGCCCTTGGACACCCACACGTGGCCCGGATGCGGGCCAGGGGCCACGCGCGCCGCGGCGGCCAGCAAAGCGCCGACGATGATCACCGAGGAGATGGCGTTGGTGACGCTCATCAAGGGCGTGTGCAGCGCCGGGGTCACGCTCCACACCACGTAGTAGCCGACGAAGATCGCCAGGACGAAGATCGCCAGGCGGAAGACGGTTGGGTCGATGGCCTCCATGACTTCCTCCTTAGGTCGCCTGAAGGGCGGGATGGATCACCTTGCCCTCGTGGACCACCAGGGCGGCGGCGAGGATTTCATCGTCGAATTCGCCGACCAGCTGGCCTTGCGCATCGACCAGCAGCGAGGTGAAGGCCGCCAGGTTGCGCGCATAGAGGGCCGAAGCGTCGGCGGCGATGCGGGCCGGGAGGTTGGCGAAGCCGACGATCGTCGCCCCGCCGCTGGCCACGGCCTCTCGGTCGCGGGCGCCTTCGACATTGCCGCCCTGTTCGACCGCCAGGTCGATGATGATCGAGCCCGGGCGCATCGAGGCCGCCTGGGCGGCGGTCACCAGGCGCGGGGCTGGACGCCCGGGAATGAGCGCCGTGGTGATGACGATGTCCTGCTTGCGGATGTGGTCCGAAATCAGCGACGCCTGCCTGGCCTGGTAGTCGGCGCTCATCTCCCTGGCGTAGCCGGCAGCCGTTTCGGCGGCCGTGAACTCCTCATCCTCTACGGCCACGAACTTGGCCCCCAAGGATTCGACCTGCTCCTTGGCGGCCGGCCGCACGTCGGTGGCGGTGACCACCGCGCCCAGTCGCCTGGCGGTGGCGATTGCCTGCAGTCCGGCGACGCCGGCGCCCATCACGAACACCTTGGCGGGGGCCACCGTACCGGCCGCGGTCATCATCATCGGCAGCGCCCGGCCATAGGCGGCCGAGGCCTCGATCACGGCGCGATAGCCGGCGAGATTGGCCTGGCTGGAGAGCGCGTCCATGCCCTGGGCGCGGCTGATTCGCGGCACGAATTCCATGGCGAAGGCGCTGGCGCCGGCGCGGGCGAGCGCTTCGAGCGCGGCGCTCTCCCGATGCGGATCGAGCAGACCGACGACCAAGGCGCCCCTGCGCAGAGCCGAGGTTACCGCCTCGCCGGGAGCGCGCACCGTCAGCACGATGTCGGCCTCGGCCACCGCGCTTGCCGCGTCAGGCGCGATCGATGCCCCAGCCGCTTCGAAGGCATCGTCAGGCGCCGAAGCGCCTCGGCCCGCGCCGGTCTCGATCGTGACTGAGGAGCCCCCGGCGATCAGCTTTCTGACCACGTCGGGGATCAGCGCAGCGCGCGTTTCGCCGGGTCGGCGCTCTCTGGTGACGGCAAGATGGACCATGCCCCCAGGCGCGCGCCTAGTGGACCGGCCGGCGCTTGTTGCGCAGGAAGGCGATGCCGATGGCCAGGACGATCAGGCCAGGGATCAGACCGCCCAGGAAGCCGACTCCGACGCAGAACCAAAGGCTCAGCACCAGGATCAGGACCGCGGCGTGGAGGGAGAACCACTTGGTCAGGGAAGCGAACATGCGGAAATCGGCGACCTGGGTGGCCGCATTCTGGCTGCCGTGGACATATTCATCGTGGTCTTCGGCCACAGGATCCCTCTTCCGCTGACACCCTACCCGGCGAGCCCGGTGCTACACTACGGCTGGCGAGGCCTCAAGCCGCGCACGTGGCGCGGTTTCGCGGATGGCGAGGATGGCCGGCACGCTGATCAGGAGGGCGGCGGTCATGAACCAGCCCGGGGCCAGCGGATCGCCGACGGCGTGGATGACCTTGGCGAGGACGAACTGGGTGGCGCCGCCAAAGATGGAGATGGCGAAGGCGTAGACGATGGCCACGCCGCCGGAGCGGATCGAGGCCGGCAAACCCTCGGTCAGGGCGACGATCACCGGCGCTGAGCAGAGCGAGGTGAGGAGCGAGATCAGGCCGATGCCGGCATACAGCGTGGTCGCGCCCGGATAATGAACGATGACCCAGAAGGTCGGCCAGGCGATGACGATCGCCGCCAACACCGGCCACAGCATCACCGGCTTGCGCCCCCAGCGGTCGGAGAGGATTCCGCCGACGACACTGAAGATGATGAGGCTCACGGCGTTGACCACGGTCACCCCGAAGGCGACGCTGGCCGGCAGGTGCAGGGTGTCGAGGGCGAAGGTGGTCATATACAGGCCGACGTAGGTGACGATGGTGCCGCTCACCAGCAGGAAGAAGCCACAGGCGATCAGCCGCGCGTGCGGTCGGATCGGCGTCTTTGTGGCCCGCAGCCTGGTCGGCGCATCCGGCGCTTCGGGCGCGCCGGCAGGCGCGTGCAGGGTCTCGGGCAGCCTGGCGCGGAGCCACAGCCCGAAGGGGACAATGACCACCCCGATCAGGAAGGCGACCCGCCAGCCCCAGGCGGCGAGATCGTGGGGCGAGAGCAGCTTGGCCAGCCCCCAGCCGGCGAGGCCGGAGCCGAGCACCGCCGCGCCCTGCGAGGTGTACTGGAAGGTAGCGTAGAAGCCACGACGTTCGGGTGGCGCAGCCTCGAGCATAAAGGCGGTGGTCGGGCCGACATTGCCGCCAAGGGCGAAGCCCTGGACCAGGCGAAAGAACACTGCCAGGAGCGGCGCGGCGATACCAATCTTGGCGTAGGTCGGCGTGAGGGCGAGCCCCAGCATGCCAGCGCCGATCAGCACGAAGGAGATCAGCATCGCCGGCTTGCGGCCGATGCGATCACCCAAAGGGCCAAGCACCATGGCCCCGACCGGGCGGGTGAGAAAGCCGGCCCAGAAGGTTGCCAGGGAGGCGTACAGCTTTTCGGTCGGTCCCCGCCCGGGAAAGAATGCCTCGGCGATATAGACGGCGAAGATGCTGAAGGTCAGAAAATCGTAGAATTCCAGGGCGTTGCCGATCGAGACGGCGGCCACATGGGCCATGGGGATGGCGCGACGTGCCGGATCCTGCGCCATCGAATAGTCCTTTGCCACCCTGCCGGGGCAGGAGGCTACGAGCCCGGTTCGCCTGTCAAGCGGGCAGCTAAGGCGCCCAGACTCTCAGCAGAGCGCGGAGCGCCGCCACCAGGGCAAGCGGCTGATCGACCATGATGTGATGCTCGCTGTCCGGAATGACGACGCTGGGCACGCTGGCGGGCACACCCCGCGCGGCGCGGAAGTCGTGCCGGCGGATGATCTCCGAGCGGTCGCCATAGACATGCACCAAGGGGACCTTGGCCTTCTGGACGTCCTTCCCGGCAGCCATGCCGGTGCGGTCGAGCTTGGTCCACAGGCCGGGATCGAAGCGCCACGTCCAACCCTGGCTCGACCCTTCCTCCGCTGGCGGCAACGGCGCCTGCTTCAAGGAATGGCGGGCGATGTAGTCGGCGATGAACAGGTTGCCGGGGACCTGTGGGGGCATGAACCGGAACCGGGTGAGGGCCGCCGCCAATGATGGATAGACGCGGTTGCGGCCGCTGCGCTGCGACAGCCGCGGCCCCCAGGCGCCGACGTCCTCGCCTCTGGCCAGCGCCTCGGCCCGCAGCTTCTCGAACTCCTCGGGTGTGGGCGGACCGCCAAAGCCGGTGTCCACCAGGATGCAGGCGCGCATGCGCTCAGGGTGGCGGACCGCCGAATGCAACACCTGCGCGCCGCCGAACGAGTGGCCGATGTAGACCGGAAGAGCCGGCGCCGAGAAAAGGCCCGCCGCCTGGCCGCAGGCGAAGATCTCCTCGGCGAACAGATCGAAACTATAGGCTTCCCGCCAATCCGAGCCGCCCATGCCCGAAAGCGACAGGGCCGCGACGCGGAACTCGGCGGCGAAGAAAGGGGCGATGAAACTCCACCAACGCGCGTGGGCGCTGTTGCCATGAACGAAGATCAGCCCGGGTTTGCCGCGAGGACCCCAGGTCAGCAGCTCGATGTTCGCCCCGCGCACCGGCACGAAGCTGACCTCCGGCTTATCGGCGAGGGCGTCGGCGAACCACTTTGGCGCCGGCGGCTTGACGCCATGGAAAGGGGCCAGCGGAGAGGCGATCTCGGGCGGCAGATTGGGTTGCAGACGAGCGGGCTCGTCCTCGTTCACCCTGGCGAAGAGCTCGCCTTGTTGATCGTCGGCCACGCGCGCGCCCTGCATCCGCGCCACGGCTGGCGCGTCACCTGACTAACGAGCGTTTGAAAAATGGCAAGCTGGCGCGAGCGACTCAGCAGTGTTTGAGCAGCACCGGCGTCGGATGGACACGCACAACGCTGACGTCGGTCCACATCTCGCGATGAAACCGGCCCTCGTCGTCGATGTAGAACGGCCCGCCGACAATGGCGAAGGCGGCGGCGAAGCAGACCACCGTGAGCACGAAACTGACCGCGGCCAGGATGACGAGCGTGCGGATCATGCGGACATCCCCTCTCTAGCTTTCCAGCGCCGGCTTCAGCAGGCGCATGTGCAATCTCGCGTACCAAACCAGGGCGTTCATGAAGCCGATGGTGACCAGGCCATCGACGGCGGCCAGGCATACCGCCAGCGACATCAATCCAAGACCGGTCAGCAGGACAGCGACCACCGGCGCGCCGACGATCCAGAATGGCCCGGCGGCGAAGGCGACGGCGCCGGTGGCGAACATCGCCGCGGCGATGATGAAAAACGCCAGCATCACGCCGGCGACCGGCAGGAGGATCGGCAGCAGGACGAGAACGTCGATGGCCCCCAGGCCGAGCACCGCGAATACCGCCAGGGCGGCCGAGGAGGGCGTGCGTTCGGCCTCCCAGCGCTTCAACCCGGCCTCGGCCTTCAACTCGCGCGCCAGCCGGTCCGGATCGCCCAGGGCTTCGGCGACCTCGGCCTCGCTGCGGCCGGCCGCGGCGCCGTCGGCGAAGTGCGATTCATAGTCCGAGGCGATCTCATCGATGGTCTTCGCCGGCAGGCCGGCCAATCCGTTGCGCAGCCGGTTGATGAACAGCTGGCGGGTCATTGCGTGCTCCCCAGAATGTCATTGACCGCCGTGGAGAAGCTCACCCACTCGGCGCTTTGCGCAGCGAAGCTGGAGCGCCCGATGGCGGTCAGTTTGTAGTATTTGCGCGGTGGTCCGGAGGAACTCTCGACCAGATAGGTGTCCACCAATCCATCCGCCTGCATCCGACGCATCAGCGGATAGACGGTGCCCTCGCCCATCTCGATGCCTTTGGCGAGGCGGCTGGCGATCTCATAGCCGTAGGCGTCGCCGCGTGAGAGCAGCGCCAGCACGCACAGCTCGAGTACGCCTTTCTTAAGCTGCACCTGCACCGGTTCGGCCACATCGCCCTCTCGGGTTGTTATGTCTGTGGCTTCTATAACCAGGTATCGTGTAGCGCAAGGTAGCAGTTTATGAACAATAGTTCATTCGCCGCGCGGCTCAGGCGAGACTGGCGGCCTCCAGCGCAGCCGCCTGGCGGGCGGCAAGGGCGGCCTCGTGGAAGCCTTCCAGCGACGCTTCGAACAACCGGCGCCAGTTGAGCTCCGCCCCCAGGTGCAGGAAGGCGGCGCCGAGCCCGATGGCGGCCCGGTCCATGAACACGAACTCGCGGGGTATGGTGATCGGGCCCTTCTGCTCCAGGGCGCGCTTGACCTGGAACGCCTCGCGCCGACCGTAGGCCCCCGGAGCGATCCCGTCGGCCACGGTGCGCACACGGTCGTCGAGCAGCGGACCGTAGATGAACCGCGCCCAGATGCCGAGCACGTCCATGAGGTCATCGGTCAGGTCGCGGAATCCCCACGCCCGATAGGCCGCGGCCTCGCCGGCCCTGTCGCCGGCGGTGAGGGCGCGAAACAGGGTCACGACGCCACCGACGAAAGCGGGGGGGAAGATACGGATGCAGCCGAAGTCCAGCAGGTTCAAGCGCCCCGCGCCGGCGGTGAAGGTGTAGTTGCCCAGATGCGGGTCGCCGTGGATGACGCCGATGTGGGTGAGCGGCGCCCACCAGGCCTCGAACAGCAGCCGGGCGACGCGATTGCGGGTGTCGAGGTCGGCGGTCTTGAAGGCGACGAGGCCCTCACCATCCAGCCAGTCCATGGTCAGCAGCCGGCCGGTGGAAAGCTCCGCGTGGGGGCTTGGAACGGCGATGTCGTCGCGGCCAGCGAAGAATGACCGATAGAGGCGCATGGCATTGGCCTCGCGGGCGTAGTCGAGCTCCTCGCGCAGGCGAGCGCCGATCTCGGTCACCGCCTCGCGGGTGTCGATGGCCGCCGACATCTGCCGCGCCAGGCCCATCAGCACCTTGAGCTGGGCGAGATCGCTTTCGATGGCGCTCTGCATGTCCGGGTATTGCAGCTTGACCGCCAGCAGCGCGCCATCATGCGTGCGGGCGCGATGCACCTGACCGAGCGAGGCGGCGGCGGCGGGGTCGAGCTCGAAATCCGCGAATCGATCCCGCCAGGCGGGACCCAGCTCGGCCGCCATCCGTCGGCGCACGAACGCCGGGCCCATGGCCGGGGCGTTGGCCTGCAACTCGATCAGTTCGGAGCTGAAGGCGGGCGGCAGCAGGTCGGGCACCGTGGCGAACATCTGCGCCACCTTCATCATCGGGCCCTTGAGACGACCCAGAGCCTCCTTGAGCGCGCGCGCATTGCGCGCCTCGGCATCGCCTGGGGAAAACAAGGCGTTGGCCCCGAAGCTGGCCGCCGCGCCGGAAAGGCCAACCCCAACCTTGGCCAGACGCGCAACCCGGCCGGCGAGGCGATCGCGCTCGGGATCCTGGGACAAGGCCCTCAGACCAGCCCGCGTGCGGTGGTTCGCTTCATCGGTCCCGTTTATATAGGGTCTGAGGCGAACAAGGCATCCTCGGGGGCTCAATGTCGCTATCGAAGACACTGATGGTGACCGGTGGGGCGGGCTTCATCGGCTCCCATCTCTGCCGCCGACTGTTGGCCGAGGGCTGCGAGGTCCTGTGCGTCGACAACTTTTTCACCGGGGCCAAGGAGAACATTCTCGAATTATTGGACTACAAGGGTTTCGAGGTGATCCGCCACGACGTCACCTTCCCGCTCTACGTCGAGGTGGAGGAGATCTACAACCTCGCCTGTCCGGCCAGCCCGATCCACTACCAGCACGACCCGGTGCAGACGACCAAGACCAGCGTTCACGGGGCGATCAACATGCTGGGCCTGGCCAAGCGGGTCCAGGCCAAGATCCTGCAGGCTTCGACCTCGGAAGTGTATGGCGATCCCGCCGTTCATCCGCAAACGGAGGCTTACTGGGGGCACGTCAATCCGATCGGGCCGCGTTCCTGCTATGACGAGGGCAAGCGTTGCGCCGAGACCCTGTTCTTCGACTACTGGCGGCAACACAATCTGCGCATCAAGGTGGCGCGGATATTCAACACCTACGGCCCCAACATGCACCCCGGCGATGGCCGGGTGGTGTCCAACTTCATCGTCCAGGCGCTCACGGGCGAGGCGATCACCCTTTATGGCGATGGCTCGCAGACGCGCTCGTTCTGCTATGTCGATGACCTCGTCGATGGACTGGTCCGGCTGATGGCCAGCGACGACGCGCTCACCGGACCGATCAACCTCGGCAACCCGCACGAGTTCTCCATGCTCGAGCTGGCCGCCCTGGTGCTCGATCTCACCGGCAGCGCGTCCAAGATCGTCCACATGGCCCTGCCGACTGACGATCCCCGCCAACGCCAGCCAAACATCGGCAAAGCCCGCGAGGCGCTCGACTGGTCGCCGAAGGTCGAGCTTCGCGAGGGTCTCACCAACACCATCGAATATTTCGAGGGGGTTCTGCGCGCCAGTTAGGTGTGTCGCCAGATCGCCAGCGCGGTCTTGCCGAGGCGGTAGCCGATGAGAGGATCCAGCAGGCGGGAGACGGGGACCATGACCCGGTCCCAGGTCAGTATCTGTCCAAGGTTCGGCATGGCGGAACGCAGAACCAGCGTGTTGGCGGCTGAGGCGATCATGCCGACGCTGTCCAGATAGCGGGCCTTGATCAGGCTGAGATTCGGCGGAGTCAGGGCCGCCAGATCCGCCAGACTGTAGCGCCGATAGTGGCCGATGGCGCGATCGAACGGGCCGAAGAGCCATTGATGCGCGGGAGCGATGACGATCAGGCGGCCGCCGCGGGCGAGCAATTCCCCCGCCGCGGCCAACTCCGCGCGATCGTCGGCGATATGCTCAAGTACATCCACGTAGAGAATGGCACCGAAGCGGCGGTGGCCGGGAATTCCCCCCAGTCCACCAGAAATCACTTCGCAATTCGGCGGCAACTCGCCCAGCGCGATTGATTGGCGCAGGCCCTCGGCCATGTCCGGGTCTGGCTCGAGGCAAGTCCAGCGGGTGACGCTCTGGCTGCAGAGGGCGCGGGTCGTGGCGCCGATGCCGGCTCCGACCTCGGCCACCTCGCCTGTGATGGAGGATCCGAGCTGCCGCGCCAGGTAGGCTTTCCAGTTCCGGGCGCGCTCGAACAGGGCCAGTTCCCCGCCCACATACGCCCGCGCATCGAGATTCATCGGCTCGCTGCGAGCAATTCGATCATGTCGGCGACGATCGGATCACGCTCCTTAATCTTGATAGGGACGCTCCCCCAGCCGGCGCTGCTCGGCGAGCAGAGGGACCAAGGTGCCGGACTGATATCTGTCTGCATGCGGATGGCGCCTCCGTCACTCACTCCGCCAATGTGCGTGAAGGGGCCTCGTTCACCTCGGCGACATACTGGGGCACATAGGTGACCGGTACGACCGCGGGCATCGATCGGAAGCTCAGCAGCTGGAAAAGGGCGATGGTGGCGAACACCAACGCCTGAAACAGCAGCACCAAGAGCAACACCGCCATGAACGAGGCCCATCCCGGAATGGCCACGCCGGTGAACAACTTAAGGCCGATCACCGCCAGAAGGGCGATAGCGATGACGCCGCTGACCGAGAGGGCCGCGCAAATGATGCGCACCAGGGTCACATCCGCATAGACTGAGATGGCCGAGAGGCCATGCACGGCGAGGCTGACAAAATTCATCTTCGATTCGCCACCGTAGCGTTCACCACGCGTGGTGGGGACGGCGACCAGCGGCAGGCGCGAGCGCATGATAGCCGCAGCGAGGTTGTTCCAAGTGGCTGGATTGTGGGTCAGCGCCTCGAGATGCTTGAACGGGATGAGGCAAAAATTACCAAACCGGATCGAATTGCCGGTCAGCAGTCTGAAAAGGACCCGATAGACCCTGTAGCCAAGCCGAAACGCTCGCGTCTCGGAGCGCCGGGCGCGAAGGGCGAGGATGATCGCCTCGCCGGCCGTATCGCTGGCTGCGATCAAAGCGGCGACGTCCTCGGGTCGGTCCTCGCCATCGGCATCCATGACAATGACTCGTCGGAGGCCAGAGCGTTGGCTGACTTCGACCAGACCGGCGGCGATGGCGCGCTGGTGGCCCATGTTGCAGGCCAGACGCACCGAGGTCGCGCCGATGACCGAGCCAGAGCCGGAGAAAGCCGGCGCTAAAGACGATGCGTCCATGGCCGGGAACGAGCCATCATCAACGATCAGCATGTGCAGCTGGCGGCCAGACAGTGCTGGAAGGAGGTGAAGCTCGCGGATCAGACGTTCGATCTGCCCCCAGTCGTTCAACACCGGGACGATGATGGCTATCGATTCCAAGCTTTGATGCTGCCCCGCCTTTGAATTTTGAGCTAAGCGATGGTCCGACCGCGGCAGCGTAGCCGACGCGGGGGAGGGCACCAAGATATTGATGGGTGATGCGCCGCAGGTCGGCCACGGCGCGGGCCATCAACCGCTCCGGGAAGCCGCCTTGTGCCTCCTCGCCGCCGCGCTGTCGACAGCGATAGCGAGCACGGCCTTGCTCGCCACCCCTCGGTTCTTCTTCACTGACGACTATGTCACCTACTTCCTGCCGGGCTTTCGCGAGATCGGGCGAATGCTGGCTCGGGGCGAGTTCCCGCTGCTTACCGATCGCATCTGGGTCGGGGGCGATCTGCTTCAGGAATACCAATTCGCCGTCTTCAACCCTGTCTCCCTGGCGCTGTACTGGCTGATCAGCCGCTTCAGCGACCTGGCGGCAGCATCGGCGGTGTTCTCCTTGACCCACATCGCCATTTTGGCCGCCGGCGCCTACGCCTTGGCGCGCAACCTGGGCTGCGCCCGCCGCCACGCCGTCCTGGTGGGCGTATTCGCCCCACTCGCCGACTGGATCTTCTACTGGGGCGCGGCCAACTGGATCGGCGCGCTGGTCAGCATGGCGTGGCTGAGCTGGGCCTGGGCGTTGCTCGTCCTGGCGGCGCGGCGCGGCGCGGCGTGGGTGCCGCTCGCGGCCGCTAGCGTCGCCATGGTGCTGGTGTCGGGATGGCCGTTCGCCAACCTAGCGCTGCTGATTTCGGTGATGGCCGCCGGCGTAGGCGGCATCGCCAGGGGCGGCCGCTGGCTGATCGGTCCTACCCTGCGCGTGCTTTACTCACTCCTGGTGGGCGCGCTGCTTGCAGCACCGGCGATCGTGCCGGTCCAGCAATACCTCAGGCACGCGTTCCACTCTTCCGATCCCGGCCTATGGGCGGCCGGACTCGACGGACTGCTAGGCATGGGTATCCCCGACTTCGTCACGCACTGGCGGACCCTCCCATTCGAATACGGAACCGCCCGTCTGCCGATGGTCTATGCCGCCTGGTTCGCGCCGATCGCGCTGGTCAACGCAGACTGGGCGAAAGCGGTGAAGACGCCAAGCGGTCTCACCTTGGTTCTCGCCACCGCTCTCCTGGCCGTGGTGGCGATGCACCCCGGCTTTGGGCAGTTCCGCTGGATGTTCAGATTATTGCCCTACTATCAAATGGCGATTTTAGTCCTGTCCGCATGGACACTGACGCAGGCTGAGGTCTCGAACCTCGGTTGGCGTCTTGGTAGAACGGCGATCGTCGTCGGAGCCGAAGTCTGGCTCGCATTGACCGAGGAGCCGGCGTTCCGAGCGTTCTATGTACTTGTCGGAGTAGGACTCGCTCTAGCGGCATGGGCGGGCGCCAAGCTGGTCGGACGCAGGGACTGGCGCTGGACAGCGTTCGCGATCCTCGTTGGGTTGGCGGCGTTCCAGACGACTTTGTGGCGCACTGTAGCCATTGGCTATCCATTGGCGCCCAACCACTGGAAGCCGCCCACGGTTTCAGCCCTGCGGGATTCCGCAAAGGGCCGAACGCGATACAGCGTATTTCGCAATTTTGGCGCCAACGATCCCGGGCTCGTATTCTGGACCACCTTTTCACCTGCGAACACCGCGCTCGAGCAGCCGGGCGCCAGCGCCCAGGGCTACAGTCCGATTCTGCGGCCCGAAATCAGCCAGTATTTTTGCGAAAATCATTTCGGGACCGAATGCACCGATTTAGTCGCGCGCCTGACCGTGCCGATTGCGCCCACAACATCGGGCCTGATCGATTTGATGGCCATCGGCGAGGTCGCCATCCAGCAACCCGATCAGGCTAGCGCTTTCTGGACCTGGGCACGCGGCCGATGGAGCGAGACCCGCGGCCCTGCGGGTGAATGGAGGTTCAATCGTATCGGGCCGTCGAGGCTGTTGACCTGGGCTTCGCCGGGCGCATCCGGTCTGGCGCGCTCGGCGAAGCCGGCTCGGATTGTGGCAAGGGTTCGCAACGACGCGCCAACCCCCGCCATCCTGGTGTTCTCGCGAGCCTGGTATCCTGGCTGGCGCGCCAGCCTCAACGGCAAGTCGATCAGCGCGAATCCACTTGCCGGCTTCCTGGTCTCAGTCCGTCTGCCGCCCCGCAGCAGCGGCGAGCTGGTTCTCGCCTTCTGGCCCGATGGTCTCACCGTGGGACTGTTGCTGGCCGCGCTTGGCGGACTGGCGCTCCTCGTCGGCGTGGCGCGTCCGGACCTGATCGACAAACCGATTGCCGTGCTGGAACGACGACTGGATCGGAAGCGAGCGTAGCCGTCAGGGCTCCACTCGGCGCGGGCGCTGCCGAATTGAAATATCGCGGCGACAAGCAGCGGAGGTGTGCCCGCGTGCGGTGGAAACCGACGCAGTTCGCTCGTCGGCGATCATTGGCGCGTCGCTTTGCGAGCGCAGTCGGTGCGCTCGAACAGGGTCCAGGGTCCACTCCTCGCGACGGCGTGCGGCGGGCACGGCGCGCCGGCGAACAGGCTGGCCGGCGGCGGCGTCTTGGACCGCACGAAGATGTAGCGGTAACGGTCGGCGTCGTCCCGGCGCCAGTCAAGGTGCGGTGACCACTGGAAGGTGTCGTCGGCGTCGACCGGCGAG
>DASYGN010000121.1:0-34181 GCA_035999625.1 Caulobacteraceae bacterium | reverse complement strand
CGTCGTCATGCCGTCGAGGCGCCCGACCGCGGCAATGGCGCGTTCGTAGACGTGCATGAACCGTCCGAGTTCGAGCGGCGGCTTCGGCGGCAGCGGGGCAGGCACATAGGCGCGCACGCGCTCGCCTCCCGTGCTCGTTTCAACAAAGGCCCCGAGCCTTTGGTTCTCTCCGTCCGTCACCCGCGATCCTTTAATCCAGCCTCGTCGCTATTAAAGCATATCGTCAAATAGCTTAATAGCTGGTGGGGCTAATTCAAGGCTGCCGACGCGACATCCCGCACGGGCAGCGATTGGGAGCTCAAGAGATGTGGTTTGGCTCGACATCCTCGAGCCCTGGGCCAACCTAATCCCCGTTGCGCCACAAGGCGCAAAATCTAGGGAGATTGGCGCACTCGGCGAGATTCGAACTCACGACCTCTGCCTTCGGAGCACACCAACTTGCCTTACGTCAATGCGCGAAATCGCGCGCTGCGACACGCTATGTTACTATAATAAATAACTAAAACTTCTGCCCCTCCCCGCCGGGAGTATGCTTCGCTGCGCCACAATTTCCGCTCCCGTGCTTCCGTGGGGCTTCCGCAGGAACGGCGGATTGGCGGAATAGGAGAACCGCGAGCGCCACCCCGATTGACGGGGCGCCGCACAGCACCGGCTCCTACACATCGCGGCCCATACCGAGCCCCTGCGTCAGCGTCGCTGGGAACGGAGTGGCGGCTGATTGGCTACTCGTCGCTCGGTCTGACCTTGCGGGTTTTGCCCGCGCGGCGTCGGGAGGCGATGCGACCGATGGCGACCTTGAGCGGCAAGTCATCCAAGACGCCCGGCTCATAGTTTGCGTACCATTCCGCGACATCTGGGTGTCCAGGGTGGTTGGGGTCGGTCAAGGCTTCGAGAACGGCGTAGAAGCCGGGAAGGCCGCCGCAGTCTTCGGGTGGCGCGGCCTGATCGCCGGCGCAGTAGCGCGGATAGGCTGTATCGGGCTGGCCGTGGCGGATGTCGGTGAAGGTGAGCCGATGCTCCCAACTGTCGCCGAAGTCGTAGGTGTAGTCGATCACCGTCTTGCGGGGCTTGAGGATCTGGCTCAGCCGGATCTTGCCGGCGTCGATCCGCGGCGCGTCGCCCCAGTCCCCGTCCATGGGCGAACCGTAGGTCTGTTTGCCAAGGCGCAACTCCCACAGATGTTGATCGAACCAACCCATCGCGGCCTGGATGACGTCATGCAGCGCTCTAAGGGTGATCGAGGTCGGGACCTCAACTTGACGCCAGATAAGGGGATCGGTGTCCACCAGCTCGATGCGCAGCGTGGCGATTTGTTCGGGGATGATGTCGGGGACGGCGCTCATGTGGGGAGTCTGGCAGGCTGGCGCCGGAGATTCCAGGGCTGGAGCTCATCGATCCGGCGCTGAGGATGTCCGTGGGCGAACCTGCCCGCGCTATTGACCGATAGGGACGGACTGGTCGCTACCGGGATTGATCGACGCCCAGTAGTCCGCCGGCGCTGGAATGCCGCGCCGCGTTTCGATCGCGATCGCCGGATCGGGCATCGTGAGGCGGGCGTGCCTGCCATCTTCACAGAAGGCGTAAGCTCGCGCCCAAGCGTCAATGGCTCCATCCAACGATGCCGCGGAACATGCCGCGCTGACGCGTTGGCAGAACTCAAGCGACCTGACAAAGATCAAAGGCTCTCCGCGCCTCGACAGAGCCCTTAAGGCATCGAGGTAGTCGCTGCGGTAAACCGTCGGGACGACGATCCGAGACAAACCCGCGCTGACCAGCTCCTTAGTCATCATAATCCGACTGAGCCGCCCATTCCCATCGTTGAAAGGGTGGACGTCGGAGAGCAGGAAATGAACGAACAACCCGCGAGAGAACGGATCGGACAGTGATCGCAAGAGCATTATACCTTCTCGCAGCGTCCCCCGAACGAGGCTGGGGTCAACGAAGGTGGTGTCGCCCGCCTGATTGGATTTCGTCTTGAAGGCTCCAGGCTTGACCGACGGGCGGGCGTCCATGAGACGCCGATGTCGCTCTTGTATCTCATCGATGAACGTGTCGGCGTCGATCATTGAAGCAGACCGACCGCCGAGGTCGACGAGCTGCTGATAGACGCGCAAGACATCGTGACCGTCCTGGGGACGATCCTCGGGCATCTTGCCCTCGAAGACGATCTCGACCGCCTCTCCGATCAGAAACTCGGTGCCCTCGATGAAGTTGGAGAAATAGGCCTCCATGAAGGCCCCGGCCGTCTTTCGTTCTGGCGATGTGTCAGCGTCTATCACGGTGACCGGCGCTCGAGACTGGAGGCAATGGACAAGGCTGGCGAGCCTTTGAATGCAAGCCGGGTCGAACGGGTTACCTTGCGCCCTGGCGCGACCCTGGGGCGTAAGTGTCTTTGCCTCGCGCGTGCGGAGGAGCGCGCCAATCATGCCGTTCAGGACGTCGAATTCCTTTTCCCGATCGATCAGCGGGGCAAGGGCGCGCGCCCTGTCGCGAATCTCATTGAGGTGGTCCTCCCCGTGTGTGGCGCACAGGCCGTCCAGCCGCCTTTCGACCTCGACCTGCCCGACTGTCCGAGAAGGGCCGCTCCTGGCCCGAGAAGGGTTGATGTTGTCGAGCAGCTTGCGGACCGGACCGGCCAGCCAGGCGTCAAGATATGGGATATCGCCTGCGACCGGCCCGACGCCCTCACGGATGTTGATGACGAGACCAGGCAGCTTGATGGTATCGCGGGTGCGCGGGGCGCTCATGAACACGAACGCATCACCGACCGGAGCGCCGCTTGAGCGTCCGCGCCAGGGCTGGCCGTCCATTCCCGTCCTGTCGGTGGCGACGCCGCCGGGAACCAACCTACTGACGATCTTGAACCAGTTTCTACGGAGAGTGTCTTCGACAGGCTCCGACGAGGGTTCCAGGTAAATACCGCTGGCGATCCGCACGAGCTTGCCCGCTTCGTGGTTCCTCCTGACTTTCCGATCGAGCGCTTCGTCACCGGTGGCGGTGAAAATGAAATCCGCCATGATTTCTCCTAACGGCCGCGCAAGTCACCACCCCGTCCGTCAGATTCTCGTAAATAGCCAAATTGTCCGCACATCTCTCATACTGAGCTTTCCCGTAAGACTCAAGAATGGCCAGAATTGTCCGTATCGATCTCCTAGGGCGCCAAACTGTCCGCGCAGATCTCACAAGACAGGACGCCTAGCCTCCGGAGATACAATTAAACGAACCGATGTCGGGTGGAAGCTTGCTGATTCGCCCGCTCCACTGCGCTGGGCGGTGACGGTCCGGGCCGAGGCGGAGCCGGCGAGCGAGACCCGCCGTTTCGCAATTTACAGTACGCGCCTGTACGACCCGCGTGACTTGAGCCTTGCCTTGGTTCGAGTTCCCATCGATCCATCGTCGCCATGAACGCGACCAACATCCTTCGGAGTCAGATGCGCCTTGCGGGCGGCTTCGTTCCTGTCTTCGTGCGAACCGGGGGATCGAGGAACACCTCGCGATCATCGCCGCCCATGAGGGTCCGGGGCCGATCTCGGGCGACAAATTTGGGCCAAAAAGGAGGATCGGTCTTTCACGCCGTGGTGACGAGGTGGTGACTTGGCACCTGCGACACGAATGGCGTGCGTTAACCCATTGAAATCCCTGGCGCACTCGGCGAGATTCGAACTCACGACCTCTGCCTTCGGAGGGCAGCGCTCTATCCATCTGAGCTACGAGTGCCTGGGGCCGGGCTGGAGCGTTTAGCGGATATCGCCGGCCGGCGAAACCGCGCGACGCTACAAGCGTTGGCGTAAGGGGGCGAGAAGGATCCCTTGCATGGCGCTTGAAATCACCGTCGGACCGCCGCGGCTGTCGATCAATCACGGCTATGGCGTCCTGGTCACCGAGCCGGACGGGCAAATCCCCTGGCCCACCGACAAGGGGTTCTACCACTCCGACACCCGGGTGATCTCCAACTGGCAAGTCTATGCCGATGGCCAGCCGTGGGACCTGCTGAACAGCGGGGCGATCGCCTACTACGCCGCCCGCATCCACCTGACCAATCGCGAACTCTCCACCGAGAGCGGGAAAATCAAGGCGCGCACCATCGGCTTCACCATCGCCCGATGCATGACCGGCGGGGTGCACGAGGACCTCGACCTCGTCAACCAGGGCCAGGCCGAGGCGAAATTCAACCTGGAGATCGTCATCCGCGCCGACTTCGCCGACCTGTTCGAGGTCAAGAGCGGCGGCATCGTCCGCCGCGGACGCATCAACACCAGCTGGTCGCCGGCCAGAAGCCGCCTCATCACCAGCTACCGCAACCGCAACTTCGAGCGGCAGTTGATCGTTCGCGCAACCGAGTGCGATTCCCCGCCGGTCTACGCCAACGGCCGCATCAGTTTCGAGGTGGCGCTGAAGCCCGGCGAGGCCTGGCACGCCTGCCTGCTGTACGAAGTCGGCGATGGCAAGACCATCGATCGCGCGCCCCGGCAGTGCGTGGCCCGGCATGGCGAGGGTGTGGCCGCTCCGCAGCTCGACGATTGGCGGGCGGCGGCGCTCAAGGTCCACGCCGCCAATGGCGAGTTCAACCGCCTCTATGGCCAATCGGTGCAGGACATCGCCTCGCTGCGCCTGCCGATCGAGGGCACCAGCCATCTGGAATTCGTCCCGGCCGGCGGCTCGCCCTGGTTCGTCGCCCTGTTCGGGCGCGATTCCCTGGTGGTCTCGCTGCAGACGGCGATGGTCTATCCCGACTTGGCGCGCGGGGCCCTGGACGTTCTGGCGCGCTATCAGGCCAAAAGGCGAGACGACTGGCGCGACGCCGAGCCCGGCAAGATCATGCATGAGCTGCGCCGGGGCGAGCTGGCCCACTTCAAGGTCATCCCGCATACCCCCTATTACGGCACCGCTGACGCCACCATTCTTTACCTGATCCTGCTGCACAACGCCTGGCGGTGCACCGGCGATGAGGCTCTGCTGCGCAGCCACCTGCCGACGGCCGAGAAATGCCTCTCCTGGATCGACCGTTATGGCGATCGCGATGGCGATGGCTTCCAGGAATACGAAACCCGCTCTGCCCAGGGCTACGCCAACCAAGGCTGGAAGGACTCCGGCGAGGCCCTGGTCTATACGGACGGGAGCCTGGTGCAGGCGCCGATCGCGCTTGTGGAGCTGCAGGGCTATGTCTACGACGCCTGGCTGCGCATGGCCCAGGTGTTCGACGCCCTGGACCAGCGCCGGCGGGCCGCGGCTCTGCGACGCAAGGCGCACGCTCTCTTCGAGCGTTTCAACGCGGCGTTCTGGGACGAGGAGGCGGGGTTCTACGCCTTCTGCCTGGACGGCAAGAAACAGAAGGTGATGAGCATCGCCTCCAACCCCGGGCAGCTGCTGTGGTCGGGGATCGTCCCGCCGGATCGGGCCAAGCGGGTCGTCGAGCGACTGCTCAAGCCGGACATGCTGAGCGGCTGGGGCGTGCGCACCCTGTCATCGGAGCATCCGGCCTATAACCCGTACTCGTATCAGAACGGCGCCGTCTGGCCGCACGACAACGCCCTCATCGCCGCCGGCTTCCGCCGTTATGGTTTCGACGACGCAGCCTGCCGGGTGATACTGGAGGTGCTGCAGGCCTCCACCCATTTCGTGCAGCACCAGTTGCCCGAGCTCTATTCCGGGCTGCAGCGCGACGCCAACAGCTTTCCGGTGCAATATCTGGGGGCCAACGTGCCCCAGGCCTGGGCTGCCGGGTCCTGCTTCGCCTTCCTCCAGACCCTGCTGGGCTTCGCCCCCGATGGGCCGCGGAGCAAGCTCTACCTCGATCCCTGCCTGCCCGAATGGATGCCGAGCCTCACGCTCACAGACCTCCGCCTAGGAGAGCAGAAGTTCGATATCGCCTTCCAGCGCGACGGCGACGTCACCCGGTTCGAAGTGCTAAAGGGAGACCCGGCCGCGGTGGCCCAGAAGAGCTATGCCAGCGCCAGCGAGCGCTGGTTGTGAGGTAGTGAGTGAGCGACATCCCGCGTCGGGATCTGTTGCGTCTGGCCGGCGCCGGCGCGCTGGCCGCCACGCCGGCGGCCGCCCTGGGAGCGGCAAGCGAGGGCCCTGCCGCCAAGGCTGACCCCACGCCCTGGTCGGTGTGGTTCGAGGGCCAGCGCATCTGGGCCTACGCGGATCGCACCAGCTTCAAGCCCGGCGAACCGCTGCACGTGATGATGGCCGGGGGACCTGGCCAACCGAAACGGCGCGTACGCCTGGAGGTGTTCCGCATCGGCGCGGCCGACACGCCGCCGGTGTGGGTGAGCGACTTCGTCGATGTCGATCATGCCGGCGCGACCGCCTCGGGCGCGGCCATCGGTCCCGGCTGGGCGCCGGCGCTTGGGCCCATCGACACCCACGCCTGGACGCCGGGCGTCTACAGCTGCGACGTGGTCGAGCAGACCACGGCCACGCGCGATGTGAAGGCGATCCAGTGGATCGTGAACAATCCGGCGCGCTCAGGGGCGGTGCTTCTGCGGCTGGGGACCAACACCTATCAGGCCTACAACGCGTGGGGCGGCCACAGCCTCTACCCGAACGGTGACGATGTCGTCCGCGGCCTGATCGTCAGCTTCGATCGACCGACGCCGCCGGATTTCTTCGAGTACGACGCCTATCTCGTCCGCTGGCTGGAGGGCATTGCGGTCAGTCTCGGCGGGGTCGATTACGCTGCCAATTTCGACGTCCACGCCGACCCGTCGATCCTCGATCCCTACCCGCTGGTGATCACCAGCGCCCACGACGAATACTGGAGCGCCGCCGAGTTCGACGCTTTTCATCGACGGATTTTCCGGCGCGGCGGAAACACCTGTTTCTTCGGCGCCGACGCGGCCTATTGCCAGGTGCGCTACGCCGACCTCAACGCGCCGCCGGGCGGGGCGCCGCATGGACGCCAGATCATCTGCTACAAGGATAGCGACGATCCGATCATTCGCCGCGCCGGGTCCACCGACACCGATTTGCTGATCACCGAGACCTTCCGCGAAGGCGCGCGGCGGCCCGAGACGATGCTCATGGGCGGCGCCTATCAGAGCTGGTTCGAGCCCGGTTCGCCGCAGCGGCCAGCCTTGCGCGTGGCGCGCACCGACCTGCCGTTTTTCAAGGGGACGGGCTGGAAGGTCGGCGATATCGCCGCCGACGTGGTCGGCTACGAATGGGATAACCGAGATCCAGACGGCGATGGCAAGCGGCTGTGGGACGCCAGGACTTCGACCATCGCGGCCATTGATCCGGCGACGATCAGGGTCCTGTTCCACGGCGCGGCGGTGGACGACGACGGCAAGCCGGGCTTGTGCGAATCCACCTATTTCGTTTCACCGGCCGGCGCCAAGGTGTTCAACGCCGCCACGGTCCGCTGGGCCTGGGGGCTCGGCAAACCCGGTTTCGCCAGCCCGGCCTTCGCCCGTTTCAACGAGAACCTGGTGCGGGCGTTGGCGAAACGGGGGTAGCTTGAGTCCCTACTCCCCCTTGATGGGGGAGGTGTCCTAGCGCTAGCCAGGATGGAGGCCGGTCACCCCACCCGGCTGGCTGACGCCAGCCACCTTCCCCGTCGAGGGGAGGGAGGGCTCTTACCGCTGAAGGACAACGATGGCTCAGGCAACGGAAATCGTCATTCACGCCGGCTGGTTGCTGGCCGATCCCGAGACGGCGCCCAAGACCCAGCAAAGCATCCTGATCCGGGATGGCAAGGTGGCCGAGCTCGCCTCGGGGTTCGTCGAGCCGCCGGCTGGCGCCCGCGTCATCGACCTGAAGGACCGCTTCGTCCTCCCCGGCCTCATCGACTGCCACGTGCACCTGACCGGTCAGCTCGGACCTGGCCAGCGCCTCGGTTTCGTCGAGGATTCCGATCCCAAGGTCGGCCTTGACGCCGCCCATCGGGCGCGGCTGACCTTGCACGCCGGCTTCACCACCGTGCGCGACCTCGGCGCGCGCAAGCCCGAGGTCATCTACGCCCTGCGCGAGGCGGTGGCCGAGGGCAAGGTTCCGGGGCCGCGCATCCTCTGCGTCGGGGCGATCCTTTCCCCCACCGGCGGCCATGGCCAGACCTACGGCTTCCGCCACGACGTGTGCGCCTGCGTGCAGGCCGGAATCGGCGTCTGCGACGGGGTCGACGGGTGCCGGCGCGCGGTGCGCCTGCAGGTCGCCCACGGGGCCGACGCGATCAAGTTCGTGGCCACCGGCGGGGTGCTCTCCAACCTGCGCGCGGGCATCGATCAGCAGTTCACCAGCGATGAGATCAAGACCATCATCGAGACCGGCCACCAACTTGGCCGCCGGGTCTCCGCCCACGCCCATGGTCTGGCCGGGATCAACGCCGCGCTGACCGCCGGCGTCGATTCCATCGAGCACGGCAGCTTCCTCGACGACAGCTCGATCGCCTTGTTCCTCAACACCGGCGCCTTCCATGTGCCGACGTTGATCGCCGGCATGACCGTGTTCGCCATGGCCAAGAGCGGGACCGTTCTGACCCCGGCCCAGAGCGAAAAGGCGCTGATCGTCGGCGAGCGGATTAAGGCCGCTCTCAATCGCTCCTACACGGCGGGAATCCCGATCGCCTTCGGCACCGACATGGGCGTCGGACCGCATGGCCAGAACGCGCGCGAATTCGCGTTGATGGTCGAATCCGGCATGACCGCGGCGCACGCGATCAAGGCGGCGACGCTCACCGCCGCCAAGCTCCTCGATATCGCCGATGACGTCGGGGCCATCGCGCCCGGCAAGTCGGCCGACATCATCGCCGTGGACGCGGATCCCCTGACCGACATCACCGAGCTCGAACGGGTGAAGTTCGTCATGGCCCGCGGCCGGGCGATCACGCTCGATCGCGGTTGACGATGGCGCTCGCCTCCAAATCCGCCGTCGTCACCGGATCGACCAGCGGCATCGGCCTGGCCATCGCCAGAGCCTTCGCCGCCGAGGGCGCCAATGTGATGCTGAACGGCTTTGGCGATCCGGTCGCAATCGAGACCACGCGGGCCGGCATCGAGGCCGAGTTTCACGTGAAAGCCGCCCATTCGGGCGCCGACATGACCAGGCCGGCGGAGATCGCGGCCATGATCGCCGAGGCCGACCAGGCGTTCGGGGCGGTCGATATCCTGGTCAACAACGCCGGCATTCAGTTCGTCTCGCCGATCGAGGCCTTCCCGATCGAAAAATGGGACCAGATCATCGCCATCAATCTCTCGGCCGCCTTCCACGCGATCCGCGCCGCGGTTCCCGGGATGAAGGCGCGCGGATGGGGCCGGATCATCTCCACGGCCTCGGCCCACTCCCTGGTCGCCTCGCCGTTCAAGGCCGCCTATGTGGCCGCCAAGCATGGTATCGCCGGCCTGACCAAGACCGTGGCGCTCGAACTCGCCACCCACGGGGTGACGGTCAACTGCATCAGTCCGGGCTATGTGTGGACGCCCTTGGTGGAGGCCCAGATCCCGGACACCATGAAGGCCCGCGGCATGACCCGCGAGCAGGTGATCAACGAGGTGCTGCTGGCCGCCCAGCCAAGCAAGCAGTTCGTCACCGTCGAGGAGGTCGCGGCGATGGCCGTCTTCCTGTGTGGCGAAGCGGCCAGCCAGATCACCGGCGCCAACCTCGCCATGGATGGCGGATGGACCGCGGCATGAGCCTGATCACCCTGGCCGATATCGAAGCGGCGCGAGCGCGTATCGCGGCCCATGTGCGGCCAACGCCGATGGTGGTCATGAACCCCTGCCGCCTGGCGCTGAAAGCCGAAAACCTGCAGCCGATCGGGGCGTTCAAACTCCGCGGGGCCTTCAATGCCCTGTTGAGCCTGCCGCCCGAGGTGCGCGCCAAGGGCGTCATCGCCCATTCGAGCGGCAACCATGCCCAGGCGGTGGCCTATGCGGCCGCCCGGCTTGGCGTCCCGGCCACCATCGTCATGCCGGCCGACGCGCCAGCGCCCAAGATCGCCGGCGTGCGTCGAGAACGGGCCGAGATCGTCCCGGTCGGTTCATCCGGCAACGAGCGGGCGCGGGTGGCGCGGGAGCTGGCCGCGGAGCGCGGCCTGGCCCTCATCGAACCCTTCGACATGAGCGAGATCCTGTGCGGCACGGGAACCATCGGGTTGGAGATCCTCGAACAGGCGCCGGACGTGAGGACCGTGTTCGCGCCGGTCTCCGGCGGCGGCCTGCTAGGCGGCCTGGCGGCGGCGATCAAGCTCAGCCGCCCCGGCGTGCGGGTGATCGGCGTCGAGCCGGAGCTGGCCAACGACGCCTTTCAGAGCTTCAGGGCCGGCCACGTGGTCGCCATCTCCGCCGAGCAGGCGACAAGCACCATCTGCGATGGCCTGCGCGTGCAGCAGCTTGGCGCCCGCACGTGGCCGCATATCCAGGCGTTCGTGGACGACATCATCACCGTCAGCGAAGACCAGGTCCGGGGGGCGATGCGCGCCATCGCCGGCGAAGCGCGGCTGATCGCCGAACCGAGCGGAGCGGCGGCCACCGCCGGGGCGCTCGCCAGCGGCGCCGATCTGGCGACCAGCGTGGCGGTCGTCTCCGGCGGCAACGTCGACCCGCAATTCTATGCCGGCGTTCTGGGCGATGCCTCGGAGGTCAGGCGCTGATGCTCTCTCCCCCCGCTGGTGGGAGGCCCGGCGACAACCGCGAGGCGGGATCGCGCGGCCACCGGAACACCGCCTGCCTTGGACGCTCCTCGGCGCGGCGCTTGGCCCGGACCCGCATCAGATCCTTCCAGCCGACATAGCCCACCAGGCGGCCGTCCTCGCGCGCGACCACCGGCAGGTGTGAGACGTTGACCGCCGTCAGCCGGTCAGCCAGGGCCTCGAGATATTCGTCCGGATAGGCGATGGTGAACTTGGCTCCGGCGAGCAATTCCTTCAGCGTAGCTTGCCGCCGCTTGCCTTCGCGCCGCCAGCGCATGATCGCCGGTGGATCGATCACGCCAAGCACCTGATGGGCCGCGTCGATCACCGGGAAGCTCGGATGGGTGGTGGCCGGATCGGTCAGGAAGGCGGCGGCGCCATGCAGGGTCATCGCCCCATCGACCGTCTCGACATGGGTGGTCATCACCTCGCCGACCTTGGTCAGAGCGAAGGGATCGACGCTGTATTCGCGCACCAGATGGTGGCCGCGGCGGGCCACCTTCTCGGTCAGGATCGAACGCCGCATGAGCAAGACGGTCACCGCGTGGGCCGCGCCGCAGGCGGCGATCAACGGCAGCAACGCCTGGCTGTCCCCGGTCAGCTCGACGGCGAAGAAGGTCGCGGTCAGGGGCGAGCGCATGGTGCCGCCCATGGTCGCGGCCATGGCGATCAAGGCCCAGAACGCCGGGCTCTGCCAGGGCATGAGCGCCGAGAGGGCCGCGCCCATCGCTCCGCCCATGATCAGCAGCGGCGCCAGAACCCCGCCCGAGGTGCCAGAGCCCAACGCCGCCGACCAGATGATCGCCTTGACCGCCAGCAGCTTGGCCGCCGCCGCGGGGGTCACCCCGCCGGCCAGCATGGCGGCGATGTTGGCGTAGCCGACACCCAGCGCGCGCGGCTCGATGAGGCCACCCAGGCCGACGATCAGACCGCCCAGCACCGGCCACCACATCCAGTGGATCGGCAGCCTCTGGAAGCTGTCCTCGGCGGCATAGACCAGCTGGGTCAGGGCGCCCGAGAGCAGACCCGCCAACACGCCGACGCCGATCCACGACGCCAGGCCAAGGAGCGAGATGTCGACACCGCCGTGGAAGGGAAACAGCGGCGATGGCATGCCCAGCGCATGGCGCTCGACGGCGGCGACAACGGCGGCCACGGCCACTGGGATGAAGCTGCGCGGCGACCACTCGAAGAGCAGCAACTCGACCGCCAGCATCACCGCCGCGATCGGGGTGCCGAATACCGTGGTCATGCCCGCTACGGCCCCGGCGACCAGCAGGGTCTTGCGCTCGTTGTCGCTCACCGGCAGCACCTGGGCGATCAGCGAGCCGATGGCCCCGCCGGTCATGATGATCGGACCCTCGGCTCCGAATGGTCCCCCGGTCCCGATCGCCACCGCCGACGACAGGGGCTTGAGCACCGCCACCTTGGCGTCCAGTCGCGAGCGACCGAGCAGAATCGCCTCGATGGCTTCCGGGATGCCGTGGCCGCGGATCTTCTCGCTGCCGTAGCGCGCCATCAGGCCGATGATCAGCGAGCCGGCCACCGGGACCAACACCGTCCACACACCGAGCGGCGATTTTTCGATATTCAGATCGGCGAAGCTGAAGGCCCCGAAATAGGCTATGTTGGTCGCCAGCCGGATCAGTTTCAACAGAGCCACGCCGGCAAGCACGCCGCCGGTCGCGGCGACGACGGCTATTCCGGCGACCAGAAGCACTCTGGGGTCGGTGGTGAAGTCGCCGCGGCGGCGACGCGCGCCCTTCAGGGCGCCCGGAGGGGAAGCATGCGCGATAGCGGCTTCGGGTGGCATCTTGGCTCCTGCTGGGCGATCGCCCAAGCAGCGGCCGCGCGCGGTCAGGCTGCCGCCTCATATCGTGATCCGAGCCAATATTGCAAGTGCGAATGGATTATTGCAGATGCGAGATAAATCCCGTCCGGCTGCGAAGCGACCGACCCAGGCCGACTACGAAGCCCTGTCCGAGTTTCGCTATCTGATCCGCAGCTTCCTGCATTTCAGCCAGACGGCGGCGGCGAGCGCCGGTCTGACTCCCCGGCAGCACCAGGCCCTGCTGGCCATCCGCGGCTTCGCGCCGCCGCGGGCGATCTCCGTCGGCGATCTCGCCGAGCGCCTGGGCACCAAGCACAACAGCGCCGTTGAACTGGTCGATCGCCTGGTCAAGGCGCGCCTGGTGACGCGGGGGGCCGACCCCAGCGACCAGCGGCGAGTGCTGCTGCAACTCACCGCCCTGGCCGAGGGCAAGCTGGCCGGGTTGTCAGTGGCCCATCTCGACGAACTCGACCGTCTCGAGCCGACCCTGCGCCGGGTCATGCAACTGCGGCATCCGACCTAACCGGGAACCGCCGCCCGATCGAGAATAGCGCGGTGATCGATCGCCGCCCCACTGGCGCCGAACTGGAATGCCGGCTGGGCGATGCGCATGGCGACGAAGGCGTCGGCGACGAAACCCGGGGCCGTTCTGATCAGGGCCGCCGCCTGGAAGGCGATGGCCAGGCGCTCGACGCCACGGCGCATTTCGGCGGCGCTGGCCTTCGGAAGTCCGGCGAGTTCGCTCGCCAGGGCGTCGAGCGCCGGATATACGCCGGCCACCGAAGCCAATTCCTCCCTGGCGGCGTCCAGCGTCCCTGGTTCGTTCGCCACCGCCCGCTGGACGTCGAGGGCGATGACGTTGCCCGATCCTTCCCAGATGGCATTGAGCGGCGACTGGCGGAACAGGCGCGGCATCGGCGCTTCCTCGACATAGCCGCCGCCGCCCATGGCCTCGAGGCATTCGCCGACCACCGTCGGACAGCGCTTGGTGACCCAGTATTTGGCCGCCGGCGTCATCAGGCGGGCGGTCAATGCCTCCCGTGCATCGCCGCGCGCTTCGAGCGCCGCGCCAAGCCGCCAAGCCAGCGCCATCGCCGCTTCGGTCTCGACCACGACATCGGCCAGCACCGCGGCCATGAGCGGCTGGTCGATCAGACGGCGCTGGAAGGCCGTGCGGTGCTGAGCGTGCCACAGGGCCTCGGTCAGCGCCCGGCGCATCAGTCCGGCCGAACCCAGCACGCAGTCGAACCTGGTCAGCTGCACCATCTGGATGATGGTGGCCAGGCCACGGCCGGGCTCGCCCACCCGGCGCGCCCAGGCGTGGTGGTACTCGATCTCGGCCGAAGCGTTGGAGCGGTCGCCAAGCTTGTCCTTCAGCCGCATGACCTCGATGGCGTTACGGGTCCCGTCCGGGCGCCAGCGGGGGACGAGGAAGCACGACAGCCCCGCGTCTTCGTAGGCCAGGGTCAGGAAGGCGTCGGACATCGGGGCCGAGCAGAACCATTTGTGGCCCACGAGTAGCGCTTCGTCGCCGCCGCCGATCGCCTCGGCCCGGGTGGTGTTGGCGCGGACATCCGAGCCGCCCTGCTTCTCGGTCATCGCCATGCCCATGGTGGCGGCCGATTTCTCCCCCGCCGGCGCCGAGCGCTGATCGTAGTCCGGGGTCGTCACCCTGGGCCGCCATTCCTGCGCTGCCCAGTCGGCAGTGGCGAGCGCCGGGACCACGGCATAGGTCATCGACATCGGGCAGGTGACGCCGCTGTCGACCTGGGTCATCAGCATCATCAACACCGCGTGGGCGGTGTGGCCCTGCGCCGGATGCGTCCATGCCCGGCTGGAGACGCCATGACCGAGGCCGAGCGCCATGAGCTGGTGATACGCCGGGTGGAACTCGACCTCGTCCAGGCGCTGGCCATAGCGGTCGAAGGCCCGCAGCCTTGGCGGATTCTCGTTGGCCAACCGGCCAAGCTCGCGCGCCGCCTCGCCGCCGCAGCGGGCGCCGAATTCGCCGAGCAGGGCCAGGGCTTCGGGGTCATCGAGCCCCGGCGGCCGCATCAGCGGATCATCGGCGAAGGCGTTGTAGCTCGGCAGCGGCGGCGGCTGATTGCTCACTTGGTGGGTGTCGAGCTCGGCGCGCGGACGGATGGGCGGCATGGCGGACTTCCTAACGCCTCAGGCTACGCCGAAGCGCCGGCCCGTGATATCGCCACGCGTCCAAACGAGGAGGCGAACCATGGCCCTCAAGGTCGTCGGCGCGGGTCTCGGCCGCAGCGGTACGATGTCGATGAAACTCGCTTTGGAGCAGCTGGGCTTGGGGCCCTGCCACCACATGATCGAGGTGTTCCAGCATCTGGAGAGCGTGCCCTGGTGGGTGGCGGCGGCGCAAGGCCGGCCCGACTGGGATCTTATCTTCAAGGACTATGTGGCTTGCGTCGATTATCCCAGCGCCCGCTATTGGCGCGAGATCGCCGACCACTACCCGAACGCCAAAGTGCTGCTCACCGTGCGCGATCCGGACACCTGGTTCGAATCCACCCAGGCGACCATCTTCGCCCCGGGCGGGGTCACGGCCAATCCACCGGAGCCGATGAAGGAGTTCCTGGGCGCCATCACTGGCGATTTCCAGGGCCACCTCCACGAGCGCGCCTTCATGACCGACTATTTCCGCCGTCACACCGATGCGGTGAAGGCGGCCATCGCCCCCGAGCGGCTGCTGGTCTACGAGGCCGGCGAGGGCTGGGAGCGGCTGTGCGCGTTTCTGGGCGTTCCGGTTCCGGACACTCCGTTTCCCAAGGCCAACACCCGCGAGGACTTCCCCGCCGCAGTCGCCAACATCAGGACCGAAGCGGGCCTTAGCTAGTCACTTCGCCCGCCGCAATTGGCGGCCAAATAGGCGATGATCGCGGCGCTGTCCTGATCGCTGATCCTCGCTCCATAGGCCTTGCGCATCTTGCCCACCTCGGCGGTCCAGAAGGCCGTCGCGGGAAGCGAGCGGGGCTGGGTGGTGATGTAGTCGAGCGAGTGGCAGGCGGAGCACTGGATTTCGGTCAGCCGAGATCCGGGGGCCACCGCCAGTCGCTGGCGTTCGGGCGGGGGAACGTAGGCGACGGGCGCGGCGAGCGCCGGCGATGCGGCCACGATCAGCGCCAGGGCCAGGGAAAACCGGAGCATCACGAAGCCTCGATGGTCAGGGTTTCGATGACGTTGCGCATGTAGCCGGCCGGATTCCAGCGCGCGACAGCCGGCTGGGTCTCGCCGGATCGGCTCACCGCCCGCACCGCCAGCTTGGCCTTGCCGCGCGCCAGCCGCACCTGTGCGCTCCAGCGGCGGAAGGCGTAGCGGCCAAGGTCCGGACCCAGCCGGGTCTCGCGCCAGTGCTGGCCGCCATCGGCGCTCACCTCGACCCTGGCGATACCTGAGCCACCGTCGAAGGCTACGCCACGCACCGGCGTTGGCATCCCGGCCCGCACCCTCTGGCCATCGCTGAGGTTGGTGATGAAGCTGCGCACGTCGTAGCCGCTGATCGGCCGGGTCTTGCCCGCCGGGGCCCCCTGCGCCACGCAGGCGCAGGCATTGTCGGGCACACGATAGGCGCTCGCCATCCAGAAGTTGCGGAGGGGGGCGTCGAGAACGGTGATTTCGTTCAGGTGCTTGACCCAATAGGTTCCGTACCAGCCAGGGACGATCAGCCGCAGAGGATAGCCGTTCAGCACCGGCAGCGGTGCGCCGTTCATGGCCACGGCGAGCATCACCTCGCCATCGCGGGCGTGGTCGACATCGAGCGCCTTGGCGAACGGCTGCGGGCCAGGCATGACCGGCTTGTCCATGCCGGCGAAGGCGACCTGCACAGCGCCGGCGCGCACGCCGGCCAGGTCGAGCACCGTGCGCAGCGCCACGCCGCTCCAGCGGGCGTTGCCCATCATGCCATTCCCGGCCTGGCCGCCGGCCACCCGCGGATCGAAGAAGCCGCGGCTATTGCCCGAGCACTGGTTGACAGCGAGGATCTCGACGCGCGGCAGGGCCCCAAGGTCGGCCAACGACAGGCTGAGCGGCCTTTCGACCTGGCCCTTGACCTCGAGCCGGAAGGTCTGGGGATCGGCCAGAGGCGGGGCGCCGGCCAGATGATAGCGCACGAAGAAGGCGTCGTTGGGCGTCACCTCGCCTTCGTCGAAGACCGAAAACGGCGTTTCCAGCTGCGGCGGGCGGGTGGTGAGGCGGATCAGCGCCCGCTTCTGCGGATAGCGGACCAAGGGCCGCTCGCCGTTGCCGAATGGCAGGACGACGGTGGCTGGCGCGGCCCGCGCCAGCCCGGCGCCGGCGGCCGCCGCGATGCCCAAGGTCAACTGGCGCCTGTCCATGGAATCCCCTCGCCGGCGGATGCTACGCCCGGCGCGGGCGATTGCTCCAGATCACCTGCCCCAGGCCGAGCAGCAGCGCGATCGCGCCAAAGAAGATCCACATCGGATCGCCGACCATGAAGCTCTTCTGGCCGCCAACCATGGGACCGTTGAAGGCGAGGTTGAGCCCCTGCAGGATCCACACCCCGCCGGCGAACATCAGCAGCAGACCCAGCAGGGTGCTGAAGATGCGCATCACGCTATCGAAGGTCTTCCACATTGCTTTTCGCGCCCCTTGTATAATGGTCCGCCTCTTATAGTCGAGGTTACAGGATAGCAGGAGGAAAGATGCGCGCCTTCGCCGACATCTACGCCCAGGCCGCCGAGCGCAAGGGTGGCGAGGCGGCCCTGGAAGCCCTGATCGCCGAGCATCGCGCCAAGACGGCCGCCGAACTGGCCGCCATTCCGGATCACCGGTGGCTGGCGCAGATGAGCAAATGCGTCTTCCAGGCCGGCTTCGCCTGGAGAGTGATCGAGACCAAGTGGCCGGGTTTCGAAGCCGCCTTCCACGGCTTCGCGCCGCCGTTCAACGCCGCCATGTCGGACGAGGAGTTCGACGCTCATCTCAAGGACACCGGCATCGTCCGCAATGCGCGCAAGATTCTCTCGGTGCGCGATAACGCCGCCTTTCTCGTCGCGTTGGCGAACGAGCATGGAAGCGCCGCCGCCTTCTTCGCCGGCTGGCCGGACAGCGATTTCGCCGGCCTGCTGGAGGTGATGAAAAGGCGCGCCGCGCGCCTTTCAGGCGAGACCGCGATGCGGTTCTTCCGCTTCGTGGGCAAAGCGAGCTTCATCACCACCCGCGATGTCACCGCGGCCCTGATCGCCGCCGGGGCGATCGACAAGCCCCCGTCCGGCAAGCGCGATCTGGAGGCCGTGCAGCGAGCCTTCAACGCCTGGGCGGGCGAGAGCGGGCGTGATCTTTCCGCCATCAGCCGCGTGCTGGCGATGAGCACCGGGCCAGAAGGGTGGGGGCGCTAGGCGGCGGTTTCCGTCTCCAGCCCCAGTTCGGCGGCGCGCTTGGCCATCATCGCCTTGTATCTGGGATCGTCACGCAGCGGATCGAGATCAGTGTCGACCTGGGCCCACAGCAAACCCTCCTCGCCGCTCATGGCGATCGAGCGCTGCAAGAGATCGACGGCGAAGTCGGTCTCGCCAGCCACCGCCATCCCGCAGGCGAGATTGTAGGTCAGTTGCGTGTTGTCGGGATCCAGCAGCAGAGCCTGCTCGGTCCACGATCTGGCCCGTTCGATCTCGCCCAGCCTGACCAGGGCGCCGGCCCCAAAGCCCAGCGCCCCGCCATTGTCCGGCTCGATAGCCAGCGTCTTTTCGATAAGGGCGATGGCGTGCGTGGCCGCCTCGCGCGCCCTGGCTGCGTCACCCAGCGCATCGTGGCACTGGATCAGCATGCCGGCGGCCCAATAATCCTCCGGATTGCTGGCGCAGGCGGCCCCCAGAAGGGCGATTGCGCGCTCGAAGCGCTTGGTGGCGATGGCCCAGCGCGCCGCGCCGGCGTTGACCTCGTACGACTCGGGATCGAGCCGCAGGGCGATCTCATGCTCCGTCGCTGCCGCATCGTGGTCGCCGCGCGCCTCCAGGATGCGGCCCTTGGCGGCGTGCGCCTCGGCCAGATCCGGATCGAGCGCCAGGGCCTTCTCGGCCGCCGCCCATGCCTCGTCGTGGCTCTGGTGGTGGCCAAAGCGCAGGTCGGCCTGGCAGATCGACAGCAGCGCCCAGGCTCTGGCGTAGCCAGGATCGAGATCAAGCGCCCGCCGGCACAGCCGCACGATCAGCGACGCTTGCCGCTGCCAGCCGCCCAGCCAGTATTTCCTGGCCATCAGATACAGCTGATAGGCCTCCGGATTGCTGGTCTGGCGCTGGGCGAGGGCCTTTTTCTCCTCCGGCGCTAGGTGAAGCTTGAGCGCCGCGACGATGGCCTGGCTGATCTCGTCCTGAACGGCGAAGATGTCGGTCAGGTCGCGGTCGTACCGTTCCGCCCACAGGTGGGTGTCGGTGGCGGCCTCGATCAGCTGGGCGGTGATGCGCACCCGGTTGCCTGCCTTGCGCACGCTGCCTTCGACCACGTGGCTGACGCCGAGCTGGCGGGCGACCTGGGGGATGCCGATGCGCTTATCCTTGTAGGTGAAGGCGGAGTTGCGCGAGGCCACCTTGAGGGCCGACACCTTGGAAAGGTCGGTGATGATGTCCTCGCTGATGCCGTCGGAGAAATACTCCTGCTCGGCATCGCCGGAGAGGTTGACGAACGGCAGCACGCAGACCGAGGGTTTGACCGGGCCCTGCGGCTTGGTCTCGTGGCCCCGGCCGGCGTCGCCGAGCAGCGCGGCCAGAGCCCGGGTCAGCTGCCGGAAGGCGGGATTCTGCGGATCCTCGCGCCAGTCGTCGAGGTCGGTGGTGTGGATGGCGCGCACGTCGATGGGCAGCTGCGCCGCTTCGAAACGCACCGGGGCCAGCACGCCGCGATCGGCCGCCTCGCGGGCTTCGCCACGCACCCAGCGCGAGGCTACCGAGATCGGCGTCCACACCACGACCACCGCCCTGGCGGCCTCCAGGGCGTCGCCGATCAGGCGGTCGAACTCCTGGCCGGGGGCGATTTCCGGATCCCACCATACGCTCCAGCCCTCGGCTTCCAGCGCCGCCACCAGCGGCGCGACGCGCGAGCGATCCTGGCGGGCGTAGGAGACGAAGACATCGGCCATGCGGCGGCGAGTTTAATGCACAACCGCCTTCCTGGCGAAAGCCTCCGGCGCCTCTGGGGAAGGCAGCGCAAAAAAGGGGGGTCTTTCAGGCCACCGGCTGCGCACCCTCAGCGGCGGCGAAGCGGGCTTCGGCGGCGGCCATCATCGCCTGGTAGCGCGGCAGTTGGCGCAGCGGATCGAGGTCGGAGTCGTGCTGGGCCCAAATGAGATTGCCGCGGCCCGCCCGGTTCAGCGATTGCTCAAGCAGATCCAGCGCGTAGTCGACGTCGCCGGCTCTGACCATGGCGCAGGCCAGATTGTAGGGCACCATGCCGTCGTCCGGGTCGATCGCCAGGGCCTGCCTGGCCCAGGTCTTGGCCCTGTCAGTCTCGCCCAGACAGATTAGGGCGCACACGCCCATGCCCAGCAGGACGCCGTTGTCGGAATCGAAGGGCAGGGCTTTTTCCACCCGCGCCAGGGCCTCGCGTGCGGCCGCTCTCGATCCTTCGATGTCGCCCAGCGCCTCGTGGCACTGGATGGCCATGAACGGCGCGCCGTAGTCATCCTCGTCGTCGGCGGCCGCGGCTTCGAAATGGCGGCCCGCGTCGGCGAATCTCCGGATCTGCAGCGCCAAGGAGCCGGCCGCCGAGTTGACGTCGGGCGAGAGGGGATCGAGCCGCAGGGCGATGTCGATTGCAGCCTGGGCCTCGTCCATCCGGCCGGCGTAGGTCAGCACCTGAGCCTTGGCGGCGTGGGCTTCAGCCAGATCGGGATCCAGCGCGAGGGCTTTTTCCGCGGCTGCCCAGCCTTCGTCACCGGCGGTGGCCGAGTTGTTGGCCTTCGATGACTGGCAGACCGCCATCAGCGCCCAGGCCCCTGCGAATTTGGGGTCGATGTCGATGGCCCCGCGGCACAGGCGGATGACCAGGTCGCGGCGGTTCGAGGCCTTTCCCTTCCAATAGCGCCTGGCCATCAGATAGAGGTCGTAGGCCTCGGCGTTGTCGGTGCCACGCCGCTCGATGGCCTTCTTTTCCTCAGGCAGCAGCTTCAGCTTAAGTGCCGCGACAATGGCCTCGCTGATCTCGTCCTGCATGGCGAAGATGTCATCGAGATCGCGATCGTAGCGCTCGGCCCACACGTGGCCGCCGGTGGCCCCGTCGATCAGCTGGGCGGTGATCCGGACCCGGTTCCCGGCTTTGCGCACACTGCCTTCCAGCACGTGGGAGACGCCGAACTGGCGCGCCACCTGGGTGATCTCCAGGCTCTTGCCCTTGAGCGTAAAGGCGGTGTTGCGGGCCACCACGAACAGGGCCGAGACCTTGGAAAGGTCGGTGATGATGTCCTCGCTGATCCCGTCAGAGAAGTACTCCTGCTGCGGATCATCGCTGAGGTTGGCGAACGGCAGCACGCAGATGGAAAGCTTGCGCACCGCCGCGGCGGCCGGGTGAGCGCCTGGCGCGGCCTCGCCGAGCAGGGTCTTGACCGCCCGCACCAGTTCGCGGAACGGCGCGCAGGCCACGTCCTCGCCCCAGCCGTCGAGATCGGTGGTGTGGATGGCGCGAAGATCGAGCGGCAGGTTGGCGTTCTCGAATCGGACCGGCGCCAGCACCCCGCGGTCGGCCGCCTCCCTGGCCTCGCCGCGCACCCAGCGCGAAGCCACCGAGGTCGGCGTCCAGACCACGATCGCCGCCCTGGCCTTGCCAAGCTCCTCGCCGATCAGGCGGTCGAACTCCTGGCCGGGGGCGATCTCCGGATCCCACCACACGCTCCAGCCTTCGGCCTCCAGCGCCGCCACCAGCGGGGCGACGCGCGGCCGGTCGGCTCGGGCATAGGAGACGAAAAGATCGGCCATGGGCGATTCCGATACGAGCGCGATCGCGGTTCAGCAAGAGCGTTCGCCGAACAACGGTGTGTGTCTTGCGCGCGACGCTCCGACGGATTTGCGCCGCCAGAGGTAGGCGCGTCAAAAAACCACCCTATTTCGACAGCGACAGAGCAATCCGGCTGCGTAGGAGTTCAGAGTGGCCAGTCGCGAGTCCGTCCCAGACCACAGTGTCGAGGTCCCCAACCCCGGCAATGTCCACGACCTGGCGGTCGAATCCGGCATCCAGAGGGTCCGGCGCATGCAGCATGAGATGCATGAGCTGGCCGAGGAGCAGGTGATCATCCTGGCGCGGGATCTCGCCGCCATGGCCACGCGGCTCGGCGAAATCGCCGAGGGTGGCGATGCCTATCCGGTCGGCATACGCGAGCTTTGTTCGCGGATGGCGGACGAGCTTGGCTCGGCAGCGCAGTCGATGATGGCGCTCATGGAGCGGGCGCCGAAAGTCTAGCCCGGGGGAGGGGACGCCGTACCACCCCCTCCGACCTTTCAGGCCACCTCCCCCATCAAGGGGGAGGAGTGGCTTTCGCCGCCTGCCGCGCCTCGGCCTCGGCGATCAGCGCCCGAAAACGCGGATCGTCGCGGATCGGATCGAAGTCGGGATCGGTCCTGGCGCTGCGCAGGTTGTCGCCGACCGGATCGTTGTTCAGCGCCGCACTGAGAAGCTCGATGGCGCCGTCGGCATCGCTGAGATCCCGGCTCAGGGAGCAGGCGAAGTTGTAGCGCATGACGGCGTTCTCCGGATCGAGCAGTAGGGCGCGGGCGATCCAATCCCGCGCACGCCCGGGCTCGCCGAGCACCGCCAGGGCGTATACCCCAACCCCCAGCGCCCGGCCGTTGGCGCGATCCTGCTCGAGCATCTTCTCCACCCGCGGCAGGGCGGCGGCGGCGGCGGCGCGGCCCTTGTCCGGATCGTTGAGCGCGACGTAGGTCGCCATCAACATGAACGGCGCTTCAAAGCCATCGTCGAGCTTCGAGGCCGCTTCGAAGTGACGCGCGGCCAGGTCAAAGCGTCGATTGTCATAGTGAATCGTCCCCGCGACGTTGTTCACCTCGAAGGAATCGGGGTCGAGCCGCAGCGCCAGCTCCAACTCCGCCAAAGCCGCATCGTTCTGGCCGCCGTGGTCGAGGTACCGCGCCCGAAGGGCGTGGGCTTCGGCCAGATTGGGATCGAGTTCCAGCGCCCGCGCCGCCGCCAACGCCCCGCCGTCTCCCGCCCCGCCAAATGTGTGCAGGAGGCGGGACTGGACGCGCGCCTTGGTCACCCAGGCCAAAGCGTAATTGGGGTCAAGAGCGATGGCATGCTCGGCGATGCGGATGAGAGTCTCTAGGCCTTGAAGGGTGGGATTGGCGGTGCGGAAGAGGTTCCGGGCCAGCAGAATCAGATCGTAGGCTTCGACACTGTCGGTGCCGCGGTTTTCAATGGCCCTTTTCTCCGCGGGCAGCAGCTTCACCTTCAAAGCGGCGACGATCGCCTGGCTGATCTCGTCCTGCAGGGCGAAGATGTCGTCGAGGTCGCGGTCCCAGCGCTCTGCCCACGCATGCTCGCCGGAGGCCCCGTCGATGAGCTGGGCGGTGATCCGCACCCGGTTGCCGGCCTTGCGGACCGAGCCTTCCAGCACGTGGCTGACGCCAAGCTCGCGCGCCACCTCCTTGACGTTGGGCGACTTGCCCTTGAAGGCGAAGGCGCTGTTGCGGGCGATGACGCCCAGCGCCGAGACCTTGGAAAGGTCGGTGATGATGTCTTCGCTGATGCCGTCGGAGAAATACTCCTGCTCGGGATCGCCGCTCATGTTGGAAAACGGCAGCACGCAGATGGAGAGCCTGGGCGCGGCTTTCTTCGGCGCCTCGCCCCCCGGCCGGTTCGGCGCGGCCAGATTGGCGATCGCGCCCACCACCTGCTTCCAGCCCGGCCCGTCCTCGCCCGACCAGTCCTGGAGGTCGGCGCACTGGGTCTGATCGAAAGGCATCGGCAGGCGGGCGCCATCGACGCTGAGCTGCACCAGCTTGTGTTCGGCCCGTGCCCGCTCGGCCTCCGAGCGCACCCATTCCGATTTGGCCGCCTCGGCCGACCAGATCACCACCACCGCCTTGGCCGTCTGCAGGCGCTCGGCGATGACATCGGCATAGGCCCGGTTGGCCGGGATCTCATCGTCGCGCCAGACGCCATAGCCAAGCCCGCGCAAAGCCTCGGCGACCCTCTGGGCCTGGTCCGCGGTCGAGCGGGCGTAGGAGATGAAGATGTCGGACATCTACCCCGGCGCCTTCGCCAGCCGCGCCTCGGCCTCGGCGATCATCGCCTGGAAGCGGGGATCGTCGCGGATCGGATCGAGGTCCGGGTCGGTCTTCGCAGCATATGCGTTCCCGCCGGGGTCCCGCTCCAGCACCGGCCCCAGCATGTCGAGCGCCGCATTGGTGTCTTTGAGCGTCGTCGCAAGGTCGCAGGCGAAGTTGTAGCGCATCAGCAGGTTGTCGGGATCGATCATGAGGGCGCGGTCCATCCATTCCCTGGCCCGCTCGGTCTCGCCCAGAGTCGCCAGGGCGCCAACGCCCACACCCATGGCGAAGCCGTGGCTGCGATCCTGGGCGACGGCCTTCTCGGCCCTTTCCAGAGCGATCCTGGCGATCCGCCGGGCGTTCTCCACATCGCCGAGGGCCGTGAAGCAACTGATCAGCATCATGACCGTTTGGAGGTCCGTTTCGATAAGCGCGGCCGCCTTCTCGAAATGGCGGGCCGCATCCTCCAACCGGCCCTGGTAGTAGCTGATGGTCCCGGCGCGCAAGTTCACCTCGTAGGACTCAGGATCCAACCGCAGTGCGACGGCGACCTCGGCCGCCGCCTCCTCCTGCCGGCCCCCATCGGACAGCATCACCGCCTTGATCGCGCGGGCCTCGGCCAGGTCGGGGTTGAGGGCCAGAGCGCGCTCCAGGGCGACCTGTCCGCCGTCCCCAGCCCGCCCATACCTGCGCTGAAGGGTGTATTGTCCCACAGCCAGCAGAGCCCAGGCCTGGGCGTAACCGGGATCGATATCCACGGCCCGCTTGGCGAGATGCTCGATCGCCTCATCCTTCCGCGGATCGCCGGCGTTGCCGGTCAGAAAGTATGAGCGCGCCATCAGGTAGAGATTATAGGCCTCGACGCTGTCGGTGCCGCGCCGTTCGATGGCCTTCTTTTCCTCCGGCAGCAGCTTCAGCTTCAGGGCCCCGACGATGGCCTCGCTGATCTCGTCCTGCAGGGCGAAGATGTCGGTAAGCTCGCGGTCGTAGCGCTCGGCCCAGACGTGGTCGTTGCGGGCCCCATCGATCAGCTGGGCGGTGATCCGCACCCGGCCGCCCGACTTGCGCACGCTGCCTTCAAGCACATAGGCGACGCCGAGCTGGCGGGCGATCTGCTGCACATCGACGCTCTTGCCCTTGAAGGCGAAGGCGCTGTTGCGGGCGATGACGCTGAGGGCCGAGACCTTGGAGAGGTCGGTGATGATGTCTTCGCTGATGCCGTCGGAGAAATACTCCTGCTCGGGATCGCCGCTCATGTTGGAAAACGGCAGCACGCAGATGGACAGCTTGCGGACCGCTGGCTCGCTCGCCGCCGCGCCGGGCGAGGATGCGCGGCCGGCGATCAGTTCGGCGACGCTGGCCACCACCTTCTTCCAGTCGTGGGCGTCGGGATCGCCACTCCACCCGGCCAGATCGGCGCACTGGATGCGGTCGAAGGGCCGGGGGAGCTTGGCTCCGTCGACGGTGAGCTGGACCAGCTTGTGCTCGGTGCGCGCGGTGTCCGCCTCCGACTGCACCCACTCGGACTTGACCGCCTCCGCCGACCAGATGACCACCACGGCCTTGGCGGCCTGCAGGCGTTCCTCGATCACCTCGGCGTAGGCGCGGTGCGCGGGCAGCTCGTCGTCGCGCCAGACGCCATAGCCAAGCCCCCGCAGGGCCTCGGCGACCCTCTGAGCCTGGTCCGCGGTCGAGCGGGCGTAGGAAATGAAGATGTCGGACATGACCCCGCGGTGACCCTATCGACGGCTAGCGGCGACAAGCAAGGAAAAGCTCGCCGACGCGATCAGGCCGGAAGGCCGGCCGCCAGCAGGGCGGCGCGGTGGTGGGCGATGTCCTCCTCGCGCTTGTAGTGCAGGGTGGCGAGGAAGGCCTCGATGCTGAAGCCGGCGTCGCGCTTGCGCAGTTCGGCCGCATAACGGCGCGCGGCCGCGGTATCGCCGAACTGGGCGGCGCAGGCGGCCATAAAGGCGTAGTGGGCCAGGATCGGGGTGGCGATATGGCCGAAAGCGGCAAGCGCCTCGTCGTAGCGGCGGGCCACAAACAGCGCGCGGCCAAGATGGTTCCAGAACCGCTCGGGGTGGCAGGGATTGAGACGCATGGCCTTTTCGATCCAGGCGATGCCTTCTTCCGCTCGCCCGAGCCAGGTCAGGATCTCGCCCTGCTGGACGACGATGAGGTCATCGTTGGGATTGAGCTCGAGGGCCCGCTCCTGGTGGAAAAGCGCCTTTTCGTGCTCGCCCCAGATGAGGTTGACGGCGGCGAGGATGCGGTGGACGTCGCTATCGTTGCCGTTGAGACGCAAGGCGGTGTTCAGCTCTTCCAGCATCTCCGCCATGACCGCCTCGCGATCGGCGGCGAAACCGTTCACCCATGCCTGGCCGAGCGTGCAGGCCATCCACGCGTGGGCCTGCGCATAATGCGGGTCCAGGGCGATGGCGCGGCGCAGATGAACGAGCGCCTGTTCATTGTCCGTGCGGCTGGAGCGATGGTGGAGGAGCTTGCCGGCGAGGACGTGCTCGTAGGCGGTCATGTTCTCGGTGGGCTTGCGGCCGGCCCGCTCGCCGGTCGCCGCCTCCACGCGCCCGCAGAGCGTGGCGACGATGGCCGCCGTCACCTCGTCCTGGAGGTCGAAGATGTCCTCCAGCAGACGATCATAGCGTTCGGCCCAGATGTGGTGATCGGCCTGGCCGTCAATCAGCTGGATGGTGACCCTGACGCGCGCGCCCGCCTTGCGGACGCTGCCTTCGACCACGTAGCGGACGTTGAACTCGCGGGCGATCTGCCGCACGTCCACGGCCTTGTCCTTGTACTGGAAGGCGGAGTTGCGCGAAATGACGAACAGCTGCCGGAAGCGCGACAGCTCGGTGATGATGTCTTCGGTGAGACCGCCGGCGAAGAAATCCTGTTCAGGATCGCCGCTCATGTTGGCGAGGGGCAGCACGCAGATGGAATTGGCCGGCGGCTCGGGCGGCGCGGGGGACGGCGCGGCCACGGCTCGATCCTTGTCCACAAAGCGCTTCACGTCGGCGACGAAGGTGCGCCAGGCGGCCTCCTGACAGTCTCCCGACCAGGCGGAAAGATCGGCGGTGTGGGTCAGCTCGAACATGATCGGCCGCTCGCACGGCTCGATCATCGCCGGCGCCAGCGTTCCGCTGCGCTCGGCCAGGGTCGCTTCGGCGCGCACCCAGCGCGAGTCGACCGACTTCCTCGACCACAGGACGACCACCGCGCGCGCCTCGCGCAGGGCCTGTTCGATGACCTGGTCGTAGGCTTCGCCCGAGCGCAGGGCGTCATCGATCCACACGCTGAGCTGTTCGGCTTCGAGGCCGTCAGCGAACCGCCGCGCCGCCGCGCGATCATCGTGCGCGTAGGAGATGAAGACGTCGGGCATGCCGGCCATGGAACCCGAAGCCAAAGCGCCTCGCAACCTTTGTTTCCCCGGCGCCCGCCGGTCGGGGAGGCGGCCGCGAGGCAGGTACGCCTGCACGGGACCGGTCATCGCGGCCACGCCGGCGCCCTGATCCAGCCGGCCCTCGGCGCACCCTTGTAAAGCGACGGTCCGGCTCCCATTTTCGGCTGGTCGATTTCTGCGACGTGATGCTGCTGCGCTTTTGCCGGCCTCTTCGGCGACCTCCGCTTGCCTCCCATTCAGACCTCGAGCCGCGCCGGGCTGTTCCGGGAGCGGAAAATCATACGGAGGCTATGATGGCTACCGGCACTGTGAAATGGTTCAATACCACCAAGGGCTATGGCTTCATCCAGCCCGAAGCGGGCGGCAGGGATGTATTCGTGCACGCCTCTGCCGTCGAGCGGTCCAATCTGGATCAGCTGATCGAAGGGCAGGCCGTCGCTTTCGAACTCGAGCGGGACGGACGCACCGGCAAAGAGTCTGCGGTCAACCTGAGGTCGGCCTGAGGGCGACGCCTCCCGAGGCAGTATCACATTTTCGGGTGACGTCGTCTGGGCGGGAGTCAACGGCGCCTGCAATGTGCGCCTGTCCAACGGCCACGAGGTATTCGCTCTCCCACCCGAAGTCGGCGGGCAGTCTACTATCGCGCGGGTGGGCGAAGTCGTCGTCGTCGAGATGGCCCATGACGAGATGAAGGGCTGGCGCGTCAAGCGCCGGCCTCAACATCCGCGCAAAGGTGGAGGCCCTGAGGTCCGCACCGACCTGTCCTCCTGAGGCCTGGAGCTGGTCGAGCTCTTCGCTCGGGCCCGCGCGACCGGGCTTGGCGAACTTGATATTTCCGCCTTTGCGGAGCTTTTTCGCGTCCGGAAGGCGGGACAAGCCGATGCCTGACTTTGGAACCACCTTAGCGGAAGAGGCCAGGGCCAGGGCCTATGCGACCCCGCTCGAGGACTTCCAGCCGCACGCGGTCAGCCATTTCACCACCGACACCCTGTGGCCATGGTTCGAGCGCCTGCGCGCCGAGGATCCGGTCCACTACACGGCTGCCAGCGAATACGGTCCCTACTGGTCGATCACCCGCTACGCGGACATCGTCGCCTGCGAGGGCGATGCGGCGCGGCTGTCTTCGGCGGCGAAGCACGGCGGCATCACCCTCTTCGAGCCGCCGGAGGGCAGCGATCCGGAGCAGCGCTCGGACGAGCGGGCGAGTTTCATCTCCCTGGACCCGCCGCGCCATGACGATCAGCGGCGGGCGGTTTCGCCGATGTTCTCCACCCCATCGCTGGCCGAGCTGGAACCGCTGATCCGCGCGCGCGCCGCGGCGATCCTCGACGAGCTGCCGATCGATGAGGAGTTCGATTTCGTCGACAAGGTGGCTATCGAGCTCACCAGCCAGATGCTGGCCACCCTGTTCGACTTCCCCTTCGACGAGCGCCGCCTGCTGCCGAGGTTTTCCGACTATCTGCTCTCGCCGGTCGCCGACACGCCCGAGGAAAGCCAGCGCCAGCAGACCGAGATGTTCATGACCCTGCAGAGGTTCGTGCCGCTGTGGAACGACCGGCGCGGCGCCGGTCGTCGCAACGACCTGATTTCGCTGCTGGCCAACGATCCGGCCACTGACGGCGGTGGCAACCCGCAGAACTACATGGGCAACATCATTCTCCTGATCGTCGCCGGCTCGGACACCACCCGGCACTCGATCACCGGTGGCCTCATCGCCCTCAATCGCTATCCCGACGAATACGCCAAGCTGCGCGCCAACCCAGCCCTGCTGGAAACCGCCGTGCCGGAGATCATCCGCTGGCAGAGTCCGGTGGCCTACATGCGCCGCACCGCGCTCGAGGATGTCGAGATCGGCGGCAAGACCATCCGCAGGGGCGAGAAGATCGCCATGTGGTACGTCTCGGGCAATCGCGACGAGAGCGCCATCGAGCAGGCCAACCAGTTCATCATCGACCGGGCGCGACCGCGCCAGCATGTGGCCTTCGGCTTCGGCATCCACCGGTGCCTGGGCCAGCGGCTGGCGGAGATGCAGCTGCGGGTGGTCTGGGAGGAGATGCTTGCGCGCTTCCCGGTGATCGAGGTGGTCGGCGAGCCAACCCGGCTCAGGTCCAACTTCGTCAAGGGCTACAGCGCCCTGCCGGTGCGCATACCGGGCTGACGGACGAGGCAAGAGGGACGCCGATGAGCGGGAGCAGCCGGGCCAACACGCCCGGGGCTACTGACCACCCTCATCGCTCTGGTCTGCATTCTGCGGCGGAAGATTCCCATCCATCGCGCCTGGATGATGAAGAGCTATTGACGGCGGCGGCGCTGATCGGGCCCGAAATCGCCCTGACCGTGCGCCAACTCGGACGCCCCAGGACTAGTCCTAGCCGAGGCGCCAGCCGCGCGGAGGATGGTGCGGGCGGTCGGGGTCGAACCGACACTCTGTCACCAGAACCGGATTTTGAGTCCGGCGCGTCTGCCAATTCCGCCACGCCCGCGCCGGGTGCGATCTAGCAATCGCGCGCGGTGGTAACAAGCTGGCCGTGATGCTGATAAGGATCTAATTGCGATGAGCAGTCCGTTGGCCGTCATTGTGTACGTCGCGGTGATGATCGCCGTCATCGTCGGCGTCGATGTGGCCTTCTTCCGGCACCATATCTGGGCCAGGCTGCTGGCCAACGTCGGCATCGTCCTGGTGTTCGCGGCTGTTTATCTGAGATTCCGCGCCCATTCCTAGGTCCGCACCGGCGGCGCGCAGACGTCGCGATTCAACGCTCGTGCAACGCCAGGAAGCCGGCGGCCATGAATCTGGCCATCCGCGCCTTCACGGCCGGGAAGTCGTCGGAGCTGCAGAGACCGCCGGACAGGCGGTCGATACGGCCGGTGCGGGCCAGCGTGTTCATCAGCGAGCCGGTAACGAAGTGGTAGCCCCAGAAGATGTCCTCTTCAGGCGTGTCCGGCAGGGCGCGCTTGAGGATCGAGATCAGCTTGAGGACCACGGGATCGAAGTGGACGTCCATCAGGGCGGCGCCCTCGGGCGTGTTGCTGGCCCGGGCGCCAAAGGCGCCATAGTTCATCCAGCCCTCGCCGCCCTCGAAATAGAGGTCGAGGTCGGTGTCGAGGAAGGCGTGCAGGGCGCCCTCGACGGTGGGATTGTCGCCGGCCTCGGCTTCGTAGTGATCCAGGGCCGCGATCCTTCGGCCGCTGGTGACCCCCGCCCGACGGGCGAACACCGCCTCATAGAGGCTCAGCTTATCGTCGAAGTAGTAGTGCAGGAGGGTGGTGTGGACGCCCACCCGCTGGGCCACGTCGCGCAAGGTCACCCCGTGCAGGCCGTGCTTGGAGAACAGGAACTCGGCGGCGTCCAGGATCTGTTCCAGGGACTGGGCGCGCTGCGCAGCCTTGCCGCGCCGCACCCGCTTCGGGGCTGAACCTTCGGGCATCGACCCTTCCCCTTGAACACGGGGGCGCCGTTCGGCGAGCCCCGCGGCGTAGTTCGCGCGCGTCAGACCCTTGTCAATCTTTCCGCGCCTCGCCAGCTAAGCGTCAGAACGTCCTCATGATACTGACGCCGTATTGCCTCGGATTGCCGGGGAATTCGAGCGGCGAGGCGACGGAGCTCACGTAGTAGTCGTTCATCAGGTTGGTCCCGAAGGCCGTGAACGTCCATGGGCCGTGGACGTAGGCGATCGAGGCGTCCAGAATGTTGCGCGCGCCCAGGTGATCGCCTCTTTGGGTGATATCGAACACCGACGCCCATTGATCAGAGATATGTGAGAAGCTGACGGCCGGCGTGACCGTGTCGCCGTTGCCGACAAGGAAGCGATACTGGCCGCCGACGTTGAACGTCACCTCCGGCGCATAGGTCTGCGGATGTCCTTGCAGGTTGAGGCAGGTGCCTGTGGCCGGTCCGGTGTTCGGATCACAGACGCCAGACGGGTTGGGAAATCCCGGCGGCACGACGAAGAAGGTTCCGAGCTTGCTCTTCTCGAGGCCGAGGTCGGCGTTCAACGACAAGCCGCCGAATACCGCTTGGATTGAACCTTCGAACCCATAGAGGACCGTGGTGTTGGGGACGTTGTACTCGGTTGTCTGGGTGGGGTTGGTCGGGATCGGCAGACTGACCTGGAAGTGCTTGAAGTTGTTGTAGTAACCGCCGATCTGGGTGTGGATATGGTTGTCCAGGAAGCTCGACTTCCAGCCGATCTCATAGTCCCAGACGTACTCCTGCCTGAACGGCGCCGGTATCGGGAAGCTGAAGCTCGCCGCTGTGTAAACAGCCACGTTCAGCCCGCCCGGCTTCGCCCCGCTGGCCACGAAGGCATAGAGGAAGTTGTGATCGTCGAGGTTCCAGTTGAGCGTGATCTTGCCGGTGGTGTTGTTGCCCGTCTCGCTCGCGACCTGGTGGGCGAACAGGAACGGCAGGAATTGCGGCGCGTAATAGGTGGCGTTGTTGAACGTGTTCCACGCGGAGTAGCGGACCCCGGCCTGGAGCTGGAAACCGGCCGGCAGATTCCAGCTGACCTGTCCGAACCCGGCCGCCGTCCAGGTGCGGTTCACACCGAACAGGTCGTAGTCGAATGCGCCAAACGGCAGACCGATGTCGAAACGGCCGTAGGGGAAGTTGTAGGTGTTGTTCTCGTAGAAGGCGCCCAGCACCCAGGTGACCGGCTTGTTGGCCGGAGAAATGAGGTTGAATTCCTGGGTCCACTGCGTTTCGTCGACCCCCTCATCGATCATGAATTGAGCGGGCGCAAAGGCGGCGTCCTCGATATCGCCGGTCCAGGACGAGCGGCCCCACTGCACGCCGGTCACCGAGCGGAAGTCGTAGCCGCTCTCTGTCGTGTAATCGACCCGCAGGACCGAGCGCATGAACTGGTCCATCGCCGAGGTGTGGAAGTTGTTGGCGAAGGTGAACAGAGCCGACCTGGGGTAGGGGTTGCCGGTCGCCGGATTGACCAGTAGCTGCCCGAAATAGGCGCCGTTATTCAGGTAGTTGTAGTCGGTCTTGAACGACACCTTCAGCTGCGCGGTCGGGGTCCATAGCAGCGAGAGTCGCAGGCTTCCCCACCGCGGATTGGGATCGCCGGTCCAGGGTCCGGACACGTGGAAGAAGCTCTTCCGATATTCGGTGTTGAAGGCGATCCGCGCGGCCAAGGTGTCGCTGATGGGGAGGTTTACCGCGCCCTGCACCGCGGCGTCGGTATAGTTGCCGAAGCGGCCATAGATGTAGCCGTCGTAGCCGCCGCCGATCACGGGATCGTTGGTGTTGACGATGATCGCGCCGCCGGTGGCGTTCTGGCCGCTGAAGGTGCCCTGCGGACCGCGCAGAACCTCGACGCTGGCGATGTCGTAGTAGGGTTCCTCCTGGAAATAGCCGGGGAAGGTCGGCAGGTCGTCGCGGTAGGTGACGACGCCGGTGCCGGTCTGGGTGTTGTGCTCGCCCTTGCCGATGCCACGGATGTCGACGTTGTTGCCTTGGCCGAAGTTGTTGACCGTCAGAGACGGCGTCACGAACTGAAGCTGATCGACGGTGGTGATGTGCTTCTGGATCAGATCCTTACCGGTCAGCACCGTCGCGGCGATGGGCGCCTTTTGCAACGCGACCGCGCGCCGCTCGGCGGTGATGATGACCTCTCTGACGGTCGTCACGCCGCTGGCCGGGGCCGACTGGGCGGCGGCGACGCCTGCCCACCCGGACGCCAGCACCGACGCGCCCACAAGCCACGCACGGAACCTCATGTTCCCCTCCCCGGTCCCCATAATTTTTGGCGCGCTCCTCCGGCGCGAGCGGGGAAAGTCCGTCGCCTCAGCGACTCTGTCAACACACTAATTCACACGTGAATGAATATTTCGCGACCCCTGATCCTAAAAGGCCTTACTCCAGCCGACCTCTTGGTTCCTGCCCCCGCACCAGGCGGAACGAGCGGATCTGGAACGGGGTGAGGGGCCCGCGAGCGGAGACTTCGTCCTCCAGCAGATCGACCTCGCCGGCCACGCGCCAGCCGGCCGGCGGACGGACTGACACCGGGCCGCGGCCGCCGGCCGCCTCGTAGACGCGCAGGATCAGGCCGTCCCCGTTTTCGGCCGGTTTCAGCGCCCCCAGGCCCAGATGCGGGCCATCGATGCCCAGGAAACGATGCTCGGCGTTCGGGCCCGGATGCGGACCGTGGAACAGCGGCCGGTTGAGATCCTCCGCCTCGGCCAGCACCCCCCCTTCGCTCCAGTCACCGGGGTGGGGAAGCAGCGCATAGGTCAGATCCTGCGCGCCCTCGTCGGCCTCCACATCGGGCAGGATCGGAGCGCGCAGCAAGCTCAGGCCGAGCTCGTTTCCGCGCGCGTGGCAGCCGTAGCGGCCATCGTTCAGCAGCGCCGCGCCGTAGCCGGTCTCCGAAAGATCGACAAAGCGGTGGTGGGCGACCTCGAATCTCGCCGCATCCCAGCTGGTGTTGGCGTGGGTCGGCCGATGCTGGACGCCAAAGGCGCATTCGAAGCTGGCGTGATCGGCGCGCACCGCCAGCGGAAAGCAGGCCTTGAGCAGCAGGCGCCGGTCGCGCCACTCGAACCGGGTGGCGAAATCGATGCGCGCCGAGTTGGCCCACAGGCGCATCGACTGGCGGATGGCGGAGTGGGCGATGGCTCTCTCGATGCGCAGGGCGCCGCGCTGCGGGCCGCGCTCGACGATGTCGATAGCGCTCGCCGCCGCCGCCTCGCCTCGCCGCTGATAGTCGTGTTCGATATCCCAGGCGTCGTAGTCGCGCGGCTGATCGCGCCAGGCCCAGATCTGGTTGCCGGGTCCGGCCAGCACCTCGCGATTGGCCCGCTTGTCGATGATCGAACTGATCGTCCCATCGTCGGCCAGCTCGACGCGCAGGATGGCGTTTTCCAGATGCAGCGGCCCGACCTCGACGCCGGCGGCCGGGATCGGTCGGCCGGTGAGCGCGCCAAGCGGCGGGACCCGCGCATCCGAGGCGAGGACGAAGCCCTCTTCCGCCGCCTGGCCGCCAGGCAGCGGCTCGGCGCTGGTCAGGCGCACGGGGCGCGCGTTGAGGTCCGGGTTGACGATCA
>DASYGN010000099.1:0-11457 GCA_035999625.1 Caulobacteraceae bacterium | reverse complement strand
CGCAATTGACGCCGGCCGCTCAGGCCGCCGCGGCGCCGAACTGAAGCCGGGCCAGGCGCGCGTACAGGCCGCCCCGAGCCATCAGCTCGGTGTGTCGACCGGCCTCGACCACCTTGCCGGCTTCCATGACGATGATCCGATCGGCTTCCAGCACAGTGGCCAGGCGGTGGGCGATGACCAGGGTGGTGCGGCCCTCCATCGCCTCGTGCAAAGCAGCCTGGACCAGACGTTCGCTCTCGGCGTCGAGGGCGCTGGTGGCCTCGTCGAGGAGCAGGATCGGGGCCTTGCGCACCAGGGCCCTGGCGATGGCGATCCGCTGCCGCTGGCCGCCGGAAAGCAGCTTGGCGCGCTCGCCGATCAGGGTGTCGATGCCGTGCGGCAGGCGGGTGAGGAAACCCTCCACCTGGGCGGCGATGGCGGCGGCCATGATCTCCGCCGGCTGGGCGTCGCGGGCGCCGAAGGCGATGTTTTCGGCCACCGTGGAGGAGAACAGCGGCGCGTCCTGGGCGACGAACGCCACCCTGGCGCGCACCGCCCTGGGATCGGCGTTGCGCAGATCGACGCCGTCAATGGCCACCTGGCCGGCGTGCGGATCGTAGAAGCGCAGCAGCAGACGGAAGACGGTGCTCTTGCCGGCTCCGGACGGGCCGACCAGCGCCACCCGCTCGCCGGGCGAGATCGCCAGCGAAAACCCGTCCAGGGCCAGGCCGTCGCGCTGGGGATAGGCGAAGCTGACGTTGTCCATGGTGATTTCGCCGCGCGGCGGGCTGGGCATCGGCGTCGGCCTGGCGGGAGCGGCGATCGCCGGCCGGGTCTCCATCATGCCGACGATGCGTTCGGCCGCGCCGGTGGCGCGCTGGATCTGGCTCCAGACCTCGGAAAGATCGCGCACCCCGGTGGCGGCGACGAAGGCCAGCACCAGCAGCTGGAACAACGCCCCCGGCTGCATCGAATGACGGACGATCACCGCAAGGGCGCATTCGTAGAGCAGGATCAGCATGCCGGCGAAGATCAGGCTGATCATCAGACCCGACATCAGCCCGCTGACCCTGAGGCGGGCGCGCGAGGCAAGGAAGGCGCGCTCGATGGCCAGATTGAAGCGGGCGGCGATGGAGTCCTCCTGGCCAAAGGCCTGGACGGTGTCGATCGCTTCGAGGCCCTCGCCGGCATGGCCGACAGCCTCGGCGAACCGGTCCTGGGCCCGGGTCGACAGCCGCTGGATGCGCCGCCCGACCAGGAACAGCGGGGTCAGCAGCAGGGGGATCAGCACCAGGATCAGGCCGGTGAAATTGGGACTGACCAGCACCATCCAGATCAGCGCCCCGGCCACGGTGAGCAGGTTGCGCAGAGCCCCCGGCAGGATGATCCCCACCGTGCCTTCGACGATGGTCATGTCGGTGGTCAGGCGCGAGAGCAACTCGCCGGTGCGCAGCTCGGTGAAATGGCCCATGTCGAGGCCGAGGATGTGACGAAACACCTGCTGGCGCAGGTCGGCGATGATCCGCTCGCCAAGCTTGTAGGTGAAGTAGAGCCGCAGGCCCGTGGTCACCGCCAGGAAGCCGGCCGTCGCCCCCAGGATCAGGAACACCTGTTCCAGCGCGGCGCGGGTGTGCAGCCGAAAGCCCTGATCGATGACCATCCGCGGGCCGCCGGTCAGCGCCAGCAGGGCGCCGGTCGAGAGAAGCAGGAACAGCATGCCCAACAGGGCGTCCAGCCAATGCGCGGTGACCAGGGGCCAGAGCCTGGCCAGCGGCTTGAGGTCGCGGCCCAGCGGGCGGCGCCAGGCGTCGGTCGCCAGCGCCTCGGTGACCACGGCGCGCAGCCCCTCGGGCGCGACGTTCGAGGTCGAGCGTGCCTGACTCATTCCCGCTTCATCATCCAGCCCGCTCGACGCGCGGCGCCGTTATCGACTATCAGACCTTGGGGCCTTGTCATAATGGTGCGACATCGCCTCGCGCGCCAATTCGCGGCGTGATCGCAGACGATTATCGAGTGGACGGCCCTATTTGACCCCGACGCCTACCGCGCCCGACCGCACCGTGACCGGCGGCGAAACCTCCACCCTGAGCGAGGCGCTCGACGCCGCCGCCCGCGGCCCGACCGGAATCAACCTGCATTCCCCGCGCGGCCAGCTCATCGAGGTGCTGCCCTACGCGGCGCTGCGCGAGCAGGCGCTGGCCGTGGCCGGGCGGCTGCGGGCCGCTGGCCTCGGCAAGGGCGACCGCGTCGGCCTGGCCGCCGAGAGCAGCGGCGATTTCCTGCGCGCCTTTTTCGCCTGCCAGTATGCCGGCCTGGTGCCGGTCCCGACGCCGTTGCCGGCGCCGTTCGGCGGCAAGGAGGTCTATGTCGAGCACATCCGCCGGATGCTGATTTCGGCCGACGTGCGCGCCGCCTTCGCCCCGCCCGAGCTGGCCGCCTGGTTCGCCGAGGCCGGCGAGGGGCTGGCGCTGGTGGCGGCCGGGAGCCTCGATTCGCTGCCCGACGCCGGCGCGCTCGAACCGGTTCCGGCGGCGGCCGATGACCTCTGCTACCTGCAGTACTCCTCCGGCAGCACCCGGTTTCCGGTCGGGGTCGCGGTCACCCAGCGGGCGCTGATGGCCAACATCGCCGCCATCGGCGGACCGGAGGGCCTGGCGGTGGGGCCGGCCGACCGGGCGGTGAGCTGGCTGCCGCTCTACCACGACATGGGCCTGGTCGGCATGCTGCTGACCGGCCTCACCTTCCAGGTGTCCATCGACCTTCTACCGACCACCGCCTTCGTGCGCCGGCCGGGTCTGTGGCTCGATCTGCTCGGCCGCGGCGGCACGATCTCCTACGCCCCGACCTTCGGCTACGATCTGGCGGCCAGGCGAGCGGGGGCGGCCGGCGGCCAAACCCTCGATCTGTCCTCATGGCGGATCGCCGGGGTCGGCGGCGACATGATCCGGCCAGGGCCCCTGCGCGCCTTCGCCGAGGCCTATGGCGAGGCCGGCTTCGATCAGCGCGCCTTCGTCGCCAGCTACGGCATGGCCGAGGCCACCCTGGCCCTCAGCCTCAGCCCGATCGGCCAGGGCCTCAAGACCGACGGCGCCGATGTCGCCGAGCTCGAGCGCCAGGGCCTGGCCGCGCCGGCCAAGGGCGAGAGCCGCGCGCGCGAGTTCGCCCTCTGTGGCAAGGTGCTGCCCGGCCATCGCCTGGAGGTGCGGGGCGAAACCGGGGAGGTCCTGCCGGCGCGCCGCGTCGGCCGCATCTTCGCCGCCGGACCCAGTTTGATGCGAGCCTATTTCAACGCCCCCGAGGAGACCAGCCAGGTGCTGGGCGCCGACGGCTGGCTGGACACCGGCGATCTTGGCTACTTCCTCGGCGAGGAGATCGTCATCACTGGCCGGGCCAAGGACCTGATCATCGTCAACGGCCGCAACGTTTGGCCGCAGGATCTGGAATGGACCGCCGAGCGGCAAATCGAGGGCCTGCGCAGCGGCGATGTGGCTGCCTTCCAGGTCACCGAGGCGGCCGGCGAGCGGGTGATCGCCCTCGTCCAGTGCCGCACCCGTGAGCCGGAGCGCCGCCAGGCGCTCAAGGACGCCGCCGCCGGGGTGCTGCGGGTCACCCATGGCCTCGACGTCGAGGTGGTCCTGGCGCCGCCGCACAGCCTCCCGCAAACCTCGTCCGGCAAGCTCAGCCGCTCGCGCGCCCGATCACTTTACCTTTCCGGAGCTTTCGAGGAGGCCGCCCAGCCGGTCGGCGCGTGAGCCGGACCGCGGCCCTGAGCGGGGCCAGCGGGTTTCTGGGCGCCCGGCTGGCGGAGCGCCTGATCGAGCACGGCTGGACGGTGCGGGCCCTGGTCCGCCGGCGCGCCGACGCCGAGCGACTGGCCGCGCTCGGGGCCGAAACGGTGTGCGGCGATCTCGCCGACCGGGCGGCGCTGGAGATGCTCACCGCCGGCGCGCTGGCGGCGGTCAACTGCGCCGGTCTCACCAAGGCCAGGACGGCGGCCGAATTTCTGACCGTCAACGCCGAGGGCGCCGGCGGTTTCGCCGCCGCCGCGCCCGGCCAAGTCATCCACGTCTCCAGCCTCGCCGCCAGGGCCCCCGAGCTTTCGCCCTACGCGGCCAGCAAGCGCGCCGGCGAGGCGGCGGCGCGCGCCGCGGCGGGCGAGCGGCTGGCGATTATCCGCCCGCCGGTGATCTATGGACCGGGCGATGCAGCCACCCTTGGCCTCTTCCGGATGGCCGCCCGCGCCCCCCTCGCCCCGACGCCGGCGAGGCCCGCGGCGCGTCTGGCTCTGGCCCACGTCGACGATGTCGCCACCGCCATCATCGATCTGATGGAAAGAGGCGAATTGACCGGCGTCTACGCCGTCGGCGGCGCGCGCCCGGCCGGCTACGCCTGGCGCGAGATCATCTCCGCGGCCTTCGGGGCCGCCGGCCGACGGGTTCCCTTCGCACCGCTGCCGGCGAGCGCCATCCGCATCGCTGGCCTGGCCTCCGAGCTCGCCGGGTCTCTCTGCGGCCAGGCGAGGATCTTCACCCGCGGCAAGGCGCGCGAGATGCTTCACGACGACTGGTCGGTTGGGGAGAGCGAACTGGCGCCGAACGCCCCCGCGGCCAAATTTTCCCTCGAAACCGGATTCGCCGACGCGCTCGCCTGGTACCGGCGCGCCGGCTGGATCTAGGCCGCCAGACGACAACCCTTGGACGCCTTTGATCTTTTCGCCCGGAGTTGAAGCCCCGGTCGCAAAGCTGTTACGGTGCGTCGATCTCTGGTCCGGCGTGAGGGGGCTAAGCGGCGGCATGCGGCCAATCCGACAGTTAGCGTTGGTGGAAGACAAGCCAGATGCGCCCGAGACAGTCGTTCTTGGAGACATTTCCAGCATCTTCGAACAGGTGCTAGGTCATCCAGTTCGTATTAACGACCACACCGATATAGTCGAAGACCTGGGGATGGATTCTTTGGGGGTGATGAATTTCGTCATGGCGATCGAGGACTTCTATGATATCTCGATCCCGCTCGATCGGATCGCTCAGATACAGACGGTCAGTGATCTCATTCACGCGGTCGAAGACCTGCGCAGCGGGACCCCAGAATGACGATACTCGCCAAACACGCCGCCCAGCGGCTCGTCTATGACGCCCTGCATTCCCACGGCGTCGATGTGCGGTTCGATTCGGTGCTCTCGCCCACCGAGGGGATGCTGAACGGCCGGCGCACCATTCTTCTTGGCACCAACAACTACCTGGGGCTGACTTTCGACGCCGCCTGCATCGACAAGGCGGTCGAGGCCACCCGCAGCCAGGGCACCGGCACCACCGGCTCGCGGGTCGCCAACGGCACCTACGACGGCCATGTCAAGCTCGAGGACGCCCTGGCCGACTTCTACGGCCGCGAGCACGCCATGGTGTTCAGCACCGGCTACCAGGCCAACCTCGGCATCCTTTCGGCCCTGGTCGGGCGCGGGGATCACCTGCTTCTGGACGCCGACAGCCACGCCAGCATCTATGACGGCTCACGCCTCGGCCACGGCGAGGTGATCCGCTTCCGCCACAACAGCCCCGACGATCTCTACAAGCGCCTGCGGCGCCTTTCCGGCGCGCCCGGCGATCGGCTGATCGTCGTCGAGGGCATCTACTCCATGCTCGGCGATACCGCGCCCCTGAAGGAGATCGCCGCGGTCAAGCGCGAAACCGGCGCCTATCTGCTGGTCGACGAGGCCCATTCGATGGGCGTGCTCGGCGAGAAGGGTCGGGGCCTGGCCGAGGCCGCCGGGGTCGAGGACGACGTCGATTTCATCGTCGGCACCTTTTCCAAGAGTCTCGGCAGCGTCGGCGGATTCTGCGTCTCCAACGATCCCGACTTCGATGTCATGCGCATCGTCTGCCGGCCGTACATGTTCACCGCCTCGCTGCCGCCCGGCGTGGTCGCTTCCACCCTGGAGGCCCTCCGGCGCCTGCGCCGCGAGCCGGCGCTGCGCGCAAGCCTGATCCGCAACGCCCATCGGCTCTACCATGGCCTGGAGGCCATGGGCTTCCAGACCGGACCCGAGCCCAATCCCATCGTCGCCGTGGCCATGCCCAACCAGGAGATGGCGGTGGCCTTCTGGAAGCTGCTGCTCGAATCCGGCCTGTATCTCAACCTCGCCATTCCGCCGGCGACGCCGTCCGATGTCTGCCTGCTGCGCACCTCGGTCAGCGCCGCCCACACCACGGCGCAGATCGACACCGCGCTGGCGATCTTCGCCGATGTCGGCGAGCGGCTGGGTTTCTTGAGTGCCGACAAGCGTCGCGCCGGCGGGGTCGCCTAGAGACGTGACATCCCTGGCGCTGGACGCCCCGGTTCCCCGCAAGACCACCTGGCGACCATCGATCCTCGACGGCTATCTGCTGCGCCTGCTGGCCATGCCGGCGCTGGGCGTGCTCGGCGTCACCCTGGTCGCCTTCCTGCTCGATCAGACCCTGCGCCTGATCAACCAGCTCGAATCCAACGGGGCGCGGATGGGCTATCTGTTCGGCCTCGTCTCCAGCCTCATTCCCTACCAGCTCGGCCTGGCGTTGCCGGCCTCGTTCTGCGTCGCCATGTTCATCGTCATCGCCCGCCTGGGCGATGATTCGGAGCTCGACGCCATCCTCGCCGGCGGCGTGTCATTCGAGCGCATCGCCGCCCCGCTGGTGTTCGTGGGGGTGATCCTGGGTGTGGGCAGCCTGCTCCTGGCCGGCTTTCTGCAGCCCTACAGCCGCTTCGGCTACCGGGTGGTGATGAACGCGGCGACCAAGGCCGGCTGGACCGCCCAGCTCGATCCGCAGGAGTTCATCAACGCCGGTCCCAACTTCACCATCACCGCCGACGAGGTGGACGCCACCGGCCGGCGCCTCAAGGGCGTGTTCATCCGCCGCGCCGCTCCCGGCGGCGAAACCATCGTCACCGCCGGCGAGGGGGCCCTGGCGCTCTCTCCCGACCGCAAGACCACCGATCTGCATCTGACCGGCGGGCTCATCCTCACCGACAACGCCAAGGGCGAGCGGCTGCTGCGCTTCGGCGAATTCGACGACAAGCAGATCCTCAGCAACGACACCACCCTGGCGCCGCGCGGCGGCGATGAGCAGGAGCTGACTCTCACCGAGTTGGTGCGCGAGATCGGCCGGCCGGACGCGGTGATCCCCAAGCGGGTGCTGGAAGGCGAGCTTTACTCGCGCCTGGCGCGCTCGTTCGGGGTGCCGTTCCTGCCGCTGCTGGCCCTGCCCCTGGCCATGGCGGTCAAGCGCGGTCGGCGCACGCCCGGCATCATACTGGGGGCCGTGGTCCTGGTCGCCTTCCACCACGGCATCACCCTGTGCAAGGGCTTCGCCGATTCGGGGACCGTCGATCCGCTGCTCGCCATCGGCGGCCTGTTCCTGGCCCAGGCGGTGTTCGCCGTGTGGCTGTTTTTCTCCTCTCGCCGGCGTCCCGGCGAGACCCCGCTGTCGGGCCTGTTCACGCGCATCGAGCAGCTGTTCGAGCGCCGGCCCAAGGCCAGGGTGGGGGCCATGCGCGCCAAAGGCGCGCTCAGCCTTTCGGCCTATCTGACCCGGATCATGGCCGTGCGCACCATCGCCGCCGGCGCCGCCCTGATGGGCATGCTGCAGCTCATCGACCTCCTGGAGCGCACCAACGACCTGCTGGTCAGGGGCGGCGCGGTCGCCATCGCCCACTACATGGCCCTGCGCCTGCCCTACCTGTTCGAGCAGGTGGCCCCGTTCGCGGTGCTCGCCGGGGCGCTGTTCACCTTCAGCCAGCTGGCCCGTAACAGCGAGCTGGTGGTGATGCGCATCAGCGGCCTCTCGCTGCTGCAAATCTTCCGCCGCACCCTGCCGGTGGCCCTGGCGGTGGCGGCCCTGGACCTGGTCATCGCCGATCAGGTGACGCCCAGGGCGCAGCAGGCTCTGGCCACCTGGTGGGCGTCCAGCGCCCCCGGACCGACCGCCCAGGCCCAGACGCCGCGCTGGTTCCGCATCGATGGCGACGTGGTCATGGTGCGCGCCGCCACGCCGGACGGCCGGGTCTTGCGCGGCGTCTCCGTCTACGAGCGCGGACCGCAGAAGGACCTGGTGCGCCGCGTCACCGCCGGTCAGGCGGCCTGGACCGGCCACGACTGGCGGCTCACCAACGCCACCATCACCGACCTGCACCAGGACCACGCCGACAAGATGACCGTCAGCGCCGCCGACTGGCCGACCACCCTGCGGCCGGCGGACACCGCGCGGCTGTTCGCCGGCTCGTGGGAGATGACCTCCGGAGCGGCCTATCGCTCGCTGTTCGGCAAGGGACCGGTCGACAAGAGCCCGAGCGAGTTCCAGACCCGCCTCTATCGCACCCTGGCCGAGGCGCTCGCGCCGATCATCATGCTGCTTCTGGCCCTGCCCACGGCCCTCGGCCACGCCCGCTCGAACCGCTCGATCCCGGTGATCCTCGGCCTCTGCTTTGGCCTGTTCTATCTGGTCGCCGACGGGGTGCTGACCGCGATGGGCCAGACCGGTGTCCTGCCGCCGTGGGCCGCCGCCTGGGGCGCGCCGGTAGCCTTCGCCGCCGGAGCCGCCACCTTGCTCCTCTACGCCGAGGGCTGAGGTCCATGGGCCTGTCCGTCATCCCGGTCACCGACAAGGCCGAGCTCGAGCGTTTCATCCGCGTGCCGATGCGCCTGAACGCGAGCGATCCGAAATGGATCGCACCGTTGATGTTCGAGCGCCGCGAGGCCCTCTCGCCCAAGCACAATCCGTTCTTCGCTCACGCCGAGCATCAGTTCTGGCTGGCGGTCAGGGATGGCCGCGATGTCGGCCGCATCAGCGCCCAGATCGACCATCTGGCGCGGACCGAGGCCGAAGCGCCGGCCGGCTACTTCGGCATGATCGCCGGCGAGGACGATCCGGCGGTGTTCCAGGCCCTTCTCGCCACCGCCGAGGACTGGCTGCGCCAGCGCGGCCGCGCGCGCGCCATCGGCCCCTTCAATCTCTCCATCAACGAGGAGGTCGGTCTGCTCATCGATGGCTTCGACACCCCGCCGATGTTGATGATGGGTCACGACCGGCCCTACGCCGCCCGGCGCATCGAAGAGCAGGGCTACGCCAAGCTGAAGGACCTCTACGCCTACTATTCCGGCATCCCGACCTTCACCGCCGGGGTCGAGGCGCGGCTCAAGCGCCCGCCGGCGCCCGGCCTGGTCCTCCGTCCGATCAACATGAAGGATTTCGACGGCGAGGTTCGCACCCTGGTGGAGATCTGGAACGACGCCTGGGAGCAGAACTGGGGTTTCGCCCCGATCACCGAGGCCGAGACGCGGCACCTGGGCGAATCGCTGAAGCTGCTTCTGCATCCACGGCTGATCTGGTTCATCGAGATCGACGGCGAGGCGGCCGGCTTCGGGGCTCTGCTGCCCAATCTCAACGACGCCATCTTCGATCTGGGCGGCAAGCTGGCGCCGTTCGGCTGGGCCAAGCTCCTCTGGCGGCTCAAGGTCCGGGGCGTGAAGCGCGGCCGGGTGCCGCTGATGGGGGTCAAGCGCAAGTTCGCCCGCGAAGCCCGCGGCGCCTTCGCCCCCTTCCTGATCCTCGAGGCCTTCCGTCGCGAGGCCCCCCGGATCGGCATCACGCAGGCCGAATATTCGTGGATCCTGGAGGACAACCTGCCCATGCGCCACATCCTCGAGAGCTTCGGGGCGAAGATCTACAAGACCTACCGCATCTACGGGAAAGCGCTGAGCGGCGCGGCGGCCCCGGCCGCGAGCGAAACCGACCCCGGCCTGACGCTGTAGGCTTTCTCCCCCACCCCCCCCTGGATGGGGAGGGTGGGCGGCTCAAAAAACGAAGCCGGTCTCGATCAGGCCGCGGACCTGAGAGCGGGCATCGCCCAGCTGGCCGAACATCGCCCCGCTCGCGCCGCTGAACACGTCCACCCACGACGCCTCGGCCCTGGCGAAGAAAGCGCCTTGCTGGAAGGTCGGGGTGAGGGTGAGCGAGAGGGCTTTGCTGCCCGGCCCATAGAGCAGGCTGGTCCGCGCGCACAGCGGATCGCCGGGCGGGCAGGCGGCGCTGGAACTGGCGATGTATTCCGCCCGTCCGGCCAGGCTCCAGTGCGCATTGAAGCTCACCTTGCCCAGCACCGCCGCGCCCCAGGTGTCGGCGCCGGCGAAATCCTGCCCCAGCGCGTGTATCGGCTCGGAGTGGGTATACTGAAGATAGGGGGAAATCATCCACGGCCCCTCGGTGTGGGTGTAGATGAGATCGACGAGGCCGCCGTTGTTGAGCAGCACCGGCGTGGCGGTGGTCTGGCGGTCGTACCTGGAAAGGCTGGCGCCGCCCGAAACCGTGAGCGAATCCTTGGCGCTGAGGGTGTAGGCGGCCGAGCCGCTCAGCCAATTGTAGCGGTTGGAATAGAAGCCGTCGTTGAGCGACACCGAAAGGGCGATCTTGCCCTTGGCGTAGTTGACCTGGACGCCGTCGCTGAACACCGGCTCCTGGTTCCACAGGAGGCCGCGCTCGATGTTAATGTTCTGGAAGGTGTACGCCGCCTCGGCGCCGATCAGGGTCGGCAGCTTGCCGATCTGGATCGACAACTCCGGCGTCGGCTGCAGCTTCAGATAGGCCATCGGCAGGCCGCTGTAGGTGGCGCTGGTGTTGGTGGTGGCGTGAACGTACGCCGTTCCAAGCGCCGGCAAGGCGTAGACGCCGGCGTCGATGAAGAACTGCACCGGCCCCGAGGTGGTCTGGATGAACACCTGCCCGTTGGCGAGATCGGCCAGGTTCGAGCGGTCGAACGGCGAGTGATTGTCCTGCACCAGGCCAAGGCCGCTCACCACCCCGGAGACATAGACCTTGCCCAGCGGCCCGGCGGCGAGGCTGAACGGATTGGCGGCGCCCGCCAGGGTGGCGCCCATGCTCGGCTGGGCCAGCGGGTCGGCCAGCGCCGGCGCGGCCAGCAGCGCCAAGGTCGCGGCGACTGACAGTTTTGAACGGATGGCCATGTGTTGTCCCCTCTTGCTTTGAATGCAGATGGCCGTTCGTCAGGTATTCCCGCCCGATTTTTATCTGCCGTCTTTAGTGCTCAGCATTTGAAGTACATATCGAACTCGACGGGGTGTGGGTGGAGCTGGAGGCGGAAGACCTCCTCCATCTTGAGCGCGATGTAGGCGTCGATGAAGTCGTCGTCGAAGACGCCGCCCTTCTTGAGGAAGGCTCTGTCCTTGTCGAGGTGGTCGAGCGCCTCCTTGAGCGAGCCGCAGACCTCGGGGACGCGCTTCTGCTCGCGGGGCGGGAGGTCGTAGAGGTTCTTGTCCATCGGCGCGCCGGGATCGATCCGGTTCTCGATACCGTCGAGGCCGGCCATCAGGAGGGCGGCGAAGGTCAGGTAGGGGTTGCCCATGGGGTCGGGGAAGCGGACCTCGATGCGCTTGGCCTTGGGGCTCTCCACGTGCGGGATGCGGATCGAGGCCGAGCGGTTGCGGGCCGAGTA
>DASYGN010000079.1:0-97667 GCA_035999625.1 Caulobacteraceae bacterium | reverse complement strand
CGCAGCAGGTCCTGATCGCGGTTGGCGATGCCGCGGGTGACGGCGGCGGTCGCCGCCGCCTTGCGATAGGCGCTGACGGCGGCCGCGTAGTCCGGCGAGTCGACCTCCGCCAGAGCTTGGCCCTTGCTGACCCGCTGGCCGAGGACGACCAGGACCCGGGTCACCCGGCCGCCGAACGGGGCCAGCACGCCGCTGGCCTGGTCGCTGTCGAAATCGACGACGCCATTGACCTCGATCGTGCGGTGGAACTGGGACGACTGGATGCGGTAGAGCCGGAGATGCTCCCGCTGGGCGCGGGTCAGGGTGACGCCGGTCGCGGCCGGGGCGCCCGCCTGGCGTTCCTTGCCTGAACAGCCGGCGAGCAGGACCGTCGCGGCCGCCGCGAGGACCACCGCGGCGCCGGCGTGGCGAGCCGATTCAATCATGATGACCAGCTCCGGCCAGGTCGCCGCGGCGCCACCAGCCCCCGCCAAGCGCCTGGAAAAGCGCCGCCGTGTCGGCGAAGCGATTGGCCTCGGCCTGCACGAGGCTGATCTGGGTCTGCTGATAGGCCTGCTCGGCGGCCAGGAACGCCGGATAGCCGACGTAGCCGTCCTTCAGCTGGCGCTCGGCGCCGTCGAGGGTGGTTTTGGCGGCCTCCGCCGCCGCCGCGGCGGCGCTCAGCGCCTGCGCGTCCTGCTCCAGCGCCGCCAGGCTGTCGGCGACGTTGCGGAACGCGGTCAGCACCGTGCTGCGGTACTGCTGAGCCGCCTCATCGTAGGCGGCGCGGGCGGCGCGCTCCTTGTGCAGCAGGGCGCCGCCTTCGAAGATCGGCGTTGTCAGCGCCGCGCCCAGGCCCCAGAAGCCGGTCCCCGGCGCGAACAGCCCGCCGATCGCGGTCGCCGTGGCCCCGCTGTTGGCGGTCAATTGGAGGCTCGGCAGGCGATTGGCGGCGGCGATGCCGACCTCGGCGCTGGCGGCGTGCAGGTTGGCCTCCGCCTGGAGCACGTCAGGGCGCTGCTCCACCAGCGCCGAGGGCAGGCTCAGCGGCAGGTCGCGAGGCAGCTCCAGGTCGGCCAGCGACAGCCTCGCCTTGGGGGCCTGGCTCGGGAATCGGCCGACCAGATCGGCCAGTGCGTCGGCGAGCTGGCTGGCCTGCTTCACCAGCGGCGGCAGGCTGGCTTGCGTTTGGGCGAGCTGCGATTTCTGGGCGGCGACGTCGAGGCCGCTCGCATAGCCTCTGTCCCGCTGGTAGCGCAGAATCTGCAGCAGCCGCGACTGGGTGGCGATGAGCGATCGGGTGGTGCTCACCTGATCGTCGGCGGCCGCCAGCTGGATCGCGGTCACCGCCACGTTGGCGGTCAGGGCGGTGTCGGCCGCCAGCTCCTGATAGCGGACGGCTTGCGCCTGGGCGCGCAGCGATTCGACCGTCCGGCGGTTCAGGCCGAAGACGTCCGGGGTGTAGGCGACGCTGACCTCGGAGGTGAACAGGCTGTAGAGGAAGGTGTTGGAGTTGAGCGCCGGCGCGAGCACCAGGGGCTGGTTCTGGCGGGAAGCGGACGCGCTTGCGGTCACGCTTGGGAAGTAGGCCCCGCGCTGGGCGAGCACGGCCTCGTGGGCCGCCCTCAGCGCCGCCTGCGCCGCCTTGAGGTCAGGACTATTGGCCAGGGCCTCGTCGATCAGGGCGTTGAGGGCTTTCGAGTGGAACAGGGTCCACCATTGGCCGGAGATGTCGGCCCCGGCGACGAAACGCTGCGCCGCGCCGCCAGGCACGCCGGCGGTCGCGGCGGTGACCGGAGGCGGCTGGGCGGTGACGCCGGCGACCTCAGGCGGGGCCGGCGGCTTGAAGTTCGGCCCCACGGCGCAGCCGGCGAGCAGCGCGGCCGCGGCGGCGCACCGCGCGCCGCGCACGGCCTGGGCCGCGGTCCCATGGGGGTTGCCGGAGGATGACATCGGCGTCTCCACAGCGAGCTGGTCACGGATCGACCAGGTCTGACCCATACGCATCGCCCGCGGGGCGCATGCGCAGCCGTCACGGACGTTCGGATTCGAGGGTCAGGACTGTGGCGGGGCCCGGCTTCGCCAGCTGAAACTGACGGCGGCGTTGGCGAGGCTGACGAGGATCGCCGGCCGGGCGGGGGCCAGCGCCCGAAGGGGCGGCGCGCCCAGGACGGGGGTCGCCGAAGCAAAGAAGGCGCCGGCGGCGGCGACGGCCTGGCAGTACGGGCAGCCGGTGGCTTCGTTGTCCGCCGGCGAGGCGCCATGGGCGACCAGCGCCAAACGCTCGGCCGCAACCGGCGGCCGGTGGAAATGGGTCTGGGTGATGTAGGACTGGAGGCCGAAGGCGAATAGCAGGATGACGCTGACGACGAGGCGCCAGGCGCCGGTGCGTCCGATCTTGGTGGCGTGCGCCGGGGCGCCTTGCATTCGATACCGCCGTCCCGAAGTCGTCACGGGGTAGAATTAGCCGGATGCGCTGTCAATGCGCGAGAGGTCCCGGGTCCTGAACCCACGCCAGATCAGCCAGGCGCCGGCGATGACCATGGGCGCCGAGAGCATCATGCCCACCGTCAGCCCAAACGGCAGGTCGCGCAGGCCGGCGTCGGGCATGCGCACATTCTCCAGCGAGATGCGCATCACCCCGTAGGCGGCAAGGAACAGGCCAGTGACCGCGCCCGGTCGCTTGAGCCAGCCGCCCTTGTGCGTCACCCAGCGCAGGATCAGGAACAGCACCAGCCCCTCCAGGGTCGCCTCGTAGAGCTGGCTCGGATGACGGGGGAGGGGACCGGCGAGGCACGAGCCGTCGGGGGCGGTGGGGATCTGCGGGGCGCAGAACACCATCCCCCAGGGCAGGCTGGTCACCCGCCCCCAGAGCTCGCCGTTGATGAAGTTGGCGATGCGGCCGAAGCCCAGGCCGATGGGCGCGCAGCAGGCGATCAGGTCGGCCAGGGCGAGCAGCGGCAGGCGCTGGGCGGCGGCGAAGCCGACCAGGGCCAGGGTGACGCCGATCATGCCGCCGTGGAAGCTCATGCCGCCGTGCCAGATGCGCAGCGCCTCGAGGGGATCGGCGATCAAGGCCGCGCGGCCATCGGCCAGCGGCAGCATGTAGAAGAGCAGGTAGCCGATCCGCCCGCCGACGATGATGCCAAGGGTCAGCCACAGAATGAGATCATCGATCTGCAAGGCGCTGGCCGGCGGCCCGGCCGGGCCCCACAGCCGGTTGTTGCGCGCCAGGCCGAGCGCATAGCGCCAGCCGAGGACGATGCCGGCAATGTAGGCCAGGGCGTACCAGCGCAGGGCGAAGGGGCCGATCTGGGCCCCGCCGACCTTGAACGCCGGTATGGTGACGAGATCCGGGCGGATGGGAGGAAACGCGAGCGCCATGGCAGGCGTCTTAATGCCAACCGTCACCGGAGTGGAGACTCGCAATCGGCGCGCCATGCGCTAAAGGAGCGCCATGCAGTCGCAGAATCCGTTTTTGGATGAGATGGCCAAGCTGACCCAGGCGGCGATGGGCCTCGCCCAGGCCGCTGGCGAGGAAGCCAAGAGCGCCTTCCGGGCCCAGTCCGACCGGTGGGCCGGCGAACTCGATCTCATCAAGCGCGAGGAGTTTGACGCCCTCAAGGCCGAGGTCGCCGCATTGCGGGCCGAAATCGCCGCCGTGAAAGGCGCCAAGCAAGCCTGAACCAGAGCGAGACGAGGGAGGCGAAGCACCTTATGCGTCAAGGCGCGCGCGTGTGTAAGCGGCCCTTCCTTTCGCCCAACCGTCGAGGATGAGCCTTACCCCATGGACAGTTTGAGACCGGAAGCCGAAGAGACCCTGATCGCCCTCGATCCCCTGGACGTGGTCGAGCACATGCTGGCGACCGAGAATCTGGTCTTCGATCGCACCGACGATGGCGATGTCGCCTTCACCCTGACCGGCGACTGGAAGGAATACGAGCTGTGGTTCGCCTGGCGGCCGGAGGCGGACTGCCTGCAGTTGTGCCTGGCCATGGATCGCAAGGCCGAGGGCGCGCTGCGCGCGTCCGCCCACGAGCTGGTCAATCTGGTCAACCAGCGGGTGTGGCTGGGCCATTTCGAGATCTGGAGCGAGGACGGCGAGATCATCTTCCGCCACGCGCTCGCCCTGCCCGACGGCGAGCGGCCGTCGATCGCCCAGACGGCGTCGATGATCGACGCGGCCATGGAGGCCGGCGATCGGTTCTATCCGGCGTTCGACTTTCTGCTCGCGGGCGGCAAGACGCCCAAGGAGGCGATGGCGGCGTGCATGTTCGAGACCCTCGGCCGGGCCTAGGCGGCGCAGGGGGCGCTGCCCCCTCCCGGCGGAGCCTGTACTCGGGCCGACCTGCGATCGAACCCGGGGGCCGGGCCTCCCCCCACGCCAACGGGGAAAGGGGGCGTGGGTGAAGGGTCCCATCCTGGTCGTCGGCGCGGGGGCCATGGGCGGGGCGATGATCGCCGGCTGGCGGCGCGCCGGACTGCTCGCCGAACTGATCATCCGCGACCCCAATCCCGGGCCGGAGGCGCTGGCGGCGGCGAGCGCCGGCGCGCGGCTCAATCCGCCCGAACCCGACCTGGCGACGGCGCGCTGGGTGGTGCTGGCGGTCAAGCCGCAGGTCTGGCGGGCGGGCGCCGCGGCCCTCGCCCCGCTCCTGGCGGCCGAAGCCACGGTGGTCTCGGTGGTCGCCGGCATCGCCGCCAAGGATCTCGCCGATGTCTTCCCCCGCCAGTCCATCGCCCGGGCGATGCCGACGCTGGGGGTCGCGATCGGCCAGGGATCGATCGCCGTGTGGTCGGCCGAGCCGGGGCTGGCCGAGCCGCTGCGGTCCCTGTTCGCGCCGCTGGGCGCGGTGAGCCGGCTGGACGAAGAGGAGCTGATGCACGCGGCGACCGCCGCGTCCGGATCGGCCCCGGCCTATCTCTACGCCTTCATCGAGGCGCTGGAGGGGGCGGCGGCCACGGCCGGGCTGCCGGCGGCCGAAGCCCAGCGGATGGTGCGCTCGACGATCACCGGCGCGGCGGCGTTGCTGGCCGCCAGCGGCGATGATCCGGCCGCGCTTCGCCGCCGGGTGACATCGCCTGGCGGGACCACCGAGGCGGCGCTGGCCGAACTCATGGGGCCCGAGGGTCTTGGACCCTTGCTGCAGCGGGCGGTCGGCGCGGCCACGGCCAGGTCGCGAGAGCTCGGCCGATGAGCGATCTTATCGAGCGCGCCGCCGCGGCGCTGGAGGCCCTGTGCGCCGAGCGCCCGTGGCGATACGTCAGCCTGCGCGATGTGGCCGACAAGGCCGCCATCCCGCTGGCCGAGCTCTACGCCGTCGCGCCGAGCAAGGTGGCGATCATCGATCACCTGGGCGGCGCTTTCGACGCCGCGGCGCTGGCCACCGCCGCGACGCCCTCGGAGGATGTCCACGATCGGCTGTTCGACGCCGCCATGGCCAGGATCGAGGCCATGGGCGCCTATCGCGCCATCCTCGCCGGCGTCGAGGGCGAGGCGCTGGTGATGCTGGCCCCGCACCTGCCGAGGGCGGCGCGCGCGATCCTCGAGGCGGCGGGCATCGAGGCGACCGCGCCGCGCCTGGCGGCCATGACCCTGGTGTGGGCGCGAATTCTCCAGGTGTGGCGGGCCGACGAAGGGGCCTACAACCGCACCATGGCCGAAATCGACAAGCGCCTGAAGCAGATGCGCGCGCGCCTGGCCCTCATCGGCGCCGGGTTCTGAGCGCGATGACCGCCCAGGCTGCTCCGCTGGCGTCCGCCCCCGTCGAACTGGCGCCCCAGACCCGGGCCCGCATCTTCGGCTACGCCGGCGTGCTCATCGTCCTCCTGTATTTCGGCTCGCCGCATAACGGCTTCATCGACACCCCGATTACCTTCTTCCTCAAGAACCGGCTGCACCTGGCGGCCCACCAGGTGGCGGTGTTCCGGCTGCTGTCGGCCGTGCCGCTATACCTTGGCGGGCTGTTCGGCTTTGTTCGCGACACCTACAATCCGCTCGGCCGCCGGGATCGCGGCTTCTTCATTGTCTTTGGCGCCATCACCGCCTTCATCTACGCGGTCTTCGCCTTCGCGCCGATGAGCTATGGCATGCTGCTGGCGGCGGTGCTGCTGGGCAATATCGCCTACCAGTTCGTCAACGCCGCCCTCAACGGCCTCAGCTCCACTCTTGGCCAGCAGCACCTGATGAGCGGCCGGATGGCCGCCGCCTGGAACATCTTCCTGTCGCTGCCGGCGCTGGCCGCCTTCTTCCTCGGCGGGGTGCTGAGCGGCATGCTGGAGGGCGAGAAGGCCGAGCTGGCGGCGCGCACCCTGTTCCTGATCGGCGCGGCGATCATGGCCATCGTCGCCCTCTACGGTCTGTGGCGCCCGAAGAGCGTGTACGACAATCTGCACAGCGAGCGGGCGGATAACGCCAGCCGGCGCGCCGATCTGGTGCGGCTGTTCCGCCACTGGCCGATCTATCCGGCGCTGCTGATCTGGCTCCTGTGGTGCTTCGCGCCTGGAGCGCAGACGCCGCTGCAGTATTTCCTCACCAACACCCTCAAGGCCAGCGACGCCCAGTGGGGGGCCTGGAACGCCCTCTTCGCCGCCGGCTTCATCCCCACCTTCCTGCTGTTCGGCTGGCTGTGCCGGCGGGTGCCCTTGAGGACGCTGCTGTTCTGGGGGACGGTGGCGGCGGTGCCGCAGATGATCCCCCTGGCCTTCATCCATACGGTCACCGCTGCGCTGATCGCCGCGGTGATCATGGGCCTGCTGGGCGGCGTGGCGACCGCGGCCTACACCGACCTCGTGATCCGCTCGTGCCCGCCCGGCCTGCAGGGGGCGGTGATGATGATCTACTGGGCGCTCTACTGGATCGCCGCCCGCTTCGGCGACATCCTGGGGGCCGACCTTTACGATCGCTTCCACGACTTCAACGCCTGCGTCATCGCCATCACCGTGGTCTATGCGGCCATCCTGCCGGCGCTGTGGCTGGCGCCCAAACGGCTGGTGGCGACGCCGGATGGCGAGGTTCCGGCCTAGCTCCGCCAACTGTCCAGCGCCGGTCCCAGCGCTTCGGCCAGGGGGCTCAGCTCGGCTGCGAAGCGCCGCCATTGCTCGAGGCCCTCGCGGTAGATCGGCCGGCGCACCTGCTCGGAGCTGACCGTGCGGATGGCCCGGCGGGTCTGGTGGAAGCGCAGGCAGGCAGGCTCGAAGGGCAGCTCCAGATAGGCAAGAAGGCGGCGCACCTGGCCCTCGGTGTCGTCGACCAGATCCTCGTAGATCAAACGATGGACGCGGCCCGGCAGCACCGCTTCGAAATGGGCCATCAGGACCAGGTAGTCGCGATAGTAGCGGGCGATGTCGGCCAGGTCGTAAGAGAACGCCTGGCCGCGATGGAAGAGCTGCTTGAACACCGAATAGCCGACGGCCATCGGATGGCGCCGCACATCAACGATCCTGGCGCGGGGCAGGATCAGATGGATGAAGCCGAGGTGGTGGAAGTTGTTCGGCATCTTGTCGATGAACCGCGACCGGCCCTGACGGCGGTGGATGGCCGTGCGCTCGAGATAGGCCTCGCCCAAGGCGGCGAATTGGCCAGCCGGCAGCTCGGCCAGGCGCTCGGGGTAAGGCGGCGGGATGGTTCCGGCCAGAAAGCCGATGTCGGGCAGCTCCATGATCCCCTCGACGGCGGAATGGCTGGCGAGGATCTGCTCCACCAGGGTCGATCCCGACCTTGGCAGACCGACGATGAAGATCGGCGCCGCTGACCGCGAGCCGACCGTGGCGCGGGCGGCGAAGAAGTCGGGCGTGAACAGCTTCAGGCTCGCCGCGCAGCGCGCCGTCGCCGTCTCGGCGGCGTAGGGCAGGCCGGCGCGGCGCAACCGGGCCCCCTCGGCGTAGCTGGCGAAGGCGGCGGCGTCCTCGCCGGCGTCCTCCAGCGCCCGGCCAAGGGCGTAGCAGAGATGCAGCCTGTCCTCGTCGGCCAGATCGCCGCGCCGCAGATGCGCCGCCATCGCCGCGGTCTCGCCAGGATCGATGGCCCCGGTCTTGAGATTGGCGAGGCTCCACCAAGCCTCGCCCAACGCCGGTTGCAGGGCGATGGCGCGCCGGTAGGTCATCGCCGCCTCGTCGGCCTCGCCGATCGTGCGCAGGGCGTGGCCGAGGTTGAGCCACAATTTCGGCTGCCGCCCATGGCTTTCGAGCAGGGCGCGATAGAGGGCGATCGCCTCGTCGTGCCGGCCGAGCAGCGCCAGGCAGGCGGCCATCAGGTTGCGATAGGGGAAGCTCTCCGGCGCCGCCGCCAGCAGCGGCTCGAGCTGGGCCAGCGCCGCCTCGCCATCCTGGCGGCGGAACAGCAGATCGGCGTAGGCGAAGCGGGCCCCGGCGGCGTCGGGCTCGATCGCCAGGCTGCGGGCCAGCAGCCGCTCGGCCTCGGACTCGCGGCCGCCGCGCTGGGCGACGTCGGCCAGCAGGTGCAGCGCCGCCGCGTCCTCGGGCGCCCGGGCGAGACGGTCGCGCAACAGGGTCTCGGCTTGGTCCAGCTTGCCGGCGAACATCGCCGCCGCCGCCGGCTTGAGGGCGGGGTCGGTCAGGGCCAGCGCGTGATGCGCGAAAGCCCGCTCCGCGCGCCCACTCTCGCCGGCGACGAACAGGGCTTCGCCGAGCGCCAGCCAGGCCTCGGCGAGATCCGGCTTCAGGGTGGTCGCCCGCTCGAGGGCGGCGATGCCCTCGGCCGCTTTACCGAGCGCGATAAGGACCAGGCCGAGTTCGTATTGGGTGAGGGCGGCGCCGGGAAAGGCCCGGGCCAGGGGGGCCAGCACGGCATAGGCGCCGGCGGTGTCTCCCTGGCGGCGGCGCGCCGAGGCCAGGATCAGGGCGGCGCGGGGATCGCCGGGCCTCTCGGCGAGGATCGCCTGGGCGCTGGCGGCGGCGGCGGCGGGATCGCTGGCCAGGAGGGCCTGGGCGGCCTCCAGGGCCACCGTCGGCGTGGCCGCCATCAGAGCGACTTGCCCATCAGCACCAGCGGCACGGCGACGCCGTTCACGGGGGCGGCGGCGAGGCGTTCGATCTGCTCATAGCCGCAGGCGCGATAGAGGGGCTCGCCGGAGAGCGTGGCCATCAACTGCACGCTCCTGAAGCCTTCGCCGGCGGCGGCCGCTTCGCACAGCGACAGGATCAGCCGGCCAACGCCCCGGCGGGCGAAGCTCGGGTGGGTATACATGGCCCGCACCCGGGCGGCGTCATGGGCCGGATCAAGCACGGCTGGCTGGCGCAGGTGAGTGGAGTGGTCGCCGCCATAGAGGGTCGCGCGCCGGCTCCAGCCGCCGCACCCGGCCAGGGCGCCATCCTCATCGACCCGGAAATAGGTCCGGTCGGCGATCAGCTGGGTGTCGAGGCCCATGACCGCGTGACTGGCGGCGATCTCCGCCGGCGACAGGAACTCGCGCTGCAGCTGATCGATGGCCAGAGCCATCAATCGCTTCAGCGCCGGCAGATCGGCTTCTGTCGCCAGGCGGTGGGTGAGCATCGCCAGGTCACGATAACGCGGGGAAGGCCGCGGGGCGAGCCATGCGGCCCGCCCCGCCGGGGCTTAGAAGCTGTAGGTCGCCCGCAGATAGTAGTAGCCGCCGTCGATGCCCCACGGCGACCACTGGATCGGCTCGCCATAGACGTTGTTGCCGTCGGCCAATTGCCCGTTCGGCAAGGTCGGCACCACCGGCGGACGGTGGTCGAACAGATTGTCCGCGCCGGCCTCCAGGCGCAGGCTCTGGAACAGCTGATAGCCGAGGTTGAGGTTGGTGATGCCGGTGACCGGGATGTGCAGGTCCCTGGCGTTTGGCCCGGTGCCGGAGCCATTGGGGGCGGCGATCTCGTCCCCGGCGCCATAGATGTTCTCGCGTACGTAGAGACTGAACCGGCCCGACGACCAGTTGGCCCCAAGCACCGCCTTCCACTTGGGCGCGGTGGTGGTCAGGTAGCTCAGCGAGGTCGGGTCGATGAGCGTGTTCTGGCCAGCCGCGGCGTTGGCCACGATCGCCGGCAGCGGGGCCAGCTTGGTGATCTTGTTGTCGATGTAGCTGAAGCCCGCCGACCAATCGATATGGCCCATCTCGCCGAAGTCGGAGGCGTAGCTCAAGGTGGCCTCGACGCCGCGGGTGCGGGTGTTGGCGCCGTTGGTGAACACCGCGATGCCGATGTAGGAGACGCCGCTGTCGATGATGTTGCCGTGGGCGGCGATGGCGTTCAGCACCCCCTGCGAGATCACCGTGTAGTCCGCCGCCGGGCAGGCGCCGTTGGTGATCACGCTGCAGGTCGAGCCGAGCAGCTGGCCGGTGTTGACCACCCGGTCGCGGATGTCGATCTCGAAGAAGTCGACCGCCAACTGCATGCGGTCCATCGGGTGGGCGACGAAGCCGACGCTGTAGTTGTCCGACTTTTCCGGCCTCAGCGGCGAGAAACCAGCCAGGGCCGCGGCCGCCGAGTTGGGCGGCAGGTTCACCTGGGCGAACTGAGGTGCGACGTTGGTGGCCGAATAGAACTCTTCGGCCAGGGTCGGGGCGCGGAAGCCGGTGCTGACCGTGCCGCGGATGGCGAACGCCGGGCTGAAGTCGTAGCGCGCCGTCAGCTTGCCGGAGGTGGCGTTGCCGAAATCGCTGTAGTGCTCATAGCGCCCGGCGACGTCGACCTTGAGGTTGCGGATCAGCTCGCCGGCGAAGTCGACATAGGCGCTGTAGTTGGTGCGTGAATGCTCGCCCTGATCGGTCGGCTGGAAGCCCGGATAGGACTGGCCGCCTTCGGCGAAGATCGAGCCCGCGTCGCCGGCGGTGATGGCGAACCACTCCTTGCGGATCTCGCCGCCGAAGGCGACGTTCAGCGGACTGGCCATGCCGACGTCGAACGCGCGGTCGATGTCGAGGGTGTTGGTCCACTGCCGCGCGGTGAAGGCGCCGTCGTAGAAGTTGGTCGGCGTGAACCCGGTGTCGGCGAACAGGGACTTGTTGGCGGAATCCAGGGTGTAGATGTCGTTCTTGTCACGCCCGTAGGTGGTCGAAAGGTCCCAGTTCCATCCGCCGGCGTCACCCTTGAAGCCGCCGGTGACCGAGTAATCGGTTTCCTTGACCGCCTCCTTGGGATTGAAGCCCTTGGGGAAGGGGTAAACCGTAACGCCGTTGACCGTTCTCTGGACCTTGGTCGGCAGGCGGTAGTTCTCAAACGCCTCGGCGTTGCGGTGGCTGTAGCTGCCGAAGCTGTAGAACTGGATGTTGTCGGTGAGATTGTACCCCAGGTTGTACATGCCGTTGTAGATGTTCGACTTGGTGTCACCGTAGATCGGGTTCACCCGCGGATAGCGGCTCTGCATCTGGGCCCCGGCGGCATCGACCGGATTGTCGGTGGCCTTGAGCGTGCAGTCCGGATTCTGAATGCGCCGGTCGCAGCCGCCGCGCTGGGAAAAGCCGTGGTAGCGTTCCTCCGCCGTCAGATCGAGGAAGCCGCGGCCGCCCAGATCCAGGCCCTTGTTGATCGACCAGGCGCCGGTCTGGCCGTCGCCCTCGTAATATTCGCCGATGGTGCCGCTGACCGATCCGCCGCTGTTGGCGTGCTTGAGGATGATGTTGATCACCCCGGCGATGGCGTCGGTGCCGTATTGGGCCGAGGCCCCATCCTGCAGCACCTCGACGTGGTCGATGGCGGCGATCGGGATCAGGCCGAGGTCGGCCGAAGCGGCGCCCTGATACGGACCGGGATCGATGTGCAGGTTGGAGGTGGTGTGGCGGCGCTTGCCGTTGACCAGCACCAGGGTGTCGTTGGGATTGAGGCCGCGCAGGTCGGCGGTCAGCACCAGAGCGGCGGTGTCCTGGCCGTAGCCCTCGGAGTTGAACGAGGGCAGGTTCTCCTCGAGCGAAGTGATCAGGTCCGGCTGCGCGACGCGCTTCAGAGCGTCGGCGCCGACCACCGAGATCGGCGCGGCGCTATCGGCGGCCTTGACCCCGGTCTGGCGGGTGCCGGTGACGATCACCTCGCTGACCACCGGCGGGCCGGCGGCGGCGGCGGCCGCGTGCGCGATATTGGCCATGGCGAACATGGGAAGCAGGCTTGCGCCCGCCAGCAGCAATTTCATGATGGTCATCCCCACTCAGTTCGGCGCCCGACTCTGCTGTCGAGTTCGGTGTCCGCCGACCTTGAGCGCACAGAATCGCACGGCCCGCGCGCCACTGTCCAGCTTGCAACGGGGCGATGCCCGGCAAAACCGCCCCGGGTGTGGCCCATCGGCCGCAGGTCGCAATGCGACAGGTTTAGCCCGGCGCTCGCACCAGGGCCCGCAGACCGCCGAGCGGCGAGCGCGCCAGGATCAAGTCCCCGCCGTGGCCGCGAATGATATCGCGGGCGATGGCCAGGCCCAGGCCGACGCCCTTGGTGTTCTGGGTCTCCTCGAGCCGGCCGAAGGGGGCGAGGGCGTCCTCGTAGCGATCCTCGGGGATGCCCGGTCCATCGTCGTCGATGATGATCTCGATGCCGCCCGCCGGCGCCGAGCGGCCGATGACGGCGACATGGCGGGCGTGGCCGGCGGCGTTCATCACCAGGTTGGACAGGGCGCGCCGCATCGCGTTGGGACGGGCTCCCGCCGCCAGGCCGGGTTCGGCCTCGACCGTGACCTCGGCGCCCGCTCGACCGGCCCCGGCCGCGACCTCGCTCAGCAGGGCGCCGATGTCGACCTGCTCGACCGCTTCGCCGCCCTCTCCGCGCGCGAACGCCAGATAATCATCGATCATGTGCTCCATTTCGGCCACGTCGCCCTTCATCTCCTCGATGCGCGCACCGGGCTCGGAGAGAGCCAGTTCCAGGGCCAGGCGGGTCAGCGGCGTGCGCAGATCGTGGCTGACCGCGGCCAGCAGGGTGGTGCGCTGATCGACGTGGCGCTGGATGCGCGCCTTCATGGCCAGAAAGGCGCTGGCCGCCTGGCGCACCTCTCTGGCGCCGTGCGGGCGGAAGGGCAAATCGACGCCGCGGCCGAAGGCGTCGGCGGCCTCCGCCAGGCGCTCGATGGCCCGCACCTGGTTGCGGATGAAGGCGATCGAGATGGCGGTGAGGATCAGGGTGGCGACCACCAGCCAGAGGATGAAGATGTGGCCGCGGGTGGCGAATACCCGATCCTTGGGGGCGATGATGCGGATCACGCCGCGCGCCACCTTGACCCGGATGTCGACGTAGGCCGGATAGCGGGCGGTATCGAACCAGAACGGCGCGTCGATGTGCTCGGAGAGCGCCCGTCGCAGGGAGCGGTCGACGGCCACGAACATCAGCGGCCGGCGTCCCCTGGGCAGGATCGCCCCGTCCTCGAAGGCGATGGAAAGGCCCATGGTCTGCTGGGCGCGGTCGGTGATCCGGCGCAGGCTGGCGGGGTCGGGCGCTTCGGCCCAGCTGCGCAGGATCCAGGCGATGTCGCCGGCCACGCCCTCGGTCAGGTGGGCGTTCACCGTCTGCCAGTGAGCGTCGAAGAACACGTAGGTGACCGCCACCTGCATGATGGTCACCGGCAGGATGATGATCAGCAGGCTGCGGCCGAACAGGGTGGTGGGCATGCGCCGCTTGACCAGGCGCCATGCGAACGGCGGCCAAAGCCTCGGGCGGAGCATCAGTCGGGGGTCAGCATGTAGCCGACGCCGCGCACGGTGCGCAGATAGCGCGGGTTGGCCGGATCGGGCTCGAGCTTGCGGCGCAGCCGGGTCACCTGGATGTCGACCGCCCGGCCGGTGGGATCGGCGCTGTCGTGGGCGAGCTCGAGCCGGTCGACGGCGCTGTGGACGGCCGTCGCCAGCCGGCGCAGCAGGCGGATCTCGGCCTCGGTCAGGCGCACCAGAGCCTCGCCGTCGGTGAGTTCGCCGCGGCCCGGATCGAAGCGACAGGCGCCCATCACCAGCGGCCCCTCGCGCGGCGGCCCGACACGGCGGAGGATGGCCTCGATGCGCAGGCAAAGCTCGCGCGGCTCGAACGGCTTGGCCAGATAGTCGTCAGCCCCGATCGAGAGGCCCTCGATGCGGTCTCCCGGCAGGCCGCGGGCGGTGAGGATGAGCACCGGGATGGCCCCGATCGGCTTGCCCTCGCCGCGCAGCCAGCGGGTGAAGGCGAAGCCATCCTCGCCCGGCATCATCACATCGACGACGATGAGGTCGAAGGCCAGGGTCGCCAGCAGGCGGCGCGCGCCGCCCGCCGAGGCCGCGGTGCTGACCCGGAACCCGGCCCGGCTCAGAAACTGCTTGAGCAGATCGCGCAGGCGATCGTCGTCGTCGACGATCAGCAGGTGGCGTGGAGAGGGCGGCGCGGCCATGGCCGTGGTTTCTAGGCCTCCCCCGCTCTGACGCCAATTCGTTTGACGCCAGGCGCTTCGGCGTCGTCTAAGCGCCGCGAAGGAGGCCGCGATGGCGCTGATACCCTACGACGATCGTGATGGATGGATCTGGCTCGACGGCGCGTTCACCCCCTGGCGCGAGGCCAAGGCGCATGTGCTGACCCATGGACTGCATTACGCCTCGGCGGTGTTCGAGGGCGAGCGCATGTATGCCGGCGAGGTGTTCCACCTGCGCGATCACAGCCAGCGCCTGATCGAATCGGCGCGCATTCTCGATTTCGAAATTCCCTTCAGCCTGGCCGAGATCGAGGCCGCCACCATCGAGACCTGTGTCAGGAACGGCCTCGACGACTGCTATATCCGGCCGCTCGCCTGGCGCGGCTCGGAGGTCATGGGCGTGGCCGCTCAGGCAAGCCGCATCCATCTGGCCATCGCCGCCTGGCAATGGCCGAGCTATTTCAACCCCGAGGAGAAGCGGCGCGGCATCGAGATGACCTGGGCCAGGTACCGGCGGCCTTCGCCGGAGACCGCGCCGACCGCCTCCAAGGCCGCCGGCCTGTATATGATCTGCACCCTTTCCAAGCACGCCGCCGAACGCGAAGGCTTCGCCGACGCCCTGATGCTCGATTATCGCGGCTATGTCGCCGAGGCCACCGGGGCCAACGTGTTCTTCGTCGAGGCCGGCAATCTGGTGACCCCGATCGCCGACTGCTTTCTCGACGGCATCACCCGGCGCGCGGTCATCGACCTGGCCAGGAGCAAGGGCTTCGAGGTCATCGAGCGCCACATCCGCCCCGAGGAGCTGGCCGGCTTTTCCGAGTGCTTCATCACCGGCACCGCGGCCGAGGTGACGCCGGTCTCGCGGGTCGGCGAGCACCGTTTCCAGCCGGGCAATCTCTCGCTCTCGCTGATGGACGATTTCGCCAAGCTGGTGCGGCGCGAGCTGCAGCCGGCCTAGAAGGTCCAGCTCTGCGGCGTCGGATAGGCCTCATCGCGCGACAGCCGCGAAAGACCGAGCGCGCAGCGGACGACGAACCAAATCCAGGTCGCCACCAGCAGCGGAAAGCCGATGATGATCACGCACAGGATGATGGACACCAGGTAGTAGACCAGGCCGATCCAGAAGGTGCGGATCTGGAAGGTGAAGTGGCTGGCCAGCCAGGCCGGCGCGGCGGCCCGCTCGCCATAGGCCAGCACCAGGCCGACGATGCTCGCCACCCAGCCGACCAGGGGCACGAAATGCGCCAGGTAGAGGATGTAGATCACGAACGCCATCTGGCGCTGGTCGTGAGCGACGCCGGACGGCGGAGCAGGCGGAGAGGGCGGCAACTCGCTCATCGGACGATCCTAGCCCCGATGGGCGATAATCTCCACGCCGGCGGAGGCCGAGCGCGGATCGAGCGCGCGCGGTTTTTCCACCCGAACCCTGGCGGACCGCACCCGCGGCTCGGCGATAACGGCTTCGGCGAGGCGGCGTGCGAAGGATTCGACCAGGCCGATATGGCCGCCGGCGGCGATCGCCTCGGCGTGGCCGGCCAGGGTCTCGTAGTTCACGGTATCGTCCAGGTGGCGCCAGCCGGCGGCATCGACCTCGACCTCGATGTCGATCAGCAGCGGCTGGCGCACGCCCCGTTCGTGGGCGTAGACGCCGATCTCGGCGTGCACCTCCAGGCGATGGACGAACACCCGGGTGACGGTGATCTCGACCCTAGTCATCGATGACGTCCGGGGTTTTCCAGGCCAGGTGCTGGCCGCCATCGACGGCGATCATCTGACCGGTGACGGCCTCGGCGCCGATGAGGTAGGTCAAGGCGGCGGCGATGTCGTCCGCGGTCGGTCCATGCCCCAGCGGGATGGCGGCGGTCTGGCGGGCGAACCCCTCGGCCGACTGATGCACCGAGGCCAGGGTCGGTCCGGGACCGATGGCGTTGACCCGGATGCGCGGGGCCAGCGCCTGAGCCAGCGTCTGGGTGGCGGTCCACAGCGCCGCCTTGCTGAGCGTGTAGCTGAAGAACCGCGGGGTCAGGCGCCAGACGCGCTGGTCGGTGATGTTGACGATCTGGGCGCGGGCGTCGGCGGGGAGGGCGGCGGCCATCGCCTGGCTGAGGATGAGCGGCGCGCGCAGATTGATCGCCATCGCCGCCTCGTAGCCGGCGAGGCTCTCGGCCGCGTCGGGCTCGAACACCGAGGCCGAATTGATCAGCAGGCGGAGCGGCGCCGGCGCATCCTCCACCAGCCGGCGGCAGGCCGCCGGATCGGCGAGGTCGGCGGCGCGCACGGCCGCCTTCACCCCCAGCGCGGCGATCGCCTCGGCGGTGGCTTCGGCCTCGCGGGCCGAACGGCGATAGTGAACGATGATGTCGAAGCCGGCGCGAGCGGCGGCCAGCGCCAGGGCGGCGCCGAGGCGCTTGGCGGCCCCGGTGACCAGGGCCCAGCCGCGATCCTCAGTCGAAACGGCCGTACTCGTAGCGATTGAGGCCGGCCAGGACGGCGATGAAGATCAGAATGGCGATGACGGCGGGAATGCTCATGGCCCGGCTTTACGTCACAGACGCTGGCGCGCCAAGCGCTGGTATGAAGGGGCCGCCGCGTGGGCGATCTCAGCCAACCGGCCGCTGAGCGGCGGCGGCGCGGGCGAGGGCGGCGCGAAGACGGTCGAGCGCCAGACAGCCTCGTACCAGGCCGGGCCCCAGACGCCATCGGTGGCCCGCCGTCCCGCCGGCCAGGCGAGCATGGCGGCATCGAAGGGGATGCGCAGCGCCGCGCACAGGGCGGCCAGGGTGCGGCCGGGATCGGCCAGCACGTCCTCGGCGTCGATCACCGGAGGGGCCGAACCCGCGAGGTCGGCGATGGCGTCGAACAGGTCGGCCTGCTGGATGAAACCGATGTCGGCCAGTTCGACCTCGGCGCGCCTGGCGGCGTAGGAGGCCAGCACCCGCTCGGGGCTGCGGATCAGGAAGGCGTGCCGGCACCCGCTCATCCACCCGCGCGGGAAATCGGCCAGCAGATGGTGGGTCATCTGCTTTTGATAGAAGATCGCCTTGCCGCCCGGGGCCGGCCCCTCGAGGCTGGCGGCGATGCGCTCAGGATCGGTCTCGCCGGCGGCCAGCACCTCGGCGCGCAGCGGATGGTCGATCCCGGTGCGGGCGAGAAAGGCGGCGTAGAAGGGCTCGTCGACCACCGCCGTGTCGGCGCGGTTCTCGAACGCGCGCATCATCGCCGTGGACAGGTTGCGTGGCCCCGACCACATGGCGATCCGCGCCGGCCCGGTCATGCGCCCGCCTCGGCGTCCTTCAGCGCCTCGTAGAGCGCGGTCAGGCGCAGGGTGATCGGTCCGGGACACTCGGGTAGGACGTGGCCGTCGATGCCGCGCACGGGGGTGATGCCGCCCATGGTGCCGGTGACGAAGGCCTCCTCGGCGCCGCGCGCTTCCTCGAGGCCGAAATCGCCGACGCGAACGGCGATACCCTCCTGGCGGCACAGCGCGATGGCGTGAGCCCGGGTGATGCCGTTGAAGCAGTATTCACCGCTCGAGGTCAGCACCTCGCCGCCACGAACACAAAAGATGTTGGTGGCGTTGCCGCTGGAGACGAAGCCCAGGGGATCGAGCATCAGCGCCTCGTCGGCGCCGGCGGCGATCGCCTCCTGCAGGGCAATGATCAGATTGAGCCGGCTGTGCGAGTTGAGGCGCATGTCGAACATCGATGCCGGCGTGCAGCGAACCGAGACCGTGACCAGGTTGAGGCCGGCCGCGGCGTGCGCCGGGCGCTTGTGCTCGGCGGTGATGGCGATGGTCGGCGCGCCGAGCGCCGTGCGCGGATCCTGACTGATGGTCGCCTTGACCCCGCGGGTGACCATCAGGCGCAGATGCACGCCATCGGTCATGGCGTTGGCGCCGATGACCTCATGAAGCGCGGCGGTCAGTTCGGCGCGGCTCTTGCCGATGGTGAGACCGATGGCCTTCGCCCCGGCGAACAGGCGGTCGAGATGCGCGGCCAGGAAGAGGAGCGTCCCCTTGTGCAGGCGGATGCCCTCCCAGACGCCATCGCCGGAGCCGAAGCCGGCGTCGAACAGCGACACCTTGGCTTCGCCGCGCGGGACGAGCTCGCCATTCAGCCACACGCGCACCGAGGGGTTGCGCGGATCGGATTCGAAGTCCTGGCTGCCGGCCATGGCGGCGGGTTACATCCAAACCATGGCCGCTGTCATCGATTGCGCCGATCCACGGACTCTCGCCGGCTTCGACGAGATCATCGACGTGCGCACGCCGGCCGAGTTCGCCCTTGACCACGCCCCGGGCGCGGTCAACCTGCCGGTGCTCAGCGACAGCGAGCGGGCGATGGTGGGGACCATCTACGTTCAGGAATCGCGCCTCAAGGCCAGGCGCACCGGCGCGGCGCTGGTGGCGCGCAACATCGCCGGCCACCTGGAAGCGGCGCTGCGCGACAAGCCAGGGGCCTATGCGCCGCTGATCTACTGCTGGCGCGGCGGCCAGCGGTCGCTGGCCATGGCCACGGTGCTCGAGCAGGTCGGCTGGCGCCCGACCCGGCTGGCTGGCGGCTACATGACCTATCGGCGGCGGGTCAGCGCCGCGCTCTACGAGGGCGCGCCGCCGGAGCGTCTGATCCTGCTCGACGGCTCGACCGGCTCGGCCAAGACCGAAATCCTCGGGCGCCTGGCCGCCCACGGCGTGCAGACGCTCGACCTGGAGGGTCTGGCCCAGCATCGCGGTTCCTTGTTCGGGGCCAGACCGGGGCAGGCGCAGCCGTCGCAGAAGCGCTTCGAAAGCCGGCTGCTGGCCGCCCTGGAGACGCTGGAGCCATCGCGACCGATCGTGGTCGAGGCCGAATCGAGCAAGATCGGCCAGATCAACCTGCCGCCGGCGCTGTGGCGGGCGATGGCGCTGGCGCCCCGGATCGAACTCGCCGTGTCCAGGCCGGCGCGCATCGCCTATCTGGTCGGCGTCTATGGCGATCTCGCCGCCGAGACGGGCCCGATGACGGCGGCGATCGAGGCTCTGCCCGGGCGGCATGGCGCGCGCCGGCGGGCGTCGTGGCGGGCGCTGCTCGCAGCCGGAGACCTGGCGGCGCTTGCCGGGGACCTTGTCGACGCCCACTATGATCCCGCCTACGAGCGCTCGCGCCGCCGCGATGGTCGGGTGGCCTTGGGAAGGGTGGAGATGGCCGACCTCAGCGCCCGCGCCCAGGAAGACGCCGCGCGGCGGATCGCCGATCTGGTCCGGGCGCACGCCGGGTGATCCGCCTCACCGCCCTGGCCCATGGCGGCGGCTGCGGCTGCAAGCTCTCGCCCAAGGTGCTGCGAGATATCCTGGCCGAAGCGCCGGCGTGCGGGACCTTCGCCAACCTGCTGGTCGGGACCGAGACCAGCGACGACGCCGCCGCCTGGCGGCTCAATCCCGATCAGGCCGTTGTGGCCACCACCGACTTCTTCACCCCGATCGTCGATGATCCGCGCGATTTCGGCCGCATCGCCGCCACCAACGCCCTCTCGGACGTCTACGCCATGGGCGCGACCCCGATCTTCGCTCTGGCCATTGTCGGCATGCCGGTGGCCAAGATCGAACCGGCGATGATCCGGGCGATTCTGGCCGGCGGCGCCGAGGCGGCGGCGGGCGCCGGAATCCCCATCGTCGGCGGGCACTCGATCGACGCCGCCGAGCCCATCTATGGCCTGGCGGCGCTAGGTCTGGTTCACCCGCAGAGGCTGATGCGCAACAGCACCGCCAAGGCCGGCGACGTGCTGATCCTGACCAAGCCGCTGGGCGTGGGCGTGCTCGCCGCCGCGCTCAAGCAGGACCGGCTGGACGCCGAGGGCTATGCGGCGCTGATCGCCATCACCACCCAGCTCAACCGGTTGGGGGCCGAGCTGCCGGCGATGGCTGGCGTCAGCGCCGCCACCGATGTCACCGGCTTCGGGCTCCTCGGACACGCCCTGGAGATGGCCCGCGGCGCGCGCCTGTCGCTGGCGATCGACCTGGCCGCGCTGCCGATCATCCCCGGCGTGGAGGCCATGCTGCAGGCGGGCCTGGTCACCGGGGCTTCCGGCCGCAACTGGGAGAGCCTCGCCGAGGCGGTCAGCGCGCCATCGGATCTGGCCGCCTGGCGACGCGATCTGCTCACTGATCCGCAGACCAGCGGCGGCCTGCTGATCGCGGTGGCCGAGAGCGGCGCCGAGGCGGCGCTGTCGGCCGCGCGGGCGCATGGCGCGCACGCGGCGGCGGTGATCGGACGGTTCAGCGCCGGGCCGGCGGAGATCCGGCTCGCTCATCGGTTGACGTTTTGGCCCGGCCAGGGTTGCGGCGTAGCTCGATAATTCCTATCGGTGAACAATGGATTTGATTCACCACCTGACCTGGACCTACGCGCTCGCCGGCCTGCTGGTGAGCTTCATGGTCGGATTCACCGGCGTCGGCGGCGGCTCGCTGATGACGCCGCTTTTGGTGCTGGTGTTCCACATTCACCCCGCCGCCGCGGTCGGCACCGACCTGTTCTACGCCGGCGCGACCCGGATTGTCGGCGCCGCCGTCCACGGCGTCAGGCGGACGGTGGATTGGGCCATCGTCACCCGCCTGGCCGCCGGCAGCGTGCCGGCGGCCGCGATCACCGTGGCGGCGATGGCCCATTTCCATGTCAGGACCGCCGCCGGCAGTCATGGGGTGATCACCACCATGCTGGGCGTGTCCCTGATCCTGACCGGTCTGGCTATCCTCCTGCGCCGCATCATCCTCGCCTTTATGGCCCGGCGGATGGGTGAAGTGGGGCAAAGGACGAAGACCATCTCGACAGTGGTGCTCGGCGCGGCCCTCGGCGTCTTGGTGTCGATCTCCTCGGTGGGCGCCGGGGCGATTGGCGTCACCGTTCTGCTGCTCCTCTATCCGGCGTTGCCGGCGTCCAAGCTGGTCGGTTCTGATATCGCCCATGCCGTGCCGCTGACCCTCCTGGCCGGCTTCGGCTATTGGCTGATGGGCTCGGTGGACTTCGCCTTGCTGGCCTCGCTGCTGGTGGGATCGATCCCCGGCATCATCGCCGGCTCGCTGCTCTCCTCGCGGGCGCCGGATTCGGTGCTGCGGCCGATCCTCGCCTCCACCCTTGCCCTGGTCGGCGGTCGGCTGTTCTTCTGATCGGCCATGAAGCCGATCCGCAACGTCATTCTGATCCTGCTCGACAGCCTCAACCGGCACATGCTGGGCTGCTATGGCGGCCGCGAGTTCGCCACCCCCAACATCGATCGCCTGGCGGCGCGGTCGGTGAAGTTCACCCAGCACTATGTCGGCTCGCTGCCGTGCATGCCGGCTCGCCACGACATCCTGTGCGGGGCGCTCGATTTTCTGTGGAAGCCCTGGGGCTCGGTCGAAATCTGGGAGGACGCCATCACCGCGCGGCTTTCGGCCGCCGGCGTGGTTTCGCAACTGATCACCGACCATCCGCATCTCTTCGAGCGTGGCGGGGAGAACTATCACGTGGATTTCAGCGCCTGGGACTATCAGCGCGGCGGCGAGGGCGATCTGTGGAAGACCAGGGCCGATCCCTCCTGGGCCGGGGCGCCGTCGTTCGGGCGCGGGCGGACGCCCTATGACAATTCGCGCGGCCACTTTCTCGGTGAGGCCGACTTCCCGGGGCCACGGACAATGGCCGCCGCCGCTCGTTGGCTGACCGAGAACGCCGGCGCGCACGAGCGCTTCTTCCTGATGGTCGACGAGTTCGACCCGCACGAGCCGTTCGATACGCCTGACGCCTACGCCAGCCTCTACGATCCCGAATGGTCTGACGCGCATCTGATCTGGCCGCCTTACGTGGTCGGCGGGATCGAGAAGGGCGTGATCAGCGAGCGCGAGGCGCGCCAGGTTCGGGCCAGCTACGGCGCCAAGCTGACCATGATCGACACCTGGCTGGGCGTGGTGCTGGAGGCGATCGAGGCCAGGAAGCTATGGGATGACACCCTGGTCATGCTGGTCACTGACCACGGCCACTACCTCGGCGAGAAGGACATCTGGGGCAAGCCCGGCGCGCCGCTCTACGAGACCATCGCCCATATTCCGCTGCTGATGGCGGCGCCGGGCCTGGCGAGCGGCGAGCGCGACGCTCTGACCACGGCGGTGGATCTCTTCGCCACCCTGGAGGCGGTGTTCAACCTGCCCAGCGCCCGCCAGGCGACGCATGGGGTGTCGCTGCTGCCGGTGTTGAGCGGCGAGGCGGCCGAGGTTCGGAGCCACGTCCTGGCCGGCGTCTGGGGTCGGGAGGTCCATTTGGTGGAGCCTGGCTTGAAGTACGCCCGCGCGCCGGCGGCCGCCAACGGGCCGCTGGCCATGTACTCCAACCGCTGGTCGACCATGCCCACTCACCAGCTGCCGCTCAGCCGCGAACTGCCGCTGCCCGACGCGCGCGCAACGCTGGATCGGATGCCGGCCAGCCCGGTTCCGGTGCTGCGTCAGGTCTGGGAGGCGGGCGATGCGGTCCCCTACTGGGCGGCGCGCCGCTTCCAGGGGTCCAAGCTGTTCGACCTGGCCGCCGACCCCGACGAGGAGGCCAACCTCGCCGGCGGGGCGCAAGAGCGCGAGGCCATGGCGCGCCTGGCGGCGGCGCTGAGGGCGATCGAGGCGCCGGAGGTTCAGTTCCGGCGCCTCGGGCTAAACTAGGCCGTCCAACGCGCCGCCCGGCCATCCCGGGTCAGGAGGGCGAAACGGATCAGCAGAGCGGCCGCGGCCGCCGCCAGGCCGATGGCCAGGCCGATCCATATGCCAAAGCCCTTCAGCCCCAGGGGGAAGGCGAACAGCAGACAGGCCGGCGCTCCCACCAGCCAATACGAGCCGCCGGCGATGAACATCGGCGCGTGCGCGTCCTTGAGGCCGCGGAGCGCCTGGGCGCAGACCACCTGCAGGGCGTCGAACACCTGGAACGCCGCCGCCACCTTGAGGAACAGCGCCGCCATGGCCACCACCGCCAGGTCCTGCGCCGCCCGCCCGCCGACGTAGAGCGAGGCGATCGGCCGGCCAAGGAGGGCCATGGCCGCACCGCAGAGGACGATGAAGCCCACCCCCATGACCATGGCGGTGAACCCCGAGCGACGGGCGGCGTGCAGGTCGCTCGCGCCAGCCGCCAGGCCCACCCGCACCGAGGCGGCCATGCCCAGGCCCAGCGGGACCATGAAGGTGATCGAGGCCGCGTTGAGCGCGATCTGGTGCGCCGCCAGGGAGGTGACGCCGAACGAGCCCATGACCAGGGTCATGACGTTGAACAGCATCGCCTCGAAGATCAGGCCCAGGCCCATGGGGATGCCGAGCCGGAACACCTCCCTCAGCATGTCCATCACCGGCCGGCGGAAGCGCCGGAACAGGCGATAGGCGCGCATCTCCTTGTCGCTCTGGATCACCGCCACCAGGGCGAGGAAGCTGAACAGCCCCGACATCGCCGTGGCCATGCCCGAGCCGATGATGCCCAGCCGCGGCGCGCCGAAATTGCCGAAGATGAAGGTCCAGCCGGCAAGGGCGTTGAAGCCGATGGTGGCGGCCATCACCCACATGCCGGCCTTGGGCTTGCCGATCGCCGCGGTGAAGCCGCGCAGCACCGTGAAGCCGAGGGTGAACGGCAGTTCGAGGGAGACTAGGCGAACGAACTTTCCGGCGTTGTCGGCCAGCACCGGATCCTGGTGCAGGGCGATCAGGATCGGCGTGGCCTGCCACAGGAAGATGACCATCGGGACGGAGGTCATCAGCACCGCCCACAGGCCCATGCGCACCGCCGCGCGCACGCCGGAGCGGTCGTTCGGCGAGAGGCCGAGCAACTGAGCGATGATCGGGGCCACGGCCAGGGCCGGACCGCCGCCCATCAGCCAGGCGAAATAGAACACGGTGTTGCCGATCGCCGCCGCCGCCAGGGCCTCGCGGCTATAGCGCCCAAGCAGGATGACGTCGGTGGTCATCACCGCCATCTGGGCAAGCTGGGTCAGGATCAGCGGCCCGGCGAGGACCGCGATCGCCTTGGCTTCGACGAACGAGAAGCGCCGCTGCGCGTGGCCGCGCGCCGGGCTCATCGGTCTGGTCTGGATCAGTTCGGTCACGGTCTTGGGACCTTTGGAAGAAGACCCGAACCGACCCCGGCGATGCGAAGGGCATTAAAAAACCCTCCGGAGCGGATCGGCTCGGGAGGGTGAAAGCGGAAGGCTTCCGGGTGCGGAATCCTTAGGCGGTGTTCTCCTCGCGAGCGGCGGAGCACGGGCCGGCCCCATCGGGCGCGGTCCGGCGCTGGGCCAGTTTGATGACAGGGGTAAGGTTCATGAAGATACGGACTCGGCCCTCGATTGGGGCGGCCTAGCTACGCCGCGTCCCAGGGTGAGTCAATCTGTCCGTCTGGACGCAGGCGCGCAAATGCGGCATCCCCGCGCTGGCCAAAGACATGGAGATAAACCATGGCCGAAACCGTGCTGGTCACCGGGGGTTCGGGCTACATCGGCAGCTGGTGCGTGATCGAGCTCCTGCGCCGCGGCTATCAGGTGCGCGCCACGGTGCGCAATCTGGCCAGCGAGACGCCGGTGCGCGGGGCCATCGAAGCGCTGGGCCATGGCCATGGAGCGCTCAGCTTCTACGCCGCCAACCTGACCCGCGACGAGGGCTGGGACGAAGCCATCGCCGGCTGCGATTTTGTGCTTCACGTCGCCTCGCCCCTGGCGGTGGCCGAGCCGCGGGATCCGATGACCATCATCGGCCCGGCGCGTGATGGCGCCCTCAGGGTGATCGGCGCGGCGATCAAGGCCGGGGTCAAGCGGGTGGTGATGACCTCCTCGGTGGCCGCCACCGGTCGCGGCTATGACGCTCCCGATGGGGTCTCAGACGAAACCTGCTGGACCGACGGCGAGGATACTCGCCTGGGCGCGTACGCCCGCTCCAAGACCATCGCCGAGCGCGCGGCCTGGGACCTGATCGCCAGCGCCGGCGGTGCGACGCAGCTGGTGACCATCAACCCGACCCTGGTGTTGGGGCCGGTGCTGAGCCGGGATTTCTCCGGCTCGGTGCAGGTGATCGAGCGGCTGATGGCCGGCCGCGTTCCCGGCATTCCACGGCTCGGCTTCAACGTCGTCGACGTGCGCGACGTGGCCGATCTCCACATCCGGGCGATGACCGCCGAGGCGGCGGCCGGCGAGCGGTTCATCGCCGCCGGCGCCTGGGCCTGGATGGGCGACATGGCCAGCATGCTGCGCGCGCGCCTGGGCGCCCAGGCGAACAAGGTGCCGACGCGCAAGGCGCCCGATTTCGTGCTGCGTCTGGTCGGTGTCTTCGACAAGGAGGTGGCATCGGTGGCCGGCAGCCTCGGCCGCAAGCGCGACCACACCTCGGCCAAGGCCCAGGAAGCGCTCGGCTGGCGGCCGCGGCCGATCGAGGAGACGGTCGTCGACTGCGCCCGCAGCCTGCTGGCGGTGGGGGCGGTCTAGCGAGGGGCAGACCTAGCCGCGCCCGATGTAGGGCATCTTCGTAGCCATGAGCGTGATGAAGGGGATATTGGCCGAAAGCGGCAGCGAAGCCATCATCACCACCGCCTCAGCCACGGCCTGGACGTCCATCACCGGCTCGGGCGCGATGCGGCCATCGGCCTGCGGGACGCCGCGTGTCATCGCCGCCGTCATCGGCGTCTCGGCGTTGCCGATATCGATCTGCCCGCAGGCGATGTCGAAGGCGCGGCCCTCGAGGGCGATGGCCTTGGTCAGGCCGCTGACGGCGTGCTTGGAGGCGGTGTAGGCGGCGCTCCCTGGCCGCGGCGAATGGGCGGCGATCGAGCCGTTGTTGATGATCCGCCCGCCGCGCGGCGTCTGGGCCTTCATCTGACGCACGGCGTGTTGGGCGCACAGGAACGGGCCGGTGAGGTTGACCGCCATCACCCGGCGCCAGTCGTCGAGGCTGACGTCTTCGAAGGCCGCCGGCGCGGCGTAGGTCCCGGCGTTGTTGAACAGCACGTCGAGCCGGCCGAACCGGCTCATCGCGGCGGCGAAGAGATCGCTTACCTGGCCTTCGTCGGCGACGTCGGCCGGATGGGCGAGAACGGCGCCGCCGGCCCTGGCCAGTCCGGCGGTTTCCGCCAGGGCGCTGGCCCGGCGTCCGGCCAGCACCACCGCATCGCCCCGGTTCAGGAACGCCAGCGCCACCGCGCGACCAATGCCGCTGCCGGCGCCGGTTACCAGCACAACCTTGCCCGTCATGCCCACCTCCCTTCGCGGCTTGCGGCGCGCTATTAGAGACAAGCGTGTGAGCAAGGAAAGAGGAGGCGGCGATGCTGAGCTGGCAGGTGGGCAAGGTGAAGGTCACCCGGATCGTGGAGATGGAGCTGCCGGTCGATCCCCATCCCAAGGGTCCGTTTCCGCAGGCGAGCGCAGAGGCGCTGCGGGCCATTCCCTGGCTCTATCCGAACTATGTCAACGAGCAGAACCAGATGCTGCTCTCGATCCACGCCCTGCTGGTCGACGCACCCGGCCTGAAACTCGTGGTCGACACCTGTGTCGGCAACGACAAGCGTCGCGAGTTCCTCGGCGGCGGCTCGTTGTCGACGCCGTTCCTCGACCACCTGAAGGCGGCCGGCTGGGCGCGCGAGGCGGTCGATGCGGTGGTCTGCACCCATCTGCATGTCGACCATGTCGGCTGGAACACCACCCTCGTAGACGGCAAGTGGGTCCCGACCTTCCCCAACGCCCGGTATCTGATCGGCCAGACCGAGTATGCGCACTGGTCGCAGGTCAACGAGGGCGATCAGCCGCAGATCATGGCCGATTCGGTGCAGCCGATCCTCGACGCGGGACTCGCCGAACTGGTGGCGATGGATCATCGGATCTCGCCCGAGGTGCGCCTGGTTCCAAGCGCCGGGCACACGCCGGGCCACGTCTGCGTGGCCATCGAGAGCGAGGGCGAAAAGGCGGTGATCACCGGCGATATGACCCATCATCCCTTCCAGATGGCTCACCCGGACTGGTCGCCGGCGTTCGATTCCGATCCCAAAGCCGCCGCGGACACGCGCGCGGCCCTGTTCGGCCAGTGGGCGGACGAGCCGATCCTGGTCATCGGCACCCACTACGCCGCCCCCACCGCCGGGCGGGTGGTGCGCGATGGGGCGGCCTTCCGCTTCGAGGGCTGAGCGGATCGAATTCACGGCTCAGGTGTTGCCAACTTGACCACTGGAGGCATGCCGATGCGACCCCGAACTCTTGTGGCGCTCGCCGCCACCCTGTTGCTGGCCGCCTGCGCCGCCGGCGGCATCGAATCGGGACAGGCGGCGCACGGAACCTGGCTGTCGCTGTTGCTGCTCGGCATCTGGCACGGGATCATCGCCCCGGTGACCCTGCTGGTGGAGATCGGACACCGGTTGTGGCCGCACACCATTCCCTGGGCCGTGCGCATGTACGAGACCCGGGCCGACAGCGTGGTCTACGACGTCGGCTTCTTTCTAGGCCTTGGCGGCGGACCCTCCCTGGCCTGGCGCGGCCGGCGCTGGCGGCGGGGCGATTAGGCGCTTGCGGAAGACGACGTCGCGGTAGGTCACGCCCGGCATCAGCCGATCCGAACGATCGTAGATCGGATCGGGCCGCGCGGCCTGCGGGGCCGCGTGCGCCGCCTCGAACTGGGCGAAGGCGCGCGTGTCGCGGAAGCGGAAGTTGCTCCATTCGATGAACATCAGGCCGCCGGGCCGCAGGCTGGCGGCGAGGTCGACAAGGGTCCGGTCGAAATCGGCGAACCGAATGCGGTGATCGCAGCGCGGAAAGACGGCGTCGCCCAGTGAGCCGTGGCGAAACACGGCCATGCAGAAGATCGCGTCATAGCTCGAGGGGGCAAGATCGGCGCCCGATCCGGCGGCGCGGAAGACGATCCGATCATCGGGCGCGGCGGCCAGTCGCGCCCGGGCGATGGCGATGTTGCGCCGATTGATATCGAGGCCGTCGATGCACGCCGCCCTGAACCGGCCGCGGAGTGCGAACACCTCCTCGCCGGTCGAGCAGCCGAACGACAGCAGGCGCCGGTCGGGGCCATCGCCGATCTCGCGCAGGGCGATGTCGAACAGCTCTGGATAGCGGTCGGGCACGGTGTGGTTGTCGGGCTGGAACAGTCCAAGCGGCCGTTCGAGCCGCACCAGCATGGCGTTGCGGTAGTGGCGATCGTTGACCAATCGGCCAGCCACTCCCAGCGCGCGCATGACTAGCGGCCGTTTCATCCCCGCCAGCATGGTGATTGGCGGCCAGTCGGCAAGGCCCTTGCGCTTCGCCCGCGGCCCATTAGCTGGAACGGTCAGGCTCGCTTGCAGGGATGGACCACCGATGATCGATCTTTTCGCGCCGCTCACCATGGCGCGCGGGCGGCCGATGAAGAACCGCTTCATGCTCGCCCCGCTGACCAATTCGCAGAGCCACGAGGATGGGCGTTTGTCGGACGACGAGTTCGCCTGGCTGACCCTGCGCGCCAGAGGCGGCTTCGGCCTGGTGATGACCTGCGCCGCCCACGTCCAGGGTGTCGGCCAGGGCTTTCCTGGCCAGCTCGGGGTGTTTTCCGACGCCCACCTGCCGGGCCTGGAGCGGCTGGCGCAGGAGATCAAGGCTCACGGCGCGCTGGCGGCGGTGCAACTGCATCACGCCGGCATCCGCTCGCCGAGCGATCTGATCGGCGCCCAGCCGGTGGGCCCTTCGGAGGACGCCGAGACCGGGGCCCGGGGGCTCAGCGAGGGCGAGGTCGAAGCCTTGGTCGAGGACTTCATTGTCGCCGCGGTGCGGGCCGAGAAAGCGGGTTTCGACGCCGTCGAGCTGCACGGCGCCCACGGCTACATCCTGTGCGCCTTCCTGTCGGCCGAGACCAATCGCCGCGCCGATCGCTTCGGCGGGTCGCTGGAGAACCGGGCCCGCGTGGTGCGTGAGATCATTCATGGCGTCAGGGCGCGCACTGGCCCACAGTTCCAGCTCGGGCTGCGCCTCTCTCCCGAGCGTTTCGGCCTCAGGCTCGACGAGCAGCGGGCGTTGGCCGGCGAACTGCTGGCCGAGGGGGCGCTCGACTGGCTCGACATGTCGTTGTGGAGCACGTTCAAGCCGCCGATGGAGGCGGCCTACGCCGAGCGGCCGCTGATCGACTGGTTCACCGATCTGCCCAGGGGCGAGACGCGCCTGGGGGTGGCTGGCAAGCTGCTCACCGCCGCCGATTGCTGCCGCGCCCTGGAGAATGGCGCGGACTTCGTCCTGCTCGGCCGCGCCGCCATCCTGCACCACGATTTCCCGCGCCGGGCCGCCACCGATCCCGAATTCGCCACCCGGGATCTGCCGGTCAGCCCCGCCTACCTGCGCGCCGAGGGCCTTGGGCCGACGTTCATCGACTACATGCGCAACTGGAAGGGCTTCGTCGCCGACGCCGAGCCGCTGGCCGCCACCGCCTAACCAGTCCGGAAGCGGAACAACGGACCGTCCCAGGTTTCGCCGGCCAGATCGCGGAGTTCGACGTTCCTCGCCGATGCGCAACCGATGATCGTCGCCCGCCAGAAGGCGAGGGCGCTGATGTTGGCCCTGGCCACCGCGACCTCCCACATGCCTGGATACTGTTCGAAGATCATTCGGGCGGCGGCCGTCCCGACCCTGCCGCGCCGATGCTTCCGGGCCACGAAGAACTCGGCCATGTTGTGGTCGATCGGCGCGCCGGTATGACTGGCGCGGTTCAGAAGCGCGAACCCGGCCAAGCGCTCGTCACGCCGCAGCAACAGGGGAATGCGCCCCGCTTCGCGCCAATAGTCGTCCAGCCACGGATAGGGCGCAAACCGCCCATCCGGACCGAGCTCGCCCTCGGCCCTGTCGCGCCAGTGCTCGGAAAAGTCGTGAACATAGAGCTGGAAGAGATTGGCGATGATCGGCTGCTCATCCCGGGCGGCGATCGCAACTCGAACTTCGCTTTCCATGCCCGCCGACATACAACACTCGCCAAGGAGACCTTCATGCTGAAATCGATGCTCGCCGCGCTGGCGCTGGTTGTCCTTGGCGGCGCGGCGCTGGCCGACCCGCCGTCGGCCGCGACCATGGCCCTGGCGCGGCGCGCCGCCGCCGGCGACGATTTTCTGTTCCTGGTGCAGATGAAAGGCGGCGCGGAGATCGGCGAGATCGAAAAAGGGCTCGGGACCCTGGCGCCGGATGAGAAGGCCAAGGTCGACGCCATCGGCAAGGCCAAGCTGGCCGAGGGCTCGGCGCGGGTGATCGACAGGCTGGCGCAGGCCTACGCGGCGCGGTTCACGCCCGATCAGCTCGCCAGCATCGCCCAGTTCGTCGAGACCCCGGCTGGCAAGGCCTATTCGGCGCGTCTGCTGGCGGTGCTGCCGGCGCTTGGCGAAAGCATGAAAGGCTTCGACTTCAAGCGCGAGGTGCTGAAGCAGACCTGCGCCGAACTGAAGAAGGGCTGCTGACTAGCTGTGCGTCCGGCCGATGAAGGCGGCGACATCGTCGTGCAGGGCCTTCAGCGACTCCTCGTGGGCGTAGACCATGTGTCCCGAGGGATAGTAGTGGAACTCGATGTTGCCCTGCAGCTTGGCCGGGATGGGAAGATGATGGTCCTCGTACCAGCCCTCGTAGAAGGGGGTGGCCAGGTCGAAGTAGCCGCCGGCGACCATGACCCTGAGCTGGGGGTCCCGCTTCATGGCGTTGGCCAGGTCGGGCATGACGTTGAGGATCGCCTGCTGCGGGTCGTTCGCGCCCGGCGGGACGTGATCGGTCACCCACTTGCCGCCGGTGCTGATCTCCGGCCGGTATAGCTTGCCTTCGCCATAGTCCAGCTGCTTGCGCACATAGTCGTTGAAGGCCGAGACGTAGGCGGAGCTGATCGAGGCCGACTGCGGATCGTAGCCGGATTCCTTGCTGAGCAGATCGAGGTCGGGGCCGGAGAAGCGGGTGTCGAGCCGGCCGGTGGTCAGCCCTTCCTGATCCTGCAGCGCCTTTTCGAACATGCCGCCATTGACGCGCAGATTGGCCTTGAGGACGTAATCGACCGGCAGTCCGGTGAACTTGGCGTATTCCTCGGCCACCTGCTGGCGGCGGGCCGGATCAAGCTCGTCGCCCGCCTGCAGCGCCTGGGCGTAGGCGCCGGTGGCGAAGGCTTCGGCCTGCTTGATGAAGGCTTCCAGATCAGACGGTCGGCCCCCGAGCACGCGGTTGTGATACCAGGCGGTGGCGGCATAGGTGGGCAGCGCGGTGATGTAGGGAATGTCCGTCCCCGGATTGAATTCCGGTCCGTCAGCGGAAAGATCGAAATTCAGGATTTGCGAGAGCAGGATTACGCCGTTGAAATCGACGTCGTCATCGGTCTCCAGCTGGTTGACCACCACCGCCGAGCGGGGCGTGCCGTAGCTTTCGCCGAACAGATACTTGGGCGAATTCCAGCGGCCGTACTTGGACAGGAACTGGAGAATGAACTGGGAAAACGCGTGGGCGTCTGGATCCACGCCCCAGAAATCCTTCTCCTTGTCCTTGCCGGCGATGCGCGAAAAGCCGGTTCCCGGCGCGTCGATGAACACCAGGTCGGTGGCGTCGAGCAGGCTGAATGCGTTGTCGACCACCGAATAGGGCGCCGGGGGAGTGTGGGTGTCGTCCGCAGTCACTACTCGACGGGGCCCGAAGGCCCCCATGTGCAGCCACACCGTCGAGGAACCCGGGCCGCCGTTGTAGAAGAAGGTGATCGGCCGGTCCGAGCTGGGCGCGCCGTTCTTGAAATAGGCGACGTAGAACATCGACGCTTCGGCGGTGGGGTTATCTCCAGCCGCCGCCTTCTTGGCGTCATCCGAGGTCGCCGCCGCCACCGCCTTCTGGACAGCGTCGTCCCAGCCCTTGGGGTGGACAACCAGGGTTCCGGCGATGGCCCGGTAGGCGATCGGACGGCCCTCGACGGTGACCTGACCTTCGGTGACCACGCTTTCCGGCTGGAAGATGGCGCTCGCGGCGGGCGTGCTGGCCGCTTCGGAATGCTCGGACTTGTCGGCGTGATCGGCGCTGGCCAGCGCCGGCGTGGCGGCGAGAAGAGCGGCGGTGCTGGCCGCCGTCAGCAGGTGTTTGATGGTCAAGCCCGGTCCCTCAAAGCGGTTGAATTTTTGTGGCTCCGCATAGACGGTGGAAGCCCAGCGACCAAATTACCAATCGGAAAGACTTGTCCATGCCCGACGCCGCGCTCGCCGCCCTCGACGCCACCGCCCAGGCCGAACTGGTGCGGACCGGCGAAGCCACCGCGTCGGAGCTGGTCGAGGCCGCCATCGCGCGCATCGAGGCGCTCGATCCCGCGCTCAACGCTTTAACTGCCAAGCTCTACGATCAGGCGAGGGCGCGCGCCGCAGGGCCCATACCGGGGGAACTCTTCCGCGGCGTCCCGTTCCTGATCAAGGACCTGATTTCGGTAGCCGGCGTCGTCAACACCGCCGGATCGCGGGCCCTGGCCGGTTTCGTCGGCCAGGCGAGCCCGCCGCTGGTCAAGGCGTGGGAGGCGGCGGGCCTGATCGCGCTGGGCCTGACCAACACCCCGGAATTCGGCTTGATCGACACCACCGAACCGGTGCTGCACGGGCCGACACACAATCCCTGGGATGTTTCGCGCTCGCCAGCGGGGAGCTCGGGCGGTTCAGGCGCGGCGGTCGCCTCGGGCATGGTCCCCATGGCCCACGCCAGCGATGGCGGCGGCTCGATCCGGCTGCCGGCCAGCCACAATGGCCTGTTCGGCCTCAAGCCCAGCCGTGGCCGCTCACTCGACGCCGGCGTCCCGGCGATGCCGTTCGGCCTGCCGGATCTCGGCGTCGAACATGTGCTGACGCGGTCGGTGCGCGACAGCGCCGCCATGCTCGCCGCGACCGAGGATCCGGCGACGCCGTTGGGGCGCGTCGGCAGGGTGAGCGAGCCTTTGCGCCGCACGCTGAGAATCGGTCTGGTTCGCCGGGGCGCCGGCGGCGGCCTCGCCGAGCCGGCGGTCGACCAGGCGGTGCTGGCCAGCGCCAGGCTGTGCGAAGACCTCGGCCACCACGTGGAGGAGGCCGACTGGCCATTCGACGCCGCCGCCTTCGCCGAGGCCTTCATCGCCGAGTGGCAACTGGTCGCCGCCGGCAGTATCGCCCAGGCCTGCGCCGCGGTCGGCTGCGCCGCCGATGGCGAGCATTTCGAGCCATGGACGCTGGAACTGGCCGCCCGCGGAGCGGCGCTCACGCCGCAGCGATTGGCTGAGGTCGCCCAGCGCCTGGCCGAAGGCTCACGCGCGCTAGCGGTCTTCTTCGCCACCTACGATGTGCTGCTCTCGCCGGTGATGGCCCATCCGGCCAAGACCCTCGGCGAGCACGCCACCGATCTACCGTTCGAGGACCTGTTCGCCAAGGTGTCCGAGAATGTCGGCTACACCCCGCCGTTCAACGCCGCCGGCGCGCCGGCGATGAGCGTGCCCCTCGCGTGGACCAACGAGGGCCTGCCGGTGGGCTCGCAGTTCGGGGCCGCGGTGGGCGGCGAGGGGCTGCTGCTCGCCTTAGCCTACCAACTCGAAGAAGCCAGGCCGTGGGCGGACCGCTGGCCGCCGGTGAGCGCGATGGCCTGACCCCTTGGCGCGGGAACGGCGTCGGCGGTCGCGAATTGCCAGCCTATGGCGCTGGCGCAGGAGGAGCTGTGTTTCACCGATCTCGACGCGCCGGGGCTCGGCCGCCGGCGCGCGGGCCGGGGATTTTCGTTCATCGACACCGGCGGCGGGGCGGTGCGGGAGTCGGAGCGCCTGGCGCGGCTGCGGGCGCTGGCCATTCCCCCCGCATGGACCGGCGTGTGGATCTGTCCTCGCGCCGAGGGCCACATCCAGGCGGTCGGCTACGATGCCCGCGGCAGGCGGCAGTATCTCTACCATCCGGACTATCGGGCGGCGCGCGAGGAGGCCAAGTTCGAACACATCCTCGCCTTCGCCAAGGTCCTGCCGAGGCTGCGCCGCCAGATCGCGCGCGACCTCGCCGGCCCGTTGCATAGCCGTGCGCGGGTGATGGCCGGCGTGGTCAGCCTGCTGGAGACGAGCCTGATCCGCGTTGGCAGCGAAGCCTACGCCAAGGACAACGGCAGCTTTGGCCTGACCACGCTTCGTCAGCGGCACGTGAAGGTGGAGGGAGAGGCGTTGCGCTTCCATTTCACCGGCAAGAGCGGCCGAGTCTGGCGGCTGACCTTGCGCGATCGGCGGGTGGCGGGAGTGGTGCGCCGCTGCCAGGAGCTGCCGGGACAGCAGCTGTTTCAGTACCTCGACCACGCGGGAGAGCGGCAGAGCATCACCTCGGCCGACATCAACGCCTATCTGAAGGAGGCTTCCGGGGCGCCGATAACCGCCAAGGATTTCCGCACCTGGGCCGGGACCGTTCTGGCTGGCGTAATGCTGGCCGAAACCGAGACTCCCACCAGTCTATCGGCCGCCAGGCGCTCGTTGACGAAGGTGGTCGGCAAGGTGGCGGCGCGCCTCGGTAACACCGTCGCGGTGTGCCGCCGTAGCTATATCCATCCCGAACTGGTGCGCGCGCATCTGGACGGCGGCCTGGTCCTCGATAGAGGCGCTGGCGGGCGCGCCGGCCTCAAGGCGGAGGAGGCGGCGGTGCTCGCCTTTCTGCTCGGGCGTTTGGGCGAAGGCTCCGATCCGTCTTGAGAGCCGCCCTGCCCTTTCTCGCCGCGCGCGTCTTGCCGATCGCGCTGCTGGTCTGCTCGAACGTGTTCATGACCTTCGCCTGGTACGGGCACCTGAAGTTCAAGGACCGGCCGCTGTGGCTGGTGATCGTGGTCAGCTGGAGCATCGCCCTCCTCGAATACTGCCTGGCCGTGCCCGCCAACCGCTGGGGCAGCGCCGTCTATTCGCCGGCCGAACTGAAGGCCATCCAGGAGGTGATCACCCTGAGCGTGTTCGCGGTCTTCGCCGCCTTTTACCTCGGCCAGCGGATCAACGCCGGCACGGTGGTTGGCTTTGGCCTGATCGCCCTTGGCGCCTTTTTCGTGTTCCGCAGCGCCCCCCACTGACGCTCACGGCCTGGCGGCGCCCTCGATCTCGGCATTGAGCTCGGCGCCGGCGAGCAGCAGCATGCTGGACAGCCACAGCCAGGTCATGAACCCGACCGCCGCGCCCAGCGAGCCATAGGTCTTGTTGTAGTGGCCGAAGTTGGCGACGTAGGCCGAGAAGATCGCCGAAACGATCACCCAGACTATGACCACCGCCGCCGCCCCGGGGGTGATCCAGCGCAGCCGCACGCTCCGGCGGCACGGCCCGAAGCGGTAGAGAAGGGCCAGGCCGATCGCCAGGATGATCACGATCGTCGGCCAGCTGATCAGGTTGGCGATCAGCGCTCCATGCGGTCCAATGAAGTGGCCGGCGGAGCTGGCCAGCCCGAGCAGGATGACCGCCAGGGCGGCGAACGCCAGCATCGCCACGGTGATGGCCAGCGAGGTCGCCGTGCGGCGGATGAACCCGCGCCGCTCCTTGGCCTCATAGGCGATGTTGAGGCCGGTGACGATCGCGCCGGCCGCGCCGTTGGCGCTCCAGATGGCGGTCAGCACGCCGACGAGGAAGCCGAGAGAAAGGCCGCTGGGCTTGGCCTTGGCGAGTTCCGCGAGCTGGCCGCCGATCACCGTCACCGCACCTCCCGGAAGGACATGCGACAGGCGGTGCAACTGGACGCCGACCTGCCCGGGATCGGAGGCCAACCCATAAACCGAGACGAACGCGGCGAGGGCGGGGAACAGCGCCAGGACCATGTAGAAGGTCACCCCGGCAGCGATCAGCGGGATCTGGTCCTGATTGAACTCCTTGCCCACGCCAAGCAGGATCGCCTTCCAGTCCCGGGCCGGAACGTCGGCTGGACTGTCAGCGCGTAGCTCGGCCTCGAGCCCAGCCTGGCGGGTCATGGGCAGAGCTATCCAGGCGGAATGTCGGTGGTCGGTTCGGCCTGATCGCTTGCGGTCACCCCGAGCTTGCCGTCGGCAAGCGACTGCTTGGCGCCGCCGTAGGCCGCCTGTGCCGCCTCGCCAACCGTATCCAGGCCATCGGCGGCGGCGCTCTTGGCCTGTTCGACCAGCCTGTCCTTGGTTTCGCCCATGGCCTGGTCCTCGATCTCGGTGCGCGGCAGCACCGAGGCCACCGCCAACCCCGCGACCAGCGCCAGGCCGCCGATCAGCAACGGCTCGCGCTCGAACATCTGGGCGAGGTTGCTGGTCGCCCGGCGGCCGAGTTCGCCGGCTCGATCGGCCATGCGGCCGCTGGCCACCTGGGCCTGGGCCATGCCGGCGCGGGCCTGATCGGCCATCTGGCTGACGGAATCAGACATGCGGTCGGTGGATTCCGAAATCGTCCGGCCGGTTCGGTCGGCCATCGTCTCTAGCGTGTCGCCAGCGCCGTCGAAGGCGGCGCCCATCGGGCGCGGGCCCTCGTCGAGCCAAGTCCGCGAGCCGGGCTTGTGGCCCTGGCTGGCCATCAGCCAGGCCAGCCCGATGCCGGCGACCGCCATCGGCAGCGGATTCTCTTTCGCCTGTTCGGTGAGCCTGGCGACGATCTGGCTGCCGGCGCCGCCCATCAGATGGGTGGCCTCGTCGAACAGCTGACCGGGGGTCATGCGATCGCGGATGCTCTCCATCGTGCGGTCGATCTCGTGGCGGGAAGCCTCAACCCGGGCTTCGGCTTCGGCGGAATCGGTCATCTGAGTGCGCCTCCTGGAGTCATTGTCTTGGCGAGGTGGACGTCCTTGCGCAGCTGGCGGGCGCTGCGATCCGGCGTCAGGGACGAAGGCTGCACCCCCTTGGCCCCGACCCTGACAAACACGATGCCGGCGACTGCCGCGACCACGCCGACGATGATCGACGCCCACAACGGGTCCATGGCCTTGGACAGGGCCAGCACGATGGCCTCAAGCAGAACCAGGAAGCCGCCCAGAAGCAGGGCCGCGCCGACCGCCATGCTGGCGCCGGCGCGCTTGGCGTCGGCCAGCTTTTCGCCGAGTTCGGCGCGGACCAGCTCCGATTCCTTGCGCACGAGGTCGGTGAAGTTCGCCACCAGGCCCGAGACCAGCTCGGGAAGGCTGCGGGGATCGGTGGCGATCATGGCTGCAACTCCAGGTCGGGGCCGGCGCCGTCCATGCGCTTCGCGGGCCTTGGCGCTTCGGGTGCTTCCTGCGGTTCGCTCGAACTGCGCAGGAAGCGCGCCAGGGCAAAGCCGCTCACCGCGCAGATACCGGCGAAGGCCACGGGATTGCGGTGGGCGAAATCGCGCGCCGTGTCGACGATCTCCTCGGGGCCCTTGCTGGCTAGCGTGCGCGCCAGGGAATCGAGACCGTCGGAGGCTTGGCTGGCCAGGCGAGCCGGAGTCTGGCGCTGGTTGTGGCCGAGCTCCTCGCCCGCCCGGCGCACTGCCGAGGCGACGTCGCCGATGATCTCGCTGGCGGCGCCTTTCTGACGCTCGATCTGACGGCTGGCCGTGGCCTGCGCGACGTGTTTCAACGCACCGGCGTCGTCCTGCAGCGCCCGACCGGCGGACTTGGCCATTTCCGTGGCGGTGGAGGTGGGATCGTGAGTGGCGGTCATGCGGTGCTCCATCACCCCCGCAACAAAGCGCATGGGAAATCAGCCAAGTTTCTAGGTTCCCCGCGAACCCGCCGAGCCCTCCTCACGCAGCGCCTCGACCACTGCCTGGGCGTCGGCCGGGCTGGAGAGAGCGTCGGCCTCCGGATCGCCGCGATCCGGCGCCGAGGGAAGGTCTCGACGCAACTCCTCCATCAGGGCGATCACCTTGGCGATTTTCTGCTCGGAAAGGATCGCCAGCTCCAGGGTCAGCTTCTCGCGCAGTTCGGCCAGGGCGTCATCGCGACGCTGGGCGATCAGAATGAACGCCGTCATGTACACAGCCGCGATGGAAGTGACGGTCTGCAGCCCCTGGAATGCCGGGTCGAGTGGCCGGCCAGTCAGGACCAGCATCGCCCACCCGGCGCCCAACCAGGCCGCGAAGGCAATGCTCAACCAGACGATGAATAGCGGGCGGCCGAGGAAGGCGGTGATCTGCTCGCTGGTACGCTGGAGCCCCGAGGCCGCCTCGCGATGCTCCATATGCAGCCTGGCGATGGTTTCGATCGTGTCTTCGACATGCGCCGGCAGCACGGATTCTTCGGCGGTCATGGCGTTCTCCAGCGCCCCAGGGGAACGCGCCGGCCGCTCCGCACGCTTCAAGCGCAGCATTGCGGAGCGCGCATGAGCAAAAACACCGGCAAGGCCCTTTCGATCGGTGAGCGCCAGCGTCGCCTCGTCCGGCGTCGCGAGCGTAAAATGGCCAAATCGCCGACGAATTTCGTCCGTGGAACGCCACGCCAGTTCTACGACTGGCTGGAATCGGGTGAAGGCCGGGACCTGCCCGAAGGTCCCGCCATCTGGATCTGCGGCGACTGCCATTTCGGCAATCTCGGACCGATCGCCGCGCCGACCGGCGATATCGCGATCGAGCCGCGCGACTTCGACCAGGCAGTGATCGGCAATCCGGCCCACGATCTGGTCCGCCTGGCGCTGTCGCTGGCCACGGTGGCGCGCGGATCGGACCTATCGGGGCTGATCATCGCCGCCATGCTCGAGGAGATCGCGCGCGGTTATGATCTGGCCCTGGCCGCGCGGCCGCGGCGCGCCGCCAGCGCGCACCTGCCCGAGGCGGCGCGCTTGGCCCTGCACAAGGCGGTAGGGCGCAAATGGCGTCAGCTGGCCAGGGAGCGCATCGGCGGCGCCAGCAAGCTGATCCCGCGCGGCAAGCGCTTCTGGGACCCGCTGCGGTCCGAGCGCCAGGCCATCGAGGTTCTGTTCCGTGAAGATCCGGTGCGCGCCATGGTCACCAGCCTGCGCGGTCGCGATGACCACGCGCCAGTCGAGGTGCTTGACGCGGCCTATTGGATCAAGGGGTGCAGCTCGCTCGGGGGCCTGCGCTTCGCGGTGCTGGTCGAGATCGGCGGCGACGAGCCAGACGCCTTGAGGCACGCGCTGATCGACATCAAGCAGGCCGGCCCGGCCGCCGCTCCGGCCCAGGCGAACGCACCGATGCCGGCTTCGCCGGGGGCACGGGTGATCGAGGGAGCCCGTCACCTGTCCCCCAACGTCGGAAAAAGGATGGTCGCCGGACACATCGACCGGCGCCCGGTGTTCGCGCGCGAACTGATGCCGCAGGATTTGAAGCTCGAGGTCGGTGGTCTCGACCCGGCCGGCGCCCGCGGCCTTGCCAGCTACCTGGCCTATGTGGTCGGCAAGGCTCACGCGCGGCAGATGAGCGCGGCGGATCGGCAGGCTTGGCGCCGACTGATCCAGCCCCGTCACCTCAGGGGCGTGCAGACCCCTTCGTGGCTATGGGAAAGCGTGATTTCGCTGCTGGCGCGGTACGACCGCGCGTATCTTGAGCATTGCCGCATGCTGGCGGCGGAGCGGCCCGCCCTCGAGGGAGAGCAGGCCGCCGCCTGAGATCAGCGCCGGCGGTCCCAGCCTTCGCGGGACGCTTCCGAGTGACCCTCCCGGTCACCGAACCAGCCACCGTGGCCGCCACGGCTGCGCGAATAGCGACGGTCGTCGTCATCGTCGCGCGAACGCGAGGAATAACGTGACCCGCCCTCCCGCTCCTCCCAGCCGCGGCGTGAGGCTTCCGAATGGCCTTCCGGATCGCCGAACCAGCCGCCATGGCCGCGGCCGGACGAGTACCGGCGATCATCGTCATAGTCACGCTCGCCACGGGAGGCGAAACGACCCTCCTCATCGCGCTCGCGATAGTAGCCGCCGCGTGAGGAACGCCGATCGTCGTCATCGTAATCGCGCGATCTGGAGGCATAACGCGATCCGCCCTCGCGCTCCTCCCAGCCGCGCCGGGACGCTTCGGAGTGGCCCTCGGGATCGCCGAACCAACCGCCATGGCCGCGGCCCCGGCCGCCGCCATCGCCGTCGCGGCCGCCGCGCGAGGTGAACCGGCCCTCATCGTCTCGAGCGCGATAATATTCGCGGTCGTCGTCTTGATATCTGGGCATGTCTTTCTCCTGGTAGGGGTTGGTGAGGGAGACGGGTCTTGGAAGCCGGGGAGGCCGGCTTTCCAGCGACTGCTTGGCCTCGGAAAGCCGCCGGGCCAGCTCGGGCGTGTCGATTCCGGCCGCCTGGGCCTTGGCCATGACGCCGGATCCTGGCCGTTCCTCCTCGGCCACGTGATGCTTGATTTGCTCAAAAAGCACCTTGACCTTGGCTTCGCGGTAAGGGTCGCCGCGCCGCCGGCGCATCAGGTCGGCGATCAGGAATTTGGCGCTGTCGTGTTCGACCTGCGCCTCGTCCAGCGGCTCCTCATCGGAAGCCGCAGCGCGGCAAGCGGGGTAGAAGACCTTTTCCTCGATCAGGCTGTGGACGATCAGCGCCTCGCAGACCTCCTCGATGATCTCCTGTTTGCGCCCCTTCTCGGCGGTTTCGAAATCCTTGAACAGCTTCTCCACCAGGCGGTGGTCGGCCTTGAGCATTTCGACCGCGCTTTGAGCCGCTGGGCCGGAGGCCGGCTTGGCGGTGCTCGGCGGTGATGGCTTGCCGGTCTTTCCCCCGTCGTTTCCGGCCGGACTGCTTTCCTGCGGCATTGCCTCTCCTGGGTTGGTCGGACGCAGGCGAACGAAATGTCCGCGCGCGACCCGACGGCATGGGCATTGAACCGCCGGAAGCCGAAATGAGTTTCAGCGTTGCTGTAAAAAAACCCAACCGTTACTTTATTTGATTGGTGCTTCGCCGATCAATCATTGACAACGACCGCCGTATTTGGTTAACGCATCCAGGATTTTACAGTATAGCTAGGCTCTGCTCAGCGGGGAGGGGCGCGTTTGCGCTCCAACCAACGGCTCCAGCAGGTGTGCGGCGAGGTGGCGGACGACATCGACGACCACGCCATCGCCGGTGAGCCGGCTGGCGGCGTTGTGATTGTCGGGCAGCTGGTAATCGTCGGCGAGGCCCATCAAGCGGGCCATTTCGCGCGCCGAGAGCAGCCGCGAGCGGACGTCGGGACCCTCGACCTCGAGCAGGATTTGCCGGCTTGAGCCACCGCCGGGCGTGCGCAGACAGGCGGCGAGGCCGTCGAACCGAACTTCGGCCCGCTGCGTGGCGCCGTCCGGTCCTGGGCGCATGCGTCGACAGACGGTTCCGACCCTGCGCTGGCCGCTCTTGGCGGCAGCCGCGAGCTTGGCGCGGTGGACCGGGCTCATCAGATCGATCAGCCGCCGCGTCTCCTCCTTGGTGCGCCAGGGTAACGGGCGATTATCGAGCAGGTCGACGAGGCGGATGTTGCGCGTCGCCGGCGCCGGCAAGCGCCACCAGATGAGCGGCGCACCGACTTCAGGGGCTAGCGCGGCGATGGCGCGTTGCAGAGCCGGCGGGTGGAACGGCGCCTCTGGTCCCGCCGCGACTAGGGCTGGATCGATCGCGCCGCGAACGCCGATGAGAAACAACCGCGGGCGCGATTGCGGTCGAAACAGCGCCGCATCGATCACCAGCGCGCCGAGGCGGTAGCCGGCGCCGGCGAAGGCGGCGCAGATGGCGACGAAATCGCGCCCGCTGTGCGATGTCAGCGCCCCGCAGACGTTTTCCATCACCACAATGGGCGGCGCCCGACCCTCGCCAGCCAGGCCGGCGATCAGTCGCCAGAAGGCGAAGAAGGTCCCCGATCTCGCCCCCGCCAGGCCGGCGCCGAGGCCCGCCAGTGACAGGTCCTGGCAAGGAAAGGAGGCCCAGGCCAGGTCGGCTTGGCCGGGAAGATCGTCAGGCGTGAGCGTCGCGATATCCCCCAGGTGCAACCGCGCGGCGCCCCAGTTGTCGGCGAACGCGGCGGCCTTTTCCGGATCGATGTCATTGGCGAAGAGGCGCTTCCAGCCGCCGCCAAGCCCGGCGCCGGCCATGCCCCCGCCGGCGAAGAACTCGTGGAACGTGGGCGCGCTCATCGCTCGGCCGGACAGGCCACGAAGGCAAAATGGTCGATCCCGACCAGCTTCAGGTCCCGCTTGGCCTGACAATAGATTGGCTCTGGCGCGGGCGTGGTGAAGGTCCGGGCCCTGCCGCCGACGAGCGGCCGGTCGAGCACCACGCCGGCCAGATCAGGCCCGGCGGCGACGCACACATGGCGCACTGTGTCCAGGCTGACCGGCGCCAGGCGCTGCGCGCAGGAGGGCGAGTGGCTGGCCAGCGACCAGTCCTGGATGTTGACGAGCGGGCGGGCGATGGCGGCCCGGGCGCGCCAGGCGTCGGCGGTGGCGTGGGAGAATAGCAGGCCGGCGCCCTGGGTCATCGATACATAGGCCGGCCGGCGGAGCAGGAACCAGGTCGGCGGGGCGTCCTCGCTCCACAGCACGGCCCCGGCCGCCGGCATCACGGTCGGGGGCGCCGCGCCGCTGACGATGTAGCGCTCCCACGCCGTGCGCCCGTCCCAGGCCAGCGCGACGATGATCAGCGCGACCGAGGCTGTGGCCAGCGCCGCGGCGAAGGCGCGCCTGGTCAGCAGGATGAGACCGGCGCCCGCGGCCAGCAGGATCAGGCGCACGCCGACGAAGCTGGTCGGGTCGAGCGAGAAGGCGTGATGCTGGGCGAAGAAAACCCAGTCCTGGGCAAGATTGATCAGGCTGTCGGCGCCCGCCCCGAGCGGCAGGATGATCGCCGCCTCGATGATCATCCGACGGGCGGTGCGGGAGAGGTTGGGCGCCCGACCGGCGCGCAAACTGACCGCGAAGGCGAGCCCGGCGGCGCTCATGACCAGGGCCAGGGCCCACGCCCAGGGTTTATCGCAGAAGGGTCGGGTGAGGATGATCACCGGCGCCGCCAGGAGCGCGACCGCGGCTGGACCGAGCGCCTTGCGCCTCAGCCGCAGGGCAAGGACGATGATCGCCGGCAGGCTCACCACCGCGGTCAGCCAGGCCAGCCGCCAGGTCTGCAGTTGCACGATCAGCTCGTCGTGGAGGCCATCGGCGCCGATCAGCGCGGCCAGGGTTCCACCGGCGCCGCAGAAGGCGGCGGCGATGAACAGACGCCGGCGCTCGCCCTTGCTCCACACCGCGGCGGCGATGCACAGCGCCAGCTGCGCCGCCAGCCGCACCCAGTCGGCGGGTAGCCACGCGCCGGTGAAGACAAAGCCGTTGTGCGCTTTCACCGCCGTCAGCCAGGCCGGATCCATGATCCGCGCCAGGCGCCCGAACGGTTCGACACCCGCTGCCGCCAGCAGCACGGTGAGGGCGGCGCCGATCCCGGCCGCCCACCACAACACCGGTCGGCGCAGCGCCGCCAGCATCCACGCCGCGCCGATCCCCGCCAGCGCCATGGCCGGGTGGAGCAGCAGCGCCAGCACCAGGGCGGCCACGCAGCGCAGCCAGGCCCCGCGCATCAGCCAGGCCAGCGCCAGCAGGCTCAAACCCTCGGCGAACGGTCGCGGCGTTAGCAGCCCTTCGCCGGCGTAGAGCACCGCCCAGCCGCCGTAGACGGCGCTGATCGCCGCGAGCGTCACAAAGGCCAGGTGGCCGGCGATTCCGCGCGCCAGCGCGTGAGTCAGTCGCCAGGCGCCGTACAGCCACAGGGCGTGCGCCGCCAAGGTGAGGACGATGCTGGCTCCTTGGAAGCTAAAGGCGCCGATCGCCGAGCTATAGATCGGCGAGAAGATGCTGAACGGATCCTGGGAGCCAAAGCGAACGAAAAGGTCGGAGGCGAACCGCGCCGGGTCGCGCCAGGCCAGGGCCATCAAGGCGTACAGCGCCGCGTCGTTGTGGATGCCGTCGTAGCGGCGAGTGAGAAGCCAGATGGCCACCCCCGAAAGCCCGGCGACGGCCGCGGCTCGCTTGTCCAGCGATGCGTTCACAGCGCCGATAGTGCCTGGATTCGGCGCTGTTGGCGCCAGGCATGGTCAGGTCTAGCTTGGCGGGCGATCCCGGGAGGCGGCGACATGCGCGCGATGCTGTTGGCGGCGGTGGCGTTGGCGGCGACGCCGGCCCTGGCGGGCGGTGGAGATCCGGCGGCCGCGGCCACGGCCTGGGCCAAGCTCGTCGATCAGGGGCGCTACGGCGAGAGCTGGCGCCAGGCGGGCGCCTTGTTCAGGAACGGCGTCACCAAGGCGGGATGGGCGCAGATGGTCGGGCGCGTGCGCCAACCGCTGGGCGTTGTGGTCAGCCGACGCCTGACCAGCCAGGCGCGCTCGCGCTCGCTGCCGGGAGCCCCGGACGGTGACTACGACACACTGCATTTCGCCACCGTATTCACGCACAAGAGTTCGGCGGTGGAGACCATCGTGCTGGCCAGGGAGCCGTCGGGCTGGCGCGTCGACGGCTACTTCATCCGCTGAGAGCACGAGGCGCGCGCGTTCATCGCTTGCGGCCGAGCAGGCCTCGCCGCTCCGGGGCCGCGCCCACCGCCGGCTGCAGCGCCTCGCCGAAATCGCTGTCGTCGATGATCGGCGGAAACGGGTCGCCCGCTTCGGCGGCGCTGACGAACACGGTGCGCTCGGCGTAGGCGGCCGGGATCTCCGGCAGATCGGTGAGGGTGCTTGCGCGCCGCTCGTAGCGCGGGTGAATCAGCTCGCCGGTCTCGGCATAGGCGAGCGCCACGCGGCCCCAGTCGGTGGCGTCGTAGGGGAAGGCCTTGCCTGTGGCGTCGATGTCCGACCACTCAGGCTCGTTGCCGGCGGCGGCCCCGCGGGCGATCCAGGCCCTGGCCTCGTCGCGATCGCCGCGTGCGTTGGCGACCCTGGCCATCAGACCGGCGATGCGCTGGGTCACCGGTTCGGTGCTCACCGCTTCGGCGTTGCGCCGCGCCGCCTCGGCGTCACCGGCGATCAGGGCTTGCTCGACGCGCACGACGGCGGCCTCCGGCGCGTCAGGCGTCATTTCCGCCAGGGTCGCCAGCCGCGCGGCGCGCTCCTTGGGCGTCTCATCGGTCTTGAGGTCGCGCCAGGCCAGCCAGATCGCCGGGTGGCGTCTGGCCGCCCACGCCGCTTCCAGGATCGGCGCGGCCCGGTTGGCGCGGCCCTCGGCGACCAGGAGCCGGGCGGCGACGACTGGCGCTGGCGTGAAGTCGGGCTTGGACTTGGCGGCGGATTGCGCGGCCTCGGCCGCCTCGCCGATCCTGCCGCTCGCTTCCAGGCCGGCGGCGAGCGCGGTCTGCAGCGCGGCCCTGGTCCGCTCCGCGATCAAGGGACTGACGATCTTGCGCTCGCGGGCGCCTTCGGCCAGGGCCAGCGCCCCGGCCCAATCACCCTCGTCGACCCGGCTCTGAAGCAGAGCCCGCCACGCCCAGGGGGCGGTGCGCGGCAGGGCGTAGGCGGCCTCGGCGTTGGCCAGCGCCGCCGACCGATCGCCAGCCGCCTGGGCGGTGGTCATCAGGCCGCGATAGGCCGCCAAGCGCATCTCCGGAAAGCCCAGCATCGTCCGATAAGCGGCTTCGGCGGCGGTGTGATCGCTGGCCGCTTCCGCCGCCTGAGCCGCCAGCAGCCGCACCAGTTGCGGTGTCTCTGTCGCCAGCTCGCTAGCGCGCTGGGCCAGCCGACGCGCCTCTGGGCCGTGCCCGGCGGCGCTTTCCAGAAAGCCGCGGGTGAGGGTCTCGACCCCTTGCCGGCGGCGGGCGGCGTTCCTGGCCCGCTCGGCCCTGGCCGGCGTTTCGAGGATCCACAGCAGAAGGCGCCAGAACACGGTCGCCATGAGAGCCAGCATGCCGATGATCAGCACCGCCGCCGCGGCCGTGGTGTCCACGCGCCAGCCGAGCCAGGTGAGGCTGGCCGCCCCGGCGTCGCCCTGCAGCGCGATCGCGGTCACGATCAGCAGCGAGACCAGGAAGATGACCACGGCGATGCGGATCATGCGGCGCTCCGCGCCGCCGCCAGCTCGGCCATCGCCTGGGCCCGCAGACCGGCGATGCGCCGGTCGATTTCGATGCGCCGCATTGCCTTTTCGCGCCACGGCGCCAGCCTCGCCTTGGCCGACTCGGGCAGGCGATCGAGAATCGCCACCGCCCCCTCCAGGTCGCCGTCGTCGGCGGTGCGCTCGGCCCTGGCGAGCGCGGCGTCGGCGCCGCCGCCATGGGTGTCGATCCGGCGGATGCTGACCACGCGGGAGACGGCGTAGAAAGCCTGATCCAGGAAGCTGGCGTCCTTGCCCGGCGCGCGCGCGGCGGTGGAGATTTCTCCGCCGAGCTCGGTCAGCTCCTCGGCCAGCGCGGCGGCGGTCGGCGCGCCCTTCTGGGCCAGCGCCGCCAGCGCCAAGGCGTCGGGCGAGCCGGGCAGCAGCCGGGCCACGGCCGCCAGCTCGGGCGCGAACGGCGCCGGTTTGGCCGCGGCGTCACTGAGGGCGGCGGCGGCGAGGGCGGCGGCCGAAGCGGCCAACACTTTGTCCTCATTGGTCTCCAGCCGCTGCACTCGGGCACTCAGATCGCCCTCCTGGACGGGCGGCGCGGCGATGCTGGGTGCGGCCACCGGCGGGGTCGGCGCGACTGCCGCGGCCAGGGGGCTGAGCGCCTGGGTCGGGTGATGCGTGGCGATGAACCGCGGGCCGAGCATGAACACCAGCGCCGCCGCCACCAGGCAGAGGCCGCAGAACGCCATCATCACCCAGAACCCGCCGGTCAGCAGCGGGCGCCTGGCGTAGGCGGCCGGATCGCGGCTCGGCGCAAGCTCGGCGGATTCGGGCGTATGGGTCATCTTGGCTGCCTGAATGCGACCAGACTTAACAGCGCATCCTCATTGGGCAAAGCGGCGACCTGGATTTGGCCGATTTGCAGCCCTTCCAAGGCGGCGGCGATCGCCGGCGAAAGACAATAGGCGGTGAGCCCTCGCGCGGCGCGGTCCCGCAGCAATCCGGCCAGCCGGCCCGCCGCGCGCTGGGAGTGGAGGAGCACCCCGGCGAGCCTGTCCAGGCCGGCCAGAAAATCGGCCGGTGGTTCGATCGGCGCCGTCTCGTAGATCGTCAGCGCGCGCGCCGCGCGCCCGGTCGCGCGCAACTTTCCCACCAGATCGCCGGCCGGCTCGGCGGCTCCGGGGTGGAGAATCGTCCCGCCTGGCTGGCCACGAGCGATGATCAGGCTCGCCAGCGCATCGACATCGCCCTCGCCGGCGGTGACATCAGCGAAGCCGGCCGCCCTGGCGGCGGCGGCGCTGGCCGCGCCGACCGCGAACACCGGCAAGCGGCGGTCGGCGCACCGTCTGGCGAAGGCGGCGATGGCGTTGGCGCTGGTGAAGGCCAGGGCGGCGACGCCGGCGAGTTCTATCGGTCCTTCCAGCTCGCGCACCGCCAGCAGAGGGGCCACGACCGGAACCACCCCCAGGGCCGCCAGCCGTTGCGCCGTGGCCTGAGCCCCCGGCTCGGCCCTGGTGATCCAGATGCGGGTCAGGCGAGAGGCCCCAGGGCGTCGCCGGCCCGGAGCTTCAGGTCCGCGCCCAGCCGGTGGCCGAAGGCGGCCGCCGTCGCCTCGTCGAGATCAGGGCCGAGTGTGTCCTCGGCGCGGAAGCTGTGGCGGCCATCCGGGCTCAACGCCTCCACGGTGAGGATCAGGCGGCCGCTTTCCAGCCGACCGTAGGCGCCGACGGCGGTGCGGCAGGAGCCATCGAGCGCCGCCAGCGCGCCGCGTTCGGCGCTGACGGTCAGCCGGGTGTCGCGGTGGTCGAGACCGGCGAGCCAGGACGCCGTGCGGTCCGAGGCCCGCGTCTGGATGGCCAGCGCCCCCTGGCCTGGCGCCGGCGGCGCGATGATGGGATCGATGAAGGCGCGCGCGCGCCCGCTCAGTCCAAGACGGGCGAGCCCCGCGGCGGCGAGGATGATGGCGGCGGCCTCGCCTCTGTCCAGCTTGGCCAGGCGGGTGTCGACGTTGCCGCGCAGAGGAATGATCGACAGATCGGATCTGGCGCGCAACACCTGGGCCTGGCGCCGCAGGCTGGCGGTGCCGACCACGGCCCCCGGCGGCAGGGCGGCGAGCGCGTCGAAGTCTGAACTGACGAAGGCGTCGCGGGGATCGGCCCGCTCGGGAATCGCGGCGATCACCAGGCCCTCGCCGATCTCCGCCGGCATGTCCTTGAGCGAGTGGACGGCGCAGTCGATCTCGCCGGCGCTGAGCGCCGCCTCGATTTCCAGGGTGAACAGACCCTTGCCTCCGATCTCGGTCAGGGTCTGGTCCTGCACCCGATCGCCGGTGGTGGTGATCCTCACCAGCACCGCCGCCGCCTCGTCGCCGAGCGCGCGGACGATGGCGGCGCGCACGGTCTCGGCTTGGGCGATCGAAAGCTTCGATCCGCGCGCGCCGATGCGAACCGGTTGCCTGGCCATGGCCGGACGGCTACCCCAAGGGGCTCAAAGGGGCAACGCGCCAAACTGCACCTGAATGACCGTCCTCACCGTCCTTGGCCTGGAATCGAGCTGCGATGAAACCGCCGCGGCGGTGATTCGCGTGGGCGCGGCCGCCGGGCCGGAGATCCTGTCCAACATCGTCTTCGCTCAGGGTGAGCGGCACGCGCCGTTCGGCGGGGTGGTGCCGGAGATCGCCGCCAGGGCCCACGTCGAGGTCATCGACGGCGTCGCCAGCCAGGCGCTGGCCGAAGCCGGCCTCGCCCCTCTCGATCTCGATGGTATCGCCGCCACCGCCGGGCCGGGGCTGGTCGGCGGGGTGATGGTGGCGCTTTCCTTCGGCAAGGCCATGGCCCTTGCGCTCGGCAAGCCACTGATCGCGGTCAATCACCTGGAGGGCCATGCGGTCTCGGCCCGGCTGGCCGGACCGATCGCCTATCCGTTTCTGCTGTTGCTGGTCTCCGGCGGCCATTGCCAGCTCTTGGATGTCGCCGGTGTCGGCGCCTGCCGGCGCCTGGGCTCGACCGTGGACGACGCCGCCGGCGAGGCCTTCGACAAGATCGGCGCCGCGCTCGGCCTCGGCTACCCCGCCGGCCCGGCGATGGAGCGCCTGGCGGAGGGCGGCGAGGCGAGGCGCTTCACCCTTCCCAAGGCGATGATCGGGCGGCCGGGCTGCGATTTCTCGTTCTCCGGTCTGAAGACCGCCGCGGCGCGGCTGGCGGCGAAGGCCGAGAGCGAAGTCGAAAGGCGCGATCTCGCCGCCGCGGTCCAGGCGGAAATCATCCGCCAGCTGGTCGATCGCACCTCGCGGGCGATGACGGTCTATCAGGCGGCGCATGGCGAGGACGACCTGCGCCTGGTGGTGGCCGGCGGGGTCGCCGCCAACCGCGCTCTGCGCGCGGCGTTGGCAGGCTTGGCGGCGGCGAACGGGTTTGCCTTTCATGCGCCGCCGGCCGCGCTGTGCACCGACAACGCGGCGATGATCGCCCTGGCCGGGGCCGAGCGGCTCGCTCTTGGCCTGACCGATACGCTGGATGCGCCGGCCAGGCCCAGATGGCCGCTGGACGAGGCGGCGGCGCGTCTGAGGCCGACCCACAAGAGCGGCCGCAAGGGAGCCAAGGCGTGAGGACCGTCGGAGTGATCGGCGGCGGGGCCTGGGGAACCGCGCTCGCCCAGGTCGCCGCCAGCGCCGGCCTTGCGCCCCTGCTGTGGGCGCGCGAGGCCGAGGTGGTCGAGGCCATCGCCAGCCGCCACGAAAATCCGTTGTTCCTGCCCGGCATCCCGCTGGATGTGGCGATCGCCGCCACACCCCGTCTCGACGACCTGCTCGCCTGCGACATCCTGCTGGCGGTGACCCCGGCCCAGCATCTGCGCGCCACCCTGGCGGCGCTGGCCGGCAAGGCGCGGCGCGATCTGCCGGTGGTGCTGTGCGCCAAGGGGGTGGAGGGCGGATCCCTGAAGCTGATGACCGAGGTGCTGGCCGAGACCTTGCCGGGCGCGGCGCCGGCGGTGCTTTCCGGGCCGAGCTTCGCCGCCGAGGTCGCCCGCGGCCTGCCGACCGCGGTGACCCTGGCCGCCGCCGACGCGGGCCTGGCGCGGGCGCTGGCCGCGGCCTTCGCCACCCCGACCTTCCGGCCCTACGTCAGTGGCGACATGATCGGAGCCGAGGCCGGCGGGGCGATCAAGAATGTCCTCGCCATCGCCTGTGGCGTCGCCGACGGCCGCGGCCTGGGGGCCAGCGCCCAGGCGGCGCTGATCACCCGCGGCTTCGCCGAACTGGCTCGCCTGGCGGTGGCCCTCGGCGGCGAGGCCGAGACCGTCGCCGGCCTGTGCGGTCTGGGCGATCTGGTGCTGACCTGCTCCAGCCGGCAGTCGCGCAACATGAGTCTAGGCCACGCGCTTGGAAGCGGCGCCAGCCTCGAGGACGCCCTGGCGGGAAAGCTTTCGGTCGCCGAGGGGCTGAGTTCGGCCCCGGCGGTGGTCGCGCTCGCCGCCCGCCACGGCGTCGATATGCCAATCTGCCAGGCGGTGCGGGCGATCCTCGCCGGCGAGCTGGCGGTGGGGCCGGCGATCGCCGGCCTGATGACCCGGCCGCTGCGCGCCGAAAGCGATCCGGATGACATTGGCGATCGGTAAGTTCGCCTCCACCGTCCGCCCATGCCGATTTTGCGACAAGCCGGGGCGGGCGGGCCGCTCAAAAGGGAAACCGCGATGAATTCGAAACTGATTGCCGCCGCCGCCGGCCTGATTCTGATCGCCGGCGCCGCCAGCGCCACCACCGCCGCGCCGACGTTCAAGGGCCAGAAATACGCCGCCTCGGCCAAGATTTCCCTGGTCGCCGCCCGTAGCATCGCCCTCCAGGCGCGGGCGGGAACGATCACCGATCAGGAGCTGGAAAAGGAAAGCGGCGGCAGCGGTCTGCGCTATTCCTTCGATGTCAGGGCCGGCTCGGTCACCTATGAGGTCGGCATCGACGCCAGGACCGGCAAGGTGTTGGAGAACAGGACCGAAGGCCCGAACGCCGACTGAGCGTTGCTGCGCAGGGGAGCATTGGTGCGCTAAGCTCGCCCAATGAAGTTGCTGGTTGTCGAGGATGACGCCGAGGCCGCCGCCTATGTCAGGAAGGCGCTGAGCGAGGCCGGCCACACGGTCGATCTGGCGTCCGAGGGCCGGCAGGGCCTGCTGCTCGCCGCCGGTGAGACCTACGACGTCATCATCCTCGACCGCATGCTGCCGGGCCTGGATGGTCTGGCCATCCTGCGCACCGTCCGCGCCGCCGGGGTGAAGACGCCGGTGCTGCTGCTGACCGCGCTCGGCGGCGTCGACGACCGGGTCGAGGGCCTGGAAGCGGGCGGCGATGACTATCTGGTCAAGCCGTTCGCCATCGCCGAACTGCTGGCGCGCATCAATGCCCTGGCCCGCCGCCCGCCGGGCCGGGACATCCCCACCACCCTTCGGGTGGCCGATCTGACCATGGACGTGCTCAAGCGCACCGTGAGCCGGGGCGGGGCGCGCATCGAGCTGCAGCCGCGCGAATTCCAGCTGCTCGAATATCTGATGCGCCATGCCGAGACGGTGGTCACCAGGACCATGCTGCTCGAAGCCGTGTGGGATTTTCACTTCGATCCCAAGACCAACATCGTCGATACCCACATGAGCCGGCTCAGGGCCAAGATCGACCGCGGCCGGGGCTCGGAGCTGATCCACACCATCCGGGGGGCCGGATATTGCCTGCGCGCGCCGGACTAATGTGGCGATTCAGAAATTCGCTAGTGTGCTTGTCGGATTGAAGTTCGCATGGCGCGCGTCCCAATGAACAAAGCGAACTTCAGATCCAGCATGCTAGTCTTTCGCTCCACCAGCGTGCGTCTGGCGGCTCTGTACACCGCGGCCTTCGCCGTGGCGGTGGTGGTGCTGGGGGCGATCATCCTGATCACCACCCGGGCGGCGCTGAGCCGCCAGTTCGACGAGCGCATCCGGTCCGAGGCGCTGGCCCTGGGCCAGGAATTCCGCACCGAGGGCCTCTCGGGCGTGGTCCAGGCGGTGCGCGAGCGCGACCGAACCCCGGGCGCGTTGGATTATGGCCTTGATGGTCCTGGCGGGCGTCCGCTGGCCGGACGCCTGGCTGGAATAGCCACGCCACTCGGCTGGTCGCGCCTGACCGCCCGAGAGGGCTCCGAACGCGAAGGCCTGCGGGTCCTGACCACCGATTTGCCGGACGGCCATCGTCTGGTGGTCGGCGACGACGAGGAGCGCAGCGAGGCCCTGCAGCACACCCTGATCGAAGGCTTCGCCTGGGCTTTCATCGGCGTGGTGGCGCTGGGCGCGCTGGGCGGCTTCGGTCTTTCGGCCATCGTGCACCGGCGCCTGTCGGCGATGACCGAGGCGGCCGAGGCGATCATCGACGGCGATCTTGGCCGCCGCATTCCAGTTCGCGGGGTTGGCGATGACCTCGACCGACTGGCGATGAGCTTCAACCGCACCCTCGACCGCATCGCCGCCCTGATGGACAGCGTGCGCCAGGTGTCCAGCGACATCGCCCATGACCTGCGCACGCCGCTGACGAGGTTGCGCCAGCGTCTGGAGGCCGGCGGAGACGGCGCGGCCGGGCGCGCCGAAGCCATCGAGGCCGCGCTCGGCGATGTCGATTCGATCCTGGAGACCTTCGCCGCCTTGTTGCGCATCGCCCAGATCGAGGGCGGCGCGCCGAGGGCGGCCTTCAGGGCTGTCGATCTGCGCCGGCTGGCCCAAACGGTGGTCGAGGCCTTCGCGCCCTCGGCCGAAGACGCGGACCAGTCGCTGGAGCTGATGGAGGGTCCGCCCGCGCCGGTGGATGGCGATCCCGAGCTTCTCACCCAGATGCTGGTCAATCTGGTCGAAAACGCGCTGCGCCACGGCGGCGCCGGGGCCGCGGTGGTGATCGCCACCGATCATGTCGACGGGCGGGCGGAGATCAGCGTCACCGATAACGGGCCGGGCGTGCCGCAAGCCGAGCGCAGCCGGATATTCGATCGCTTCTATCGCCTGGAGCGCAACCGATCGACGCCGGGCAGCGGCCTTGGCCTGGCCCTGGTGGCGGCGGTGGCGCGCCGGCATGGGGCGAGCGTGGCCTTGGAGGATGCGCGGCCCGGACTGGTCGTCAGGATCGCCTTTCCGGCTCGGACGAGGGGGACATTGGGATTTGGCAATCTTCCGGAAAGCCCGGCGTGAACTGAACACCCTTATGCATCGTTCAAGCTTTGCAGGCCGGGGGCTCACCGGATGATGATGTGGCGAAAGATTGCCCTCAGCGGCGCCCTCGCGGCGCTGGCCGCCTGCGCCGCCTATCGCCCCGCGCCGCTGCCGACAGGCCCTGATCTGCGCAGCGAAATGGGGGCGTTGAAGATCGACGTATCGAGACTGCGCGTGGCCCCGCTGCGCGGCGTGATCATCGATCCTTCCAGGGGGCTCTCGCCGCTGGACGTGGCCGTGCTGGCGGTGCTCAACAGTCCCGACCTGGCCGCCAAGCGCGCCGCCCTCGGAATCAAATCCGCCCAGGTGTTTGCCGCCGGCCTGCTGCCTGACCCGCAGCTGACCGCCAGTGCCGACAAGCCCATCGCTGGGCCTGACACCCACACCGCCTATTCCCTTTCCCCCAGCTTGGATATCGCCGCCCTGATCGCCAGGGCGAGCGCGGCCCGGGCGGCGAAGTTCGAGGCCCGCCAGGCCGATCTCGACGTCTTGTGGGCCGAGTGGACCACCGCCCAGCAGGCCCGCCAGCTGGCGGTCACGGCGCTGACCGACGAGGCCCGCGCCCGGTTCCTGCGCCAGATTCTAGACGCCGCCGCGGCGCGCGCTCAGCGCTCGGCCGAGGCCTCGAAGCGGGGCGATGTGGCCGGACCGGCGGCGGCGGCCGATCTGGCCGCCAAGCTCGATCTGCAAGGCCAGCTGGCGACCGCGCTGCATGATGCGCAGAAGGCGAGGCGCGATCTCAACGCTCTCCTCGATCTCGATGCCGGCGTGGTCCTGCCGCTGCGCTCGGCCCCGCCGTCAGCGGGCTTTGATCCGGCGAGGGTAAGGCAGGCCTTGGCCGAGCTGCCGGCGCGCCGGCCCGACCTTCTCGCCCTGCAGGCCGGCTATGGCGCGCAGGACGCCAATCTGCGCAAGGCCATCCTGGCCCAGTTCCCGCTCGCCCAGATCGCCTTCGCCTACGCGCGCGATCCTTCCAACACGACCACGCTGGGCCTCTCGGCGGTGGCCGCCCTGCCGATCTTCAACGGCCATCGCGGCGATGTGCGGGTGCAGGAGGCTACGCGGGCTCAGCTGCGCGCCGAATATCAATCGCGGCTCGATCAGACCGACGCCGAGGTGAAGAGCGCGGCCGCCGAACTCGCCGGCGCCAGGCGCATGGCGGACATCCTGCGCGCCGATCTGCCGCCCCTGCGGGCCGTTTTCGCCCCCGCTCCCGAGGCTTTGGCCAGAGGCGATATCGACAGCGCCACCTATCTGGCGCTGCTGCAGAGTGTGGTCGGCAAGGAGGCCGACCTGGAGGACAAGGAGCTGGCCGAGCGGATGGCCGAGATCCAGCTGGAAACGGCGCTGTTCCTGCCGCCGGCCGAGGTGGCGGGGCAATCGTGAGCCGCCTTGCCTTCACCCTCGTCGCGCTGGCCAGCCTCCTTGCCGGCTGCGGCGGCAAGCACGAGGAGGCGACGCCCAGCGCGACCGCCACGGTGACGCTGGCTCCGGTGCGCAGCGAGACGCTGAAGGACGTCGCCAGCCTCTATGGCGTGGTCCAGGCCGATCCGGCCGGGACGAGCCTCATCGCCGCGCCGAGGGCGCTGATCGTCGGCAAGGTCCTGGTCCGGTCCGGCCAGAGCGTGGCCGCAGGCCAGGCGCTGATCGAGGTGGCCAGCGCGCCGGCGGCCGATCTGGCCTGGCGTCAGGCGACCGCCGCCCTTGCCGCCGCCAACGCCGACCTTGCCCGCTCGCGGCGGCTTTACGCTGGGCGTCTCATCGCCTCCGATCAGCTCAACGCGGCCAGCAAGGCCCAGGCCGACGCGACGGCCGGGCTCGCCGCCCAGGAACGCCAGGGCGGGGGCCTCGCCCACCAGGTGCTCGCCGCCCCCGCGGCGGCCATCGTCACCAATGTCGCGGTCTCGCCCGGCGATCACGTGGCCCAGGACGCCGCTTTGGTCACGCTCGCCCGCCAGGGCGCGGTCAGCGTCAAGCTCGGCCTGGAGCCGTCGGCCGACCATGTCGCGGCCGGCCAGCCGGTTACGGTCTTTCCTCTGAACGGGGGCGAACCTGTCGTCACCCGGCTCAGCATGGTCGCCAGCGCGTCAGATCCCAACACCAAGGTCATCGACGCGTCCGCGCCGGTCGGCGGCTCGGGCCTGGCCATCGGCGCTCCGGTGCGCGCGGACGTGGTCACTGGCGTCCACCAGGGGCTCGCCGTCCCGCGCCAGGCGGTGGTCTTCGACGAGACCGGCTCGCATCTGTTCGTGGTCGAGCGCGGCCATGCCCGGCGGGTGTTCGTCACCGTCAGGCACGACTATGGCGATCAGGTCGAGGTCAGCGGTCCGATCGCGGCCGGCGAGCAGGTCGCGGTCCAGGGCGCCTATGAGCTGCAGGACGGCATGGCGGTGGTGACGGCCAGGCGATGAACCTGGCCGGCTTCGCCTCCGCGCGCCGGCGCTCGCTGCTGACCCTCATCGGTCTTCTGGTGGCGGGCGGGATCATCGCCGGCGTTTCGATGCCGGTCAGCCTGTTCCCGCGGGTGATGTTTCCGCGCATCGCGGTGACCGTGGACGCCGGCGACCGCCCGGCCAGCCAGACCGAGGTGGTGATCACCCGGCCGGTCGAGCAGGCGCTGCGCGCCATCCCGGGCGTGCGCGATATTCGCTCGGTCACCAGCCGAGGCTCGGCCGAGGTGTCGATCAATCTAGCCTGGGGCTCGAACATGGATCTGGCCCTGCAGCGGGTCGAGGCGGCGCTGACCAGGGCCCAGCAGATGCTGCCGCAAGGCGTCACCTTCGACGTCCGGCGCATGGACCCGACGGTGTTTCCGGTCGCCGCCTACAGCTTGACCTCGGCGCGGGCGACGCCGGTGGAACTGCGTCGCTTCGCCGACCTGACCCTGGCGCCGGTGCTGGCCACCATCGACGGCGTGGCCAAGGTCCAGAACCAGGGCGGCGCGGGCGGCGAATACCGGATCGAGGCCGATCCGGCGCGGCTGTGGGCGGCCGGTCTGTCGCTGGCCGATGTCGCCACCGCCATCTCGGGGGCCAATGTCCTCAGCGCCGCCGGCAAGCTGGAGGACCACGGCAAGCTGCTCCTGATCCTGACCGATTCGCGCCTGGTGACGCCGGCCGACATCGCCGCGGTGGTGGTGCGCCAGGCCGGCGGCGCGGTGATCCGCGTCGGCGACATCGCCAGGGTGGTCGCGGCGCCTGCCCCCCAATGGCAGAGGGTCACCGCCGATGGGCGCGACGCGGTGCTGGTCAACGTCTACCAGCAACCCGGCGGCAACACGGTGCGGATCGCCAGGCAGGTGCAGGCGGCGTTCAGGAAGGTCGCCGCCCAGGGTCCGGCCGACCTGCGCATCAGGGCCTGGTATGACCAGAGCGAGCTGATCCTCGATTCGGCCTCGGCGTTGCGCAACGCGATCATCATCGGCGTGGTGCTGGCCGGCCTGGTGCTGCTGGTGTTCCTGCGCAACTGGCGGATCACCCTGGCCGCGGTCGTGGTCGTGCCGGCGGTGCTGGCCGCCACCACCCTGATCCTGAAGCTCGTCGGCCAGAGCTTCAACATCATGACCCTCGGCGGCATGGCGGCGGCCATCGGTCTGATCATCGACGACGCCATCGTGATGATCGAGCATATCGAGCGGCGCCTGGCCGAGGGGGCGGAGCGCAGCCGGGCGGGCGTCGGCCGGGCGGTGGCCGAGTTCATGCGCCCGCTGGTCGGCTCCTCCTCGGCGACCATCGTCATCTTCGCCCCGCTGGCCTTCCTGACCGGCGTCACCGGCGCCTTTTTCAAGGCCCTGTCGATCACCATGGCGGCGGCGCTGGCGATCTCTTTCCTCGCCGCCTGGTGGCTGGCCCCGTTCATGGTCGAACGCCTGCTGGGTCGGCGGGCGCGGGTGGCCGAACTCGACGAGCGCGGACCCCTGCTCAGCCGCTACCGCCGGCTGCTGGAGGGCAGCGTCGGACGGCCCCTGATTGCGCTCGCGGCCATGATCGCCATCGCCGTCGTCGGCGGTGTCTGCTTCACGCGCGTGGGCTCGGGCTTCATCCCGCGCATCGACGAAGGCGGCTTCATCCTCGACTACGTCGCCCCGCCCGGCATGTCGCTGACCGAGACCGACCGTCTGGACCGCCAGATCGAAGCCATCATCCGCGCCACGCCCGATGTCGACACCTATTCCCGGCGCACCGGGACCCAGCTCGGCGGTGGCCTGACCGAGCCCAACACCGGTGACTTTTTTATTCGCCTGAGGCGCCACGGGCGCCGCCCGATCGATCAGGTGATGAAAGAGGTGGCGGCCAAGGTCCAGGCTCACGTTCCAGGCGTGGAGATCGAGACCGCGCAGCTGATGGAGGATGAGATCGGCGATCTGACCGCGGTGCCGCAGCCGATCGAGGTCAAGCTGTTCTCCGACAACGCCGATCTGCTGCGCCAGACCGGCCCCAAGGTTCAGCACGCGATTGAACAGGTGCGCGGGGTTACCGAGGCCAAGAGCGGGGTGGTGCTGGCCGGCGATGGCCTCGACATCAAGATCGATCCGGTGCGCGCGGCGCTGGAGGGTCTGAGCGTGGCCGACGCCGGCAGGCAGATCAGCGACCTGCTTTCGGGCAATGTCGCCACCCAGGTCCAGTCGGGCGTCAACCTGGTCAACGTCCGGGTGTGGACGCCGAACGATGGGCGCGCGCGCCTGGATCAGATCGGCGGCCTGATGCTGAAGGCGTCCACCGACGGCCACCTCTTCCCGATTTCCCGGATCGCCAGCCTCGGCATCAGCACCGGCGAGGCCGAGATCGACCGCGAGAACCTGCGCCGCATGGACGCCGTCACCGCCAGGGTGAGCGGCCGCGACATGGGCTCGACCGCGGCCGAGGTGGCCCGCCTGGTGGCGCGGCCGGGATTTCTCCCCGGCGGCGTGACCTTCGAGATGGGTGGCCTTTACGCCGAACAGCAGGCCGCGTTCCGCGCCCTGGCGTTGGTCTTCGTGGCGGCGGCGGCGGCGGTGTTCGTCCTGCTGCTGGCGATCTATGAGCGGTTCCGGATCGCGCTCAGCATCATCGCCATGCCCTTGATCGCCGCCCTGGCGGTGGCCATCGGCCTGTGGCTCACCCACGTCGAGCTCGACATCATGGCGCTGATGGGGATGACCATGATCCTCGGTATCACCACCGAGGTGGCGATCTTCTATTTCACCGAATACGAGGCGCTCATCGGCGCGGGCGCGGCCCCCCGGACGGCGCTGGTTCAGGCGGGCGTCAATCGTCTTCGGCCGATCGCCATGACCACCCTGGCGGCGATCCTGGCCCTGGCTCCGCTGGCCCTGGCCATCGGCGGCCGAGCGTCGATGGAGCGGTCGCTGGCCATCGCCATCATCGCCGGCCTGATCGCCCAGGGACCGCTGGTGCTGCTGGCCATGCCGGCCCTCTACCGGCTAGTGGGCGGTGTGCGCGCCGACATCGGCGCCCAACGGAGTTGAGCCCATGGCCCTGTTCGTCGCCATTTGCCGGGATATCGAAAATGGCCTGGCCTTGCGCCAATCGGTGCGCGAGCGGCACCTGGCCCATGTGCGCGCCTTGCCGCCGGGATTGATCAGGCTCGCCGGTCCGTTCCTCGACGAGGCGGGAGAGATGTGCGGCTCGATGTTCATCTTCGACGCCGAGGATCGGGCGGCGATCGACGCCTATTTCGCCAAGGACCCTTACGTCACCGCCGGCCTGTTCGCCGAGATCGATATCCGGCCCTGGCGGCTCACCATCCCCTGGTCGTGAATCCAGCGAGACCACAGGCCGGCGCCCGCCTCTGCCGCCTCGATGATCTGAGCGAGCCGGGCGCGCGGGGCTTCACTTTTCGCGCCGGCGATGACCTGTTCGCCGGGTTCGTCGTCCGCCAGGGCGGTAGGGTGCGGGGCTATGTCGACTGCTGCCCGCACGCCGCCATGCCTCTGGCGCTGCTGCCGAATCGCTATCTGACGGCGGCGGGCGATTACATCCTCTGTTCGTCGCATGGCGCGTTGTTCCGGCCCGGCGACGGCGTCTGCATCGGCGGCCCATGCGCCGGCCGCGCCCTCGAAGCCTGGCCAGTGACGGTGCGCGGCGATGAGGTGGTCACGGCCTAGAATTGACAAAATGCAAAGTCTCGCCCACCGTGATGGTCGTGGGCGTCCTTCCGGACCAAGGGGCCACCGCATCTACGGGTGAATTACGGAAGGGTTACGGTGAATTCGCGGTTCCCGGCGGCGGCTCGGCGGCGAAGGTCTTGACCGCCTCGATCAGGCTGTCGGCCGCGAGATTGACCAGCTCGCCGCCCTTTTCCGGCGTCGCCAGCACCGGGTCGGAGCCCATGCGCCCGTCGGGGAAACGGGCGCGGAAGTCGGCCGCCTCGCGCACCGGTCCGGTGTTGGCGATCTGCGGCGCGTAGTTGGCGGCCTTGATGTAATCGGGATAGGCCCATTGGGTGATGGCGATCTCCGAGGGAGTGGCGTGGCTGCCATGGCCGACGGGAAACTGCTTCTGAGCCAGCGACCCGACGCCCCTGAGGTCCCACCAGTTGGTCAGCTTGCAGGCGAACCCGGCGCTGCGGCCGGTGAAGCTGGCTTCGGCGTAAAGTTCGGCGAACGCCGCTTCGATGGTGGCCACGTTGCCGCCGTGGCCGTTCAGGAAAAAGATCCGCGTGAAGCCATGATGGGCGAGCGATTTCACCCAATCGCCGATGGCGGCCATGAAGGTCGAGGGTCGCAGGGCGATGGTGCCGGGAAAGTTCAAGTGGTGCTGGGCCATGCCGATGTTGAAGGTCGGCGCCAGCAGGATGTCGCCGCGCTTCTCCGCCTCGGTGGCGATGATCTCCGGGCACATCCAATCGGTGCCCAGAAGCCCTGTGGGCCCATGCTGTTCGTTGGAGCCGATCGGCACCACCACGGCGCGCGAGTGGGCGAGGCGGGTTTCGATCTCCTGCCAGGTGGAAAGGTGCAGCAACATGGCCGACTCCCGTAGAGCCTGGCGCCTGGCTTGTCGAATACCGACGGCGTCAGACCAGGATCGCGACCCGCCCGCTTGCCTTGCGCCGGCCGGCGCGGATATTCGGAAGCATGAGTGACAATCAGGTGTTTCCAGTTCCCGCCGAATGGGCCGCCAAGGCGCTGGTGAACGCGGCCGGCTACGCGGCGGCGGTGAAACGGGTCGAGGCCGATCCCGAGGGCTATTGGACCGAGCTCGGCGGCCGGCTGGACTGGATCAAGCCGTTCACCCGCGCCAAGGACGTCTCCTACGCGCCGGAGGATTTTCACATCCGCTGGTATGCCGACGGGGTCTTGAACGTCTCCGCCAACTGTCTCGACCGGCATCTGGCCACCCGTGGCGAGGCGACGGCGCTGATCTGGGAGGGCGATGATCCCAAGTTGAGCCGTCGCCTGAGCTATCGCCAGGTCCACGCCGAGGTCTGCCGGATGGCCAATGTGCTGAAGGCGCATGGCGTCAAAAAGGGCGACCGGGTGACGATCTACATGCCGATGATCCCCGAGGCCGCTTTCGCCATGCTGGCCTGCGCCCGGATCGGGGCCATCCACTCGGTGATCTTCGGCGGCTTTTCGCCCGATTCCATCGCCGGGCGGATCATCGACTGCGCCTCGGATGTGGTTATCACCGCCGACGAGGGCCTGCGCGGCGGCAAGATCGTGCCGCTCAAGGCCAATGTCGACAAGGCGCTGGAGGCCTGTCCGAACGTGACGACGGTGCTGGTGGTGACCCGCACCGGGGCCCGGCTGGCCATGACCGCCGGCCGCGACTACGTCTACGAGGCCGAGGCGGCCAAGGTCGGCGCCGAGTGTCCGCCCGAGCCGATGAACGCCGAGGATCCGCTGTTCATCCTCTACACCTCCGGCTCGACCGGCAAACCCAAGGGGGTGCTGCACACTACCGGCGGCTATCTGACCTGGGCGGCTTGGACTCACGAAGTGCTGTTCGACTACCGGCCAGGCGAGGTGTTCTGGTGCACCGCCGATGTCGGCTGGGTGACCGGCCACAGCTACATCGTCTACGGGCCGCTGGCCAACGGCGCCACCAGCCTGATGTTCGAGGGCGTGCCCAACTATCCCACCGTCAGCCGGTTCTGGGAGGTGATCGACAAGCACAAGGTGGAGATCTTCTACACCGCGCCAACGGCGCTTCGGGCGCTGATGCGCGATGGCGAAGAGCCGGTCAGGCGCACCTCGCGCGCGTCGCTGCGGCTGCTGGGCACGGTGGGTGAGCCGATCAATCCCGAAGCCTGGCTGTGGTATCACCGGGTGGTCGGCGAAGGCCGCTGCCCGATCATCGACACCTGGTGGCAGACCGAAACCGGGGCGACCCTCGTCGCGCCCCTGCCGGGGGCCACCGCGCTCAAGCCGGGTTCGGCCACCAAGCCCCTGCCAGGCGTGAAGCTGCAACTGGTGGACGCCGACGGGCAGGTGCTGGAGGGGGCGGCGAGCGGCAATCTGTGCATCACCGATTCCTGGCCGGGCCAGATGCGCAGCGTCTACGGCGATCACGAGCGGTTCCTGGCCACCTACTTCTCGACCTACCCGGGCAAATATTTCACCGGCGATGGCTGCCGGCGCGACGAGGATGGCTACTACTGGATCACCGGACGGGTGGACGATGTGATCAATGTCTCCGGCCATCGGCTGGGGACGGCGGAGATAGAGAGCGCCCTGGTCGCCCACGAGGCCGTCGCCGAAGCGGCGGTGGTCGGCTTCCCGCACGCTATCAAGGGCCAGGGCATCTATTGCTACGTCACCCTGCGCGCCGACCATCAGCCGAGCGAGGCGTTGCGCGCCGAACTGATCAAGTGGGTGCGCGTCGAGATCGGATCTTTCGCCGCGCCCGACGTCATCCAGTGGGCCCCGGCGCTGCCGAAGACCCGCTCGGGCAAGATCATGCGCCGCGTCCTGCGCAAGGTGGCCGAGGGCGATGTCTCCAACCTCGGGGATGTCACCACCCTGGCTGATCCGGGCGTGGTCGAGGACCTGGTGAAAAACCGCGCCGCCGCCTGAGCCCCTGCTCTAGCCGTGGTGGTCTCCGCCAGGACGTTCCATGTGCTTGAGCATCTCCGGGCCGCCGGTATTCGCGAACCGCCATAACAGCGCGGCCGCGAGCGCCAGGAAGCCGAGATCGAGCCAGGTGGTGTAGTTCCAGGCCAGACCGGTTTCGACGATCCGCGCGGTCCGTTCCTTTGGGACCAGGCCGGCGGCGACGAACACCAACTCGATGGCGTAACCGGCCAGGGCCATGGAGGCGTAGAAGATCGCGAACAATGCCGCCGCCGCCCTCAGACCGTAGTAACGCCGATAGATGTCGAGGATCGGCAGGATGATCAGGTCGGCGAAGATGAAGGCGATCACCCCGCCGAAGCTGGCCCCGCCGTTCCACAGCACCGCCGCCAGCGGGATGTTGCCGACCGAACAGACAAATGAGGCCACGGCGATGAGCGGCCCCAGCAGCGGCCCGATCACCCTCGCGACGGCGGGATCTCGGGCGTCGAAGACGGTCGACCAGGCCGCGCCGGGAACCCACGCGGCGAGCGCCCCGGCGATCAGCAGGCCGACGACGAGGTCGACCCAGATCGACGCCCAGTCCATGACGAAATAATGCGAAACGGCGGTGAACCCCCGAGCGGAAATCAGCCGCCGGGTCAGCGGGCCAGGAGGGACCGACATATCCATGGCGGCGTGACCCTCCATCCGTCCCACCAGCCCCCTTTCGGCCTGGGACCTGGCCTGCTCGACCGACCGACGCGAAAGCAACAGGCGAAGAAGCACGCTCATGATCACGATCATCACCACCCCGCCGGCCCAGGCCGCCGCCGTGAACCGCCAGCCGAGCAGCACCCAGAGCACGATGCCGAGTTCGAGAACGAGGTTGGTCGATGCGAATTGGAAGACCATGGCGGCGCGGAAGTCGGCCCCCTTGCGGATCATCGACCGGGTGATCGCCACCGCGGCGTAGGAACAGGACGATGAGGCTGCGCCCAGCAGGGCGGCGGTCAGGATCGATCGTGGCCGGGCGTTCGGCAGAAGCCTCGACATTTCGCGATGCGAGACCAGGGCCTGAATGATCCCCGAGAGCGTGAAGCCGAGGACCAGGGGCCACAGGATCTCCCAGCCCATGGCCCCGGCCATGCCAAGGGCGTGAAGAATGGCGTGGATCAGGGCCGCGGCGTTCATCCGCCGGCCACGATGGCCGCAAGAAGGATCAAAGCGGCCAGGGTGTTGGATTTGAACCGGCGGAGGGCGCCGGCCGGATCGCCAACGCGCAGGCCCACCCCCTGCCAGGCGAGCTGGGCGCCGTAGAGAGCCCAGAGGGGCAGGAAGCCGATCCCGAGGCCGGCGGCGCGCCAGGCCAGGAAGGCCAGGATCAGGCTGGCGGCGTAGAAGCCGAACACCGCCGGCTGGGTCGCCGCCCCGAGCCGGCGCGCCGATGACTTGACCCCGGCCAGGGCATCGTCCTCCAGGTCCTGAACCGCGTAGATGGTGTCGTAGCCCACCGTCCACAGCGCCGCGCTGGCGTAGAGCAGGAAGGCGGCCGCCGGCAGCGGGGTGGTGTAAAGGATGAGATTGATCCCCGAACTCCAGGCGCGAGCGGCCAGGGCCAAGGCTTGGATCCCCGGCGCGCCGCCCTCGGCCGCGGCCCAGCCGAGCAGGATGCCCCAGTTGAAGGTGAGGCCGAGCCATGCCTGCGGCCACCAGGTCAGGCGCTTCATGAACGGGTAGGCGGCGATCAGGACCAGGGAGGCCACGCCCAGGAACAGGCTCATCAGGTTGAGCTGAAGCAGGATGAAAAGGCCGCCGAGGGCGCAGGCGATGGCGAAAGCGGCGGCGGGGCCGACGCCGATCGCCCCACTGGCCACCGGCCGGGCGGCGGTGCGCGCCACCTTGGCGTCCAGATCCTTGTCGACGATGTCGTTGTAGGCGCAGCCGGCGGCGCGCATCAGCGCCGCGCCCAGCGCGAAGAGGGCCAGCAGGCCGGGGTTGGGCCAGCGGCCGTGGGCGGCGTCGTGCAGGGCGACGCCTTGCCAGCCCGGCAGCATTAGCAGCCAGATGCCGGTCGGGCGATCGAAGCGCCCCAGCCGGAGCCACGGCCGCCACGGGGCAGGAGCCAGGCGGTCGACCCAGTTGGCCGGCGCGGCGTCAGGCAGGCGCTCGTGCGACGTCATCGATCAGCCTCGCTGTGGCCAAGGCGCCATGATCATACTCTATTGGCGCCGGGCCCTCGCACCGGCAACGCCCCTGGCCTATGTCAGGCGCCCTCATGGAACAGTACGAAGACGACGAGATCACCCGTCGGCGGGTGCTCTCCAACGCTCAGGTGCTGGCCTTCATCGCCAGCTATTGGCGCCGTCGGCCGTGGCTGCTGGCGGCGACGATGACGCTCACCCTGGCCGCTGTGGGCTTCGAGCTGATGCTGCCGCGGGCCGCCGACGCGATGGTCGGAGCCGCTTCGGCCGGGCGGACGCATATCAACGCGGCCTGGCGCGCCTGGCGGATGTTCGTGCTCGTCTATTTGGCTTTCTCGGTGCTGCGCAATCTGGGGCTGCGCTTTTGGAACCCGCTGTCCGGCTGGACCATGCAGGAGATGACCAACGAAGGCTTCCAGCGGGTGCAGTCGTTTTCGTCGGACTGGCACGGCGACACCTTCGCCGGAGCGACGGTCAGGCGCTTGTCGCGGGCCATGTGGGGCTACGACACCGCCGCCGACTGCGTGGTGATCTTCATCCTGCCGGCCGTGGTGGTGCTGGTTGGCCTGTCGGTGCAGATGATGCTGCGCTGGCCCCTGATCGGCTCATTTTCGCTGGCCATGGTGGCCATCTACATCACCTCGAACGTGGTCATGAACGCGGTGGTGGTGCGCAAGCTCAACATGCGCTCGGTGGCGCTGGATTCGCGCATCGGCGGGGCCCTGGCCGATTCGATCTCCTCCAATCCCACCGTGAAGGGCTTCGGGGCCGAGCCGCGCGAGGAGGACCGCATCGGCCTGGTCACCGCCGACTGGCGGTCGGCGACGATCAGGACCTGGAACCGCTACATGGACGTGTGGCTGTTCCACAACCTGCTGCTGGCGGTGCTGCAGGCGGGTCTCACCGGCCTGCTGATCCTGCGCTGGACGCAAGGTCGGGCCAGCCCCGGCGATCTGGCGTTCGTCATCACCTCCTTCCTGGTGATGACCGGCTACCTGCGCAACATGGGTGAGAACATCCGCATGCTGCAGCGGGGCCTGGCCGACGTCGAGGACGTCGCCCGCTACGCCACCATGGCCCCGCAGGTGGCCGACAAGCCGGGAGCGGCGGATTTCCATCCCCTGGAAGGCGAGATCGTGTTCGAGCGCGTGACCTTCGCCTACAAGGCCTCGCCGGCCCCGATCTATCGGGATTTCTCGCTGCGCATCGCCCCTGGCGAGCGGCTGGCGCTGGTCGGGCCGACCGGCTCTGGCAAATCGACCTTCGTCAAGCTGGTCCAGCGTCTCTACGATTTGCAGGGCGGGCGGATCATGATCGATGGCGTCGATATCGCCGAGGTCACCCAGGCCAGCCTGCGCCGCTCGATCGCGGTGGTGCCGCAGGATCCGGCCCTATTCCACCGCAGCATCGCCGACAACATCGCCTACGCCAGGCCCGGCGCCACCCAGAACGAGATCATCCTGGCGGCGAAGCGCGCGCGGGCGCACGCCTTCATCACCGATCTGTCGACCGGCTACGACACCCTGGTCGGCGAGCGCGGCGTCAAGCTATCCGGCGGCGAGCGCCAGCGGGTGGCCATCGCCCGGGCGTTCCTCGCCGATGCGCCGATCCTGGTCCTCGACGAAGCCACCTCCTCGCTCGACGTGGAGACCGAGCAAAAGGTGCAGGCGGCCACCGAGGAGCTGATGGCCGGACGGACGACCATCGTCATCGCCCACCGGCTCAGCACCGTGCGCCGCGCCGACCGCATCCTGGTGTTCGACCAGGGTCGGGTCGTCGAGGAGGGCCGCCATGGCGAGCTGGTCGCGCTGGGCGGCGCCTACGCCCGCCTGCACGCGGTGACCCAGGGCGGTTAGGCGTCAGGCCTCGGCGTCCTCCAGGCGATTGCGCGCCAGGTAGTCCTCGCCGCAGCCGTGGCCGCCATCGGCGAACAGGGTCAGCTGGGTCTGGGTGACAAAGGCCACCACCTTGCCCTGGCCGGTCTCGACCCGGGTCTGCACGACCTGGGTCTTGCGCCCGCGGTGCAGCACGCTGGCTACACCGACCAGCGAGGCCCCGGCCGGCGCCGGCGAGATGAAGTTGGTCTTGCTCTCCAACGTCACCGTGCCTTTGGCGTCCCTCGGCAGGTTGATATAGGCGGTGGCCCCGCCCAGGCTGTCGGCGAAGGCCATCACCACTCCGCCATGCACCGCCTGGCCGAGCGTGCAGTGCTCCGGCTGGACCTGCATCCAGGCGGTCACCTGATCGGGCTCGGCCTCCAGGAATTCGATCCCCAGGTGCTCGGCCATGGGCATAGGATTGGCTTGGATTCTCTCAAGCAGGCACATCGGTTCGCGCTCCCGTTCGTCCCCTCCTTATTTGGGTATTGGCGCCGCTCAAGTCCATTACCTGCGACGTTATCGAACAGCCGCGGCGGCCGGTCTATGGTCGCCGAATGACCAGCCTCGCCACCCTGCCTCAGCGCGCCGGCGACCACATCCGGGAGTGGCGCCAACGACGGCGGATGAGCCAGCTCGAGCTGGCTCTCGAAGCCGATATCTCCACCCGGCATCTGTCATTCGTGGAAACCGGTCGCGCTCAGCCCAGCCGGCGGATGATCCTCGCCCTGGCCGATCGATTGGACATTCCCATGCGCGAACGCAACCGGGTGCTGATGGCCGGGGGATTCGCTCCCCAGTTTCCCGAGCGCGACCTGGCGGCCCCGGAGATGAGCGGCGCGCGCCAGGTCATCGACGTGGTGCTCAAGGGTCACCTGCCGTACCCGGCCTTCGCGGTCGATCGGCGATGGAACATCCTGGCCTCCAATCAGGCATTGCCGCGCATCTATGAGGGCGTCGCCGAAGAGCTGCTCACCCCGCCGGTAAACGGCTTGCGCCTCTCGCTGCATCCGAGAGGCATGGCGCCAAGGATCATCAATCTCGGCGAATGGCGGGCCGCGATCCTGGCCAGGGTGCGCTCACAGATGGCGGCCAGCGGCGATGCCGATCTGGCCGAGCTCTATGCCGAACTCAAATCCTACGGCGAGGAGGATGACATTCCCGACGCCAGCGGTCGCGACGGGCCGCTGATTCCGTTCCGCCTGGCCAGTGAGGTCGGGCCGCTGAGCTTCCTGACCACCACCATGGTGTTCGACTCGCCGCTCGATGTGACTCTGTCGGAGCTGATCATCGAATGTTTCTTCCCGGCCGACGCCGAAACCGCGACCCGGGTGCGCGCTATGACCACCGACGCCTGACGCGCGCCTAGTTGGGAAAGTCGGGCGGGCCCTCGCCGTAGATGGTCGGCGCGGCGCCGGCGGGCAGGCGCCACTCGCCGTGGAAGATGAAGTCCAGCGTGCGACAACGGTGGGTTCCACCGCCGGGCGAATCGCCGATCACGACCGCCTGCAGATCGGCGCCGTAGGCGACCCGACCGAGGGCGATCCAGCCGTGCCTGCTGCCGGGGCAAAGGGCGGCCACCAGGGCCGGGCCGTCGTCCTTCTCGACGATCGCGTAGAGCGTCCATCCGGGCGCGGCCGGCGCGTCATGGTTCGCGGGCCTCAGGTCGGCGGTGGCCTTGGCCTCGGTGGCGCGCATCTTCAGCACCTTTTGGCCGAACATCCCCTGTTCGATCAGGAACGTGACCCCGCCGGCGGCGCTCTTGGTCTCGGCGTTCGCCGGGTCGAAGGATAGCTGGCGCAGGCTGGCCCGGGCTCCTCCGGCGATCACGGCCAGGGAAAGGCCGGCGACGAGAACCGGACGCCTCATGCGGCCGCCAGGGCGCGGTCGATATCGGCCGCCAGGTCGCGCTCGTCCTCCAGTCCGACGGAGAGACGCACCCAGCCTGGGGTCAGCCCGATCTCGGCGCGCTGCGCCTCGCTCATCGAGCGGTGGGTGGTGGTGGTCGGATGGGTGGCCATGGATTTGGCGTCCCCCAGATTGTTGGAGATGTCGATCAGCTCGAGGGCGTTGAGGAACCGAAACGCGGCGCCCTGCGATCCGAGGTCGAAGGCGACCAGGCTGCCCCCGCCGCTCATCTGCTTGGCGGCGATGGCGTGCTGGGGATGATCGGCTCTGGTCGGATAGCGGCAGGCGATCACCTTCTTATGGTCGGCGACGCGGTCGGCCAGATGGGCCGCGGTGGCGCTCTGGGCCGTCACCCTTAGCGCCAGGGTCTCCAGACCCTTGAGCAGCAGCCAGGCGTTGAACGCCGACAGCGCGGGTCCGGTGTGGCGCATCATGTCCTTGTAGGCTTCCTCCAGAAGCGCCGCGGCGCCCAGGATCGCCCCGCCCAGCACCCGTCCCTGGCCGTCGATGTGCTTGGTGGCCGAATAGACGACGATGTCGGCCCCGAGCTTCAGGGGGCTCTGGAACAGGGGGGTGGCGAAGACGTTGTCGACGATCACCTTGGCCCCGGCGTCGCCGGCGATGGCGGCGATGGCGGCGATGTCGCACATCTCCAGCAGCGGATTGGCTGGACTCTCCAGGAAGAAGACGCGGGTGTTGGGGCGCACCGCCGCCCGCCAGGCGGCGATGTCGGGGGCGTCGACCAGGGTGGCCTCGATCCCGAACCGCGGCGCCCAGCTATTGAGCAGCCAGCGACAGGAACCGAACAGGGCCCTGCCGGCGATGACATGATCGCCAGCCTTCAACAGGCCCATGAGCGCCAGATGGACGGCGGCCATGCCCGATGCGGTGGCCAGGCACGCCTCGGCCCCTTCCAGCAGGGCCAGGCGCTGCTCGAACATGCGCACGGTGGGATTGGCGTAGCGCGCGTAGATGAAGCCTGGCGCGTCGCCGGAGAAGCGGGCGTCGGCGGCCTCGGCGCTCTCGTAGGCGAAACTCTGGGTGAGGTAGAGGGCCTCGGCGATCTCGCCGTGGGCCGAGCGCGCAAGTCCGCCGCGCACCAGGCGGGTGGCTGGACCCCAATCGTCGCGGTTCATCGGCATCCTTCGTGCGTGGCGCAAAACGCCGCCCGCTTCAATCCCGCCCTACGCGCGCGCGGCCACGGCGGTGCAGTAAATGATCCCCTTGCGGGCGGTGGCGGCGGCCTCGCTGGGCGGGTCGGTGGCCAGATAGCGCTCGAAGAGGGCCCTGGCGGCGGCCGCATCGCCGTCCCGCATGCGCAGCTGGGCGAGGTTGAAGAGGGCGTCGGCCAGGGTCGGATCGGCGACCAGCGCCGCCTCCAGCTCGGCCTGAGCGGCGTCTGGCCTGCCCATCGCCTCCAGCGCCTTGGCCAGGTTGTAGCGCGCCTCGGCGAAGGAGGGATCGCGCGCCAGAGCCTGACGGTAGGCGATATCGGCTTGACCGAAGGCCCCCGCCGCCAAATGCAGATTGCCGAGATTATAGGGGGCGATGGGATCGGCCCGATCGGCCCGCGCTAAAAGGTCGTACAGCCGGGCGGCCTCGGCGACATCGCCACGGACCTCGGCCAGGGCCGCGGTCTCGAACAGACCATCGAGATCGGCGGCTTCATCGCCCAGGGGCAGGAGGCCCTGGCCCTCCAGGGTGGTCAGGCCGTCATCCCAGGCCAGCGCCGCCTCACCAGAGGGCGTCAACTGGATGCGGTGGCGGCCCTTGGGGGCGAGATCGCGCGCCTGGGCGAGGATGCGGACGGTGTCGGCCAGGGATCGACCCTGGGCGCGCAGGTCGGCGGCGGCGCGCAGGGCGCGCGCGTCCTCGAAGCGGCAGTTGTCCGCGTCGACAACGATGAGGTCGAAGGCGGCGAGCACCTCGGCCTCCCCGGAGGCCAGCGGCGCAGCCCTGGCCACCGGCAACTGGGCTTGTTGCGGCGCCGCGCCCGCCAGAGCCGCGGCGAACGCTCGCTCGCCCAGCACCGGCAGAGCGCGGGCGCGGGCGGTGGCCAGGCGCGCAGGAAGCGCGCCACTGTCGATCAGGGCGTGGGCGCGCGCGCCGATGATCAGAAGATCACTGCGCCGGGTGAGATCGCGCACCACCTGGCCGCCGGCGGCCAGCACCTTGCCAGCCAGCGCCTCGCGCCCGCCCGGGGAAAACCTGCCGTAGAGGGCGGCGACGCGCCCGGCGAGGTCCATCGGCTCTTATGCGGATTTCTTCTTCTTGGCCGGCGCGGCCGCCTTGGCGGGCGCCTTCTTCGCCGCCGGCTTGGCGACACTGGGCGCGGCCGGACGGCGCTCGGCCTCGATACTGCGCCGAAGGGCGTCCATCAGATTGACCACATTGCCGCGCTCGGGGGCCTTGGTGATCACCGGCTGGCCGCCGGCGATCTTGGATTTGACCAGGGTCAGCAGGGCCTCTTCGTAGCGGTCCTCGAACGCCTCCGGATCGAAGGCGGCGGCCTTTTGGGCGATGATCTGGGCGGCCATGGCCAGCATGTCGTCGGAATATTTGGCGTTCAGCTTCTCCAGCGCATAGGAGGCCGCACGCACCTCCTTGGCCGAACGCAGAGTGGTCAGACGGAAGCCATCCTCCAGCGGCAGGATCGCCGCCAGGCGCTCGCGCCCGGACAGGACGATGCGGGCGACGGCCACCTTGCCGACCCGTTTCATCGCCTCGAGGATGACGGCGAAAGTCTCTTCGGCGATCGGCCCGTCGGGCGCGAGATAGTAGGCCGAATCCAGATAGATAGGGTCGATGTCGGCGGCGTCGACGAAACCGTCGATGTCGATGGTCTTGGAGGATTCGATCTCGATCGCCTCCAGCTCATCGGCGGTGACGACAACGTATTTGTCCTTCTCGAACTGGTAGCCCTTGACCAGATCGGCGCGGTCGATCTCGCCCAGCTCGGGATCGTGATACTTCTGCTGCACGCGGTTCAGCGTGTCCTTGTGCAACAGGTTGAAGGATATCTTGCCGGCGCTGGCCGATGTGGCCGGGAACAGCTTCACCGGGCATGAGACCAGCGACAGCTTCAGATAACCCTTCCAGGTGGCGCGTCCCGCCATGGCGTGACCCTTTCCTTACGACTTCATGCCCACGTCGCGGCGCATGCTGGCCGTGATCTTCGCCGCGCTCGATCCTAACTCATCCCACGGGTCGGCGGCCAGCGTCTCCAATCGCCGCAAAAGGTTAAGACGATTGAAAGCCGCTCCGCCCGACAGGCCGCGCAGTTCTTCCCAGGCAATCGGCGTGGCGGCCGGAAAGTCTGGTTTGGCGCGCAGGGAATAGGAGGCGACGGCGCTCGCCCCGCGCGCGTTGCGCAGATAGTCGATGTAGATCCGGTTCCGACGCTGCGCCTTGGCGGCCACGGCGGTGAACAGCTGCGGCGCGTCGGCGGCCATGGCCCTGGCGATGGCGGCGGAAAAGCCCTTGACCAGCGGCCAGTCGTGGCCCGGGGTCAGGGCCACGACCAGATGGAGCCCCTTGCCGCCCGTGGTGCGCAGAAACGGCGCGAGACCGATTTTCTGAAGCCGATCGCGGAGAACCTCGGCCCCGTCGCAGACGCGGGCGAAGGGGAGGGCCTCGTCCGGGTCGAGGTCGAGCACCAGGCGGTCAGGGTGCTCGGGATCGTCGATATGGCATCCCCACAGGTGAAACTCCACCGCCCCGAACTGGGTGAGGCCGAGGTAGCCGCGGGGCTCGGTGATGGTGACGAAGGCGGCGCGCTCCTCCTCGTCGGCCAGCTCGATGCGCTCGACTCCGGGCGGCAGGCCGGCGAAGGCGTGACGCTGATAGAACAGGTCCTTGGCGTCACCGCTCGGGCACCGGATCACAGTGACCGGCCGGCGCAGAACCTCCGGCAGCAGCCAGTCGCCGACCCGGGCATAGTAAAGGGCCAGGTCGAGTTTGCTGACCCCGCTGCCGGCGAACATCTCGCGCTCTGGATTGGTGAGGTGGATAGCGGCCAGATCGCGGTCGCTGACCAGGCGCGGCTTGGCGGCGCGGGTGCGCGGGTGCGCGTCGCGTGCGGCGTAGGAGAGAAAAACCGGCGCCCGCGGCGCCTGACCGGCCGAACGGCCGCGGTAGCCGATCTCGACACTGAAGCGCGGTTCGATCCACACCGCTCCCGGCGTGCGCGGGACCACCACCGCCGGCGTATCGCGGATCGCCTGAGCGAAGGCCGCATGCAGCGCGCGCGCCTTGGCTTCGCCGATTCCGGAGCCGACACGTCCGGCGTAGGTCAGCTCGCCATCGCGCTCCTCGGCCAGAATGAGGGACGAGGCCGCCCCCGGCATGTTGCTAAGGAAACCGATGACCACGAAAGCGCCGACATCGACCCGCTTGACCTTTATCCAGGTGGTCGAGCGGCCCTGGAGGTAACGGGCGTCGGCCTGCTTGCTGACGATCCCTTCCAGGCCCAGGCGGCTGGCCTGAATGAACAGCGCCTCGCCCTCGCCCTCGACGTGTTCGCTCAACTGCACCGGCGAGCGGTCGTCGATTAGGGGATCGATCAGCCGTTCCAACGCGGCCTTGCGGTCTGCGAGCCGGGCGGCGGAAAGGTCGAAGCCGTCGAGATAAGGCAGATCGAAGACGAAATAGGTCAGGGAATGGCTGTCTCCCTCTGAAAGCGCCTGTTCGAGCAGGTTGAGCGAGGTGACCCCGCGCGCGTCCTGGACCACCACCTCGCCATCCAGGATGGCGCTTTTGCACGGCAGCTTGGCCAGCGCCTTGGCCAGGGCGCGGTAACGATGAGTCCAGTCGTGGCCGTTGCGGGTGATGAGCCGCACCTCGCCACCGTTGACGACCGCCAGGGTGCGATAGCCGTCGTACTTGATCTCATGCAGCCAGCCTGAGCCTCTCGGAGCAACGCCGGCCTGGCTGGCGAGCTGAGGGCGCCAGCGCGCGGGCATGGCCGCTGGCGCTGCGCCAGCAATTTTCGCCGTGGCGATGCGCTTCGCCGGCTTGCGCGGCAGGGCCGGCGGCTCGTCTACCGGCGCGCCGGTGACGACGCTGTTGGGCTCCGCCTCCAGCACGTCGTATTCGGCCAGCGGCCGGGCGGCGATGTCGCGCTCCTTGATCAGCAGCCAGTTGGTGGGATCATCGGGAAGGCGCTTGAGCATCCAGCCGCCCGCCAGCTTCTCGCCCATCAGGCGGAACTTCAGCTCGCCGGCCATGACCGCCGCGGCGGGATCCTCGACCTGGGTGACGAAGGTCCCACGGTCCCAGACGATCACCGTGCCGGCGCCGTAGTTGCCGGCGGGGATGCGGCCCTCGAACGTGGCGTAGTCCAGCGGATGGTCCTCGACCAGCTTGGCGAACCGGCGCACCTTGGGATCGAGGCACGGCCCTTCAGGCACGGCCCAGCTCCTCAGGGTCCCCTCCATCTCCAGGCGCAGGTCGTAGTGCAGGCGCCGCGCATGGTGCTTCTGGATGACGAAAATCGGCGCCGGCGATGACTCGCCTCCACCCGCCGGCTCCGGCGTTTCGCCGAAGCGTCGCTTGGCCCGGTACTTTTCAAGCGTGGAGGAGGGCATCGGTGGTCCACATCCTTGGAGCGGGCGGCGACCAGGACCTAGCATAGCCGTGGCGATGCAGGCGCGGCAGTCTGGCCTTGCGGGCCACGGAAACCACCAGCGCGATGACGATCAGCCCCGTCAGGGCGGCGGCCAACCATCTTTTCATGACGGCATTACACCACGGGCCGCGTGGCGTGCGCTATGCTGGCGGCGTGAGCCCAGAGCCGGTTTCCATCGCCTTGCCATCCGGGGGAAGCGTCTCCGGCCTATGGCTGGCGCCTGGCCGCTCGGGCGCCTGCGTCGTGCTGGCCCATGGCGCCGGCGTCGGCATGGCCCACAAGTCCATGGTCGCGATCGCCGAGGGCTTGGCCGAGCGCGGCATCGCCAGCCTGCGCTACAACTTCCCCTACATGGAGCGGCAGAGCCGGCGGGTCGATGCTCCGCCCATCGCGCACGCCGCCGTGCGCGCCGCGGCGGTGGCCGCCAAGGCCCTGGCGGGCGGGGCGCCGCTGTTCGCCGGCGGCAGATCGTTCGGCGCGCGCATGACCTCGCAGGCGCAGGCCAAGGCGACGTTGGACGGCGTGCGCGGTCTCGTCTTCTTCGCCTTTCCCCTGCATCCGGCCAACCAGGGCAGCGAAGAGCGCGCGGTCCATCTGCGTGAGGTCGACCTGCCGATGCTGTTCCTGCAGGGAACGCGCGACGCCCTGGCCGAGGCCGAGCGCCTGGCGCGGGTGGTCGGCCAGCTCGGTCCGCGCGCCGAGCTGGCGTGGCTGGAGGACGCTGACCACAGTTTCCATGTTCGCGCCGGCAGCGGGCGCTCCGACGCGGCGGTCATGGCCGAGGCCCTTGACCGCGCCGCGGACTGGATGCTCAGCCACTAATTCCGTTGCGAGGTTAACTGCGATCACTAAGATAAAGGCCGAAATGGCCGGCGGCCTTCGCCACGGCCCTCAAACCTAACCCACGGCTCAAGGAGATCAGCATGCGCGAGTACATGAAGTTCTACATCGACGGAGCCTGGGTCGATCCGGTCACCGCCAAGAGCCTGGATGTGATCAACCCGGCCACCGAACAGGTGGCGGGTCGCATCTCCGCCGGTTCGGCCGCCGACGTCGACAAGGCGGTGAAGGCGGCGCGCAAGGCGTTCGAGACCTTTTCCCAGACCTCGCGCGAAGAGCGCATCGACCTGTTGCAGCGCATTCAGGCCGAGTACCAGAAGCGCTTTGGCGATATCGCCCACGCCATCACCGAGGAGATGGGGGCGCCCGCCAGCCTGGCCCAGCGAGCCCAGGCGCCGATCGGCATCGCCCATATCGCCACCGGCATCGAGGTGCTGAAGAACTATCAGTTCGAGGAAGATCGCGGGGCCACCCGCATCGTCAAGGAGCCGATCGGTGTCTGCGGCATGATCACGCCGTGGAACTGGCCGATCAATCAGATCGCCTGCAAGGTGGTCCCGGCGCTCGCCACTGGCTGCACCATGGTGCTGAAGCCCTCGGAAGAAGCGCCGTTCAGCGCCATCATCTGGGCCGAGGTGATGCACGCCGCCGGCGTGCCGGCCGGGGTGTTCAATCTGGTCAATGGCACGGGCGCTGAGGTGGGCGCGGCCATCGCCTCGCATCCGGGGATCGACATGGTCTCGTTCACCGGCTCGACCCGGGCGGGCGTCGAAGTCGCCAAGGCGGCGGCGCCGACCGTCAAGCGGGTGGCTCAGGAACTGGGCGGCAAGAGCCCCAACATCATTCTGGAGGACGCTGATTTCACCACCGCCGTCGGCGGCGGCATCGCCCATGTGATGCAGAACTCCGGACAGTCGTGCAATGCGCCCACGCGTATGCTGGTGCCGCAGAAGAAGATGGGCGAGGCGATCACCATCGCCAAGCAGGCGGCCGAGGCGACCACGGTCGGTGATCCCAACGGCAACTTCCAGATCGGGCCGGTGGTCAACAAGACCCAGTGGGACAAGATCCAGCGGCTGATCAAGGCCGGGGTCGACGAAGGCGCCACCCTGGTCACCGGCGGTTCCGGCCGGCCGGAGGGCCTGGACAAGGGCTACTATGTCAAGCCGACGGTGTTCGCCAATGTCAGGAACGACATGACCATCGCCAAGGAGGAGATCTTCGGGCCGGTGGTGTCGATCCTCGGCTACGACAGCGTCGATGAGGCGGTCGATGTCGGCAACGACACCGAGTATGGCCTCGCCGCCTACATCTCCGGGACCGACATGACCAAGGTGCGCGCGGTGGCCGCGAAGCTGCGCGCCGGCCAGGTGGCGATCAACGGCGGGGGCATGGACCTCACCGCGCCGTTCGGTGGCTACAAGATGAGCGGCAACGGCCGCGAGTGGGGCGATTTCGGCTTCACCGAATATCTCGAGGTCAAGGCGGTGCTGGGCTACACGCCCAAGCCTGCCGCCGCCGAATAGGCGATCAGGCGGCGCCGCTCACAAAGCGAGCAGCGCCGCCTGGCCTTTGGCCGTCTCCACGCCTGGGCCCACGCCACGACGGGTGGGGGGTTTAACCGCACGTGGCGGGCCGGAGGGCCCGGCGTGGTGGCCTAAGCTCTAATGACCTCCGCGATAGCAGGCGACATCGTACTGGGAGACGCTGGCGGTGTTCTTCTGGTTGTTGGCCCCGGAGCCGGCGTACACCGATCCGGCTACGCCGTTAGGATTGAACGCCGAACCGGGCGCATTGAACGCGCCGCCGGGGGTGTTGGCCGGATAGTTGGGCGCAAGCTGGCAGGTCTCACTCGGTTGGCCGATGGCCTTGCCGCTGCGGGTGTTGGGGTTGGTCGGCATCGCCGAGTGCGAGACAGTGGACGGTCCGCTCATGGTGGGATGCAACCCACTCATGCCCCCCGGCATGCCGCCCATATGTCCGCCGGCCGCCAGGGCCGGCGAGGCCAGAAGGCCCATGGTCAGGACCATGATCGAGGTTCTCATCTGCGGATCCTCTTCGAAGCGTGGGGCGCTCGCCTGGCCTTTTCCGCCGCGGCCAAACGGGCGCTGATCGATACGCCCGCGGCGGCGAACAGCTTTCGCCGGTTAATCCGCGGCGATGGGTGAGTGGTTCAATGTGTCGGGCGGCCGAGCCTGAGCAGAACCGATCCGATTGCCGCCGAAATCAGCGAGCCGCCGATTACCGCAAGTCGCGCCGCGCGGCCCTCGGCGTCGCCGGAAAAGGCGAGGCTGGCCATGAAGAAGCTCATTGTGAAGCCGATGCCGGCCAGGGTGGCGATCCCGAGCACTTGCGGCCAGGTCGATCCGGTGGGCCGACGGCCGACGCGGGTCAACGCCGCCAGGGCGGTGACCCCGAACACGCCAACCGGCTTGCCGATGACCAGCGCCGCGGCCACGCCCAGGCCGATCGGCGCGGCGGCGGGGCCCAGGTTCAGACCCTGCAGCCGCACGCCCGCGGCGGTGAAGGCGAAGATGGGCAGGATGCCGAAGGCGACCCAGGGATGGAGCGCATCCATGAACAGGGTCAGCATGCTTTCCCCTCCTGGACGCCGCGCGCCCACCGGCACGGTCAGGGCGCAGGCGACGCCGGCCACGGCCGTGCTCACCCCGGAATCGAGGCATAGTCCCCACACCCCGAGGAAGCCCGCCGCATAGAGCAGCAGGGGGGCGCGTTTCACCCGCGACAGCGCGCTCAGCAGAGCCAGCACCGCTCCGGCCTCGGCCAACGAGGCCCAGCGCAGGGCGTGGGTGAATACGACGCCGATGATCGCCACCGCCCCGAAGTCGTCGGCGATCGCCAGGGTGAGCAGGAACAGGCGCAGCGATGGCGGCGCGCCCGGCGCGGCCACCGCCAGGACTGCCAGGGCGAAGGCGATATCGGTGGCGGTGGGGATTGGCCAGCCGGCGCTCGCCCCGCCGGGACCGAGGTTGAAGGCCAGATAGATCAGCGCTGGAACCGCCATCCCACCCACGGCCGCCAGGAGCGGCGTCGCCAGTCGTCTTGGGCTGGATAGCTCGCCGCGCAGGACCTCGAACTTCAGTTCCAGGCCGACGATCAGGAAGAACACCGCCATCAGGCCATCGCGCACCCACGACTCCACCGATAGCGTGTGGGCGAAACCGCCCAGTCGCACCGGAACGGGTTGGGCCAGAAAGGCGAAATATCCGCCGGCGAGCGGCGAGTTGGCGAGGGCCATGGCGATGGCCGCGGCGGCGAGCGGCGCCAGGCCGGCTGACGATTCGGTCTTCAGAAACTCCAAGGTGGGGCGTCCCGGCATGCGCCGCCGGTATCATGTCCGGCGCCAGCCGTTGAAGCGAAACCGTAGGCGCCGCGGCCGCCGACGCCGGCAAGGTCGCGCTCTTGCAGCGCCGGGAGGCTCGGTCCATCTGGCCACCATGCCGCCCAGCGCCGCCTATCGTCCCGATCCACGCTTCGCCAGCCTCGGCGCCGAGTTCGCCGACGCGGTGAGGCCGGCGGCCTTCCCCAGCCAGATCCTCCGTTTCCGCAATCAGCGCGCCGCCGGCGAGGTTGGCCTGGAGACGCTGACCGAAGCCGAATGGCTGGCCCATTTCGCCGCCTTCCAGCCGCTGCCGGACAATCAGCGGACGCCTCTGGCCATGCGTTATCACGGCCACCAGTTCCGGGTTTACAACCCCGACCTTGGCGATGGCCGCGGTTTCCTGTTCGCCCAGGTGCGCGATCGGCGCGGCCGGCTGCTCGACTTGGCGACCAAGGGCTCGGGCCAGACCCCGTGGTCGCGCGACGGCGATGGCCGCCTGACGCTCAAGGGCGGGGTGCGCGAAGTGCTCGCGGCGGCGATGCTGGAAGCCTTGGGGGTTCCGACCTCGCGCGCCTTTTCGCTGGTGGAGACAGGCGAGGCGCTGACGCGCGGCGACGAGCCCAGCCCGACCCGCTCGGCGGTGCTGACCCGGCTCTCCTGGAGCCACATCCGCTTTGGGACCTTCCAGCGCCACGCGGCGCAAGAGCGGCCGGATTTGGTGGCCGAACTGCTCAACCATGTGATCCAGACCTATTATCCCGACCTGACGGGCGCCAACGATCCGGCCGCCGCCCTGCTGGGCGCGACAGCCAGGCGTTCAGCTCAGCTCACCGCGGCGTGGATGGCGGCCGGCTTCGTCCACGGCGTGCTCAATACCGACAACATGAACATCACCGGCGAGAGCTTCGACTACGGGCCCTACCGCTTCCTGCCGCGCAACGATCCGAATTTCGTCGCCGCCTATTTCGACCATTCGGGCCTCTACAGCTTCGGACGGCAGCCCGAAGCGGTGCTGTGGAATCTGACGCAGCTGGCGGGCGTGCTGACCACCGTCACCGAGACCGAGCCGCTGGTCGCGGCGCTGAACGGTTTCGGCCCCGCCTACCGTGAGGCGCTGGCGGCGGCCATGGTGCGGCGCCTGGGTCTCAAGCCATCCGGCGGCGACGCCGACGTCGAGTTGGCCAACGCCGCCTTCCGCGCCCTCGCCGAGGGCGGCGCGCCGCTGCGCTGGGAGCCGTTCTTCTTCGACTGGTTCTGCGGGCGCGAAGAGCGGGCCTTGGCCGGTCCGCGCGCTCCGCACTACGACGGCGAGGCGTTCCGCGCCTTTCGCGCCCTGCTGGCGGCGCGGGAGAGCGATCGACCTGAACGGCTCTCGGCAGCCTGGTTCGCGCGCGGCGAGCCGGAAGAGTTGCTCTACGACGAGATCGAAGCCATCTGGGCGGCCATCGCCGACCAGGACGACTGGGCGCCGTTCGACACCAAGCTCGCGGCCATCGAAGCGGCCAGGAGCGCTTGGGGATTCGACCCTGTTTGAGTTAGAGATTTCGCGGAGGAGGGGGCCGACCCACCATGAACCTGACCCGCTTTGCGCGCCGGCGTTATACGCCTTCGCCGACCCCGATCGAGCCGCTGCCGCGACTGACCAAGGCCCTCGGCGGGCCTGAAATCTGGATCAAGCGCGATGATCTGCTGGGTCTGGCCGCCGGCGGCAACAAGACCCGCAAGCTGGAGTTCCTGGTCGCCGATGCCCTCGCCCAGGGCTGCGATACGCTGATCACCACCGGGGCGGTTCAATCCAACCACTGCCGACTGACCGCGGCGGCGGCGGCCAAGGAAGGTCTCAAGTGCCGCTTGGTGCTCGAGGAGCGGGTGGCGGGCAGCTATGACGCCCACGGCGGCGGCAACAATCTGCTTTTCGGTCTGCTGGGCGTCGAGGACATCCAGGTCGTTGCAGCCGACACTGATCTTGCGGGCGCCATGCAAGGCGCCGCCGACGCCCTCGCCAAGAAGGGGCGCAAAGCCTACGTCATCCCCGGCGGCGGCTCCAACGCCCTGGGTGCGCTGGGCTATGCGGCCTGCGCTCAGGAGCTGATGACACAGCTTTTCGAGGCCCAGCTGGCGATCGACCATATTATCCTCGCCAGCGGCAGCGCCGGCACCCACGCCGGTCTGCTGGCCGGCCTGGTCGGGCTGACCGCCGGCATTCCGGTCACCGGCGTCAGCGTGCGGCGGCCCAAGGCGGAGCAGGAGGGCAACGTGCGCGTCCTGACCAAGGACTGCGCCGATCTGCTGGGCACGTTGTCGCCGACGCGCAAGGACGTGGTCGTCGCCGACGAGTGGGTCGGCCCAGGTTATTCCCTGCCGAGCCCGGAAATGATCGAGGCGGTGCGCATGACCGCGAGTCTTGAAAGCGTATTGCTGGACCCGGTCTACACCGGCAAGGCCATGGCCGGTCTTATCGGCATGGCCAGGGCCGGGCGCTGGAAGGCGAAGGAAAAGGTCCTGTTCCTGCACACCGGCGGTTCGCCAGCCCTTTACGCCTACCAAGACTACTTCAGGACCTGACGGACGATGCGCGCCATCGGTGTCCTGGGGGGCATGGGCCCCGAGGCGACGCTGGACTTCCTGGCCAAGCTCTATGCGGCCGACACCGCGCCGTGTGAGCAGGAGCGGCTGCGGGTGCTCGTCGACTGCAACCCGGCGGTGCTCGACCGCAACGCCGCCGTCACCGGCGCGGGGCCCTCGCCGGGCCCGATCCTCGCCGCCATGGCCCGCGGTCTCGAAGCGTCGGGCGCGGCGTGCCTGGTGATCGCCTGCAACACCGCTCACGCCTGGAGCGCCGATGTCAGGAGCGCCGTCGGGATTCCCCTCATCGACATGATCGAAACCGCGTGCGCCGAAGTCGCCCAGCGGGTTCCGCGAGCCCGCCGGGTGGGATTGCTGGCGGGCGATGGCTGTCTTGCCGCCGGCATATATCAGAGAGCGCTGGCGAGACGCGATCTGCACGCGGTGGTCCCCGGCCAAGACGCCCGCGCGGGGTTCATGGAGGCGCTCTACCAGATCAAGGCTGGCCGCGCCGGCGCCACCGAGAAAGCGGCCCTGCTGGCCTATGTGCGCGAGACCGAGGAGGCCGGCGCCGAGGTGGTCATCGCCGCCTGCACCGAGGTTCCCTTGCTACTGACCCAGGCCGATGTTTCCCTGCCGATGATCGATGCCGGCGAGGTGCTGGCCAAACACGCAGCGGCGTGGGCGAGGGCCTGAACCCTACCGCGATTTAAGTTGGCTCAGCGCCATCGAGCCGCCACAAGGCCGCGGGGGAATGAGGGGGAGCAGCCGATTCGGAGCCTGCCGACGTGATCGCCATGTTCGCCGCCCTGGCCGCGGGGCTCAGTTCGCTCGCCGCTGATCTGCCGCGTCTCCCGCCCATTCGCCGCGAACCACAGATCACCTACCTCGACCGCTCGGGAGCGGTGATCGGCGTGAGGGGTGGTCGCTATGGCCCGCCGGTGGATATCTCCAAACTGCCACGCTACGTGCCGGCGGCCTTCGTCGCTATCGAGGACCGCCGTTTCTACAGCCACGCTGGCATCGACCCGGTGGGCATGGCCAGGGCGCTGGTGGCGGACTTGGCGAGCGGCCGCACCGCCCAGGGCGGCTCGACCATCACCCAGCAACTGGCGCGCAATCTGTTCTTGAGCTCGGATCAGACGCTCGAGCGCAAGGGCCAGGAGATGGTCTACGCCGCCGAACTCGAGCGCGCCTACACCAAGAACCAGATCCTCGGCATGTATCTCAGTCGGATCTACTTCGGCTCCGGCGCCTACGGCCTGGAGGCGGCCGCATGGCGCTATTTCGACAAGCCGGCCGCGCGCCTCACCCTGCGCGAGGCTGCGATGCTGGCGGCGATCCCCAAATCACCCACCCAATACGACCCGGCCGAACAGCCGGAACGATCGGCCGAACGCACCGCCCTGGTTTTGCAGGCGATGGTCGAGACCGGCGCCATCACCCCGGCCCAGAAGCTAGCCGCCCTGGCCCGACCCGCCAGGGTGATCAGGAACGCGCCGGCCGCCGCGGCGCAGTATTTCATCGATTGGGTTGATGGGCCGACGCGCAAGACCCTGGGCCCGCTGCGCACCGATGTGGTGGTCGACACCACCCTCGATCTGCCGAGCGAGATCGCCGCCGGCGAGGCCGCCAAGGCGTTGACCGGCCGTTTCGCTCGAGCCGGGGCCAGCCAGGCGGCCCTGGTGGCGCTGGATGGGGAGGGCCGGGTGCGGGCGCTGGTGGGCGGCGTGGACTACGGCGCCAGCAGCTATGACCGGGCGGTGAGCGCCCGCCGCCAGGCCGGCTCGTCGTGGAAGCCGTTCGTCTATCTCACCGCCTTGGAGGCCGGGCGCACACCGCAGACCATGGCGGTCGACGAGCCGGTGACCATCGATGGCTGGTCGCCACATGATTTCGAGCCCGAATATCTGGGTTCGATCACCTTGCAGACCGCGCTCGCCCAGTCGATCAACACCGTGGCCGCGCGGCTGGCTGACGAGATTGGCCGCCCGAACATCGTCGCCACCGCGCACCGGCTGGGCATCACCAGCCAGATCGGCATCGAGCCGGCGATGGCGCTGGGCGCCGAGCAGGTTAGTCCGCTGGAAATGGCCCAGGCCTACGACGCCTTCGCCAACGGCGGGCAGCGGGTCAACGCCTTTGGCATCGAGCGGATCCGCACCTGGCGCGGACAGGTGCTCTGGCAGCATCGTCCCACCCCCGCCCAGACGGTGGTCGCCAATCCCGCCCTCTCGGAGATGAACCAGATGCTGCGGCAGGTGATCGTCTCGGGGACCGGCGCCCGGGGGGCCATCCCTGGCTATGATCTGGCCGGCAAGACCGGCACCACCAGCGACTTTCGCGACGCCTGGTTCTGCGGCTTCACCGGGGGCCTCACCGCCGTAGCGTGGATGGGGCGCGACGATGACGCGCCCATGCGCGGCATCACGGGCGGGACCGCGCCGACGGAAATGTGGCGCGCGTTCATGAACGCCGCGCTGAAGCGGCTCCCGCACGGCCCGATTCCGCCAGGGGCGTCCGCGCCCGTTCCGGCGCCGCCGCCGATCCAGCCTGCGCCGCTCGTCCCGATCAGTCCGCCACCGGCGACAGCCCCGTCTGCGCCGACAACCTGACGCGTCTTCAGGCTTGATCCGCCCGTGTGGTCAGGGCTTTGTGCGGCGATGCCAAGCCCGCCGCCTTCACCCGACCAGCCGACTATCGGCGAGGTCAGGGCCAACAACCGCTTCGATGCCGAGCGGCTGCGCGCCTGGCTGGCGGAGCGCATCGACGGCATCGGTGATCGTCTGGATGTCGCTCAGTTCACCCGCGGCGCCTCCAACCCGACCTTTCTGGTCACCACCGGCGAGCATCGCCTGGTGGTGCGCAAGAAGCCGCCCGGCCAGCTGCTGGCCAGCGCCCACCAGGTCGATCGCGAGTACCGGGTGATGAAGGCCCTGGGCGCCACCGGCTTTCCGGTCCCGGTGATGCGCGCCCTGTGCGAGGACGAGAGCGTCATCGGCCAAGCCTTCTACGTCATGGACTTCATGGAGGGCCGTATCTTCCGCGATGCGCGCATGCCTGGGCTGCCTGCGGCCGAGCGCGCCGCCCTTTATGACGACCTCAACGCCACCCTGGCCAGGCTGCACGGTGTCGACTGGCAAGCCGCGGGCCTTGCCGACTACGGCCGTCCCGGCAACTATTTCGAGCGCCAGATCGGGCGCTGGACGAAGCAGTACCGCGGGGCCCAGACCGAGGACATCCCGGCCATGGAGCGGCTGATCGAGGCGCTGCCCGGACGCGTTCCAGCCGACAACACGGTGACCATCGCCCACGGTGACTACCGGCCGGAAAACGTGATGTTCCACCTGACCGAGCCCAAGGTGGCGGCGGTGCTCGACTGGGAGCTTTCGACCCTGGGCCATCCGCTGGCGGATCTCGCCTACAACTGCATCCTCTATCATTCGAATTCGGAAAGCTGGGGCACGCTGGAGGGCGTGGATTTCGCCGCCGACGGTATCCCCACCGAAAGCCAGTATGTGGCTGCCTATTGCGCGCGAACCGGACGCGCCGGCGTCGAGGATTTCGGTTTCTACCTGGCGTTTTCCATGTTCCGGCTGGCCTCGATCGGCCAGGGGGTGTTCAAGCGCGGTCTCGACGGCATCGGCAATGCCGATCCGGACGCGGCTGGAGTCGATAATCTGCGCACCCATGATCTGGCCGGCCGGGCTCTGGCCATCCTGCATCGGTGAAGCTCAGCTGTGGCCGAGGCCCAACCATAGCAGCACCGGCACAATGATCGCCACCATCGCCTCGCCGGCGATCAGACCAGAGGCCAAGGGGATCAGGTAGGCGCCAGCGGTTCGTGGATGGGTGCGCTGCCAGCCCCAGCCGATCAACGCGCCGGCGAACATCGAGGCGACCGAAGCGAACGGCAGCAGGACGCCGAGGCTGAGGCCGGTGGGCGAAGGCGTCCATGTCCGCAGGCGCGGCCGGGTCTCCATCACCGCGAACGCGACCCCGAGCAGGGAGGCGATGGCCATCGCCCACAGGGCCGAAGCCGGTATGCCGGCCCCGCCTCCAGTCAGCAGCTCGGTGAAGCCGGCGGTCCGCCTGGCGCCTGGCGCCGAAAGGCCGGCATGCTCGCCGAGCAGGCCATAGGTGCGCACCAGCACCGGATAGACGATAGCCACCATCGCCGCGCCGATCGGCGCGCCGACCAGCTGGGCGATGGTCATCGATCGGGGCGTCGAGCCGATCATATGCCCGGCCTTGTAGTCCTGGATCAGGCCCTCGGACGTGACGGCGATGGTGCCTGTGGCCCCGTTGCTGAGGATGTTGGCGTTGACGTTGCCCGGCGCCAGCACCGCGAACAGGCCCTGCATCAAGTTGGAGAGGGCGCCGATCGGCCCCCAGTTCGTCTCGCCCAGCGCTCTGAGGCCGACCAGCATCAGCGGCACCGAGAGGATCACCGCCAACAGGGTCATCCATACCGGCAGGCCGAAGAACCATTTCTGCAGCACGCACAGGATCACCGTCAGCACGCCGACGCCGATGACGATGACCTTCAGGGGAAATTCCTGCCCAGAGGCGCTGGCCTCGGTCAGGCTCTTGAATGCGGCCGCCAACAGCTTCCAGCGCATGAACAAAGAGGTCAGGCCGCCGGCCATGATCATGCCGATGCCGGGCCACATCACCCAGTAGAGCACCGCCGTGCGGGTGGCGTGGTTGGGCAGCACGCCGTGGCCGATCAGCAGCCAAGGGGCGAGGATCCAGCCGATGGCGGAGCCCAGCAGCAGCCAGAAATTGATCCGCAGCCCGACGATCATTCCGGTGCCGACCGAGAGCAGGCTGTAGGCGGCGCCGACGCCCATGGTGGCGACGACGAACGCGGCGCCGGCGGCGCCGAGGGTCAACGCGCCGGTATCCCAGCCCTCGGGAACCAGGTCGAAGATCCTGGCGTCGGTGCGCAGCAGCATCACCAGGCCCGACGCCAGCAAGCCGGCGAACAGAACCATGGCCGCCCGGCGTGCGGTGAGCCACTCGGGCCCGCCTTTGGCGGCTCCGCGCGGCGGATCGAGAACGATCAGGGTCTCACCGGCGGCCATGCCGTCGGGGTACGGCAGCTTCTCGTCGACCACGAAGTGACGCCGCATCGGTGCGGCTAGAAGCACCCCGAGCAGCGAGGCGCAGGTCAGCCAGACAAACGTCTGCAGGGGGGTGGGGTTGAGGTGAAACGCCACCAGCTTGGATGTGCGCAGCATGTCGAAGGTGGCCAGGATGCCGCACATGAAGGCGGTCTGAGCCGCCGAGGTGCCCGCCGTCTGAACGATATTGTTCTGCCAGCGGTCGTAGCTGCCGCGAGCGATCACCGAGAGGATCACGAAACCGAAAAAGGCCGAGACGACGGATACGTTGGGTCCAAAGCCCAGCTTCAGCACCATGTAGGGATACGAGGCGCCCATGATCGCCGCCACGACGACCGCGGCCATGAGCGCCCGCGGGGTCAGCTCGCTCCCGCGCGGTCGCGCTGGGTTTTCGGTTCCGGCCTCGTCGACCGTGAGCACCGCCGCCATCGAAATTCCTCTTGGTCTCACGCCTACCTAGCGGACCGTTGGCCGACTTCCCAGAGGAGCTTCTCGCTCGCCAATCTTAGCCAGTCTCACGCCCGGCTATGGCAATGTATCCGTTGGCGCTGGCTAGAATTTCGCCTCGCGGTTCTGCCACAATTCTGCTCAGTTGCTTACGCATTCTGTGCTAAATTCACCGTCAGAGCTGGGGTGGCGGCCGAGATGAGTACCCTTCGGGGGCCACGCGTACAGTGGGGCCGGAGCGCGCCCGCAGGGCTTATCGCCTTGATCGGGATGATTTTGTTGGCGAACCCCTGCTTCGCCCGCGCGCCGACGGCGACAATCTTCCATCTTGGCCGTTCGGTCGCCGCTCTAAGTGGGCCCTGGCGTTTCCAGGCCGGCGACGACTACCGCTATGCCCAGCCAAAATGGGACGATTCCCATTGGGAGACGGTTCAGCTCACCGTTGCGCCGCCCAAGCCCGGCGCGGATTGGAGCCAGCCGCAACCGATCCCCGGCTGGAGCGCGCGCGGACACGCCGGTCACGCCGGGTATGGCTGGTATCGCCTGCGCGTGGTGGTCGATGGGGCCGGCGGCGCCCCGGTGGCCATCGCCGCCCCGACCCAGGTCGACGGCGGCTATCAGCTATACGTCGATGGCGCGCTGGTCGATGAGATCGGTGATTTTCGCGGCGTCCATCCGGTTCTCTACAGCATTCGCCCCCGGCTTGTGCGTCTGCCGGAAGTGAGCCCAGGACAGAAGGGCTTCGACCTTGCCTTCCGCGTATGGACGCCAGGGCCGGTAACCGACGCCGAGGCCGGCGGACTGCGGTCCGCGCCCCAGATCGGGGTCCTCGAGAACGTCAGGGCGTTGGTCGACAGCCAATGGGTGCAGACGTTCAAAGCCTATTTCGTCGACGCGGCCGAGGCGGCGGGAATTCTCGTGCTGGCGTTGATGGTCATGGGCCTGGTGGCCGTCAACCGCAACAACCAGAGCTACCTGTGGCTGTGCGCGGCGCTGGTCATGACCGCCTTGGTGCGCGTCGACCAGGCGGTCTATTTCTGGTCCGGGACAGAGGCCTATTGGCTCTATGATCTGATCGGGGCGGTGCTGCTTACGCCGGCGGCGCTGTTCGCCTGGGTGATGGCCTGGCGATTCTGGTTCGAGCATCGCCGCCTGAAGTGGCTGACCGCGGCGATGGCCGGGTTGACGGGGCTGTACATGGCCCTGGCGCTGGGCGCCCGGCCATGGTTCTCGCCTGGCAATCCCGCCCAGGACGCTTTCGCCATGGCGGTGGACATAATCCGCATCGCTTTCGTCAGCCTCTACGTGCTGGTGGTGGTCGCCGCCACCTGGAAGAACCGGGCCAGCTGGGCAGGGGTTCTCGCCTTCCTGGCCGCCATCTGCGCCGCCATCGGTCTGTTCGCGCCGGAACTCAGCACCATCGGGCTGAAGGGCGTCTGGTTCCCCTACGGCGCGCCCGTGTCGCGTACTCAGTTCGCCTTCGCCGCGCTCATCGTCATGGTGTTCGTCGCCGTGCTGGAGCGGTTCGTGCGCCTTGCCAGTCCGCCGAAGGTCGAGCCGGTGCAGGCCGACGCGTGGGGGCCAATCCCCGCCGGGGCGGCGCTGGCGGCGGTGCCGGTGATGCTAGGGCCACGACGCCTGCCGCGCGAGCGCACGGCTGGCGTCCCGTAGAGGACTCGAACCTCTGACCCTCGGTTTAGGAAACCGATGCTCTATCCTGCTGAGCTAACGGGACGGGCCGGCGCGGTGATAACGCCAAGCGTCTCAGCCGACAACGGCGCGCCGGGACCGGTCCCTTGCGGCTGCTGAAATCATTGTACGTCCAGGTCCTGGTCGGCGTCGTGCTCGGCGTCGTGCTGGGCGTCGCCTGGCCGCATGCGGCGGTCGCCCTCAAGCCCCTCGGCGACGGCTTCGTCAAGCTGATCCGGATGCTGATCGCGCCGGTCATCTTCTGCACCGTAGCCGGCGGCATCGCCCGGATGAGCGACCTGCGGCGGCTTGGGCGTTTGGGCTTTCGGGCCCTGGTCTATTTCGAGACCGTCTCGACCTTCGCCCTCGTCATCGGCCTGCTGGTGGCCGAGACGGTCAGGCCCGGGGTCGGCTTCAACGTCGATCCGCGCACCCTGGATGCCGGCGCTGTGGCCGCCTATGTCGCCAAGGGCCATGCCGCCGGCGGGATCGCCCAGTACCTGTTGCGCCTGATACCCGACACCTTCGTCTCGGCGTTCAGCGAGGGCGACATTCTGCAGGTGCTGCTGCTGGCCATCCTGACCGGGTTCGCCCTGGCGGGGATCAAGGACTCCGGCGGAGCGATCGCCACCGCGCTCGAGCGGATTGGCCACGTGTTCTTCGCCATCGTGCGCATCGTGGTGCGGGCCGCGCCCTTGGGCGCCCTCGGCGGCATGGCGTTCACGGTCGGCAAGTATGGGCCAGCGGCGCTCCTCAGGCTGGGCGCCCTGGTAGGCTGCGTCTATCTGACCATGGCCATTTTCGTCGCCCTCGTGCTGGGCGCGATCGCCCGGGCGACGGGGTTTTCGTTGTGGCGATTCCTGATCTACATCCGCGAGGAGATCGTGATCGTCTTCGCCGCTTCTTCCAGCGAGGCGGCGCTGCCCCAGCTGATGGCCAAACTGGAGCGTCTGGGCGCGCCCTCGACCCTCGTCGGGCTGGTGGTTCCAGCCGGCTATTCGTTCAACCTCGATGGCACCAACATCTACATGACCCTGGCCACCGTGTTCCTGGCCCAGGCGACCGGCGCCCACCTCGGCTTCGGTCAGGAGGCTCTGCTGTTGGCGGTGGCGATGCTGACCTCGAAGGGCGCCAGCGGCGTCACCGGCGCCGGCTTCATCACCCTGGCCATGACCCTGAGCGCCGTTCCGGCGGCGCCGGTGGCGGCGATGACCTTGATCCTGGGCGTAGACCGGTTTCTGAGCGAGGGGCGCTCACTCACCAACTTCATCGGCAACGGCGTCGCCGCCCTGGCGCTGGCGCGATGGGAGGGTTCGCTTGATCGGGGCCGGCTGGCGGCGGAACTCGAAACCCGCGCCGCCCCGGTTCCCGCGCCGGCTTAGGCCGCCTTTTGCAGCGACTTGTGCAGCAGGTTGATCGCCGCGTCGCGGTCAATGCGCTCGATCGCCGCCACCTCGCGGGCCATGCGGTCGAGAGCTGATTCATAGAGTTGGCGCTCGGAATAGGACTGCTCGGGCTGGCTGTCGGAACGGTGCAGGTCGCGCACCACCTCGGCGATCGAAATCAGATCACCGGAGTTGATCTTGGCCTCATACTCCTGGGCGCGCCGGCTCCACATGGTGCGCTTGATCCGCGCCCGGCCCTTGAGGGTGGTGAGAGCCTGCGAGACCACGTTGCCTTCGGCCAGCGCCCGCAGGCCGGCGGTCCGCGCCTTCTTGGTGGGGACGCGCAAGGTCATCTTCTCGTGGTCGAAGGTGATCACATAGACTTCCAGCGCCATGCCGGCGACTTGCTGGGTCTCGACGCCCACCACCACGCCCACGCCATGGGCGGGATAGACGACGTGGTCGCCGATCCGATATTCCAGTTCGATCTTGGTGCTCACGATTCTCAGACTTCCTTTTTCAACGCGCCGCTTTGAGAGAAACCGCAGATCGGCCGGTTGCGTCGCTTCACGCCCCGCGCCGTTGTAAAGCTCTGGATCAGGTTTCTCTTCAGGAGGCCAAAAGCCGCACGCCCGGGCCCGCGCCAATCGCGCACCCCAGATGAGCGGGCGGCCGATCCCAAAGCCGCGACCTCATTTGCAAAATTACCACAAAATTAAGCGGTTTGAAAGCTGCGCCGCCTTTTCACGGCGCCCCCGAAGGCCTGAGCTCAGGTTCCGGCGCCCGGCTTGTCGCTGAAATACTTCTCGAACTTGTCGGTCTCGCGCTCGAACTGCTCGGCGTCGGCCGGCGGCGTACCTTTGACGGTGATGTTGGGCCAGATGCGGGCGTACTCGGTGTTGATCCGCAGCCACTTGCCGTCGGGGTCATCCTCGGTGTCGGGCTTGATCGCGTCCACAGGGCACTCGGGTTCGCAGACGCCGCAATCGATGCATTCGTCGGGACTGATGACCAGGAAGTTCTCACCCTCGTAGAAGCAATCCACCGGGCAGACTTCGACGCAGTCCATGTATTTGCAACGAATGCAGGCGTCGGTGACGATATAGGTCATCAGGGCTCAGGGATGGCGATCGCCGGCGCTTAGGCGCGGCCGCGTCTTATCTGTGGCCGCCGGCCTCGTTGTCAATGGCGCGCCGCGCCTTCATCCATGGTCTCGAACAGCTGCCGGGCTTCGGCCGCCGGACCGCGCCGCACGCCGAGGCCGAGGACGCACAACGCCAACACCCGCCCGCCGATGGCGAAAGTCAGTTCATCGCCCGGGCGGATCAGGCGGGAGGCCTTGTCGATACGGCTCTCGCGGCCGTCACGGCGCAGCCGGATGAGGCCTTTGTCCGCCTTCGCCGCCGCCTGGGCCCTGGTTTTGAACAGGCGCGCGCGCCACAGCCAGATATCGATGCGCAGCGCCTGGTCAGGCACGGCGGACGTGTTTGCGGCCACGGGAACGGGATGGACTCGCCGGCGCCAGCGCGCCAAGCACGGCGAAGGGCGAATGCCGGGGGCGCGAGGCATCGCGAGCGGCGCGCCGGCGCCGCCAGGCAATGGGCTCGTCCGAGCCGTTGCCATTTGTTGGAACAAAGCCCAGGCCGCGCAGCAAGGTCTCGGCTTGCGATGACGTGAGGCCGAGTCGATCGAGCGCGGCCTTGTCGAGCACCGCACCGCCGTCGCGCCTTGGCGCTTCTCGCAGCGCCTCAGCCAACCTCTCGAGCTCCAACGCCGAGACCGCCGTCTCGCCGAGGCGCACGTTTCCGCGCAGCCCCATCGTCCAGGCGCGGCCGTCATTTCCGCGCGCCAGGGCCTCGGCGAACGGCGCCGTATCGCGCCTCAGTTGGCTGGGCAGATGCAGGGAGAAGGCGCCGATGCGGACGCCGAGCTGGCGCAGGGCGCGCCGCTCAACGCGGCTGAGGCTGCGCAGGTCGGCCTCGATGGGGCTGCGCTCGACCACTCCGCCAGCCTCCACCAGGCGCCAGACGAGGCCTCTGGCGAGACCGCGCAAGTCGTCGCCGGCCAAGGCGCGCTCGAGCCGGGCGAGTCCGGCGAAACGGCGGCGCATCTCGACCCCAAGCCAGGCCGACAGGCGCTGCTCCGCCCTGGCCCGGGCCACTGGCGAGCCGAGGCCGGTGAGGAGGCGCGCGGCGGGCGCGAGGGGCCGCTGGCCGCCGGGGATCGCCACCGCCGATCCGCGCCACAGAATGAGGCCTTCCGGCGAGAGGCTGAAGGCGGCGTGCGGTTCGGCGGCGAGGGCGCCCAGACGGCGATTGATCTCTGGTCCGATCACCTGTTCGGCCGCGCGCCGCAATGCCTTCTGTTCCAGCGCGCCGGAGCCCTTCACGGCCGAGAACGTCAGGCCGCGCAGATGACCGACGCCGAAGCCTTCGACGCTGACCAGGCCCTCGGCGTCGATGCCGGCCAGCAACTCGCGTCTGGCCCCAAGGCCGCGCAGCAAGGCGCTGGTGCGCTGGTCGACGAACCGCGCCATCAGCTGCTCGTGCAAGGCGTCAGAAAGGCGATCCTCGATGGTGCGCGTGCGCTCGCGCCAGTGGGCGGCATCCGCCAGCCAGTCGGGGCGGTGGCTGATGAAGGCCAGGGTGCGCACGCCGGCGAGCCGGGTCGAGATGGCGTCGATACCCCCATCCAGGCGGTCAAGCCGTTGCAGTCCCTCGGCCATCCACTCGTCGGCCACCCGTTCCCGGGCGCCGGTGAGCTGGCCGTAAAGGTCGCGCGCCAGGCGCAGATGGTCGTCGAACGTGGTCTTGCGAAAGTCGGGCGTCTGGCAAACGTCCCACAACCGCCGGAGGGTCTGGGGGTCCCTCACTCGTCCGGCCAGCCCCTCATCAGCCGCCAACTGCCGAAGCACCCGCTCGTCGAGCGCTTCCTCCGAGGGCTTGAGTTCGGCGCACGGCGCCGGCTCGGCCAGCGAGCCCAGGAGCCCCTGCAGGCTGGAGAAGTCGAGAGCCCCGTTGCGCCATAGCGCCTTGGCGACCGGGTCGAACCGATGGGCCTCAACGGCCGCGACCGTGTCCGCATCCATGGCCTGGGCGCCGGCGGTGACGCCGAAGGTTCCATCATTGCGGAAGCGTCCGGCGCGGCCGGCGATCTGCCCGATCTCGTGGGCGTGCAGCGGCCGCCGGCGCTTGCCGTCGAATTTGGCCAGACCGGCGAAGGCGACATGATCGACGTCCATGTTGAGGCCCATGCCGATGGCGTCGGTGGCGACCAGGAAATCGACCTCGCCAGACTGGAAAAGGGCCACCTGGGCGTTGCGGGTGCGCGGGCTGAGCGAGCCCATGACCACCGCCGCCCCGCCGCGCTGGCGGCGGATCAGCTCGGCGATGGCGTAGACCTCCTCGGCCGAGAAGGCGACGACAGCGCTTCGCCGGGGCAGGCGGCTGACCTTGCGCGCGCCCGACCAGGTCAGGGCCGAGTACCGATCGCGCGCCATGATCCGGGCGTCGGGGGCCAGACGCCGGACCAGCGGGGCCATGGTCGCCGCGCCGAGAAGCATCGTTTCGCGGCTTCCCCGCGCGTGCAGCAAGCGGTGCGTGAAGACATGTCCGCGCTCGGCGTCCTCGACCAGCTGGACCTCGTCGACGGCAAGGAACTCCACCGGCCGGGTCAGCGGCATCGCCTCGACGGTGCAGACGAAATAGCTCGGACGCGGCGGCAGGATCTTCTCTTCCCCGGTGATCAGGGCGACGGCGCGCGCCCCGCGCTGGGCGCTGACTCGGTCGTAGATTTCGCGGGCCAGGAGCCGAAGGGGCAGGCCGATCATCCCCGAGGCGTGGCCGAGCATCCGCTCCACCGCCAGATGGGTCTTGCCGGTGTTGGTCGGGCCGAGGACAGCGATCAGGTCGGAGGCCGCGGAAACGTTAAGGAGCATGGACGGTCCACGCGAACAGGTGCGCAACAAAGCATGACCGAATCAGCGATCGCCGCCGATTCGGTTTTTGTTCCATACAACCTATTGTATCCGAACGATAATTAACCACAATTCAAAGTCGGGCTAAGGTTGGTGCGAACAAGGCCGGGAAAAATGCGTCTCAAGCTCATATGGTTGGCGATCTGGCTTTTCGCAGCCCAGAGCGTGGCGGCCAAGCCGGCACTGTGGCTCACCTTGCCCGAGCCGCGGCCACTGCCGGCGCCGGCGGCCAGCGGCTATGTCGCCCACGATGGCGCGCGCATCTGGTGGGCCGCCTTCGGGAGCGGACCGCCGGTGATCATGCTGCACGGCGGTCTGGCCAGCAGCCGCTGGTTCGGCGATCAGGTTCCGGCGCTCGTCGCCGATCATCATCGCGTGATCCTCATCGACAGTCGCGGACACGGACGCAGCAGCCGCGATCAGCGTCCCTACACATACGAGCTCATGGCCTCCGACGTGGTGGCGGTGATGGACGTCCTTCACCTCAGGCGTGCGGCGGTGGTCGGCTGGAGCGACGGGGCGATCATCGGCCTGGTCATGGCGCTCAAGGATCCTGAGCGCCTGACCCGCGTGTTCGCCTTCGCCGCCAACATGGATCCCAGCGGGGTCAAGCCCGGCGCCGATCGGAATCCGACGTTCGCCCACTTCGGCGTCGAAGCCGCGGCCATCTATCGGCGGATATCGCCGAGCCCGAACGACTTTCACGATTTCGACGCCGCCGTCGAGCACATGTGGGATGTGGAGCCGAACTACACCGCCGCCGATCTGGCCCGCATCACCACGCCGACAGCGATCGTCGACGGCGATCATGACGAGGCGATCAAGCGCGCCCACACCAACTATCTGGCCAGGTCCATTCCCGGCGCCAGGCTGATCATCCTGAAGGACACCAGCCACTTCGCCTTCGTGCAGGCGCCGGAGCGGTTCAACCGGGCGATGCTCGCGTTTATCGACGCGCGCTAGTGGAACGAATCTGACATTCGCTACCCGCTCGACATCGCCCTTGGAGCGAATGTCGGATTCAAAGTTCCACTAGAAACTCAAACAGTTGCTAGTGGTCTTCTCGTTTCCGACATTTGTCCGGCATGTGGTATCGGGCGGGAATCAAATGTCGGAAACGGACCACTAGCTGATCAGGGGCGGTCGCGTTTAGGCAGAGCCGCGATCTCCGCCGGGGTCAAGCGATGCATGGCGCTCACCGGGCAGCGCAGGTGAAATCCCGGATCGCGGACGATCACCGTGGCGTCGAGAGGCGAACAGATCCACGGGTTGGCTGGCCTCGATTCCAGACCGAACGCCTGGCGGAAGGTGAGACCGGTGCATTCGGTCATCAGATCCAGGCGCCAGACCTGATTGACGCCCACGCGGATGTAGAGAGTGCGATCGTCGGGGGCGGAAAAGCCGTTGACGTCGCGCCGGAGGAAGCAGCCGGGACCTCGTTCGGGCGCGGCGGCGGCCGAACCGACGCTGGCGAAAACGGCGGCGGCGGCCAGGTAACTCAGCGCTTTTTGCATCGCATCACCTCCGCTGGCGTCGCGAAGATTAAACCGCCGCCGGCCGCTCGCGGTTCATTCGCCCTTGAAGTCCGGTTTACGCTTGGCGACGAAGGCGGCCATGCCCTCCTTCTGGTCGGCGAACGCGAACAGCGAGTGAAACAGCCGCCGCTCCAGCTTCACGCCCTCGGAAAGGGTGGTGTCATAGGCGGCGTTGACCAGCTCCTTGTTCATCATCGTCGCCAGCGGGGACTGGGCGGCGATCTTGCCGGCGCTGGCCATGGCCTCGGCCATCAGCTCACCGGCCGGAACCACGCGGCTGACCAGGCCGGCGCGCTCTGCCTCGGCGGCGTCCATCATCCTGCCGGTCAGGATCATCTCCATGGCCTTGGACTTGCCCACCTGTCGGGTCAGGCGCTGGGTGCCGCCGATGCCCGGCGCCACGCCCAGGGTGATTTCCGGCTGACCGAACTTTGCGCTGTCGGCCGCCAGGATGACATCGCACATCATCGCCAGTTCACAGCCTCCGCCCAAGGCGTACCCGGCGACCGCGGCGATGATCGGCTTGCGGCACTGCTCGATCGCGCGCGCGCCGGCGGTGAAGAAGTCGGCCTTGAACATCTGGGCGTAGGTCTTGTCGGCCATCTCCTTGATGTCGGCCCCGGCCGCGAACGCCCGTTCCGATCCGGTGATGACGATACAGCCGACGGCGTCATCGGCCTCTGCGGCGGCCAGCGCGGCGGCCAGCTCGCCCATGAGCTGGCTGTTGAGGGCATTTAGCGCTTCAGGTCGATTGAGGCGGATGAGCGCCACACGCGCGACGGTTTCGACGATCAGGGTTTCATAAGGCACGCGGGAATTCCTTGTGATGTTCGGGCGCGTCGCACCCCCCACCCGCTCTTCGGGCGTACTCCCCCCAGAGGGGGGAGAGAGGATGCGCTGATACTCTCCTCCCCCGCTGGGGGAGGGGGACCCCGAAGGGGTGGAGGGGGTGAGGATAGCTCATGGAAGTGGCGACCACTCCTGGTCCGCGGGCAAGGGGGCGAAGACGGCGTCGAGCATGGCTGGCGTGACGCCGGCGAGGTCTGGCGGATCCCAGACCGGCGCATTGTCCTTATCGACGATCACCGCCCGTACGCCCTCGGCGAAATCGTGGCTCTCCACCACGCGCGCGGCGATGCGCATCTCCATGGCCATGTTGGCGGCGAAGCTGGGGCAGGCGGCGCGCAACTGCCGGTGAGCGACCTTCATCGACGACGGCGACTTCGTCTTGAGGATCGCCAGCTGACTGGCGGCCCAGTCCGAACCATCCGCATCGAGGGCGGCGAAGATCGCTTCGACGCTCTCACCGCAGAACAAGGCCGCAATGGCGTCGCGCTGATCGGCGATGGGCGCGTGACCGGGATCCCACTCCAGCTCGGCAAGGATCTGTTCGATCTCGACCGGATTGGCCACGAACGCCGCCGTGAAGGCGTCGAGCTTGTCGCCGGCGATGATGTCGGTGGTCAGGCCCAGGAGCTCGCAATCAGCCGGCTTCAGGCGCGCGCCGGTGAGCGCCAGCCACATGCCGGCCGAGTCATGCAACCGTGGCAGCCACCAGCCGCCGCCGACGTCCGGGAAGAGGCCGATGCCGGTCTCGGGCATGGCGAAGGTGGTTCTCTCGGTGCCCACGCGGTAATCGGCCGGCAGAGCGATGCCGACGCCGCCGCCCATGGTCACCCCATCCATCACCGTCACCACGGTCTTGGGATAGGCGTAAAGCAGGTGGTTGAGCTGATATTCGCGGTAGAAGAAGTCGCGCGCCGCCGCGCCGCGGTCCGGACCCGACTTGGCGCCGCTCTCGGCCAGAAAGCGGATATCGCCGCCGGCGCAGAACCCCCGTCCTGAGGCGTGGTCGATCAGCACCGCTTCGACGCCGTCTTCGGTGCGCCAGGCCAGCAGCGCCTCGGCCATCGCCGTCACCATGCCCGTGGTCAGCGCGTTGAGCGCCGCCGGACGGTTGAGGCTCAGACGCCCGACTTTGCCCTCGACGCTGGCGATGACCTCCGGCCCGCTCATGCCCGGTAAAGCTCGCGGGCGATGATCACCCGCATGATCTCGTTTGTCCCCTCGAGGATCTGGTGGACGCGCAGGTCGCGGACGATCCGTTCCAGGGGATAGTCCTTGAGGTAGCCGTAGCCGCCGTGCAGCTGCAGCGCCTGATTGGCGATCTCGAAGCCGGCGTCGGTCGCGAAGCGCTTGGCCATCGCGCACAGCTTGGTGGCGGCCGGATCCCTGCCGTCGAGCGCCGCCGCCGCCCGCCGCACCATCAGCCGCGCCGCCTCCAGCTCGGTGGCCATGTCGGCCAGGCGAAACTGCAGCGCCTGGAAGTCCTTCAGCGGTCGGCCGAACTGCTTGCGTGTGGCGAGATAATCCTTGGCCGTGTCCAGGGCGAAGGTGGCCCCGCCGAGGGAACAGGCGGCGATGTTGAGCCGGCCGCCGTCCAGGCCCGCCATGGCGATGCGGAATCCTTGGCCTTCCTCGCCGACGCGATTTGCGGCCGGCACGCGCACGTTGTCGAAATGCACCGCCGCGGTCGGCTGGCTAGACCAGCCGAGCTTGCGCTCCTGGGCGCCGAACGTGAGACCGGGCGAGCCTGTCTCGACCACGAAGGTGGAGACGCCGCCGGCGCCGGCGGCGCCGGTCCTGGCCATGACCACATAGAGGTCGGAGGCTCCGGCCCCGGAGATGAACGCCTTGGAGCCGTTCAGCACATACTCGCCGCCCTCGCGCGTGGCGCTGGTGGCGAGCGCGGCCGCGTCCGATCCGGCCCCGGGCTCGGTCAGGCAATAGGAGGCGATCAGCTCCATG
>DASYGN010000069.1:0-17921 GCA_035999625.1 Caulobacteraceae bacterium | reverse complement strand
GGCTTCGTCGATGCGCTGCTGTCGGGGCCGAAGGCCGAGTTTCGCGAGTGGGAGGGAACCCCCTATTTCGAAGGCTGCCTGCCGATCGAGGTGATGGCCGAGCGCGGACGGGAGACACCGCGTCACGGACCCATGAAGCCGGTGGGACTGGCCAACCCGCACCACGGCGGCGAGCGGCCCTACGCAGTGGTCCAGCTGCGTCAGGACAACGCCCTTGGCAGCCTGTGGAACATGGTCGGCTTCCAGACCAAGCTGAAGCACGCCGCCCAGGTGGAAGTGTTCCGCATCATTCCCGGTCTTGGCCGCGCTGTCTTCGCGCGCCTGGGCGGCATCCACCGCAATACCTTCATCGATTCGCCCCGGCTGCTGGATTCCGACCTGCGCCTCAAGGCCGACCCGCGCCTGCGGTTCGCCGGCCAAATCACCGGCGTGGAAGGCTATGTGGAAAGCGCCGCAGTGGGGCTCGTCGCCGGTCGCCTGGCGGCCGCCAGAGGGGCGGAACGGCGGCTCGAGCCGCCGCCGCCGACCACCGCCATCGGCGCGCTGATCGCCCATATCACCGGCGGCCACCTGGAAGCCGGCCGCGGCTCCTTCCAGCCAATGAACATCAACTATGGCCTGATGCCAGCCATCGAGCCGCCGCCGAAAGTCCCGGGCGAGCGCTGGGGCCGGGGAGAGAAGACGCGGGCCAAACGCCGGGCCATCGGTCGACGCGCACTGGCCGATCTCGCGCACTGGGCCGACAGCTAGCTCGCCTACTCCGCCGCCGCGATAAGGCCCTGGACGCGCTTGGCCTTGAGCTTCTCGGCCACCAGGAAAGCCAGCTCCAGCGCCTGTTCGCCATTGAGGCGCGGATCGCAATGGGTGTGATAGCGATCGGCGAGTTCGCCTTCGCCGAGCGCCCTCGCCCCACCCAGACACTCGGTCACGTCCTGGCCGGTCATCTCCAGATGCACGCCGCCCGGATGGACGCCCTCAGCCTCGGCGATCTCGATGAAACTGCGGACCTCGGTGAGGATGCGGTCGAAAGGCCGGGTCTTATAGCCGTTGGCGGCCTTGAGAGTGTTGCCGTGCATGGGATCGGTAGCCCAGACCACCGGCCGCCCCTCCCGCGCCGTGGCGCGCATCAGCGCCGGCAGGCGGCGCCCAACATTGTCCGCCCCGAAGCGACCGTAGAGGGTCAGCCGCCCCGGCTCACCATCGGGGCTAAGGATCTCGATCAGCCTTAGAAGTTCGTCAGCATCCAGCGTCGGGCCGACCTTGAGTCCAATCGGGTTGCGAACCCCGCGGGCGAACTCGACATGGGCGCCGTCCGCCTGGCGGGTGCGCTCGCCGATCCACAACAAATGCGCCGAGACATCGTACCAGTCGCCCGAGGTGGAATCGACGCGCGTCAGGGCCTGCTCAAAGCCTAGAAGCAGGGCCTCGTGACAGGTGAAGAACTCCACCCGATGCAGATCCGGGTGGCTTTCAGGGGTCACGCCGATGGCGGCCATGAAGGTCAAGGCTTCACTGATCTTGTCGGTCAGCTCGCGGTAGCGCGCGCCCTGGGGACTGCCCTCGACGAAGCCGAGGGTCCATCGGTGGATGTTGTCCAGATCGGCGTACCCGCCGCCGGCGAAGGCTCTCAGCAGATTGAGGCTAGCCGCCGACTGCGCATAGGCTTTCAGGAGGCGCTCCGGGTCCGGGGCCCTGGCGCCGGCCTCGAACTCCATGCCGTTGATGATGTCGCCGCGATACGAGGGCAAGGTGACCCCGCCGGCGGTCTCGGTGGCCTCCGACCTCGGCTTGGCGAACTGTCCGGCCATGCGCCCGACCTTCACCACCGGACGGCCGCCAGCGAACGTCAGCACGACTGCCATCTGCAGGATCAGGCGGAAGGTGTCGCGGATGTTGTCGGCCGAGAACTCCTTGAAGCTTTCCGCGCAATCGCCGCCTTGAAGCAGGAAGGCCCGACCGGAGGCGACCTCGGCCAGCAGACTCTTGAGCCGGCGGGCCTCGCCGGCGAAGACCAGCGGCGGCATGCGCGCGAGTTCGGCCTCGACCCGGGCCAGCGCCGCCGGGTCAGGATAGTCGTCCGGAATGTGTTTCGCCGGCCGCCCTCTCCAGGACGACGGCGTCCACCGCTCACTCATCGCGCATGGGGCCTCGGATAGAGAGCGGCGGGCTTAGACCAAGGCCCGCCAAAACGCAAAGCGCGGGCTCGTCTCAGAGCTCGGTCGGCACATAGGGCTCGCGCATGGTGACCAGCTCCTCGCTGGCGGTGGGATGCACGGCGCAGGTATCGTCCCATTGCCGCTTGCTGACCCCCATCTTCACCGCGATGGCCGCCATCTGGATGATCTCCGGCGCGTCCGGCCCGACGACGTGGCAGCCGAGAATGCGATCGGTTTCGGCATCAACGACCAGCTTGATCAGCATGCGCTCGTCGCCGCCATAAAAGGTGCCTTTCATCGGCCGGAAGATCGACCGGAACACCACCACCTTGCCACCCCGCTGCCTGGCGTCGGCTTCGGATAGGCCAACCGATCCCACCGGCGGTTGCGAGAACACCGCGCTGGCCACCGTGTCATGGTCGAACTTCGTCGACCGACCGCGGAACTCGGTGTCGGCGAACGCCGCCGCCTCGCGGATCGCTACCGGAGTGAGATTGAGACGATCGGTGACATCACCCACCGCCCAGATGTTGTCGACGCTGGCGCGCGAATATTCATCGACGACGACCGCGCCGCGCTCGTTGACCGCCACCCCCGCCGCCTCGAGCCCAAGATCCCTGGTGTTCGGCGCGCGGCCCGTGGCGAACAGAGTGATATCACTGGCCAGAGTATGGCCGTTGGACAGGTGGCTGACGACGCCGCCCGGGCTCTTTTCCAGCCGCACCTGGCGGCAGCCGACGATGATCTTGATCCCGCGCCGCTCCATTTCGCGCGTCAGATGGCTGCGCACGTCGTCGTCGAAACCGCGCAGGATCATCGGCCCCCGGTAGACCAGGGTGGTCTCAACGCCCAGGCCATTGAAAATTCCCGCGAATTCCACCGCGATGTAGCCCCCGCCGGCGATCACCACGCTGGCCGGCAGGCGCTCGAGGTGGAAAGCCTCATTGGAGGTTATGGCGTGCTCGACGCCGGGCAGATCGTCAGGCAGGGTCGGCGCCGCGCCGGTGGCGATCAGCACCTTGTCCGCGGTCACGGTCTTGTCCTGAAGCTTGATGGTGTGGGCGTCGGTGAGCATCGCCCGCTCGTGCATCAGCCGGGCCCCGGCGTTTTCCAGATTGGCCACATAGACCCCGGAGAGGCGGGCGATCTCCATGTCCTTGCGGGCCAGGAACGCCGGCCAATCGAAGCTGGCCTTCAGGTTTGACCAGCCAAAGCCTTCGGCCGCCTTGAAGTAGGACGGAAACTCACTCGCATAAACCATGAATTTCTTGGGGATACAGCCCCGGATGACGCAGGTTCCGCCAACCCTGTGCTCTTCGGCGACGGCGACCCTCGCGCCACTCATCGCCGCCAGTCGCGCAGCGCGCACGCCGCCCGATCCGGCGCCGATAACGAAGAGGTCGTAGTCGTATCGCGCCACCAACCGGCTCCTTCTTGCTACGCCGTCAGCCGGGTCACCCCCCGATCGGCGCCGACCAGGGCCAATTTCGCCAAACCCAGGAAGAGACCATGCTCGACGACCCCGGTGATACCCTTGATCTTCGCCGCCAGCCGTTCCGGATTGGCGATGGTCCTGCATGGGATATCGACGATGACATTGCCAGTGTCCGTGCGCACTGGCGCGCCGCCGCGCGTCCGTAGCTCTGGCGTCGCCGACAGCTCCAACTCGGCCAGCGCCGCCTTGAGCCGAAACTGCGTGTGGCGGGCGCCAAAACCGATGATTTCCACGGGCAGAGGATACCTGCCCAGAACGTCCGACATCTTGCCGTGATCGGCAATCACCACGCAGCGCGCAGAGGCCTCCCAGACCAGCTTTTCGCGCAGCAGAGCCCCGCCGCCGCCCTTGATCAGCGCCAGCTCCGGTCCGACCTCGTCGGCCCCGTCGACGGTCAGGTCGAGGCGTTCGACTTCGTCGAGGTCAAAGAGGCGCAGTCCCAGCGAGGCCGCCAGGTGCGCGGTGGCCTCGGAGGTCGCCACGCAACGGATATCGAGGCGCCGGCTGGCCAGGGCGCGAACGAAGAACGCCGCCGTCGAGCCGCTGCCCAGGCCCACGCGCATGCCACTTTCGACCAGTTCGGCGGCGGCCTCGCCGACAGCCTGTTTCTGGACCTCAGCGGCGCTCACCGACCGGCCTTCTCACGCGTCTTGCGGGCGCGGAAGGCGCGCGCCCAGCCGGGCTTTTCCACCTGCGCTGCGCGGCCGAGCGCCAGCGCGTCGGCGGCGACATCGGTGGTGATCACCGAGCCGGATCCGGTGTAGGCGCCGGGGCCGATCCGCACCGGGGCGACCAGGGCGGAGTTCGAACCGATGAACGCCCGCTCACCGACAAAAGTCTCGAATTTGTCGAAGCCATCGTAGTTGCAGAAGATCGTCCCGGCCCCGATGTTGGCGCCGGCCCCGACCTCGCCATCGCCGAGATAGGCCAGGTGATTGGCCTTGGCCCCGGCCCCCACCCGGACCTTCTTGACCTCGACGAAATTGCCGATGTGGGCGTTCTCGCCGATCACCGCTCCTGGACGCAGGCGCGCATAGGGCCCAACGATCGCCCCGGCGCGCACGATCGCGCCCTCAAGATGAGAAAATCCCCTGATCGTGGCTCCGCCCTCCACCGCCACGCGGGGACCGAAGATGACATAGGGCTCGATCATCGCCCCCGCGCCGATCACCGTATCCCAGGAGAGATGGACGGTTTCCGGGGCCGTCATCGCCACGCCGGCGGCCATCAGTTGGGCGCGCCGCCGATGCTGGAAGATCGCCTCCACATGCGCCAGCTCAGCCTGGGAATTGACCCCGGCGACGTCGGCCTCGGCGGCCATGGCCACCCGCACCACCTTGCCCTCGGCCCGGGCCAGGCCAATCACCGAAGTCAGGTAATACTCGCCCTTGGCGTTGTCGGCGCCGACCCGCTCGAGCAGCCGCAAGAGCAGCTGGCAGTCCGCAGCCATCATTCCAGAGTTACAAAGGCTTATGCGCAATTCTTCAGGGCTTGCGTCGTTGGCTTCGACGATCCGTTCCAGGCCTCCGGACGCGTCGATCACCATTCGCCCATAGCCGGCCGGGTCGCTGGCCTCGAAGCCCTGGACCGACAGATCGGCGCCGCTTTCGACGAGGTGAAAAAGCTCGGCCCCCGCCGCCGGGTCCAAGAGGTCGGCGGCGAAGATCACTGCGAGGTGACCAGCAAAGCCATCCAGCGCATCCCTGGCCGCCAGCACCGCGTGCCCGGTGCCCAGCGGCGGGTCCTGGATCGCCAGGGCCCCCTCACCCAGGCGGGCGCGGACATGGCTGGCGACGTCCGCAGACTGCGCGCCGACCACGACCACGATCGGTTGGCAACCCAGCGTCTCGGCGGTGTCTATGGCGTGGTCGAGAAGGGTGCGGGCGCCGACCTTGTGCAGCACCTTGGCGAGCGGTGATTTCATCCGCTCGCCCTTGCCAGCCGCCAGTATCACCGCCGCCCTACCGGTCATCGAATGCTCCTCGCCGGATTCCGCCTTTAGCCGAAAGGTCGCGCCCAATCGACTGGCCTTGTCCCTCGCTGGCGGCGGGGATATAGCGCCCAGCCTTGCGCCGGACGCGTAGCTCAGCGGAAGAGCACCTCGTTCACACCGAGGGGGTCACAGGTTCAATCCCTGTCGCGTCCACCAGCGCTCATGGATTTTGTTCGCGTTTTCTGTAGAGCTTCCCCAAAGGATCCAAGACCGCCGGCTGGCGGCGGTCTTGCCCGGACCGATTTGGCATGGACCCGACGCCGAACAGCCGGCACGCCTTCTACTTCCTGTTCGAGCGCCGCACGCCCGCCCTGAGACGCTGGCTGATCGCCCGGTTAGGCGAATCGCCGCGCGCGGCCGATACCCGGGCGGCGATCGGAGGGGGCGCATGAGCGAGCGGATTGCGCTGATCACCGGCGTCACCGGGCAGGACGGCGCCTATCTGGCCGAGCTGCTGCTGGCCAAGGGCTACACCGTGCACGGCGTCAAGCGCCGCGCCTCCTCTTTCAACACCGGTCGCATCGAGCATCTCTATCAGGATCCGCATGAGCGCGACCTGCGCTTCGTGCTTCATTATGGCGACATGACCGACGCCACCAACCTGATCCGCATCGTCCAGCAGACCCAGCCTGACGAGATCTACAATCTCGCCGCCCAGTCACATGTCCAGGTGAGCTTCGAGACCGCCGAATACACCGCCAACGCCGACGCCCTGGGCACGCTTCGCCTGCTGGAGGCGATCCGCCTCCTGGGGCTCAAGGACAAGACGCGCTTCTACCAGGCTTCGACGTCGGAGCTTTACGGAGCTGCACGGGAAAGTCCGCAAAACGAAACCACGCCGTTCAGTCCGCGCAGCCCCTACGCCGCGGCCAAGGCCTACGCCTATTGGATCACGGTCAACTATCGCGACGCCTACGGGCTTCACGCCTCCAACGGCATTTTGTTCAACCACGAAAGCCCGGTGCGCGGCGAAACCTTCGTCACCCGCAAGATCACCCGGGGCGTCGCCGCCATCCATCTGGGCCTCGCCGACCGGCTCTACCTTGGTAATCTCGACGCGGAACGTGACTGGGGCCATGCCCGCGACTACGCCCGCGGCATGTGGCTGATGCTGCAACAGGATCGGCCGGACGACTACGTGCTGGCCACCGGGGCCAGCACCTCGGTGCGCCGGTTCGTGGAGATGGCGTTCGCCCAAATCGGCGTGACCATCGCCTGGTCGGGCGCGGGCGATGAGGAACGCGGTCGCTGCGCCGCCTCGGGACGGGAGCTGGTGGCGGTTGATCCTCGCTATTTCCGGCCCACCGAAGTCGAGCGTCTGCTGGGCGATCCGGCCAAGGCGGCGCGCAAGCTCGGCTGGCGCCACGAGATCGGCGTCGAGGCCCTGTGCGCGGAAATGGTCGCCCACGATCTCGCCACCATCGGCCAGGAACAGCGGCGGCGTGGCGACTGACTTTCAGCTCAGTGGCAAGCGCGTCTGGGTGGCTGGCCACAACGGCATGGTCGGCGCGGCGCTGCTGCGTCGCCTGGCGCGCGAAGATTGTCAGATCCTGTCCGCTCCCCGCTCCGAACTCGACCTCACTCGCCAGGCGGACACCGAAGCCTGGATCGCCGAACATCGGCCCGAGGCGGTGTTCGTCGCCGCCTCCCGGGTCGGCGGCATCCTCGCCAACGACACCTACCCGGCCGATTTTCTTTATGAGAACCTGATGATCGAGGCGAACATCATGCGCGCCTGCGCGCGCCTCGGAGTCGCCAAGCTGCTGTTTCTGGGCTCGAGCTGCATCTATCCGCGGCTGGCCGCCCAGCCGATGGCCGAGGAGGCCTTGCTCACCGGGCCGCTGGAGCCGACCAACGAGGCCTACGCGATCGCCAAGATCGCCGGCGTGCGCCTGGCCCAGTCGCTGCGCCGCCAGTACGGCGTCGATTTCATCTGCGCCATGCCGACCAACCTCTACGGCCCGGGGGACAACTATGAGCTGGCCTCGGCGCACGTGCTGGCGGCGCTGTTGCGCAAGGCGCACGAAGCCAAGCTCGCCGGCGGGGACTCGCTGATCGTCTGGGGCAGCGGCCGGCCGCGGCGCGAATTCCTGCACGTGGACGATTGCGCCGACGCTCTGGTGCACATGATGAAACGGTACAGCGAGCCGCTGCACCTCAACGTCGGCGCCGGCGAAGACATCGCCATCATCGATCTGGCGCGGCTGATCGGCGAGGTGGTCGGCTTCACCGGTGAACTCGCGTTCGATCCCGGCAAACCCGATGGCGCGCCAAGGAAGCTCCTCGATGTCGGCCGCCTTACCGCGATCGGTTGGCGACACAGCATCGGTCTGCGTGAAGGCGTATCGGCCACCTATCAATGGCTCTCGAGCCAGCCGCGCGGCCTGCGCTGGTGAGGCGGATAACCTTCATCAATCGCTTCTTCGCCCCTGACCTGTCGCCGACCAGCGAGCTCCTGACCCAGCTGGCGGCGCACTTCGCGGCCGAAGGCTGGAGCGTCGCCGCCCTCGCCAGCCAGCGATTCTATGACCGGCCGGGTCGGCTACCCGCGCGCGCGCTGGTCGGCGAGGTCCATGTGCGCCGTCTGCCGGTGACCGGGTTGGCGCGGCTTGGCCTGGTCGGGCGAGCGGTGGACTACCTGAGCTTTTACCTGGGCGCCTTCTTGTCTCTGATCGCGCGACTGCGGCGCGGCGACATCGTGGTCGTCAACACCGATCCGCCGCTGATCGGCGTGATCGTCCATTGGGCGGCGCGGTTGCGCGGCGCGCGTACTGTCAACTGGCTGCACGACCTCTATCCGGAAGTGGCTGAGGCTCATGGTCTGGCGTTCGCCGCTGGACCGGTGGGACGATTCCTCGCGCGGCGGCGTGACGCTTGCCTGCGCGCGGCGGCCCTCAATGTCGCCATCTGCGAATCCATGGCGGCGCTGATTGATCGGCGGGCGCCGGGCGCCAGGGTGCGCGTGGTTCACAACTGGTGCGATGACCGCGCGATCCGGCCGCTCGCGGCGGAAGCCAATCCGCTGCGGGCCGCCTGGGGACTGGAGGGCCGATTCGTGGTCGGCTACAGCGGCAATCTCGGCCGCGCCCATGACTGGCGGACCATGGCGCTCGCCGCGCAGCGGTTGGCCGAGCGCGCCGACGTGACCTTCCTGATGATCGGCGCGGGGGCGGGCATGGCGGCCCTCAAAGCGGAGATCGCCCGCCTTGGCCTGCGACGTCGGTTCCAGTTCCGAGCCTACCAGCCACGGGAAAGCCTGGCGCAGACCCTGGGCCTCGCCGACGTTCACCTGGTCTCGCAGCTGCCGGCGTTCGAAGGCCTGCTGTTTCCATCCAAGCTTTACGGCGCGGCGGCCGCGGGGCGCGGAATCATCGTCATCGGCGATCCGGACGGGGAGCTGGCCAAGCTGGTCCGCTCGCACGCCTGCGGCGAAGCCGTCAATTCAGCCGATGTCCTCGCCGGCGTCATCGAGCGCTGCGCCGAGGATCGGAGCATCGCCGCCGACTGGGGGCGCAAGGCCCGGCTGATGCTCGAGGCGGCGTTCACCCGCGAGCAGGCTTTCGCCAGCTGGACTGCCGCAATCGCGCAATTGATGTAGTCTGGCCGACTGATCATGTGCGGAATCAACGGCGTCTTCGCCTATCAGAGCTGCGCTGACCCGCCGGAGGCGAGCGAGCTCGCCGCCACCAGCCTGGCCATGCGCGCCCGCGGACCGGATGGCGAGGGTCAGTGGTGGAGCGCCGAGCGGCGTTGCGCCCTCGCCCACCGTCGTCTGGCGATCCAGGATCTCTCCCAGCGCGCCGCCCAGCCGATGGTGAGCGCCGACGGGGCGCTGGTCGTCACCTTCAACGGCATGATCTACAACTACCCGCAGTTGCGCGCCCAACTGGCGGCCAACGGGGCCCGGTTTCGCACCACGTCTGACACCGAAGTCCTGCTCCACCTCTATGAGCGACACGGCCAGGCGATGTGCGATCACCTGCGCGGCATGTACGCCTTCGCCATCTGGGATCAGCGCCGGCGCGGCCTGTTCCTGGCCCGCGACCCCTATGGCGTCAAGCCGCTCTACACCGCCAACGATGGCTGGACCTTTCGTTTCGCCTCGCAGGTCAAGGCGCTGGCGGCCGGCGGCGGCGTCTCGCTCGACCCGGAGCCGGCGGGGATCGTCGGGCTGCATCTCTTCGGGTCGGTCCCCGAACCGTTCACGCTTCACCGACAGATTCGCGCCTTGCCAGCGGGCCACGGCCAGTGGGTGGACAGCGCCGGGCCAAGAGAGCCCCGCGCCTTCGCCAGCATCGCCCAAGTGCTGGCCGAGGGGGCCGCCGCACCGGCGCCGGCATCGGAGCTTTCCGCCCGCGTGCGCGCCGCGGCGCTGGAGAGCGTCGAGGCCCATCTGCTGGCCGATGTCGAAGTCGGCCTCTTCCTCTCAGCGGGCGTGGATTCGGGGGCGATCCTCGGCTTGATGCGCGATGCCGGTCAGAGCCGGATCACCGCCATTACCCTCGCCTTTGACGAATTCAACCGCTCGAGCGAGGACGAAGCGCCGCTGGCCGAGCGCGTCGCCCGTCACTATGGCGCGCGGCATGTAGTCCGGCGGGTGAGCGAAGCCGAGTTCCGCGCCGACCTCCCCGCCATCCTGGCGGCGATGGACCAGCCATCGATCGATGGGATCAACACCTGGTTCGTCAGCAAGGCGGCCAAGGAGGCCGGTCTCAAGGTCGCCCTCTCCGGCCTTGGCGGCGATGAACTGCTGGCGGGATATCCAAGCTTCGCTGATATCCCCCGCTGGGTCAGGTGGCTGAGGCCCTTCGCCCTGGTTCCAGGTTTTGGCGCGGGCGTGCGGCGCGTCGGGGTGGCGCTGGCGCCCGGCGCTTTCCGAAGGCGGCCCAAGGCCCTCAGCCTGGCGGAGTTCGGCGGCGCCTATCCCGGGGCGTATCTGGTGCGGCGAGGCCTCTACATGCCGCACGAACTGGCGCGGCATCTGCCGGCCGATGTGGTCCGGGACGGCCTGGCGCGCCTGCGGCCCCTGCACCGTCTGGCTGAGACACTGAAACCCGATCCGGGTTCGGCGATCGGCCGGGTCTCGGCCCTGGAGTCAGCCAACTACATGAAAAACCAGCTTTTGCGCGACGCCGACTGGGCCGGCATGGCCCACGGCGTCGAGATCCGCACGCCGCTGGTGGACTACGCCCTGCTGAAGGCTTTGGCCGCCAGCCTGCCGGCCTTGACGCCGGGCGCGGGCAAGCGGGCGCTCGCCGACGCCCCCAGCCTGACCCTGCCGCAAGAGGTTGTCCGCCGCGCCAAGACCGGCTTTTCGGTTCCGGGGTGGAGCGCCGATGCGCGCGGTTCGATGCTGACCGCCCCCAAGGGCCTGGCCTCCAGGGCCAAGGTGCTGGAGTTGATGACCCTGCCTGAGGCGGCGTGAGCGAGGAGATCCGCATTCTCGCCCTGGTTACGGGCGCGTTCGGCGAGACCGGCGGCATCGCCAGTTATAATCGCGCCGCGCTGCGCGCCCTCGCGGCCGATCCCCGGGTCGCCACCGTTTCCGTCCTGGCGCGACGCGGCGATGATCGACGCGGCATTCCCGGCAAGGTGCGCCAACTGGCCCCGATCGGCAGTCCGGTAGGGTTCGCCCTGGCGGCGATTGTCATGGCGCTGGCTCGCCGGCCCCAGGTCGTTTTTTGCGGCCACCTGCACCTTGGCTGGCTGGCGGTGGTCGCCGCCAGGATCGCGGGCGCGAAACTCGTCATCCAGGCGCACGGGATCGAGGTCTGGCGCCGGCCACGGCTACGGCGCCGGCGCCGCGCCCCCGCCAGGGCCGACCTCATCCTCTGCGTCAGCCGCCACACCCGCGAGACGCTGCTGGCCTGGTGCGACATCGCGCCAGAACGGGTGATCGTCGTCCCCAACACCATTTCCGCACGGTTCACGCCAGGTGATCCCGGCCCGGCCCGAACGCGCCTGGGCCTTGCCGGCCATCAGCGCCTGATCCTCAGCGTCGGACGCCTGGATGGCCGCGAACGCTACAAGGGACAGGACCTCGCCATCGGCCTCATCGGCGAGCTGCGCGCCAGAGGCCGGGACGTCATTCTCGCCATCGCCGGCGAAGGTGACGATCGCCCGCGGCTGGAGGCGCTGGCAAAAGCGCCGGCGGCGGCTGACGGGGTCCGGTTTCTAGGTTCAGTGTGCGACGATGCGCTGCTTGACCTCTACCGCGCCGCCGATCTCTATTTGATGCCGTCCAAGGGCGAGGGGTTCGGCATCGTGTTTCTGGAAGCCATGGCGTGCGGAACGCCGGCTATCGGCCTTGCCTGCGGCGGCGCATCGGATGCCCTTGGCCGCGGCCTTGGTCAGGCGCTCGCCGAGGCCGATCTGCTGGAAGCGGTCGATCGCGCGCTGGACGGACCGGCGCCTGATCGCCTGGCCCTTTCGGCTGAAATCCATCGCCGGTATGGCGAAGACGTTTTCGCCGGCCGCATCGGCCAGGTCTTGGATCGCCTCGAAATCGCATGACCCTGCGCGCTCACGAGCCGGTGCTGATCCTCGAGGCCGGGCGCGCCGAGCGCCATTATTGGCGCGATCTGTGGACCTATCGCGAGCTGTTCGCCATCCTCGCCTGGCGCGATCTGGCGGTGCGCTACAAGCAGACGGTGATCGGCATCGCCTGGGCGGTGGTGCGCCCGTTCCTGACCATGCTGATTTTCACCGTGGTATTTCGGCGCATGGCTCATCTGCCTACCGAGGGAAGCGCGCCCTACCCGCTCCTGGTGTTCGCCGGCATGCTGCCGTGGTTCCTGTTCTCCACCATCTTGAGCGACGGTTCGGCCAGTCTGGTGGCCAACGCCAACCTGATCGGCAAGGTCTACTTCCCACGCCTGATCGTCCCGGCGGCGACCATCGCCGTCGCCCTGGCCGACTTCGCCGTCTCCCTGGTGATGATGCTGATGATGATGGCCTATTTCCACTTCCTGCCGGACTGGCGGATCGTCTTCCTGCCCGCGTTCGTGCTGCTGGCGGTCCTCGCCAGCCTCGGACCGGCACTGCTGCTGACGGCCTTGAACGTGAAGTACCGCGACTTCCGCTATGTGATCCCGTTCGTGCTCCAGTTCGGCCTCTACATCTCGCCGGTTGGCTTCGCCACCAAGGCGGTGCCCTCCGCGTGGCGCCTGGTCTACAGCCTCAATCCGGCGGTGGGCGTCATCGACGGCTTCCGCTGGAGCCTTCTGGGCGGTCAGGCGCATTTCTATTGGCCGGGGTTTCTCGCCAGCCTGGCGGTCGTGGCCGGATTCCTGTGGTGGGGCGTCAGCTATTTCCGCCGCACCGAACGCAACTTCGCGGATCTGCTGTGATGGCCGGCTCTCGCCATCCAATCCAGATGTTGTGGGTCTCGGGCGCTCTGCCCTGGTATGCGGTGATGTCGATCAATTCGTTTCTGCATCACCGCCATCGGGTCGAGCTGTACGCCTACGACCCGCCCCCCAACCTGCCGCAAGGCTGCGTCCTGAAGGACGCCGGGCAAATCCTGCCCAGAGACTGCGTCTTCGTTTACAAGCAGGGTCATCACAAGGGCCATCTTAGCGGCTTTTCCAACTGGTTTCGTTACGCTTTGCTGGCCAGGCATGGCGGCTGGTGGTCGGATTGCGATGTCATCTGTGTCGCTCCGTTCTGGAAGATTGAACAGGACTATGTATTCGCCAGCGAAGATAAGCCGCCCAACCCTGCGTCGGCGAATCCCAATGTGATGTTTGTCCGTACCGGTTCGACGGAAATCATGTCCAAGTGCGCTGCATACTGTGAATCAAGGCGCGACGACATCGATCACGCCGAAACTGGCCCTGTCTTGCTGAACGATATGGCGCACAAGCTCGAACTCGGTAATAGAATTGTCGGGCCCGGAGTGTTCAATCCGATCAGCTTTTCAGACACAGGTTTATTTCTCGGCTCGTCGCTTATGCTCACCGCCAAGAAGTATTCCAGACGCGTCAGGAACTTGCGCCCGATCCATATGTCGCGCCAGACAATCGGCGTTCATCTGTACGCCAGTGTCCTCACCCAGTGTGGGGCGGTCATGTCCAGCGCGCCTGACATGCCTCCGCGATCTTTCCTGGCGCAGCTGATCCGGCGTCATTGCCAGCCGCAAGGCGCGCTACCCCTCCGCCAGCGCTTCGATTGGCCGACGGGCCCCGAGGTTGCAGCGCCCTAATGGCGGCCGACATCGTCATCCGCGCCGAGGGCCTGGGCAAGAAATTCACCATCGGCCACCAGGCTGAGCGTGAGCGCTACGTCGCCCTGCGCGATGTGATCGCGCGCAATGCCCGCAATCTCGTGCGCACCACGGCCGATCTCCTGCGCGGCCGGGCGAGCGTCGAAGGCGACGAGGTCGAGGATTTCTGGGCCCTGCGCGATGTCAACTTCGAGGTCGGCCGCGGCGAGGCAGTGGGCGTCATCGGCCGCAACGGCGCCGGCAAATCCACCCTGCTCAAGATTCTCTCGCGCATCACCGAGCCCACCCAGGGCAGGGTCGAGATTCGCGGCCGGGTCTCCAGCCTGCTGGAGGTCGGCACCGGTTTTCACCCCGAACTCACCGGACGCGAGAACATCTATCTCAACGGCGCCATCATGGGCATGAGCCATGCAGAGATCCGGCGCAAGTTCGACGAGATCGTCGCCTTCGCCGAGGTCGAGCGGTTCCTCGACACCCCGGTCAAGCGCTTCTCCAGCGGCATGTATGTGCGCCTGGCCTTCGCCGTCGCCGCCCATCTGGAGCCCGAGATCCTGATCATCGACGAGGTGCTGGCCGTCGGCGACGCGGAATTCCAGAAGAAATGCCTGGGCAAGATGGGCGAGGTGGCCGGCCAGGGCCGCACCGTCCTGTTCGTCAGTCACAACATGTCCAGCATCGCCCAGCTGTGCGCGGCCGGCGTCCTGTTGGTCAAAGGTCAGGTGGAATTCGCCGGCGGCGTCACCGAGACGATCGGCCGCTACACCGCCGCTGGCCGCCGCTCGGCCGACGCCGCGGGTTCCAACGCCCTCTATGTGCGCGAACCCGGCCGCAAGGTGCGCGAGGGCGCCATCCTGAGCGCGACGATGGTCGACGATGCCGGGCAGCCGGCGAGCTGTGTCGAGACCGATGCGCCGGTGAGCTTCCGCGTCACCGCGCTGTCCCTGCTCGAGGCAGATGCGCCGCTGACCATCAACATCATATTGCGCGACCAGTTGGGCCGCACCCTGGCCAAGTTCGAATCCGACCCCAAGCGCAATCCTTTGCGGTTCGAAGGGGGAGAGGCGAGCCTCGAATGCCGGATCGACCATTTGCCGTTCCTTTCCGGCGAATACCGGTTCGGCGTCGCCCTGGCCCGATCCGGCTCGCACATCATCGACTACCAGGAGGACGTCGCCACCTTTTCGGTTCTGGCCAGCAGCGACCCGCGCGTGGCCATGAGCCCGTGGGTCGAGGGGCCGCTGGCGATTCGCCACGACTGGGCCGTCCCTCAGCTTCAGCGCCTGGCCCGACCGGCGGCGGAGTGACGGCGGTGACGCCCATGGTCTCCATTCTCGTCCCCTGCTTCAACGGCGAGCGGTGGATCGCCGAGACCCTGGACAGCGCCCTCGCCCAGACCTGGGCCAACATCGAGATCATCGTCGTCGACGACGGCTCGACCGATGGTTCGGCGGCCATCGTCGAAAGCTACGCCGATCGCGGCGTGAAGCTCATCCGCCAAGCCAACCGCGGCTCGACGGCCGCACGCAACCGCGCGTTCGCCGCCTCAAGGGGCGAATTCATTCAGTTCCTCGACCATGATGACATCATCGATCCCGATAAGATCGCTTTCCAGATGGCCCGCTTGATCGAGGCTCCAGGCTCTGTCGCGACTGCTGAAACTGGTCTGTTCATTGATCAGCCAAGCCAAGCCAAATTTCGAGCCGAACCGAGCTGGGAAGATCTTGAGCCGCTAGATTGGATACGCTGCTTGCTCGACGGTTGCATGATCTTCACCACCATCTGGTTGATTCCCAGAGTGGTTGCCGAGCGCGCAGGCGCGTGGAATGAAACTCTCTCGGACCACGATGACCGCGAATACCTGACTCGGGTGATTCTATCGGCCGATCGCGTTTTATTCTGTAAGGGCGCAAAAGCACTCTATCGGGGCGGAAACCCGAACAGCCTCTCCCAACGACGAAATTGGATTTCCACGTTTGATTCGTTGGCCTTGTGCGAACGCCACATATTGGGACGCTTCGATCAGGAGGACTTACGCGCCCGTATATCGCTTGTTTGGCAGCGTATGGCGCACGACTGTTATCCGTATGACCCCGTGCTCGCGGAGCGGGCGCTTGCGCGCGGGCGAGCGTTACATCCGGTTAGTCTCGGGGCTTACGGCGGGCCCCGATTCAATGCGTTACGTGGCATACTCGGGTGGCGCGCCGCGCGCCGACTGCAGGTCATGGCCGGGCGACGTTGAGTCCCGCAGCGGCCATAATCATTCCGTGTTGGAACGCCCAGGCATTCGTAGCACGAGCCATCACCAGCGCTCTGGCACAGGGATGGCCGAGCCTCGAGATCATTGTCGTCGACGATGGCTCCAGCGATGGCAGTCTGGCTGTGATCAAGAATTTCGGCGAGGAAATTCGCTGGGCCACTGGCCCCAACCTCGGTGCTAGCGCCGCCCGCAACCAAGGACTGGGCATGACCGGGGCCGACTATGTCCTATTTTTGGACGCCGACGACTATCTCGAGGCCGATTCCCTCCCCCGTTGGATCGAGGCCGCGGAATCGAACCGAGCAGATGTCGTGCTAGGACCGTTCGCGTTCCAGATCGACGACCGGCTCGAGCCGGGCCCTGCCCCACCGACCGCCCTTACCGCCCGGTCGGTCCTGTGCTCTTGGCTGGATGGTCGCTACACCCCGTGCTGTTCAGTACTCTGGCGGCGATGTTTTCTCCAGTCCATCGGCGGGTGGGACGAACGAGCAACGCGTAGCGATGATGGTGAGTTGGCCATGCGGGGGATGCTACATGGGGCCACGGTTGCCGCGGCCGACTCCGGCCTCGGCGTCTACGTCCAGCACACCGCGCCCGGCCGCATTTCCCACCGCTCTGACGCCGCGGTGTTCGCCTGCGAACTGAGCGTGCTGGAAAACCTTTGGGCGTTGGCCAAGGAACAGGGAGTCCAGGCGGCCCGACCATCCTTCGCCCGCGCCTTCTACCGCGTCGCCTATGGAGCCTACGCCATCGGCGCTGATGAAACCGGGCGCGCGGCGCTAGCCCAGGCGCGGGCGCTCGGCTTCTCCGGGCACATCGGCTCGGTAACCCACAAGCTCGCCAGTTCCGCGCTTGGGCTGAGGCGCAAGATGCGGCTGGCGGCGAGGGCCCGATCAGTGCTGGGCGGCTCGGGCTGATCCTTGCCGCGCGTCCTGTTCCTCCAGGGGACCGATCCCGCCGCCTACCCGCCGCTGATCAACGCCGGCATGCTGATGGCCGAGGCCGGCTGGGAAGTGACCTATCTCTCGGCCCCGATGACCGATCTGCCGCTGGCGATGGCTGCGCACCCGCTGATCACCATTCGCGCCATCCCGGCGCGGCCTTCGCACCTAATGCGCAAAAGCGACTACCTCGCCTATCTCGCCCACACCGGGCGCCTCGCCCTGCGCCTGCGCCCGCAGGTGGTCTACGCCTCCGACCCGCTGGGAGCGGGATCTGGGCTGCTGGCGGCGCGTCTGACAGCCGCTAGCCTTGTCTACCACGAGCATGATCCACCGCCGCCGGGCGATGGCCCCCTGCACTGGTTCCGTCGCGCCGCGGCGAGATCGGCGCGCCTGGTCATCTTTCCCAACGCGGCGCGCGGGCGCCTCGCCCAGGCGGAAATCGACTTCCCGCCCGAGCGGCTGCGGATCGTCTGGAACATGCCTCGCCTGGCCGAGTTGCCGACGCTTTCGTCGCCGCCCGCCTTCCCGCTGCTCCTCTACTACCACGGCTCGATCACCCCCGATCGGATACCCGAGGTTATCGTTCCGACGCTGGCGAGCTTCGGGGGCCGGGTGCGGCTGCGCATGGCCGGCTATGAAGCGCCAGGAAAGAGGGGCTTTTTGACCAGACTCTGCGCGGCCACCGGGCTGATCGATTATCTCGGCCTCATCGAAGAGCGAGACGCCCTGCTGGCTTCTGCCGCGCGGAACCACGTCGGCCTGGCCTGTGTCCCGCTGGGCTCGGTCGATACAACCATGGCTCACCTCGCCGGCGCCTCCAACAAGGCCTTCGACTACATGGCGGCCGGCCAG
>DASYGN010000086.1:0-14110 GCA_035999625.1 Caulobacteraceae bacterium | reverse complement strand
CGGGGGAGATTTGCGGTCTGAACGCCGAGCCCGGATCGAGCGCCTTGCGCGGGCCCTCGGGCAGAGCCACGACCGTCACCTCCGCGCCGCTGGCAAGGTCGCGGCGGACGATGGTCCACTCGTCGAGCTCGTCGAGCGTGGTCCCGCCAAGGTGACGGGCGGCGTAGAGGTAGCGGCCGTCCGGAGAAAGGGCCGCGCCGAGAGTGCTTCGCCAGGCCGCGCGCGGGACCGCCGGGTTGTCGCGCACCGGCACGATCAGCTGGCCGTGGCCGTCGAGGCCGAAGCGCCACAGCTCGTAGCTCTGCAGGTCGGCGCGGTAGCGGCTGACGTAGATGGCATCGCCGCTCGGCGACCAGGCCGGCGAGACCAGCGCGGTGTCGTCGTCGCTGACGGTGATCTGGCGGGGATGCTCGCCATTGGCGTCGGCGATCCACAGATTGTCGGCCCCGGAGCGATCGCTGACGAAGGCGATGTGGCGAGCGTCTGGCGAAAACGCGGCGCCGGTGTCGAACGCCATGCCGCCGCTGATCGCCCGCGCTTGCCCGCCGCCGCTGGCAACAAGGTACAGATGGCCAAGCAAATCGAAGATCAGCGACTTGCCATCGGGCGAGACGTCGAGGGACATCCACGTCCCCGCGCGCGCGTCGAAGCTCAGATGGCGCGTGGGTTTGATCGGCAGTTCAGCGGTGGCGCCGCCAGCGCAGGCGATGATCGCCAGGGCGAGAAGGCCGGCGCGGATCACCGGCGTGGCGCGTAGCGGTCGCGCAGCAGGGTCTGGCGAGTAATCAGCGGCGCGGGCTCGCCGCCGACGAACACCGCCGTGGGCGCGCTCGCCGGTTCCAGCGGATCACCGTCCCAGATCACCACGTCGGCGTCGGCGCCCGGCGCGAGCGTTCCGGCGCCGGTGGGGAAACCAAAGATCGCCGCCGGGGCGCTGGTGATCGCCGCCAGCGCCTCCTGATAGGGCAGGCCATTGGCCACCGCCATCCCGGCCCCCCAGCGGATCGCTTCGCCGACATTATAGCTCAGATAAACGCCATTGCCGGAGACCTGGAAGGCGATCGGCACGCCGGCCTTGGCCAGCAGCGCGGCGTTGTCGTACCGGGCCCCGATCTGGTCGTAGGTTTGCGGCATGTCGGCCTGCGGGTCGAGGATCACCGGAATCTTCGCCGCCGCCAGCTCGGTGGCGAGGCTCCAGGCCTCGGCGCCGCCAAGGATCACCACCCTTACTTTTTCATCGCGGGCGAGATCGATCGCCTGGCGAAGGTCCGAGGCCCGGTCGGCCTGGATCACCAGGGGAATGGTCCCGGCGATGACCGGTTGAAGGGCTTCGAGGTCGGGCAAGCTGTTCAGTCGCGCGCGCGGATCGAGCTTGCCTTCGCCGAGGCGCCTGGCCTCGCCCAGGGCATTGCGGATCAAGCCCCAGGCGGCCGCCCGCGAGCCGCCGACCTTGGAAGCGATCGCCTGGCCAGTGACCGCGAACTCGGCCGCGCGCGATCGCTCGACGGTCCCGCCAGGGGGGATGAGACGGATCATCGCCGCCTGGCCGGAGAACGGCCCTGCACCCATGCCGGGATAGATCAGCGCTCGGGTCAAGCCGTCGGCGCGGGCGACCGGCAACAGGACGGAGTTGGCGTTGAAGGCGTAATCGACATCGAACGCCGCCCCGAGTGGCCCCGAACTCACCGCGCGGTCGTCGGTGTCGGCGGCCAGCGAGACCTCCGCCAACCCGAGCTGGGTGGCGGCGCTGATCAGGCCGGGGGTCACCACCCGACCACCGGCGTCGATCACCCGCGCTCCCGCCGGCGCTGGGCCATGGGCGGTCACTGAGACCACGCGGCCATCGTCGATGATCACGGTGGCGTCCTGGACCTCACCCGCGCCGGCCATGGTGAAGGCGTGCGCGTGGATGATGGCGGTGGCCGCGCTCGCCGCGCCGCAGGCAGCCGCCAGGCACAGGGCCAGAAGCCATTTCATGGCGTTGGCGCCCGACCAAGCTGGAAATCCGGCGCTGGCGGCGGCTGGCTGCGATCGAAGCGCACCGCGCCGTCGATGAACACCAGGTCGGCGTGGGTGTAGACGCTGAAGGGATCGCCCGACCACACCACCAGATCGGCGTCGAGACCCGGCGCCAGCGCCCCGATGCGATCGGCGAGCCCCATGGCCTTGGCGGGGTTGCTGGTCAGCCAGGCGATGACGTGCTCAGGGGGCAGGGCGAGGCCTGCCCGTCGACCGGCCGCCGCGGCCTTGCCGGCCTCGACGTTCAGCCACTGGCCAAGGAAGGGTCCATCGGAATGCATCATCACGCAGCCGCCGGCGGCGTCGATGAAGGCGGCGTTCTCGCGGATTCCGTCCACGGCCTCGACCTTGAACCCCCACCAGTCTGACCACACCACCGCGCACACCCCGCGGCTGACCAGCAGCGGGGCGATCTTGTAGCCCTCGACAGCATGGTGGAACGCGGCGATGCGAAAGCCGATGTCGCGGGCCAGATCCAGCCAGATCGCCATCTCCGAGGCGCGATAACAGTGGATGTGGGCGGCGATCTTGCCCTCCAGCATCGCCGCCAGGGTGTCGAGCCGGGGATCGTCCTCGGGGGCGTCGGCGGTCTCACCGGCCAGATAGCGATCCCATTTGGCCTTGTAGGTCCTGGCCTTGGCGAAGGCGTCGCGGATGAAGGTCACTTCCCCGGCGGCGCTGGTCGGCCCGCGCCCCTTCTCCACATCGTAGGTCTTGGGATTTTCGCCGCAGGCCATCTTCTCGCCCTGCGGCGCGCCCGGCATCTTCATCGCCTGAACGGTCAGCGCCGGCACCGGATGCAGGACCACGGTGCGGCCGCCGAACACCGGCGTCGAACCCGGCAACACCTGCAAGGTCGTCACCCCGCTCGCCAAAGCATGCGCGAAAGCCAGGTCCTCGGCGTCGATGCCGCTCTCGATCCACACCCCGGCGGTGTTGGGATCGGAAAGCTCGGCGACGTCCGAGGCCTCGGCGTCGATGGCCGTCTGCGGCAGGTGATAGGTCCCGTCGTGGCTGTGGATGTCGATGATCCCCGGCGTCACCCAGCGGCCACGGGCGTCGATCAGCCGCGCGCCGGGGGCCTTGAGATCGTGGCCGATGGCGATGATTTTGCCCGATCCCATCAGCACCTGGCCATCATCCAGCCGGTGTCCAGCCCCGTCGAGGACGATGGCGTGAACGATCAGGGTCTCCGGCGCCGCCGGCGGCGTGTAGGTGCTGGGGAAGAGGTCGGCGAGGTAGGGGGCCACGCGCCCGTTCGCCGCAGCCGCCAGGGCTGGACCCGCGACGAGCGCAGCCATGGCGGCCAGCAAGGCTGGCCGGCCAAGCCGGCGCGCGCGAGGCATCTTGTTAAGCGTCAGAACCTCTTGGTGATGGTGCCGGTGATCTGGCGCCCGGCGCCATAGAAACAGCTCGCCGGTCCCGCGCACCGCGCCACATAGGTCTTGTCGAAGATGTTCGAGCCGTTGATGGCGAACCGCCATCCGGGCAGGTCGTAGTGGAGGATGGCGTCGAACAGGGTCGAGGCCTGGCCCTCGTAAATCACCGGATTGAACGGACCCGGCAGACCGCCGGTGCTGCCGTCGGTGTAGCGCACGCCGGCGCCGAAACCCAGACCCGCCAGCGCACCGCTGGAAAGCGTGTAGTCGGCGAACAGCGATGCCTTGTTCTGAGGCGTCGTCGGCAGCGGGCTGCCGACCTCGGCCGGGACGCTGCTCGCGGTCACCCGCGAGTGGTTGTAGCTGTACGAGCCGTTGATCGACAACCGGTCGTAGAACCGGGCCACGAACTCCAGTTCGACGCCGTAAACCTGCACCTTGCCGACCTGGGTGCCGAACACGGGCGTGATCGAAGGCACGGTGCTGACGACGTTGGATTGGTGGATGTCGAACACCGCGGCGGTGGCGAACAGCTTGATCCCCGGCGGCAGGCTGCGGGCGTCGAACTTGACCCCGCCCTCGATCTGATCGCCCTTGCTGGGCTTGAACGGCGCCCCGGTGACAGCGTCCGTGCCCAGCACCGGCTCGAACGAGGTGGCGTAGCTGATGTAGGGGGCGATGCCGCTGTCGGTCACATAGCTGGCCCCGACGCGATAGGTGAACTGGTGCTGGCCGGTATCGGTGTTGGTCGACCGGTCGGCGATGTTGACCCAGTCATAGCGCGCCCCGCCGGTGACGTAGAGGTGGCCGAACTTCAACTGATCCTGACCATAGATGCCGGTCTGGCGCAGCCGCTCGAAGTTATAGGGCGTCGGATAGCCGAGGTTGGTGACGATAGTGGGCGCGTAAACCGGGTTGAAGGCGTCGAGCAGGGTGCCGGGAAAGGCGAAGCCGAACTCGGCGCTGTTGTACACTTGCCGGTAGTCGACCCCGATCAGCGCCTTGTGGCTCAACGGTCCGGTGTCGAAATTGACATCGAAGCGGTTGTCGGCGGCGAAGCTGCCCACGTGTTCGCGATAGGTGAAGTTGTATTGTTCCACCGTGCGGAAATAGCTCGGCATGGTCGGATCGGTGGTGTTGATCAGGCCGGCGCCGGAATAGTAACCGATCGGCGTCTTCTCCAGGTATTCGCTCCACTTGACGTTGGAGTGGAAGGTGATGTTGGGCGAGAACTGGTGCTCGAAATCCCAGCCGATCGCGCCCTGGTTGCGGATGAACTTGTCGCGCGGGTCGTCGAGATTGACGTTCCTCGGGATCATCCCGTTCGGATTGGGTAGCAGGGTGCCATAGACCGGCAGGAATCCGCCGTCGCCGCCATTCACCTCGTCATACTGATAGTACATCAGCACGGTGAGACGCGTGTCCGGTCCAAGCTTCAGGGTCGCGGTGGGCGCGACCAGCAGGCGCTTGGCGTTGATGTGGTCCACCTCGTCGCCGCGGTCGCGGTAGAGGGCGGTGAAGCGGGCGTCGAGGAAGTCGGTCAACGGACCGGTGACCGTGCCGGCGATCTCGGCGAAATCGTTGGAGCCGTAGCGGCCCTGCAGCTCGCCGCCGAAGCGGCTCGACGCGCGCCGGCTGGTCTCGTTGTAGATGCCCCCCGGAGGTGCGTTGCCGTAAAGAGTCGAGGCCGGCCCCTTGAGCAGATCCAGCGACTGGAAGGCGTAAAGATCGACGCCGTTGGAGAAGATGGTGGTCGTCGCGGGCGCGGCCAGGCCATCGATGTACTGCTTGGGGGTGAACCCGCGCACATTGATGAAGTCGTACCGCAGGTCAGGGCCGTAGTTCTCGCCGAACACCCCGGCGGTGTAGCGGACGGCCTGCTGGGCATCGACGAAGTCGAGCAGGTCGATCTGGTCGCGGGTGACCACCGAGATCGACTCCGGAGTCTGGATCAGCGGGATGTTGGTCTTGGTGGCCGTCTGCTCGCCCTGCGGCACATAGTGGGCGGCGGTGACCACAATCTCGCCCACCGCCGTGCGCTTGGTCTGGATCGACGACGAGGTGTCCTCATTCTGAGCCCTGGCGGCGCCGGCGAGCGCCACGAGGCTGACGCCGAGCGCCAGAATGCCGGCGCGTGTCCTGGAAGCCATTGGGATCCCCCTTGAATTTCCCGTCGGGGCCGATCGCAGACCGCGCCCCCTAGTGTGCCAAGGTTAGCAGACTCACAGCTCAGCCCGTTTCGGGCGCGGGTCGGTTTCCATCGCGGGCGGGCCGGGCCCGGCGCAGCGACAGTCCGACGGTGAGGCCCGCACCGAGGAAGGTGAGGGCGCCCAGCATGACGCTTCCGCCGCGGGCGAACTCGCCTGGCACCATCACCGCCCTTGGGTGGGCCTCGTCGGTGAACGAGCCTCGCGTTCGGTGCAGATCGTGAACCGGCTTGAACAGGTTGTCGCGCCGCTCGCTGCCAACGGCCTCGGCAGTCTGCTGCCCTGAAACGCTGTTGTTGGCCAAGATGCGGTCCAGCCAGCCGGGGGCCACCAGATCGCCGAGAATAGTGAGAAGCGTGGTCCGGCCCAGCCAGTACTCTCGCCGCGGATTGAGCGCGGCGCGCCAGACAGCCCGGGCGGCGGCTTCCGGCTCGAACACTTCACCCATCGGCCGTGGCCGCCGCGGCATGTGGGTGCGGGCCCAGTCGAACTGCGGACTGTTGATCGCCGGCAGTTCGACGATCGTCAGCCGCACGCCCGATCGCTCGTGCATCAGCTCGGTGCGCACCGAGTCGGTGAAACCGCGAATGGCGTGCTTGGCCCCGCAGTAGGCCGACTGGAGCGGGATGCCGCGGTAGGCGAGCGCCGAGCCCACCTGGACGATCACCCCGCAACGCCGGGCGCGCATCGACCTCAGCGCCGCCATCGTGCCGTGGACGAAGCCGAGATAGGTGACCTCGGTGACCCGGCGAAACTCCTCCGGCGAGATCTTCCAGACCGGGGAAAACACCGTCGCCATGGCGTCATTGACCCACACATCGGGTGCGCCCAGCGCCGTCTCGATCGTTTGCGCTGCGGCAAACAGTTGCGCGCTGTCGGCGACATCGGCTCCGGCCGCCATGGCGCGCCCGCCAAGCTTTCTGACTTCCTCGGCGACGTCCTCGAGGGCGGCCGCGTCCCTGGCGATCAAGCCCACGCTCCAGCCTTCGCGGCCGAACTGATGAGCCGCGGCGCGGCCGACGCCGGCCGATGCGCCGGTGATCACGACCACCGGATGGGCGCGCTCGTTCACGACTTGCGCAGGCTTCGAGCGAGAGGCCATGGCCGGCTCCGGACGGGACGCCCCCTCGCTTCAACGGAGAACCTCTCAATGCGATGCACCGCGGACCGCCCGCTTACGTACATCCCGTAGGTTGCGAGCGCCTACGAGCCGGATACAGTCTGGACCTTTCCCCGGCGCGCTCGACGCGCCAGCCGATCTGGGGTGCGCGCTAATGCCTGGGAGAAGGCGATCTCGTGCGGCGCGGGTGGCGGGCTTGGCCACCGGGACCGGCCTGGTCCTGGCGCTCGGCGGGTGCGCCCGCAGCCTTTTCGACCCGGTGGGACCGGTCGGCGCCGACGACGCGGAAATCCTCATCGACGCCATCCTGATCATGCTGGCGATCGTCATTCCGACCATCCTGCTCGCCTTCTGGATGGCCTGGCGCTACCGGGCCTCGAACACCAAGGCCGAATATCTGCCGTATTGGTCGTACTCGGGACGCATCGAGGCGATCGTCTGGGCGATCCCTATCCTCACCATCCTGTTCATCGGCGGCGTGATCTGGATCGGCTCCTACAAGCTCGACCCGTTCAAGCCACTGCCATCCAAAACCCCGCCGCTCGAGGTGCAGGTGGTCTCGCTGGATTGGAAGTGGCTGTTCATCTATCCGCGGCAGGGAATCGCCACCGTGAACCGGTTGATCGTGCCGGCGGGAACGCCGATCCGCTTTTCGATCACCTCGGCGAGCGTGTTCAACGTGTTCTTCATCCCGCGCCTGGGGTCGATGATCTACGCCATGCCGGGGATGGTCTCGCAGCTCAACCTCCAGGCCGACCGTCCGGTCGTATTGTTCGGTCAGTCTTCACACTTCAGTGGCGATGGCTTTTCGGACATGCAGTTCCAGGTGAGGAGCGTGGCCCCGCCCGAGTTCGCCGCCTGGGCCAACTCGGCTCGCAACGCCGGGCCGGTCCTCGATCAGGCCGCCTACGCGGCGCTGTCGCGCCAGAGCCGGCATGTGGCGCCGTACACCTACCGCAGCGTGGATCCGCAGCTGTTCCGCGACATTGCTCTGCGACGGGTGGCCCCGGGTCCGGGCCCGGCACCGGGGGCGCCCGCGCACGCGGGCCGCGAGATTTCGCCGGCGGGGGGTGGCTGATCCATGTTTGGCAAACTCAGCTGGTCGGCGATCCCGTTCGACCAACCGATTCCGTTGATCACCTCGCTGGCGCTGGTGGCGATCATTCTGGGCGTGCTGGCGCTGATCACGGTCAAGGGCTGGTGGCCGTATCTGTGGCGCGAGTGGATCACCAGTGTCGACCACAAGCGCATTGGCGTCATGTACTGCCTGCTGGGATCGGTGATGCTGGTCCGCGGCTTTGCCGATGCGATCATGATGCGCACCCAGCAAGCGGTGGCCATCGGCGCGATGGGCTATCTGCCGCCCGAGCATTACGACCAGATCTTCTCGGCCCATGGCACGATCATGATCTTCTTCGCGGCCATGCCGCTGGTGATCGGCTTGATGAACTTCGTCACTCCGCTGCAGCTGGGCGTGCGCGACGTGGCTTTTCCGACCCTCAACTCCGTCAGCTTCTGGCTGACCGCTTCGGGCGCCCTGCTGGTCAATATCTCTCTGTTCGTCGGCGAATTCGCCCGCACCGGCTGGCTGCCCTATCCGCCGTTGAGCGAGGCCGCCTATTCGCCAGGCGTCGGGGTCGATTACTATCTGTGGGCGGTGCAGATAGCCGGCATCGGCACCCTGATGACGGGGATAAATTTCGTCACCACGGTGCTGAAGATGCGCTGCCCCGGCATGACCTATCTGCGCATGCCGATGTTCTGCTGGACCACTCTGGCCGCCAGCCTGCTCATCGTCGCCGTGTTCCCGATCCTGACCGCCACCCTGGCGATGCTGAGCCTGGATCGATATTTCGGGTGGCACTACTTCACGAACACCGCGGGCGGCAACCCGATGATGTTCATGAACCTGATCTGGGCTTGGGGACACCCCGAGGTCTACATTCTGGTGTTGCCGGCTTTCGGCATCTTCTCGGAGGTGTTCTCCACCTTCTCGGGCAAGCCGCTGTTCGGTTATCGCTCGATGGTCGCGGCGACGCTGTTCATCTGCATCGTCGCGATGATGACCTGGCTGCACCACTTCTTCACCATGGGCTCTGGCCCGGCGGTGAACACCGCCTTCGGCATCTCGACCAGCATCATCGCCGTCGGAACCGGGGTGAAGATCTACAACTGGATTTTCACCATGTATGGCGGCCGGGTGCGGTTCACGGTGCCCATGCTGTGGTCGCTTGGCTTCATCTTCACCTTTGTCATCGGCGGCATGACCGGGGTGCTGCTGGCGGTGCCACCGGCCGACTACCTGGTGCACAACTCGATGTTCCTGGTCGCCCACTTCCACAATGTGATCGTCGGCGGCGTCGTGTTCGGCCTGTTCGCCGGCCTCGACTACTGGTTCCCGAAGGCTTTCGGTTTCCGTCTGCACGAAGGCTGGGGCAAGGCCGCTTTCTGGTTCGCCCTGATCGGTTTCTGGGTCACCTTCACGCCCCTCTACATGCTGGGCCTGGAGGGGATGACCCGGCGACTGCAGCACATCGACATCCCCGAGTGGGCGCCGCTGCTGCGGATCTCGCTCCTCGGCGTCGGCATCCTGATCCTGGGGGCCATCTGCCAGGTCGTCATGCTGGTGGTGAGCATCCTCCAGCGTGACAAGCTCCGGGACCTTACCGGCGATCCCTGGGACGGCCGCTCGCTCGAGTGGGCGACGCCCTCGCCACCGCCGTTCTTCAACTATGCGGTGATGCCCAACGTCGAAGGCGAGGAGGCCTATTGGGGCATCAAGCTGCGCGCGATCGAGACGCAACAGTTGTCGCCCGAGCCGACCTACGAACCGATCGAGATGCCGGTCAGCAGTCCGGTCGGCCTCTACACCGCCTTCTTCGCCAGCGTGATGGGGTTCTCGCTGATCTGGCAGATCTGGTGGCTCGCCGGCCTGGCTCTGGTCGGCGCCTATGTCGGCTTCGTCGTCTTCGCCTGGCGCGACGTCCATGAGTTTCACGTGCCCGTCGAAGAGGTGGCCAGGGCGGATCGCGCCCGGCGCGCCGCCCGTGGAGCGCAACTCGAGCGGCTCGCCCAACAGGGGGCCATCCCTTGACCCAGGCCGACCTTCCCGCCGCCATCGAAACGCTCCGCCGGGTCCGGGAGGATCCGCATCGCCTGGGTCACCGCGGCCATGACGCCGAGGGACCGGTGGAGGGCGCTGGCCACGGTGCGAGCGGGCCCGCCCGCAAACGCATCGTGGTCGGCTACGGCTTCTGGATCTTCCTGCTCAGCGACATCGTGATGTTCTCCTGCTTCTTCGCCACCTTTGCGGTGCAGAGGAGCGCCACCGCAGGCGGGCCGACGGTCTCGCAGCTCGTGGACATCCCGAGAGTTGGGCTGGAAACCCTCGCGCTGCTGCTGTCGAGCTACACCTGCGGCCTGTCATTCGCGGCGACCAATGCGCGCAGCAAGCTGTGGACGCAGGTTTTCCTGCTGATCACCGGCCTCCTGGGCCTGGCCTTCGTCGGCCTGGAAGTGCAGGAGTTCATCTCCCTGGCGGCGCGCGGGATCACCCCGCAACGCAGCGGCTTTCTGAGCGCGTTTTTCGGCCTGGTCGGGCTGCATGGCCTTCACGTCACCCTGGCGGGTGTCTGGCTCGCGACCATGATGGCCCAGGTGCAGATCAAGGGATTTCGCCGGGAAATCGTGCACCGCCTGATCTGTTTCAACCTGTTCTGGCACGCGCTCGATATCGTCTGGATCGGGATTTTCACCATTGTCTATCTGATGGGGAGCGGCGCATGAGCGAGTTGGAATACGACCCGGGCCTCAGCACGGGCGCGCTTGATCATCATGCCGACCATGCGCCCGGTGACGAGCCCGAGGAGAGCGCCGGACACTGGGTGCTCAACGCCAACCTGGGGCTGGGGTTCTCGCTCATCCTGACCGCCGCCGCCTTCTGGGTCGCCGTCTCCCACGTCGCCTGGTTCTGGGGACCAGCGGCGCCTGTGGCCCTGATCGTGCTCGCCATCGCCCAGATGGGCGTGCACCTGGTGTTCTTCCTGCACGTGACCACCGGCCCGGACAACACCAACAACGTGTTGGCGCTCGCCTTCGGCATCCTGGTCGTGTTCCTGATCGTGGTCGGCTCGATCTGGATCATGAACCACCTCCACCACAACATGATGCCGGCGGATCAGCTGATGCAGATGCAGCCCTGACCAATCGACCCCGATGGCGGACCCCGCTCGCACGTCCGGGAGCCTCTGGCACGCGACTACATCGCCCAGGCTCGCTCGGAATCCTTATGTTCGAACGCGCTTTGCATCCGTTGGACTTCAGCGGGCCGTGCGCCGACCGCGGCGGCGACATCTCGCCAAACGCGTGTGGCGTGTCCGACCTCAGCGATGATTTCGCGCGCCGGCTTGGCGCCCAGTCCGAAGAGCTCGGCGACCGACTCCACCAGGTCCAGGTCGCAGGTTCCCTCATCGAGGTCGATATTGGTGGTGAGGATGCGGGGCCTGACATCGGTTGGCGTCGGGTTGAGATCGTAGACCGGGGAGAGCGTCCAGCCGCCTTGACCCGTCCACAGAAAGCCATGGTTGCGTAGATGGTCATCGACGTTGGAAATGAGGACGTTGAAGACCATGCGTCGATAGAGTTGGGCGGCGTCCTGCCTGGCCTGGACGCCATGTTGGGTCAGCACGTCGACGAGTTCGGGATAGCTCCCGCGTTCGCCATCCCGCAATCCCATCATCGACAGGGCCGACAGGAAGGGGATGCGCGTCGCATCCTGGCGATCGAACCGGCGGGAGAGCAGGATGGACTTGCCGGCGACCCTCACCAGTTCATGATCGGGTGTGTGGATGCCGGCTTGCCCGGCCAGCCTCAGCGCGACCTCTTCCCAGAGCTCGATGCTGTAGCTGTCCGTCTCCTTCGGAAACTTGGCGATGGACAGCCGGCCATGCTGGTCGATCACCGAGGCCTTGGGGCGTGCGCCGCCCAGCGATGATCCCGGCGCGAAAATCATCGCCAGGTCCTCGGCGGTCTCCTCGTCGCGCAGGATGCGTTCGGTCACGCCCATCAACCGACCCAGTTCGACTAGGCCAGGCACGCCCGCCAGCGTCGGGGCCTGGAACTCCTTCTCGCCGGCGGGAAGGCGGAAGCGCAGCGCGCCCAGGCGAGAGACGTCGGCGACGCCCAACAGATAGTCCGCCTCTGAGAGGGTGCGCACCGGGCGGCCATCCCGCTCGGCCTGGCGGCGCTCGGCGCGCTGCATCAGCTGCCGACCCCAGGTGTCCGGCGCGGAATCGCCGATCGAGCCGAACATCGTCAGGCCCGCCGCCGGCGCGAAGGCGCCTTGGCCCAGGACCAATGCCGGCTCCAGCGAAAAGCGGGCGGCGTCCGCCAGCCAATCGGGGTGATATTCGAAGACAACGGCTTCACCGCCCCGTCGAGCCTGTCGGTGGAGGGTCCCGACCCGGTGCAGGCCGGCCGCGAAATCGATGTAGACCTCGACCTCAGCCATGATCGCCAGCCTTCGGTCGCTTGATCCGCACGCGCTGTGGCAAGGTCTCGGACGCCATGGCCAGGCCCACTTCGTCCCGGCCCGGCGCGGCCAGGTCCCCGAGCCGGTCCAACAGGCCCAGGGCCTGGAGCACGGCCGCGTAGATGCCGATGCCCACGGCGTTGTCTCCGGCCTCTATCCGGCGCAGGGTCGATCGCGAGGTGAAGGCGCGTTCGGCGACCACCTCGGCGGGCAGGCCACGGCGGCGGCGCGCGTACTTGATGTCGCCGCCCAGCTTGCGGAGGCTCCGGCGAACGGCGGTCGATGGATGGTGTGGCGTCGCCATAACAGCACCTTGGTGCTCCGTTAAACGGCGTTTGTGTATCACCAAGTTCTCATTATGGCCACTGGCCTTTGCGCCTGACCACTGGCGGCGTCCGATGACGAGCGATCAAATAGCTTCGCCGGCGGCATCGGATGCATTGCCTGCCGAGAACTCACTCGCGGGCAGGCTCAAGCGTGTGCTGCGCCATCTTCCAGCGCCGGTGGCTATCGTCACGAGCTTCGATCCCGAGCACGGCGATCCCGTCGGCTTGGCGATGTCAGCGATCATGCCGGTCTCGCTCGAGCCGTGCTCTATCGCGATCGCCGTCAACCGATCTGCGTCGAGCTACGACGCTATCGTCTGGGCAGGGCGCTTCTGCATTAATCTGCTCGACGCCAAATGCGGGGCGCACATGGCCCCATTCGCGCGGCCTGAGGTAAGAAATCTGCGTTTCACCCATCCCGATTGGCGTCGCGACGGAACGGTTTGGTACATCGAGGGATCGCCGGCGACGGCGAACGCAAGGTCGATATCGAGGATCGCCGCAACCATTGCCGAGTCTCTACGCCGCCTTGGCCTTGCTCGGCCGGCGCGGCGTGCGAGGCTCGCCGATGTTCGTGAGTTTCACCGTTTCGCCTTCAGGGAAGGTGACCATGACCTTCAACTCGCCCCCGAGCGCCCGGACGTAGTCGCGCAGGGTCGACAGCTTCATGTCCGACCGCTTCTCCAGGCGGGAGACATAAACCTGCCGGCCACCGAGTTGTTCGGCGACTTCCGTCTGGGTGAGATGCTTGGCCCTGCGCAGATCGCGAAGCGCGTACTCCTCCGCGATCAGGTCGGCGGCTCGCGCCTTGATCTTCCGTTGCCGTTCCGGCGGCAGCTTCGCCAGGAGCTTTTCATAGGGAACTGTCATGTCTTCCTCCTGGCGCGCAGGTGAGCCTCGTACCGTTGGTCGGCCTTGCGGATGAGCGAGGCGTAGAACCGCCGCTGCGAGACACCGGACTTGTCACCCGCGACGAGCAGGATAGCTTTTCGATCCGGGTCGAATGCATAGGCCACACGCCAGACACCGTCCGCGGCCTCGAACCGCAGCTCCCTCATGTTCGCGTGCGTCGAACCATTCAGCGTATCTGCATATGGGCGTCTCAGCTGCGGACCGATCACCTTCAGCAACTCCACATACGCCGCCAGTTCGTCCTGCACCTCTTCGTTCAAAGCCATGAACTCGACAGCGAAGTCTGCGTGGAATTCGACCGTCCAGTCCATGATGCAATATGCCTTGAACGATCTATCCTTTCAAGGGTATTTTGTGTGCACTCGGATCCACCGCCAGCCCGCGACCTGTGATCGTCCGTCGAAATTCACTAGTGTTTTTCAGCGGCCACCAGTCTGCGGACGTCCAGTCCGTCCGGTCGGGACTGGACGGACTGAGACGGGAAAACAGTTTGAATATCAATAAATTATCTCACGCATTGTGCTTGGCGCTCATGATGGACTGGACGGATACGTTAATAAATATAGATAGTTATGAAGGCGCGTGTGCATGGATTGCGCACGAAGGTTCTACTTCTC
>DASYGN010000013.1:0-16995 GCA_035999625.1 Caulobacteraceae bacterium | reverse complement strand
CATTGAGCATCATGCCGAGATTGGCCGGCATGCCGCGGGTCCAGTCCACCGACGGCGGCGGCGGCGGTGGTGTCTGGCCCGCCAGCAGCGCGCTCATATGCGGCACCCGCGGATCGAAGCTGCGCGGGTTGCGGCCGAGTTTGTAGGTCTGGGACATGGTCGCACCCTTCCCTGGAGGAAGTGGCAGGATAGACCGCCAAGCTTGACAATTCGATGGCCGCGTCGGCGAGAATGTTCCCGTTCCGTTTCAGGCCGGCGTAAGCTAGCAAGGACGGGTGACCGCTCTCCCGCCCGCACTGGTCGTCCTGCCCGGCGGGCGCTGCGCGCTGGCCGACGAGGCCGGCGCCGGCATGCTCGATACGGGCTCGGCGCGCGCCCGGTTCGAGACCGCCGAGCTGCTGATCGCCCACGCGTCGATGACCGCGGCCCGGCTGGGTCTGCGCGCACCGCCGCGCGCGTCGCGGTTGCTGGACGTGCTGGAGCTGTTCGCTTTTGCCCGCCCGGCGCAATTCTGCGCGCCATCGCCCGTCGGTCTGGCGCTCGCCGTCGGCCTTGCCGAGCCCCGCGCCGCCGAGGCGCAGGCGGCGGCGCTGAGAGATATCGCCGCGCTGCTTCTGGCCGAGATTGCCGAGGCGCCGACGCCCAGCCGCGAAGAGGCGCTCGCCCAGGCGGAGACGCTGGGACGCGCCGGCTGGGCCTGGGCGGCGCCGGTCATCGGGGCTCTGCGCACGCATCCGATCGGGCGGCCCTGGCGCGGCTCGGGGCTGGAGGTCTGGAGCCGATTGCCCGAGTGGCAGGACGAAGGTCCGGCCGGCGAGCCGGGCAGCGCCGCGATCGATCCGGAAGCCGCCACCCATCGTCTCGCCGAGCTTCTGGCGCGCTCGGAGCTTGCCGAGGTTCGCCGCGAGCAGGCGGCCTACGCCGCCGCTGTCGCCCACGCTTTCCAGCCGCGCCAGGCCGAGGGCGAGCCGATGATGATGCTGGCCGAGGCCGGCACCGGCGTCGGCAAGACCCTGGGCTATCTCTCGCCCGCTTCCCTGTGGGCGGAAGCCAATGGTCCGGGCGTCTGGGTTTCGACCTACACCCGGGCGCTGCAGCGCCAGATCGCCCGCGAGAGCCAGGCGCTGTTCCCCGAGAAGGCCGTCCGCGCGCGCAAGGCGGTGGTGCGCAAGGGACGCGAAAACTACCTCTGCCTGCTCAATTTCCAGGAGGCGGCCAATGCCGCGCAACTGGGCGGCGGCGATCTGATCGGCCTTGGCCTGACCGCGCGCTGGGCGCGCGCGACCGCCGATGGGGACATGACCGGCGGCGATTTTCCCGCCTGGCTGCCGAGCCTGTTCGCCGTCTCGCCGGCGGCCCAGGCGAGCGCGGCGAACCTGGTCGATCGGCGCGGCGAGTGCGTCCACGCCGGCTGCGCCCACTACCGGGCGTGCTTCATCGAACGGACGGTGCGGGCCTCCCGGCGCGCCGACCTGGTGATCGCCAACCACGCCCTGGTGATGACCGGCGCAGCCTTCGACGGCGCGCGGACGGCCTGGCGCGGGCAAGGCGATGTCGAGACCACCGCCCTTGCTCGCCTGGTGTTCGACGAGGGCCACCATCTGTTCGACGCCGCCGACGCCGCGTTTTCGGCGGTGATCTCGGGCGCCGAGGCCGCGGAGATGCGCCGCTGGGTGCGGGGTCCCGAGGCTCGCGGGCGACGCGGCCGCGGCCTGGAGACGCGGCTGGCCGATCTGCTGGCCGACAGCGAGGCGGCGATGGCCGCCCTTGGCGAGGCCGCCCGGGCCGCGGCCGCCCTGCCCGGCGAGGGGTGGTCGGCGCGCATCGCCCCGCCGAGCGGCGAGGCCAGCCCCTCGGGACCGGTCGAGGCGTTCCTGGCCGCGCTGCTTGAGCAGCTGCGCGCCCGCGCCGCGCCGTCCGAGATCGGCATGGAATGCGCCGCCCGACCGCTGCTTGACAAGGTCCGGTCGAGCGCCGGAGAGGCGGCCGAGGCGATAGCGGCGCTGCAACGTCCCTTGGTCGAACTGGCCGAGAGGCTGGGCGACCTGCTCGACGGGCAATCCGATACCCTCAATCCCAGCGAGCGGGCGCGGATCGAAGGGGCGCTGCGCGGGCTCGATCGCCGCGCGCGGCTGATCCTGTCGGCCTGGCGCTCGATGCTGAGCGACATCCACGCCAACGCCGAGGCCGATCCGGATTTCGTCGATTGGTTCGATGCGGCGTTCATGTACGGCCGGGTGGTCGACGCCGCCGCCCGCCGCCACTGGGTCGATCCGACCGCGCCGCTGGCGGCCAGCGTCCTGACCCGGGCGCACGGCGTGCTGGTCACCAGCGCCACCCTGGCCGACCCGACCCTGGCCGATCCCTTCGCCCTGGCCGCCCAGCGCACCGGCGCCAATCGCTTGCCGAACCCGGCGAAGACCCTCCGGCTGGCCTCGCCGTTCGACTATGGCCAGAACGCCAGGGCGCTGGTGGTCACCGACATCGTCCGCGACGACGCCCGCCAGGTGGCCGCGGCGATGCGCGAACTGTTCGTCGCCGCCGGCGGCGGGGCGCTCGGCCTGTTCACCGCCATCCGCCGCCTGCGCGGGGTGCACGAGCGCATGGTCGGTCCGCTGGCCGAACGCGGCCTCGCCCTCTATGCGCAGCACGTCGATCCGCTCGACGCCGGCGCCCTGATCGACATCTTCCGGGCCGAGCGCGATGCCTGCCTGCTGGGCACCGACGCGGTGCGCGACGGCATCGATGTGCCGGGGCGATCCCTGCGCCTCCTGGTCTTCGATCGGGTGCCCTGGCCAAGGCCGGACATTCTCCACAAGGCCAGGCGCGAGCGCTTCGGCGGCAAGGCCTATGACGATTTCATCGCCAGGGCGCGCATCGCCCAGGCGTTCGGGCGCCTGATCCGGCGGGCCGACGACCGGGGCGTGTTCGTGATGCTCGACGCCGCCGCGCCGTCTCGCCTGTTCGCCAGCCTGCCCGAGGGGGTCACGATCGAGCGCATGGGCTTGGCCGACGCCATCGAGATCGTCGCCGCCCACGTCGGACCGGTGGATCAGGCCTCGTCGTGATGGCGGCCGAAATCGGGCTCGGGGGTCTCCTGGCCAGCGTCGATAACCCCGCGGCGGATCTCACGCGTGCGGGTGAACAGTTCGTGCAACTTGTCGCCCTCACCCCAGCGGATGGCGCGGGACAGGGCCTGCAGGTCCTCAGTGAAGCGGCCGAGAATCTCCAGCACCGCATCGCGATTGGCCAGGAACACGTCACGCCACATCACCGGGTCGGAAGCGGCGATGCGGGTGAAGTCGCGAAAGCCGCCGGCCGAGTATTTGATCACCTCGCCGCGGGTCACCGTTTCCAGGTCGGCGGCGGTGCCGACAATGTTGTAGGCGATCAGGTGCGGCAGGTGCGAGGTGACCGCCAGGACCAGGTCGTGGTGGCGCTCGTCCATGATCTCCACGTGCGCGCCGAGCGCCTCCCAGAAGGCGGTCAGGCGAGCCACAGCGTCCTTGTAGGGCGCATCCTGGCGCGGTTGAGGCGTGAGAATCGTCCACCGATGGGCGAACAGGGTGGCGTAGCCGGCATCGGGTCCCGACTGCTCGGTGCCGGCGATCGGGTGGCCGGGGATGGCGAAGACGCGCGCCGGAACCACCTTGGCGAAGGCTTCGGCCACCGCCCCTTTCACCGAGCCGACGTCGGTGAGGATCGCCCCGTCCGCCAGATCCGCCGCGATCCGCGCCGCCACCTCGCCGATGGCCAAGGGCGGGACGGCCAGCACCACCAGATCGGCGCCGCGCACGGCCTCGCCTGGATCGGCGGTGACCTGATCAGCCAGGCCGAGCTGGCGCACCCGTTCCAGCACTTTGGGATTGGCGTCGGAAACGGCGATCTCGCCCACCGCGCCCCGGGTCCGGGCGGCGCGGACCATGGACGAGCCGATCAAGCCGGCGCCGATCACCGCCAGGCGGGAAAACAGGGGAGCGCTCATGGGCGGCCGAGAAACTCGGCCAGGGCCTCGACCACCGCCCGGTTGTGCGCCTCCAGGCCAATGGTCAGCCGCAGGTGCTTGGGCAGGCCATAGTTGGCGACGCCGCGCAGGATGTAGCCGCGCCCGGCGACAAAGGCTTCGGCCGTCGCCGCCTCAGCTTGGCTGGCGAAGCCGACGAGCACGAAGTTGGCCGCCGAGGGGATCACCTCCAGGCCGAGGCCGGCGATCTGCTGGGTGAGCCAGGGCCGCCAGCGCTCCACGTGGGCCAGCGAGCGGGCCTGGAACTCAGCGTCCGCGAGCGCCGCCACCGCCGCCTTCTGCCCGGCGATCGAGGTGTTGAACGGCAGGCGAATGCGGTCAACCGCGTCGGCCACGTGCAGCGGCGCGAAGCCCCAGCCGACCCGCAGCGAGGCCAAGCCATGCAGCTTGGAGAAGGTGTGGGTGACAACGATGTTGTCGGCCCCGCGCGCCAGGTCGAGGCCGTCGGTGAAGGTGGGGTCGGTGTTGAACTCGGCGTAGGCGCCATCCAGCACCAGCAGGACCTCAGCGGGCAGGCGCCCGTGCAGACGCTCGACCTCGGCGGCGCCAATGAAGGTTCCGGTGGGATTGGCCGGGTTGGCGATGAACACCAGGCGGGTGCGCTCGTCGACCTCGGCCAGCAGTTTGTCGACGTCGAGGCGATAGTTGGGCTCGGCCGCCTTCCTGACCTCGGCCTGATTGGCCCTGGCCCCAATGGCGTAGGCGCCAAAGCCGTACTCACCCTGGACGATGTTGTCGCCGGGGGTCAGGAAAGCCTGGTTAAGCAGGGCGAACACCTCGTCGGTGCCGCAGCCAAGGATCAGGCGCGCCGGGTCGAGGCGATAGTGCGCCGCGACCGCCTCGCGCAGGATCGTGCCCCGGCCATCGGGGTAAAGCGAAAGATCGGCGCCCGCTTCGGCATAGGCGGCGCGCGCAACCGCGCTGCAACCCAGGATGTTCTCGTTGGCCGACAGCTTGACCGGATGGTCGATGCCGGGTGCGCTGGCCTTGCCCGGCCGATAGGGCTCGATATCCAGAATGCCGGCCTTGGCCTCTGGACGCCCACCGTGGATAGAGCCGTGCGCGGTCATGGCCGGCCTATGGCGGGCGCCCTCCAAGCCTGTCAATAAACCTTCGGCGCCGCGGCCAGCGCGACCGGGCCCAGCGTGGTCCGGCCAGCCTCGAAACCGAGCGTCGCCGAGCCCCCGCGCGCGCCCACCACCACGGCGGCCAGCCGCGCCGCCGCCGGGTCGATGACGCCGGCGTTGGCGAGCCGGGCGAGCGCCGCCTCGCCATGGGTCAATCGGACCTGAAGCGTCCCGGCCAGCCGTCCATCCACATCGGCCGACAAGCCCCAGCCTCGCGCGTCGACAGCCACGCCTCCGGCCTGCAGGCTCAGCCGGCGCAAGGCCAGTGTCCCCCCGGCCCCGGCCCAGGCCTGGACCGCGCGCGGCCACGAACCGCCGCTAAAGGCGCTGGCGTGATCGAAGATGGCCTCGGCGGTGAGAGTCACCGGCTTGCCCGCGGCCAGCTGGCCGAGCGCGCCCTCCGGCGAGGGCTGCGCGCCGATCAGGCCGAAGTAGAGCGCGCCCTGATTGGCCGGACCGGGCTTGGTGTAGAGGCGCAGCGCGCTCGCCCTCTGGAGAAAATAGGCCGCGGCCCCTGGAAGCGGCGCGAAGGTCAGCTGCAGGCCCTCGAAGGCGAGCGTGGGCGGCGAATGGGCCAGATGCGACGCGCTCGCCCGAATGGCTTTGGCGGTCACCTTCACAGAGCCACCCTCGGGCCGGGTCAGGACCAAGCCCGCCGGGGCGTAGGCGACCCAGTGGCCGGGCGCGAACACCGAGGTTTCCGATTTGACCAACGGCGCCGAAATCGCCCAGCCGGTGGGTTCGCGCCAGACGACATCGGCGAGGTCCACGTCGATCCGGAACGGATAGCCGCCCACCTCGGCCGATCGCCAAGCGAGCGTCCCGCCGGCCTCGCGGCGCGCCGCCGCCACGGCCGCCAACCCATGGAGGACCTGGTTTCGCAGCCACCACCAGGCCCCGCTCCAGGCCGTAAGCGCGATGGCCAGGGCGACGAACGGGCCGTAAAGACCAAGCCGGCTGGCTCGCCTGGGCGTGGCCGGTTCGGAGTGGGTCATCGGAGGTTCCGTGGTCGGCAGAGAGCAGCCCGAGCGCTGGGTGTTCGGCTATGGCTCGCTGATGTGGCGGCCGGGCTTTGCCTATCTAGAACGCCGCCCCGCCCGGCACCATGGCCGCCGGCGCGCCTTCTGCATCTATTCGGTGCATCATCGCGGCACGCCCGAGCGCAAGGGCCTGGTGCTCGGCCTCGCCCCCGGCGGCTCGGTGCGCGGGATCGCCTATCGCATCGCCGAGGCCCGCTGGGGCGCGACCTACGCCTATTTGATGGAGCGGGAGCAGCCGACGGAAACCTACGTCGAGCATTACGCCCGCGCCGTGCTGGATGACGGCCGCCACGTGCGCGCCCTGACCTTTCTGTCGGATCGCGGGCATCCGCAGTGGGCTGGGGTCCTGTCGCTGGAGGCGCAGGCCGAACTCATCGCCGGCGCCAGCGGTCTTTCCGGCCGCAACGCCGATTACCTGGCCGATCTGGTCACCCACCTGCGCGAGGAGAACATCAGAGACGCCGACATGGAGCGGCTGCTGATCCTGGTGCGGGCGCGGGAGGCCGCTCAGAGCGGCAGCAGCGCGGCCGAGGCGGCCTCGAGCCGCGCCTCCAGCAGCGCCATGAACTCCGTCCTGGCCAGCCCCGCGGGCAGGGGCTCGAGAAACTCATAGACCACCAGGCCCGGCCGCCTGACGAATCCGTGGGCCGGCCAGTGAATGCCGGAATTGGTCGCCAGCGGCACGCAGGCGACGCCCAGGCTGCGATAGAGGGCGGCGACGCCTGGCTTGTAGTCGCCGGCGGCGCCGGGCGCGGTGCGCGTCCCTTCCGGAAAGATGACGATCCGCCGACCCTCGGCGGCGCGCGCCTTGGCCGCCGCCAGCATCGCCCTGAGGGCGCGGGCGTGACCCTCGCGGTCGATCGGGATCATCCCCGCCTTGACCGAATACCAGCCATAGAAGGGGATCCTGAGCAGGCTGTCGCGCATCACGTAGGCCGGATCGGCCAGCACCAGCAGCGGGGCGATGGTGTCGAACATGCATTGATGCTTGGCGGCGATCAGGGCGGCGCCGTCAGGCAGGTGCTCCAACCCGCGGAACTCCACCCCCACGCCGCAGATGAAGCGGACCAGAAAGACCACCACCCGCGCCCACCAGCGCATCGGGTGCGTGATCCACGTCCTTGGCGTCAGCAACAGGGGGACCATGGCCAAGGCCGCCACCGTCGAGACGGCGTAGAAGCAAAGCGTGAAGACCAGCGAGCGAAGCGTCGTCATGCCGGAGCCTTGGCCGGCTGTTTCTCACCCAGGCCGAGCACCGCCTCGCGCGCCAGGATGGCGAGATATTTCGAGTATTCGACGATCATCCGCCTGGCGCCCAGCGAGGTCGTCCACCACCGGTGGGCGTCCAGCATCGGCGTGGCCACCGGATAGGGGGTGATGATCGCCCCAGGCATCGCCGCCCTCAGTTCGATCAACGCCCGCGGCATGTGATAGTCGGCGGTCACCAGGATCAGTGACTTGAAGCCCATCGACCGGGCCCAGGCGGCGCTTTCCCGGGCGTTGCCGAGCGTATCGGCGGCGGTGAAGCCCAGATCGACGCAGCAGTCGAACAGGGGTTTGGGCGCGCCGGTCACACTCCACAGGTCGGCGCGGGTGGCGGCCCGGTTGACCCCCGAGACCAGCAGGCGCCGCGCCTTGCCGGCGCCGAGCAGCTGCGCGCCAGCTTTGAGACGCAGATCCGAGCCGCCGGTGAGGGCGACCACGCCGTCGGCGGAGGGCGGTTCCTCGGCCGGCGTCAGGTGGGCGATGCGATCGGCGAAGGCCATCAGGCCGGCCAGCCAGATCAGCGCCACCGCCAGGACCGCGGCCAGACCCTTCACGCCAGCCGCCTCACCGCGCCCCGGGCCCCCAGCCAGGCGGCGAAGAGGCCCAGAATGATCGCCGCGACAGCGAACTCGCCGGTCCAGAAAACATCGGGCAGCTGCGGACCGCGCAAGGTCAGGCCGAAGCCCTGATCGGGCCATTTTCGCGCCCAGACGGCGACAGCGAGAGCGGCGAGGGCTTCGCCAACCAGGGTGCTGGCGAAGATCAGCGCCAAACCCCGGGCCCTAGCCAGACCGGCGATGCGTCCGCGCTCGGCGCCCATCCTCAGCATCAGCCGTACGGCCTCGGCGTTGGCGGTCACCTCCCCACGCGCCGTCCACAGGATCAGCGCCGCCATCGCCACCGCGATCGCCGCCGAGGCCACGGCGATCGCCAGGATGGCCAGGCGCCAGGATCGGCCGCCCGAAGCTTGGCCGGCGCTGGCGGCGAGCCGGTTGGCAGCCAGGATCGATCTGAGGCGCGCCGGGCCGTCGGCGCCAAGCCCGCGCACCCGGAGAACGCGCGCGCCGGCCTGCTGGTCGGCCGGTGCGCCGGCGAGTTCGGCCAGCAGGCGGTCGCGCGGATCGGGTTCGAGCCATTCGACCCTCCCGGCGCCGAACTGCCCCTGCAGGATTTCATTGGCCCGGGCGGCGGCCGCGTCGGCGCTCTCCAGGCCCCGCCCCCAGACGGTGACGACGAGGCCGTGATCGGCGCGACCCTCGAGCGCGCCCTGGGTCCAATCGGCCCCGCCGGCGATCGCCGCCAGCAGGCTGCCGGCCGTCGCCAGCACCAGCAGAACGATGAAGATCGCCCACCCCCGCCAGCGGCGAGGCCTCAGGATCGGACCATGACGGGCGCGCCGGGGGACCGCCTTCATGTCAGGGGATCACTCAACGTCAGGCGGCCCTCGCGCAGGTCCAGGCGTGGCCACTCGCGGCCGACCGAGGCGCCATCGCGGGTGGCGAGGATGCACGCCATGCCGCTGCGGGCCAACCCGTCGAGGAGCCTAGTCGAGCGGCGCAGGTCGGCTTCATCGAGCCCTTCGCCGGGGGTGTCGATGAGCAGCAACTCGGGTCGGTTGGCCAGCGCCCTGGCGATCCCCAGCCGATGACGCTCGCCACCGGAGAGCGCGGCCGGGGAGGCGCCGGCGAGGTCGGCGAGGCCCAACCATTTGATCAGCTCGTCGATCTCGCCTGCATAATCGCCGGATTTTCGTCCGAGCACCCGCGGGCCAAGGGCGATGTTGTCCCACACGCTCAGATGGGAAAGAAACACCGCCGGCTCGAGCGTCGCCCCGATGCGGCGGCGCACCGCGCGTCTTTCCTGGGGCCGCAGCGTCGCGACATCGCGGCCGAACACCTGGACCAGGCCCTCGCCGGGCGGCTCGGCCAGCGCCATCAACCGCAGCAGCCTTGATTTTCCAGCGCCGGCGGGTCCGCTCAGCAGGTGGAACGACCCGGGCGCGATGGCGAACGAGACGCCGTCCGGGGCCGGCTTGGCGAGGCCCCGGCCGAGGCTCACCTGATCGAAACGCACCAGCGGCTGGGCGACAGGCTCGAGGCTCGGCGCGCTGTCAGTGGACATGAGGAGCGAAATGGGCGACCTCGAACGCGCTTTGCCAACGGGAGCGACGGCGATTCACGGCGATGATAGAGCGGCCCCTGCGCCGGGGCAATTTGACCAGCTCGAGATGCTGTTGCCGGCCGAGGCGGTGGCCGCGCGCGTGGAAGCGCTCGCCGCCCGCTTGGCGCCGCGCCTGGCCGATGACGCCGTCGGCCTCTGCCTTCTGCTCGGCGGCCTGTGGTTCGCGGCCGACCTGACGCGCGCCCTGAGCCGGCATGGCCGGCAGCTGGCCTACGACGTTCTGTGGCTGTCTTCGTACGGGTCCGGAAAAATCAGCGCCGGCCATTGCCAGGTGCTGGCCGGGCCGCGCGGTCCCCTCGCCGGCCGGCAGATGCTGGTCATCGATGATGTGCTCGACACCGGCGTCTCCCTGGCCGAGGCCTGCCGGCTTGTCCGCGAGGAGGGGGCCAGGGAAGTGCTGTCGGTGGTCTTCGCCCGCAAGCCGTGGCCGACGCCCAGGGCGCTGGAACCGGACGACTTCGCCTGGGAGGCGCCGGCCAGGTTCCTGGTCGGCTATGGCATGGATGTCGGCGGCCGCTATCGCGACCTGCCTTATGTGGCGGCGGTGGACTGACCCGCGCTATCTCGGGGCCAGAATCATGATCATCTGCCGGCCTTCCATGCGCGGCTCATACTCGACCTTGGCCACCGGATCGAACTCGAGGCGCACCTGCTGCAGGAGCTTCATGCCCAGTTCGGGGTGACGCATCTCACCGCCCCGGAAGCGGAGGGTGACCTTGACCTTGTCGCCCTCCTCGAAAAAGCGGTGCATGGCCTTGGCTTTGACGTCGTAGTCGTGCGTGTCGATGTTGGGGCGAAGCTTGATTTCCTTGACCTCGACCAGCTTCTGGCGCTTGCGGGCCTCGTTCTTCTTCTTCTGCTCCTGGAACTTGAACTTGCCAAAATCGAGGATCTTGCACACCGGTGGATCGGCGGTGGGGGAAACCTCGACAAGATCCAGCCCGGCTTCGAGGGCGGCTTCCAGAGCCGCCGACGTGGGCATGATCCCCTGTTTCTCTCCGTTCTCGTCAATGAGCAGGACCCGCGGGACGCGAATGTCTTCATTGATGCGGGGACCATCCTTGGATGGCGGCGCAGGCATGGGACGACGAATAGGCAAGACTCCTTAGATATTGTTCCAATCGGCGAGGTGGCGCCGAGACCCGAGAGTATATGACTAACGCGAGGACGCCTATCAAGAAGGCTGCGCGCCGCGCTCACCCTCAGCCAGCGACAAGGCGGACGCGAGCACCGTATCGACGGCGATATCCTTCACCTCCGGGGCCTGGAAGACCGTGACATGGCCGCGCGGCGCCGACAGGGCGGGCGAGGATGCGGACGAGAACAGGACGATGGTCGGCGCGCCGGCGGCGGCGATGAGGTGCACCGGCCCGGTGTCGTTGCCGATGGCCACCGCGGCTCTGGCTCCGAAGCCGGCGATCTGGGCGAAGTCGGTGCGTCCGGTGCGGTCGCGCGCCCGGGGCGCCAGGCGCTGGATGGCCCTGGCCAGGGCGCCCTCCTGCAAGCCTCCGATGATCAGGACATCGAATCCGGCCGCCTCCAGGCCAAGCGCGAGCCGTCCGTAGTGCTCCGGCGGCCAGCGTTTTTGCGGATGCTCGGCCGAGCTGCCCGGAACCAGCAGCGCCGAGGGCCTGGCGGCCTTGGCCCCTGGACGCGGCCGGGTCGCCGTTCGATCGAGAATCCACGAGATGTCCGGCGGCGGGGCCGACAGGGGCGTGTGCGGCGCATCGGGCCAGATGCCGGCGTCGGCGAGCTGCTGGGCGTGACGCTCGAGCGGGTGCATGTTGGCTCTGGCCGGGTTGCGGTGCGGCAGCGAACATCCGGCGGCGGCGCCGGACCACGCCGGCGGCGAGGGCCGCAGGGCCTGGAACAGCAGATTGGTGCGGTCGTTGGCCTGCAGATCGTAGACCCGCTCGAACCGTGCGCGGCGCAGCCGGCCGACCAGTCGCAGCCACTCGCCGGGACCACCCGGGCGCCCACCGGTGTCGACGGCGTCGAAGTAGGGGCTGAGCCGGGCGAGACCCTCGAAGGGCGGCGTGGTCAACAGAGTGATGCGCGCGTCCGGATGGGCGGCGCGAATGCGCGCGAAGGCCGGAAACGCCATGACGAAGTCGCCGAGCGCCGAGAGCTTGATGACCAGGATGGACTGGGCGCGTTTCATGGCCGGGCCAGGCGTCGATAGACGGCGAACGTCGCCTCGCACATGCGCTCGATCGAATACAGGCTAGATATTCGCCGCCGCGCCGCCTGGCCCATGGCCGCGCGCGCCTCGCCACCCATCTCCAGGACACGATCGATCGCGGCCGCCAAGGCCGCGGCCTCGCCTGGCGGGACCAGAACGCCGGTCTCGCCATCGACGATGGTCTCCGCCGGGCCGCCCAGGCTCGAAGCCACCACGACCTTAGCCATGGCCCCGGCTTCGGCCACCACGCGCCCAAACGATTCCGGCTCGGTCGAGGGCGCGATGACGATGTCCGCCGCCGCCAGGGCCGCCGGCATGTTTTCCACGGACCTGGCGAGAATCAGCTTGACCCCGGCCTGTTCGGCCTGGCGCGACAGCTCGGCCGCTAGATCCCGGTCAATCTCCGCGCCCAGGAACACCAGCTGGAGCTCATCCCTGGCCCCGCTCAGCGCCACCGCCTCGATCGCCAGGGCGTGACCCTTCCACCCGGTGAGGCGTCCGGCGAGCAGGAGGATGGGGCCGCTCCCTCCCCAGGCCGCGCGCGCCGCCCAGACCCGCTCCTGGCTCACCGCCGCCGGATCGAAGGCGGCGCTATCGACGCCTTCGGGAATGACCGCGATCCGCGCCTGATCAATCCCGTGCTCGGCGATCACATGGTCGCGGGTGAAGGCGGAGTTGACGATCACCAAGTCGCCCCGCGCCATGATCCGGTTGTACCAGCGCTTGAGCGGGGTGCGGGCGGCGTAGACGCCGTGATAGCTGGTGACCAAGGGTGCGCGCGCGCGCCGGGCGGCCCACCACGCGCTATAGGCGCTGGCGCGCGAGCGGGCGTGGACCAGGCTCACTCCGCGGCGCCGGATCAGGCGCTCGAGGCGCACGCCGTTGGCGGCGATGGATACCGGATCGCGCCGCGCCAGCGGCAGGCGGACGAGCTCGGCCCCGGCCAGCATCGGCTCCAGGCGGCCGCCGCTCGAGGCCACCAGCGAGGTGGCCCCGGCCTTGGCGACCGCGGCCGCCATTTCCACGGTCAGGCTCTCGACCCCTCCGACATCGAGCGCGGGCGTCACTTGCAAAAGGGTGAAGTCCCCCGGAAGCATGAGCGGCGCATTAGCCGCTCGAAAGGTCCAACGCCATGACGAAGGCCGAAGGATGGCTGGAGAGCGACGGGGTCAGGCTGGCCTGGAAGCGCACCGGTGGCGCCGGCCCGACCCTGCTCTGGCTGGGCGGATTCCAATCCGAAATGGTCGGGACCAAGGCCGAGGCGCTGGCCGCCTGGGCCGAGGCGCGTGGCCGCGATTTCCTGCGCTTCGACTATTTCGGCCACGGCGACTCGGGCGGCGCGTTCGCGGACGGGACCATCACCCGCTGGCGAGCCGACGCCTTGGCGGTTCTCGATCGGCTCACCGAAGGACGCGTGGTGCTCGCCGGCTCGTCGATGGGCGGCTGGCTGGCCTGCCTCGCCGCGACGGCGCGCCCGGACCGGGTTGGCGCCCTGCTCCTGATCGCCCCGGCGCCCGATTTCACCCAGCGCCTCACCGAGGGGTATCGGTTCACCCGATCCCTGCTGGAGGATGGCGCCCGCTGGTCGATCCTCGCCGGGCCGATCCCGATCGAGGCTCCGGTGCGCATCGTCCACGGCGGCGAGGACACCGACGCGCCCTGGCCCCGGGCCCTGGAGCTGGCGATGGCGATCAAGGGCCCCGACGTGGTCTTCAGCCTGGTCCGTGATGGCGGTCATCGCCTCTCGCGGCCGCAGGACCTCGAGCGGATCATCGCCTTCGCCGAGGAGTTGACGTTGGCCGGCCGGCGAACCGCCGGCTGAGCCAATCGTCGGTGACCCGGCTTTCGGCCAGCAGCCAGTCGCGAAAGCGCCGAACCTGAGGCCGCGCCAGCGCCTCGGCGCGAAATCGGGCGTGGAAGGCGTGCGCCGTCCAGTTTCCCGACTGGGGGCCGGCGACCAGGAACAGCCGGCCGTCATCGATCAGCCCCGAAACCAGGGCCAGGCCGCAGTTGGCCACCCCGGCGTCCGCCAGCACCGCCTCCAGCACCGCGGTGATGCGCTGAAAGCGAATGCCGCGCTCGGGCGCGGTGCGCTTCAAGCGCTGCCGGCGAATCCACGTCGGCAGGTCGGGGACCGCCGGGTCATCCTTGTAGTAGTCGAGATGCAGGAGCGGAAAGCCCTCCAGACGCTCGCGAGGCTCGAGGCTGGCCAGACGCCGCCGGTTCTCCGGCGAACAGATCGGCGCCACATAATCGCGGAACAACAGATCCCCGCCCGCCGGCTGCCCGAAGGCGATCTCGCAATCGATCCTTCCGAGCCGCAGGGGCGCCTCGCCCTCGCCGTTGATGCCGAAAAGGACGTTAGGATGAGCCGCCCGGAAGGCGGCGATCCTCGGTCTCAGCCACAAGTCGACGAAATCCGACACCGCGGCGATGTGAATCTCGGATCCTTGCTGAAGGTCCAGCAGTCCGGCGGCCGCGTCGAGTTCGCGAAAGGCGGCGGCCAGCAGCGGCAGCGCCGGGGCGAGGCAAACCGTCGGCTTCAGACCCGAGCGGCCGCGCACCAGCAGATCGACCCCCAGATAGTCCTCCAGGGCCTTCACTCTCTGCCCGACGGCGGCCGGGGTGATGCCGAGCTGGCCCGCCGCCCCCTGCAGCGAACCGGTGCGCAGCGCCATCTCGAGCGCCTGGAACGAGCGGAGGTGGGTGGTCGCCGGCACGCGGAGAAACTAAAGCTGACCTTTATCCGCGACAAGAACATTTAGCTTGGCGCAATCGCCGGCCGGGTGGAGTATGGCCGGCACGCAAACGCACGGAGGGCGTGCATGGCCCACCTGAAGCGCTACCTGATCGAGAGGGAGATCCCCGGCATCGGGGGGATGTCGATCGTCGAACTGTGCGGGGCGGCGCGCGCCTCCAATCGCGCCATCGAACAGGTCGGCGGCGGCGGCATCCAGTGGATGCACAGCTACATCGCCGGGGACAAGACCTTCTGCATCTATCTGGCTGAAGACGAGGCGGCTATCCACAAGCACGCCGAGCTGAGCGGCATTCCGGTGAGCCGGATCACCGAGGTGCCGCAGATCATCGATCCCCTGACCGCCAACAACTGATCCGCGGGCGCCGCTGCGCCCGGATCGACCCAACAAGGATGATTGCGATGAGAGCCCTTCTGACGGCGCTCTACAGCGCCTGCGCCTACCTGTTTTTTCTCGCCGTGTTCGTCTACGCGATCGGGTTCGTCGAGGCGGTGGTGGTCGCCAAGACCATCGACAGCGGCGTTCCCGGCCATCCGACGGCGGCGTTGGTGATCGACATCGCCCTGCTCGGCCTGTTCGCCGTCCAGCATTCGGTGATGGCGCGCCCAGCGTTCAAGCGCGCCTGGACGCGCATCGTGCCCGAGGCGGCCGAGCGCAGCACCTTCGTCCTCGCCGCCAGCCTGGCGCTCGCCCTGCTGCTGTGGCAGTGGCGGCCAATGCCGACCATCGTCTGGTCGGTGAGCAACCCGGCCGTGGCGAGCCTCATCCGGGTGGTGTCGTGGTCGGGCTGGGCGATCCTGCTGATCAGCACCTTTCTGATCAGCCACTTCCAGCTTTTCGGCCTTAGCCAGGGTTTCGCCGGGCTGCTGAGGCGCAACCAGCCGGATATCGCCTTCACCACGCCGCTGTTCTACCGCTGGATTCGCCACCCGCTCTATCTCGGCTTCATCATCGCCTTCTGGGCGGCCCCGCGGATGAGCCTCGGCCACCTGCTGTTCGCGGCGGCGACCACCGGCTACATCCTGATCGGCATCTGGTTCGAGGAGCGCGACCTCATCGCTCACTTCGGTGAGCGTTACCTCGGCTACCGCCAGAGCGCCGGCATGTTGCTGCCGAGACTGCGTCCCGCCGCGATCCGCGGGCGCGAACCCGGTCCCAGCATCAGTTGAGGAGTTTGGCCATGTCGCAGGCCTATCAGGCGCTTCTCGAGACCTCGCGCAAAGCCAACTGGCGCATCGACGACATCATCGGCGCCGAGTGGCGTCTCGACTTCAGCAAGAACTTCCTGCCCGAGACGTTCGTGCGCGCCGACGCCTTGCGCGGCCTCAGCGAGCGCGAGCGGCGGCTGCTCAATCACATCCGCTCGCGCGGCTACCTGGCCATGTTCGAGCTCCTGGAGCAGGTGATCGTGCCGTTCGTCTCCGATCTCGCAATCGGGGCGCAGGACCAGTCGGCGCGGGCGCCGGCGCTGCGCAATCTGGTCCGCGAGGAAAACAAGCACCGCGAGCTTTTCCGCCGGGTCCTGAAGAGGTTCGATGACGGCTTTGGGGTGGAGTGCGCGCTGATCGGCCCGGCCGAGGCCGTGGTCAGCGCCTTTCTCGGCCACGGCGCGATGGGGATCATCATCGCCATCTTGGCGCTCGAGTGGATGTCGCAGGACCACTATGTCGAAAGCGTCCGCGGCGATGACACCCTCGATGCCCAGTTCAAGGAGCTGCTCAGGCGCCACTGGGCCGAGGAGGCGCAGCACGCCGCCCTGGACGAGCTCGAACTTCGCGCCATGGCCGCCGGCTGTTCCCCCGCCGAGATCGACCGCGCCGTCGATGACTTCTTCGACATCGGCGGCATTTTCGATGGCGGACTGAAGCAGCAGGCGGGGCTCGATCTGGCGGCGTTCGAACAGGCCGCCGGCCGTCGGCTCTGCGGCGACGCGCGCGCAGCCTTCCTGCGCGACCAGCACCAGGCGCTGCGGTGGACGTTTCTCGGCACCACGATGCGCAACCCTAACTTCCTGGCCGTCATCGGCGACCTCAGCCCGGCGGCTAGGCGCCGCTTCGAGGAGGCCGCGCCGGCGTTTTCGATCAACTAGAACTCACCCAGCGCCGCTCGCGCCGCCGCGCCCAGCGTGGGGTGGTTCAGAGCGAAGGCGATATTGGCGCGCAGCAAGCCGATGGGATCGCCGCAGTCATAGGTCGTCCCCTGGTAGCGCAAGGCGTGGAACGGCTGGCCGGCCATCAGCGCGATCATGGCGTCGGTGAGCTGGATCTCCCCGCCAGCCCCCGCCGTTTGCGCCGACAGCAGGGCGAAGATGGCCGAATCGAGGATGTAGCGGCCGGAGATGAACAGGTTGGAGGGCTCGGTCCCAGGGGCCGGCTTCTCGACCATGCCGGTCATCGGCGCGAGACGACCCTCGAAG
>DASYGN010000007.1:0-14857 GCA_035999625.1 Caulobacteraceae bacterium | reverse complement strand
ATGTTGGCGGCGGTGACCAGGAAGTAGAGCCCCAGAAAGACGGCCCCGGCGACCAGGCGGTGGCGCAGGACCAGCTGCGCCAGTTCGGCATGGCGCTGACGCAGGCTCTCAACCCTCAAAAAGTGAGGCAAGCCCGCCAACCAGGCGATAATGAGCAGCACCGCCAGGAGCGCGAACGGCCCGTAGCGGAGCACCGCCTTGGTCATAGCGGCGCGAGCCGAACGAGCACCCATGCCTTGGCAAACGCGTCAGCGGCGGCTTGGGCCAATCCCCAGGCGATAAACGCGCGCCCTCACGGCCGAGAGGCTTTCTCCTCCAGGCCCGAGCGGCCGGCGCGGGCGGAAAGTTCGGCGGCCACCGCCTCGGGGCTCACGCCCACCGCCGCCAACAGCGCCAGCCAGTGGTAGATGAGATCGGCGCTTTCGGCGGCCACCGCGGCTTTGTCGCCCCTGACCGCGGCCAGGGCGGTTTCCACGGCCTCCTCGCCCAGCTTCTTGGCCGCCAGCGTCGGATCGGCGATCAGGCGCGAGGTCCAGGAGTCCGCCGAGGGTTCGCGTTTACGGGCTTCGATGACCGCCCAGAGATCCTCGAGAACGCGCGCAAGGCTGGCCATCGAATTGCCTCTCAAAAGCGCACCGCAACGCCGGCCGCGGCCATGGTGCGCTTGGCCTCGCCGATCGACACCTCGCCGAAGTGGAAGATCGACGCCGCCAGGACCGCGTCGGCCCCGGCCCCGATCGCTTCCACCAGATGACCGGGCGAACCGGCCCCGCCGCTGGCGATGATCGGGATCGGCGCGGCCGCGCTCACCGCGCCGATCAGCGCCAGATCATAGCCGATCTTAGCCCCGTCCCTGTCCATGGAGGTCAGCAGAATCTCGCCCGCTCCCCGTCGGGCGACATGGTCGGCATAGGCCACGGCGTCGAGCCCGGCGTCCCGGCGACCACCATAGGTGAACACGCGCCAGCCGGCGCCCGCGCGGCGTGCGTCGATGGCCGCCACCACCGCTTGCGAGCCAAAGGCGTCGGCGCAGCGGGTGATGAGATCGGGGTCCTCGACCGCGGCGGTGTTGAGACTGACCTTGTCGGCCCCGGCGCGCAGAAGGGCGCGCGCGTCATCGACGCTGCGCACGCCCCCGCCCACCGCCAAGGGCATGAAGCAGACATCGGCCGTGCGCGCGATCACCTCGAGCATCGCCTGCCGGCCCTCGTGGCTGGCGGTGATGTCGAGGAACATCAGCTCGTCGGCCCCGGCGGCGTCATAGGCGCCGGCCTGCTCCACCGGATCGCCGGCGTCCACCAGATCGACGAACTGAACGCCTTTGACCACCCGCCCATCCTTGACGTCCAGGCAGGGAATGACCCGCGCCTTCAGCACCGGGCGGCAGCCAGGGCTTGCTCAGGGGTGATGGCCCCGGCGTAGAGGGCGCGGCCGAGCACGGCGCCGGCCACCGGGGTTCCTTTCCGGGCCATCAACTGCTCGATGTCGGCCACCGAGGCCAGGCCCCCGGCGGCGATCACCGGAATGCCCACGGTATCGGCCATCGAGCCGAACACCTCGATATTGAATCCCAACTGGGCCCCATCGCGGTCGATATCGGTGACGATCAGGGCGGCGATGCCGGCATCCTCGAACCGCTTGGCCACCTCGCGCGCGCCAAGGCCTGAATCCTCGCTCCAGCCCTCGATGGCGACCTTGCCGGCGCGCACATCGACGCTGACCGCGATCTGCTCGGGGAACCGGGCCGCGGCCTTGCGCACCAGGTCGGGCGAGCGCACCGCGGCGGTGCCGAGGATCACCCGTGACACCCCGGTTTCGATCCAGGCCTCGATGTCGGCCATGCTGCGGATGCCGCCGCCGAGCTGCACCGGAATCGAGACCGCGTCCAGGATCGCGCCGACGGCGGGGTCGTTGACCGCGCGGCCGGCCATCGAGCCGTCGAGATCGATCACGTGCAGCCAGGAAAATCCGGCCCCGGCCCAGGTTTTCGCCTGCGCGGCCGGATCGGCGTTGAACACCGTGGCGGTGGAAAGATCGCCGCGCACCACGCGCACGCACTGGCCATCCTTCAGGTCGATCGCCGGATACAGGATCATGGTCGCCAGCCGAGGAAATTGGCCAGCAATGTGAGACCCGCGGCCTGAGACTTTTCCGGATGGAACTGAACGCCGGCGAGATTGTCCCGCCGCACGGCCGATACGAACAGGCCGCCATGATCGGTGCGGGCGGCGATGCTGTTCTCCGTGGTCGGCGCGAAGGCGAAGGAGTGGGTGAAGTACATGTCGACGTCCGGGCCAAGGCCGGCGAACAGGGGGCAGTCGGGCGCGAAGGCGACGGCGTTCCAGCCGACGTGCGGGGCCTTGATGCGCGGGGGCTCGATCGGCAGCGGCGCGACGTCCCCGGCGATCCAGTCGAAGCCGGCGGTCTCGCCGAATTCGAGGCCGCGCGTGGCCATCAGCTGCATGCCAACGCAGATGCCGAGGAACGGCGCGCCGCGTCGCCGAACCGCCATCTCCATCGCCTCCCGGACTCCCTCGCGGGCGCTCACCGCTGTGGCGCAGGCGCTGAAGGCGCCGACACCGGGCAGCACCACCGCGTCGGCGGCGGCGATGATCCGCGGATCGCTGGTGGTCGCCACCTCAGGCGTGCGCGCCATTCCGGAGGCCACGTGGCGCAGCGCCTTTTCCGCCGAGCGCAGATTGCCCGAGCCGTAGTCGATCAGGGCCACGCGGGTCATGGCTTTGCCTAGAGCACGCCCTTGGTCGAAGGGGCCTTGCCGGCGCTCTTCGGATCGGGCTCGCAAGCCATCCGCAGGGCCCGCGCCAGGGCCTTGAAACCGCTTTCAGCGATATGGTGCGAGTTTTCGCCGTAGAGGGTCTCCAGGTGCACGCACGCCCCGGCGTGCATGGCCAGGGCGTGGTGGAACTCCTTGAACAGTTCGGTATCCATCTCGCCGACCCGCGGCCTGGCGAACTTGACCCGCCAGATGAGGTAAGGCCGATTGGAAAGGTCGATCGCGCACCGGGTCAGGGTCTCGTCCATGGGAATGTAGGCGTGACCGAAGCGGCGGATGCCCTTGAAGCCGTCGAGCGCGTCCTTGAGCGCCTGGCCGATGACGATGCCGGTGTCCTCCACCGTGTGGTGCATGTCGATGTGCAGGTCGCCCTTGGTCTCGACCTCGAGATCGAAGCCGGCGTGGCGGGCGAAGCTGTCCAGCATGTGATCGAAGAAGCCGATGCCGGTGGCGATGTCAGAAGCGCCGGTTCCGTCCACGTCGAGGCGGACGCGGATCTGCGTCTCCTTGGTGTCCCGGCGAACGTCGGCGGCCCTGCTCATATCAGTCCCTGGTCCATGGCCAGCGCGGCCAGCGGTCGCTGTGGCCTGGGGCCAAAGTGATCGATAACCTCGGCCGCCGCCAGGGAGCCCAGCGCCCCGCATTCGGCCAGCGGGCGGCCACGCGCCAGGCCGACCAGAAAGCCGGCGGCGTACTGGTCGCCCGCCCCGGTGGTGTCCACCAGCTTGGCGCTCGGCGCGGCCTTGACGGCGATCGAACTGCCGTTGGCGATGATGATCGAACCTTCGGCGCTGCGGGTGACGGCGGCCAGCGCCACCCGGCCGCGCACGGCCTCCACCGTCGCCGACAGGTCCGGCGTGCGGAACAGAGCCATGGCCTCGCCCTGGTTGGCGATCAGGACATCGACCTCGGCGTCGATGAAGGCCAGCAGGTCGGCGCGATGGCGCTCGACGACGAAGGCGTCGGAAAGGCTGAGCGCGATCCTGCGTCCCGCCCCCCTGGCGATGGCGGCGGCCTTGGCGAAGGCGGCGCGGGCGCTTTCCGGGTCGAACAGATAGCCTTCGAGATAGAGGATTTCGGCCTCGGCGATGTCCTCCTCGGCGACATCCGCGGGTTCAAGGCGCACCGAGGCCCCGAGATAGGTGCACATGGTGCGCTCACCGTCGGGGGTGACATTGATCAGGCATCGCGCCGTCGCCGGCCCCTCGACCAGCGGGGCGGTGTCGTAGTGCGCGCCGATGGCGCGGATGTCGTGGCGGAAGATTTCGCCCAGGGCGTCGCCGGCGACCTTGCCGACGTAACGGGCTCTGGCCCCCAGGCTCGCCACCCCGGCGATGGTGTTGGCCGCCGAGCCGCCGGAGGTCTCCACCGCCTGCGCCATGCGCTCATACAAGGCCTCGGCGCGCGGCTCGTCGATCAAGGTCATGGCCCCCTTGGCCAGGCCCTCGCGGCCCAGGAAAGCGTCATCGGCGGGGGCGATGACATCGACGATGGCGTTGCCGATGGCGGCGACGTCGTAACGGGCGACCATGCTGTCTCCAAGAAGTGGACGGCGCGCGAGTACACCAGCCGCAAGCTTAAGGCGAGCCATCCGTACGCCCTTGCGCCTATGCTTGGGCCAAGAGCACGATGCGTTCGGACGGAAACGTCTGATCGTTTCGGAACGCGCTCTTGGAGCTGGCCATGCCCTTCCCCGCCAAGGCGGTCGGCGCTGAGCCGCCGCCCGTCCACAGCGATCTGACCGCGCGCGCTGTTCTGGCGTTCGCCGCCGGCATCGGCGCCGCAGAGCCGGCGTTTCTTGATGACGCCAGGGAGGGCCTGCTGGCCCTGCCGTTTCAGTGTGTCTCGCTGGAGTGGCCATGCCTGTTGGGTCTCAGGGCCGCTCTGGGCGGCCTCACCGCCGAGGAAGCGGTGCGCGGCGTGCACGTGGCCCAGGATTCGCTGTTCCATCGGCCGATGCGTCCGGGCGATTTGCTGACCACCAGCGGCCGGCTGGTCAGCGCCCGCGCCGTCACCGCCGGCGTACTCACCGTGGTCCGCCTCGACACCCGCTGTCGGCAGAGCGGCGAGGTGGTGGTCACCAGCTGGTCGAGCTCTATCTATCGCGACGTGGCCCTGGACGGCGAAGCCGCCATTCTGGCGAACCCGCCCGGATTGCCCGCCGGCGCGTCCGATCCCTTGCCGGCTAGCGCCGAAGGCGTGCGCCTGCCGATCGCCCGGGAGGCGGCGCATGTCTACAGCGAGTGCGCCGACATCTGGAACCCGATCCACACCGAGCGGCGCGTGGCCCTGGCCACCGGCCTGCCGGACATCATCCTGCACGGCACGGCCACCTGGGCCCTGGCCGGCCTGACCCTGCTGCGCCGCTACGTCGACCGCGACGGGACGCGCCTGCGCCGCTTCAGGGGTCGATTCACCGGCATGGTCATCCCGGGCGAGACCGTCACTGTCCGCCACGCGCCGGGCGCCCAGGGCATGGTGCGCTTCGAGGTGCTGAACGGGGCGGACGCCCCGGCGATCAGCGAGGGCGCGGCCCTATTTGCTGCCCCCTAGAGGGCCAGCGGGGCGATCTGGGCCACCCGCTGGGGATCGCTCTTCCAGGCCGACGAGGCGTCGACATAGACCTCGATTTCGTTGCCGTCGGGGTCGTGGAAATAAAGCGACTTGGTGACCTCATGGTCGATCGGCGTCACCGCGATGCCGGCGCCTTCCAGAACCGACTTGGCCTCGCGAAGGTGATCGAGATCATCGCCGATCTTGAACGCCACATGATGAAGGCCGGGGCCGGACGCCGTGGCGGCCTCGCCGCCGACCTCCAGGACCGCGAAGTCGTGATGGTTGCCGAGCGAGAAGAACGCCATCTTCGGCCCGCCCTGGTCCATGCGGGCGCACAGCGGCAGCCCGAGCACGCCGGCGTAGAAGGCTTCGGCGCGGGCCAGGTCGCTGACCTTCAGCACCACGTGACCAAGTGACTGGATCTTCATCTCGCCCTCCCTCCGCGCGGAAGGCGATGCGTAGCACGATCGGCGTTCGGCCGCGATCAGGCCGGGAAGGCGGCCCCGAACCGGCGCATCTGCGGCGCCAGTGGGCGCGCGGCGCAGCGGCAGTGATCGCTGGCGCGGCAATCGCCCTCGCCCGGATGGCCCTCCGGCGGCGGGTTCAGATACGAAAACCGGCGGCCGTGGTTGCGCCGGGCGATGTCGCACCGACCGGGCGCCGGACACACCCAGACGTACTCAGTGATCCCTCGCGCCAGATGGCCGTAGCGGCGGAAAGCCGCTTCCTCCCGCGCCAGCGTCTGCCGCGCCGTGTCATGACTGATGTGGCCAGGGTCGTCCCCTGGCGCGCCGGGCCGCCGGCCCAGCAGATGCGTCCACACTCCCATAGCCGCCCGCCCCTTACTGTTACACTGGCGTAGCTCTGAAGCGCCCGCACCCTGGCGCGGATTAAGCTTTGCCTAATATTCCGCGCCGGCGGCATGAGTTAAAATGCCGCAGTCGTCTAAATGCGGCGGTGCGAGTGTTGTTGTCATGTGGGCCTGACCGGCCAATTACCGGAGGCGTTTAGCTCGACACCGAAATCGCTGGTCCGAAATCACCCTTCAAGGGTTGGGCGAAGTCGAGCAGCGTATCGCCGGCGTCGGCGGAAAGAGTGACCGTCGCGCCGGTGGCCAGATGGCGTCCACGCCCAGCCAGGGACAGGTTTTTGATCCGCAGCGTCTCGCCCTTCGGACCGCCCAGAACGATCACATTCACAGCGTCTCGAGAGGCGGTGAAGCGGACCGGACTTCCGGCCTCGGTCACCGCCTCGGCGCGGATCCACGGCCGCGCGCCATAGATCGCCGCGCCGTTGACCCGCAACCAGGCGCCGATGGCCGCCAGCCGCTGGCGTTGCGGGACGGGGATCGCCCCGCCGGCCTGGGGTCCGACGTTGAGCAGCAGGCCGCCATTCTTGGCGGTCGCGTCGATGAGCTCGCCGATCAGGGTCTCGGCGCTGGCGTAGTCGGCCTCGGTGTCGTTGCGGTTAAAGCCAAACGAATGGCTGATGCCCCGCGTGGCCTCCCATTTCTTGTCCTGGGTGGCGGCGAAGCGCGCGTATTCGGGGGTGGTGAAATCGCAATGCGGAACCGGCGTGGGCATGAAGCCGTCGAAGGCGGTCGGATCGGCGGCGATACGGGCCTTGATGCGATCGTCGAGCCGGCGGCGCGCGGCTCGAAAGCGCAGGGCGCGCCGGGCCGGATTGGCCGTTGTCCACCGGTCATTCACGACCCCCTCGGGCGCGGCCGCGTAATAGTCGTCGAACAGGCGCTCGAGGCGTCGCTGGGACGTGGGCCAGGCGATATCGTTCCACAGCACGTCGGGGGCGTAACGGGCGATCAGTTCGCGCACCTGGGCCTCGGCGTAAGCGGGATAGGCGCCGCCCGGGGTCGAGCCGAGAAAATCAGCCAAGGTCCGCAGCGGCTCCGGGTTGAACGACCAGTCGATGCCGCCGGAGTAGTAGACGCCGAATCTCAGACCCTCGGCGCGCACCGCGGCCGCCAGTTCACCGACCAGATCGCGCGGGCTCGTCCAGCCGTCTTGTCTGGGGTTCGCCACCGCGCTCGGCCACAGGCAGAAGCCGTCGTGATGCTTGGTGACCATGACCACGTGGCGGGCGCCGGCTTGTCGGAAAATCCGCGCCCAGGCGGCGGGGTCCCAATCGCCTAACCCGGCCATAAAGGCGTCCTTGAACGCGGCGTAGGGCGCGCCGCCAAACCTCCGCTGGTGGAAATCGGCCGACGGCGTGCCGGGGACCTTGATGGCGTTCGCGTACCATTCGGCATAGGGCGTCACCGCTACGGCGCGGTCGTAGTCGGCCCGGAAGGCCTCGCCGATCGGACCCTTGCCCGAGGCGAAGGCGGGCACGGCGAACAGGCCCCAATGGACGAAGATGCCGAACTTGGCGTCATCGAACCATGCCGGCAGCGCCCGCGGGTTCAAAGGTACAGCTCGCGCGATGGGCACAAGTCGCCAACGACGCACGTCGCGCACTTGGGCCGGCGGGCCAGGCAGACATAGCGGCCGTGCAGGATCAGCCAGTGATGGGCGCGGCTGCGGCGCGCGGGGGGGACCACGCGCATCAGCTCGGCCTCGACCTCATGGGCGGATTTGGCGCGGGTGAGGCCAAGGCGATGGGCGAGGCGATAGACATGGGTGTCGACCGCGATCGCCTCCTCCGCGCCCAGTTCATTGAGCACCACGCTGGCGGTCTTGCGCCCGACGCCGGGCAACGCCTCCAGCGCCGCTCGATCGAGCGGCACAGCGCCCGCGTGGCGCTCCAGGAGCAGATGCGAGAGGGCGATGACGTTGCGGGCCTTGGTGCGGAAAAGGCCGATCTGGGCGATGTACGGGATGAGGCCGGCCTCGCCCAGCGCCAGCATGGCGGCCGGGGTGTCGGCGACGCTGAACAGCCGCTCGGTCGCCTTGTTGACCGACACATCCGTCGCCTGCGCCGACAGCACCACCGCCACCAGCAACGTGTAGGGCGAACTGAAGCGGAGTTCGGTCCGCGGCTCGGGCAGCGCCTCGGCCAAGCGATCGAAGATGGCCGCGATGCGCGCCTTTTCCGCCGCTGTTTTGCCTCGCGCCATCACGCTCCCCCGCCTATGTTCACAGACCGCAATGGACGGCGCCTTCTACATGGACGCGGTGATCACGCCGCACCGCTCGCTTTCGCGCAAGGGCTTCATCGTCCTCATCATCGTCCTGACCGCCATCAACACCCTGACCGCGGTGTTGTTTCTGGCCCTTCACGCGGCCCCGGTTCCCGTGTTCCTGGGTCTCGACCTGGTGGCGTTGCTGGCGGCCTTCATCGCCAGCCAGCGCGCGGTCCTCAAGCGCGAACGCGTGCAGGTCACCGCCGCCGAGGTCAGGGTGATGCTGGAGACGCCCAGAGGCGCGCAGACCGTCTGGGCCTCGCCCACCGCCTTCACCCGCGTCAGTCTCGTCGATCCCGAGGGCGACGATCCGGACGTGCAGTTGCGGCTGTCGGACAGGGCGGTGGCGGTGGCGCGGGCGCTCACCCGCGCCGAGCGTCGCGATTTCGCCGCCGCCCTGGAGGGCGCCATCCGCCGCGCCAGAGCCGCGAGTTGACCTAGACCGGTCTGGCCGCGAGCACCGCCGGACCGAGCAGTTCCTGCAGCCACGGTGTGCGCGGGAAGGGCTCACCGCGATAGTGGCGAAAGCCCTCGGCGTAGGTGGCGCAATACTCCTCGCCGCGACGCCGGCTCAGTGACGCCATGGCCGCGACCGGATCGTCCAGGCGATGCTGGTGGGCCAGCCAGGCGGTCTGGCTTTCGTGCGCGGCCAGCATCTCGCGCTTGACCTCGAAGGTGGTCCCGATGTCGACCGCGAAATCGGGGATGATTCTCTGCCCGTCGGGGGCGCGACCGCCGATCGGGTCGGTGAAATAGAGGTGCGGGGGCGCCGACAGCGGCGCCGAGCGTCCGGTCTGGTAGTTTGGAACCGAGGCGGCGAAACCGCCATCGCGGACCAGGGCGCTGGTGGCTTCGTGATCGGGGTGATAGTCGGCCGGGGCGGCGGTGACGATAATGTCCGGCCGCTTCTGGCGAATGAATTCGGTGACATGGCGGCGGGTCGCGTCATCGATGAAGACGCCGAGATCCGGCAAACCCAGGCAGTGATAGGGCGCGCCGATGATCGCCGCGGCGCGGGTCGCTTCGCTCCGGCGCACCCGCGCGGTCTCTTCGCGAGAAAGGCTCACCGAGCCGCAATCGCCCGCGGTCAGGGTGGCGATGATCACCTCGTGGCCGGCGGCGACGAGGAGCGCCAGCGTCCCGGCGGCCAGGGTCTCCAGATCGTCGGGATGGGCGTGGATGGCGAGGACGCGGGCCATGAGAGAGCTTTAGGTCGGCCCCCTGTAGCTTGTCACGCGCCGATCCATTCCACCCACGCCCCGTGCGGATGGGCGGTGGCCAGGAGACGCTCGCGGCCGTCCGGCCACAGAGTGAGCCGAAGCTCCATGCTCGCCAGGCTATCGGCCGCCGGCTCCATGCGCAGCCAGGCGAAGGGGGCGTCTGGCTCGGCCTTGGCGCCGGCGTCGGCGAGGATTGTCGCCAGCGCCTGCTGGCTCGCGAGGGGCATGTACTGCAGGAACACCGAGTGGAAGACGACCGTGGCCACACCAGGTTCGGGGCGCGCCCGGCGCTTGGCGAAAACGACAGCGTCGCAGGCCTGGACGCCGATGCCGGCGGCCAGCGTCTCCTCGATCGCCGCCTGGAGGCGCGCCAGGCGATCGGCCTGGTCGGCCCACACATAGGCGGTCAGCCGCCGACGCTGGGCCGGATCGGAAAGAGCGATCGGCTTGCGGTCGCAGGCGGCGCGACTGTGCACCCTGGCGGCGGCGAGCGGTGGGGCTGATCCGCGCCAGTCGGTCTCCAGGGTCAGGCGCGCATCGGCCGGTCCCCAGGCGGCGGTCCGGCCCAGCCGGTAACGCCGCTGGTCCCAAAGCTGGTTCAGTCCGGCGCTCGCCCCCAGTTCGATCAGGCGCAGCGGCAGGCCGGTTTCCTGGGCGATGGTCAGGAAGCCGCCCAGCAGCACCGCCGAGCGGCCCACCTCGTTGGTCTGCGGCTCGTGCTCCATGAAGGCGGCGAAGCGCGCGGCCTCGGTCTCCATGGCGCGCAGCACGTGCGGCCAGGCGGCGCCGGCATCGCCCGGCCGCCCCGGCCCCGGATAGGCGGCGGCCAGATCGCCGGACGGCCGTTCGAGCGCCAGGTCGTGCAGCGCCGCAAGCCAGCGCAGGGCGACCGCCTGTTCGAACAGCGCCCGCTGCCCCAGTTCGGCGAAGGGCGCGAACGCGACCTGCAGTGCGGGGCTTGCCGGCAAGGCCAGGGCGGCTCGCTCCAGCAACGCGGCTGAGAACGGCGCCTCCATCCCTCGGCAACCCCTGGCTTGCCAATTCAGGACAGCGATCAGCGCCTCGCTCATGGCCTCGCTGAACGAGCAATCCCCGGCCGGGTCAAGCTTGATCGGGAGGGTCAAGCTCAAGGCCGCCCTGGGCGGCGACCCTGACCGCTTGCCAGCAGGTGCGGTGGATCGGGCAGGGACCGAGCGCCTTCAGCGCCGCGATGTGGGCGGGGACGCCATAGCCCTTGTGGGCGGCGAAGCCGTAGCCGGGATAGGCCTCGTCCATGGCCACCATCAGTCGGTCGCGCGCCGTCTTGGCCAGGATCGAGGCGGCGGCAATGGAGAGCGACAGCCCATCGCCGCCGACCACCGTCGCCGCCTTGCACGGCAGGTCGAACAGATAATCGCCATCGATGAGCACGAAGGCCGGGGCCAGCGCGAGGCCTTCGACCGCGCGGCGCATGGCCAGGCCGGTGGCGGCGAGGATGTTCACGGCCGCGATCTCCTCCACCGAGGCGAACGCCACCGACCAGGCGAGCGCGCGGCGCTTGATCAGCCCTTCGGCCGCCGCCCGCTGCTCGCTGCTCAGCCGTTTGGAATCATCGACGCCCTGGAGTCGGGCGTTTCCGGTGAGGATGACCGCGGCGGCGCAGACCGGGCCGGCGAAGGGCCCGCGGCCGGCCTCGTCGACCCCGGCCACCGGCGCTGGGTGTCCCGCCTCGAGGCGCAGGCCGGGGCGCCGCCGCTTCACGCCAGCGCCGCCAGGGTGGCATGGCGGTGGCAGTCGAGGGTGTGGTCGTTGACCATCCCCACCGCCTGCATGAAGGCGTAGGTGATCACCGGGCCGCAGAAGCGAAAGCCCTTGCCCTTGAGCGCCTTGGAAACCTCGACCGCGAGCGGGGTCTCGGCCGGGACCTCGGCGATCGATCGCCAGCGGTTCTGGATCGGCCGTCCGTCGGTGAACGCCCACAGAAAGGCGGAGAAATCCTCGCCGCGCTCGCGCATGTCGAGCCAGATGCGCGCCCCCGAGATGGCGGCCTCGATCTTCGCGCCCGAGCGCACGATGCCCGCGTCGGCCATCAGCCGGGCGCGCTCCGCCTCGCCGTAGCGGCTCACCCTGGCCGGATCGAAGGCATCGAAGGCGGCGCGAAAGGCGGCCCGCTTGCGCAGGATGGTGATCCACGCCAGTCCCGCTTGAAACCCGTCGAGAACCAGCTTCTCCCACAGCGCGCGGCTGTCATACTCGGGTACGCCCCATTCGCTGTCGTGGTAGGCGAGGTAGAGGGGATCGGCGGGGTTGGCCCACTGACAGCGGACGAGAGCGGGGTCCATGCGCATCCTCAACGTGGGCGATTTCAACTGGATGACCGGGGCCGAGCGCCACACCGCCAACCTGTCGCTGTTCGATCTTCGTCGCAAGCTGAGCCTGGGCGCCATCCGCGGCGGCCATCTGGTGGTCGAATTCTCCGACCGCGCCACCGCGCGCGCCGGCGGGCTGCTGGGTCTCAGGCGCGGGCGGCCATGGGCCGAGCGGCGGTTCCTGCAGTGTGTGGACGAATTGAAGCCCGAGCTTATCCTGCTGCACTTCGCCGACCGGATCTCCAACCGGGCGCTTGCCGAGGCGCGCCGCCTCGTCCCTGGCGTGGTCATTGTCGAGGTCAACATCGACCCCATCGACACCGACAAGACCCGGCGCCGCCTGGCGATGCGCGGCGATGCGGCCGACGCCCTGTTCGTCACCACCGCCGAGCCGACCCTCGGCCGCTACGTCGGGCGAGGCGCTTTCGCGGCCTATCTGCCCAATGCCCTCGACCCCAGCGTCGAGACCTTGCGCGCCTTCGAGAACGGATCGCCGGACTTCGACCTGCTGCTGCCGGTCACCGACCAGAAGCCGCGCGAGCTGGGCCTCGAACGGATCGCACCGGCAGATGCCCTGGAACGGCTCAAGACGGTTTCACCTGGACTTCGCCTTTCCACGCCAGGAAGTGGCGGGCAGCCGAAGGTGTTCGGCTGGGCCTACGCCGAGGCGCTGGCGAGCGCCCGGGCCGGCTGGTCGTGGTCGCGGCGCGCCAGTCTGCCGCTCTACGCCTCCGACCGCATGACCCAGTTCTTCGGCTGCGGCCTGGTGGTCGTGCAGGATCGCCGCTCCGGATTCGATCGCCTGTTCGGCAAGGGCGCGGCGATGTTCTACGACGGGCTGGAAGACCTGGCCGCCAGGCTGGCGGGATTGCTGGCCGACGATGCCGCCGCCAGGGCGATGGCCGAAGCCGGCTGCGCCCGCGCCTGGACGTTGTTCGAGAGCCGGCGCGTGTTCGACTATCTGCTGGCGCAGCTGTTCGAGGACGGCGGGGCCAAGGATTACGAATGGCCCTGCGAGCGGTGGGGGCCTATCTCGCCGTGAGCCGGCCCTTGGCGGTGGCGGCGTGGAACTCGCCCATGAAGGCGTACTCGCCCGGTGCGAGCGGACCGACCGAGAAGGTGATCCTGCCCTTCGGGGTCACCACCTGCTCGACCTTGAGATCGGTGCTGTCGAACTCCTCCAGCGCGCCGTCGCGATTGATCAGGGTGATGCGCACCTTGCGTCCCGCCGGCACGGTGAGCGCGTCGGGCGCGAAGCGGTGCTGATCGAGCGTCAGGGTGACGTGCGAAGCGTCGGCGGCGACGGCCGCGGCTGCGGGTAAGCAGAGGGCGAGACTGAGGGCGCTGAGGATGATGTTCATCCGTTTCGTCTGGCGCAATTGACACGCACTCGCAAGACCTATTATGCGAACGTCTCGCAATCGCGTTGGCGGGGCAGACGTGCGTCATCCATGTTCATCGGCGCTCGTAGCGTTGGCCCTGCTGGCGGGCTCCGCGCGCGCCGATCCGCGGCTCGATGAGAAGGTCTATCTGCCCTACGTCGAGCCTCATGTGCTGGAGCTGGAAACCCGCTGGGCTCGGGAAGATGGCGCGAGCAGCACCGTAGTGGAGGTCGAATATGGCCTTTCCGACCGCCTCACCCTGGCGGCCCTGGGCCAGACCTTCCACCAGCCCGGCCGGGGCCAGCGACTGAGCGGTCTGGGTCTCGAGGGCGTCGCCTACCTTGGCCAGATTCCGGGCGTGGGCGTGGATGCCGGGGTTTATCTGGAATACAGGCGCGGCCTCGCCGGCGAGGAGGATGTGGCCGAAGGCAAGCTGTTGCTGGCCAAGACCGTCGACCGCTTCCAAGGCGCGCTCAATCTGATCGTCGAAAAGCCGGTGACCGCGCCGAAAGGCCAGGGCGCCGCCGCCTATGGCTACGCCGCCTCACTGACCTGGCGGACGCTCGGCAATCTGCGCCTCGGCGCCGAGGCCTTCGGCGATCTTGGCGACGACCGGGGCCTGGGCTTTGGCGGCGCCTATGTAGGGCCGCAGGTGAAGTGGGAAGGCCGGCCGGGTCACCTCCCGGTGGAGCTGGCGGTTGACGCCGGCTGGCTGGCGGCGGTCGGGCCGGCCCGCCGTGAGGGTGTTGGCCAGGCCAGAATCGGGCTCGAAATCGAGCGCCGGTTCTAGGGTGATCGTCTCATCAGGGTGATGCCCCACGCTCGTCATTGGCGAGACCGCGCACGCGGCCAAGCGCCGAGCCGCCGGAAAAAAGCGCTAGCAGGCGGCAACCGGTTGCGGGATCATGCCTTTTCCATGTGGACGTCGCGGCGCTGGCCGAGTGCGTCCACGGCGTCTTCGGAGGAGTAGTCGAATGTGCTGGAAATCCCCGCGCGTGATCGAGATCAGCGTCGGCTGCGAGATCAACTGCTACGCCATCGCCGAAGTCTGAAGCGGGCCCTCGCCCGCGGGCGCTGATCCTCGGCTCGGCGGCGGGCGGCGGCTTCCCGCAATGGAACTCGAACGACGCCGCCGCCCGGCGGGCGCGCGCCGGCGATCCGGCGGCTCCGCCACGCACCCAGTCCTCGTTGGCGGTAAGCGCCGAGGGAACCCGGTGGGTTCTGTTCAACGCCTCGCCGGATCTTCGCCAGCAGATCGCCGAGCGATCAGAGCTGCATCCGTCGGCGGACGGCCCCAAGCGGGGCTCGCCGATCAGCGCGGTGGTGCTGACCAACGCCGACGTGGATCATGTGGCCGGCCTGCTCAGCCTGCGCGAGAACCAGCCTTTCGCCCTCTATGGCCACAGGCGGGTGCTGGA
>DASYGN010000127.1:0-18581 GCA_035999625.1 Caulobacteraceae bacterium | reverse complement strand
AGAACACCGAGCGGCCGGCGACCCTCAGGTCATAGCGCTGCGCGCCGCGGCGGAAGTCGGCGTCGCCCTCCAGCGCCAGATACGAGAACTCCGAGCCGCTCTTGAGCGAGAAGCCGACCGTGGTCCAGCCGCCCTTGTCCGGGTCGCCGCTAAGGGTGAAGGGCGTTCCGTTGGCGAATTCGGCGGTGATGTCGCCCACCGAGCCGGAGAAGACCTCGCGATATCCGCCGCGCAGTTCGGCGCGGAACCAGGCGGCCCGCCCCCATTGGCGACCCAGGACCATGAGTCCCTGGGCGCTGGCCTGGCTGCTCGTCTGCGACGATACGGCGAGGTTGAAGGCGGCGTTGAGGCCGTGTTCCTGATAGCCGTTCTGACGCAGGCGCACATAGTCGGCCGACACTTCCGGCCGCGCGTAGTAGGGCCCGAACAGCTTGACCTCGTAAGCGGCGCCGGCGTGGCCATCGAAGAAATAGCCCGACCAGTTGGCTTGCGCGTCGTCGAGGGTCGGCCCCGAGGCGAACACCCGATTTTCCGAGAACCATGCGTAGCCGCCGCCACCGCGCAGAGCCAGGGTCAGGGCGCCAAGTGAGCGGCGATAGTAGGCCCCGGCTTCGACAATCGAGGCCACGTCGCGCGCGCCCAACTGAGCGGCGGTGTCGTTCTCCTGAACATTGAAATAGGCGAGGCTCAGGCCGAGCGCGCCACCGGCGGCGCCCATGCGCTCATAGCCGCCGACGAGGCCCAGCGCCTGGGCGTGCGATCCCAGGGTGTCCATGCCGGCGCGGTCGACCCGCTCGTTGACCTCCTGCAGCCATAGGCTGGCGCCGCCCACATGCGTGGCGTTGTCGGGCGGCGTGCCCACGAACGCGGCGATCCTTTCCACCGCCGCGTCGAGGGCCTGGAATATTCCCTGGCCCTGGTTGGGCAGCAGCTGATCGTAAACCGCCTTGAGTGTGCCGGCGTCCGTCTGCGCGAGCAACGCCTGCTGGATGCCCTGGTCGGTCCCGGTCGAGCCGGCGAGGTCGTTCAAGACCGCGTCAAAGGCGCCTGCCTCGGCCCGATTGAAGCCAAGATCGGCGGCGCTTTTGCGCATCACCGTCAGTTGCACTTCCGCGGCCCCGGTCGCCGGATCGTTGGCGACGACCGCCGCGCTCGCCGAATAGAGGAACGGCGTGTTGCCGACCGCGGCGGCGCCGAGCGCCGGCGCCGAAATCGATCCGACCGCGCCCTGGATCACGGTGTAGGTCTGGACCGGGCTGACCTGGAGGCTCTGAAGGTTGAGGCCGATCTGACCGCCGGCGGCGATGGTCGTCGTCCCGCTGGTGACAAATTGGGTATTGCGCCCGTTGGCCGGATCGGCAGCGATCGAGAGCACGCCGCTGGGCCCGATGGCGATGGTGGTGGCTTTCTGAGCCAGGGCCGGGTTGGTGTCGATAAGCGAGCCATTGTCGACGCTGATCTGGAATGCGCCGCCCGCCCTCTGGCTGATGGCGCCGCTGACCACGGTCTGGGCCCCGGCCACGCCGTTGACGGCGATCGTGTTGAGCGCGCCGCCCATGGTGATCGCCCCGGCCCTCACCGTGCCGGCTTGGACGTTCAGGGTGTCGGGGCCGGAGCCCATGTAGATGTCGCCGGCGATGATCGGCGAGCTCGAGCCGATCTCACGCCAATTGGTCGGATCGTTGACGGGATCGATGCCGGGGCCCGCGGCGGCGACATTGACATAGATATTGCCTTGAAAGCTGACGATCTGGCCAACGCTGAACGAAGATGTCGAGGCGTAGGGCGTGACCGTCGAGGACACGGCGAGCGCCAATGAGGTTTGGGTGATCGTCTGAGGCAGGCTGCCGGCGCTCATGTCGATGGCGACGGTATTGCTGGCTCCGGAGGGCGAGGTCAGCGGCAGCAGTTGTGTCGCCAGGGTCTGGTTGAGGAAGGCCTGGATCGAGCCGCTGTTGTTGACGTTCTGCAGCGTTCCGGACCGGTCGATGATGGCGGTGGTCGAGCCGCCGACGCCGCCGCTGCCGGTCAGTTCGGCGAGGATGCCGCTGTTGTTGGTGATGGTGGTGACGTTGGCGTCCTTCTCGATCGAGATCGCCGTCACCGCGACCGGAACCGGCGCCGGCGTATTGGCGATGCCGTTGCCGTTGACGGTGACGTCGGTGGCGGAGTTCACCTGCACCGAAGTGGCCAGGATCTGCCCGTCGTTATAGATCGTGGGCACGGTGACGACCGCACCCGGCGTCGGCGTCACCAGCGTCGGATCGGCGCCGATGTGGATCGCCGTGGCGTTGGCCTGATAGGCGGCCGCGCCGATGCTGCCGCTGTTGTAAAGGCCGCCGGTTAGGGTGACCGGGCCCGTGGGCGCCCACACGGGCGCGGCGGTCGCCGTGACCTGATGCGCGCTGTTGAAGGTAAAGGTCAGCGGACTGATCAGAGTCTGACCCCCGACCTGGATCGCGGTCGCCGACACCGGCGCGAGGAGGTTGGGCGAGGTGAGCTGGTCGAATACGCCGTTGGCGCTGATCGTTCCCTGGACGACGAAGCCGAACGCCTGGCCGGGCGCGGCCACGTTGTAGGGACTGAGGTAGTTGGTCGCCGTGAAGGCCCCGATGGTGATCGGGTTGCCGGCGGCGGAGCCGAACTGGACGGCCGGCGAGGCGCCAAAGACGACGACCCTGCCCGCGCCCTGAATGGAATCGGGAACCCCGTCGTTGTCCTGGTCGAGATTGGTGGTGTTTGGAATCGGCGGCGGCGAGGAGACGATCAGGCCGGCGCCGATGTTGGCTCCGACAGTCATGGCGGCGCCGCCCTGCTGCATTTCTTCCTGCAGATAAAGGTTGGAGACGAAAGGATTGTTGACCCGGCTGGTGGTCCGGTAGCCGGTCGCCACGATGCCGGAAGAGACATTGACGAAGCCGCCGATCGCGCCGCCGATCTGCACCGCCTGGGCGCCGGGACCCGAAGCGGTGATTGAGCTCAGGCGCGCGTTGCCGCCGATCGATCCGGCGCGGGTGATCTGAAAGCCGATGGCGTTCTGGCCGGTGGCCGAAATCGACCCATTGAGGATCGCGGCGGCCGTGGAACCCGAAGCCGGGGTGACGACGAGCGATAGGAAGTCGCCGGTGATTGGATCCTGGATCGACACGCCTTCGGAGGTGTTGCCGACGACGGTGATCGTGCCGGTGTTGATGATCGAGCCGACAAACGGCGCCGGCCCGGAGCTGGGCGGGCTGACCAGTATGCCGATGCGGTCGGAGCCGGTGGCGAAGGGTCCGGTCTCCAGGCCATCATTGTTCGGGTCGGCCACTGAGGCGCCCGATTCGGTGATGTCGATGGTCGCGGAATTGGTGGCGGCGCCGGTGAAGCCGCCGACGATGTCGAGACCGGTGGTGTTGTTCTGGCCGGTGGCCCCCAGCGAGCCGGCGTTGGTCACATTGTTGTTGCTGTTGAGCGTCAGGGCGGTTCCAGGACTGGTGAGACCGATGGACCCGCTGCTGCTCACCGTCACGTCGGCCGGGGCGCCGTTGTTCGCCGTCGCCGTCGCCACCGGCGTGCTGGTCGCCGAGGAGATCGTCACCTGGGCCATCACCGGGGCGGAGGCAGCCAGGAGCGGCGCGGCCGCCACCGCGGCGGCCAGGAAAGTGCGCTTCATGAAGGGACTCGTGGCTCGCTGCGGCTTATCGTTTGCTGGACGCCAGTAATAGGAGGGAAATTGGGAATGATTCAAGGCAATGGCGGGGGCCCGGCCGTTTGCTTGCCCGCCGCCGTCACCCATGGCTGATAAGCGTCCTGTACCGTTCAAGAGCGCTTTGGCCGCGATTCGCTGGCGGGGCCGAGCCCGCGCGCCCGGACGTGAGATCGTGGGCGCCACTGCGCCGGCGCCGGCCGGCGCGGCGGCCTTGCCCCTCGCGCGAATCCTCGACCGGTTCCCTGATCCGCTCCTCATCGTCTCGGCGGGTGACCGCGCCGAGCCGAACGCACGCCGGTTTCTGTTCGCCAACGTGGCGGCCAAGGCGCTGCTGCGCCTGCAGCGGGACGAGGGCCCGTTGAGCACCGCCATCCGCACGCCCGAAATCCTGAGCGCGGTCGAGGAGGCTGTTCTCGCCGGCGAGACCGGGGCGGCGGATTATCTGTCGGGCGGCGTCCAGGATCGCGTCTGGCGGGCGCGCATCGAACCCCTGGAGGATGGTGACGGGGGCGTCCGACTGGCGCTGATCACCCTGCGCGACGAGACTGAGATTCGGCGCAACGAGCACACCCGCGCCGACTTTCTCGCCAACGCCAGCCATGAGCTGCGCACGCCGCTGGCCTCGCTCACCGGGTTCATCGAGACCCTGCAAGGCCATGCCCGCGACGATGCCGAGGCGCGCGATCGCTTTCTGGCCATCATGCATGACCAGGCCGCGCGCATGCGTCGGCTGATCGATGATCTGATGAGTCTGTCGCGCATCGAGCTCGGCGAACACATCCCGCCGAGCGGCGCCGTCGACCTGGCGGCGACGGTGATCGATGTCATCGACGCGCTCGGCCCAGTGGCCGGGGACCGCCGTGTGTCTCTTAAGACCTCGCAGCCCGCCGCCGGTGTGGCGATGGTGATCGGCGATCGCGACCAGATCCTCCAGGTGATCCAGAATCTGGCCGAAAACGCGCTCAAGTTTTCACCGCCTGGCAGTGCGGTGGCGATCGGACTGGACGTGGCCCTCACGGGCGAGGAATGCGCGTCGTCGCGGGTCCTGGACGGGCCCCACCTGGCGTTGCTGAGGCCGGATCACGCGGAGAATCGCCGCTACGTCGCGCTGAGCGTTCGCGACTGGGGCCCAGGCATCGCGCGGGCGAATCTGCCGCGGCTCACCGAGCGATTTTATCGCATCGAGGGCCAGAAGAGTGGGCGCCCCGGCGCCGGTCTCGGCCTCGCCATCGTCAAGCATATCGTCAATCGCCATCGGGGCGGTCTGACCGTGGAAAGCCGGGAAGGCGTCGGCGCGCGATTCCTCGCCTATTTCCCGATGGGCCTGGAACGCGAACAGCCGCCCGCTTGACGGGTCGGGACGGCCTATCGCAAAGCGCTCGGCGATGAATGTCCTGGTGGTCGGTTCGGGTGGGCGCGAGCACGCGCTGGCGTGGAAGATTTCGCGCTCGGCGCGCCTTGGAAAGCTGGTCTGCGCCCCGGGAAACCCGGGCATGGCGACGGTGGCGGAGACCAGACCGGTGAAAGCGACCGACATCGAAGGGTTGACGGCGCTTGCCGGTGAGATGCGCGCCGATCTGGTGGTGATCGGGCCTGAAACCGCCGTGGAGGCGGGGCTAGGCGATGCCCTGCGCGCGCGCGGCGTCGCCTGCTTTGGTCCCTCGCGCGCCGCCGGCCGTCTGGAAAGCTCCAAAGCCTTCGCCAAGCGATTCGCCGAGCGCCACGGCCTGCCCACCGGCCGCTTCGGCATCTTCGACGCGGCGGCGCCGGCGAAAGCCTTCCTGCGGGAATTCGCCGCCCCGTTCGTGGTCAAGGCCGACGGCCTCGCCGCCGGCAAGGGCGTCGTCATCGCCGCCGATCCGGCTGCAGCGGAGAGGGCCATCGACGAAGCTCTTGGCGGCAAATTCGGCGTTGCTGGCGCGCGGGTGGTGGTCGAAGAATACCTGGAAGGGGAGATCGCCTCGCAATTCGCTCTCTGCGATGGCCAGCACAGCTTGCTGTTCGGCGGGGCCCAGGATCACAAACGGGCGTTCGATGGCGAGACCGGCCCCAATACCGGCGGCATGGGCGCCTATGCGCCCGCGCCGATCCTTTCCCCGGCGACCGTGGACGCCGCCCGCCGCCGCCTGATCGATCCGGCTTTCGCCGCGATCGCCGCCGAGGGCGCGCCTTACCAGGGGGTGCTGTTTTGCGAGATGATGGTCACGCCTGAGGGCCCGAAGCTGATCGAGTTCAACGTCCGTTTCGGGGATCCGGAGTGCCAGGTGCTGATGATGCGTCTGGAGAGCGACCTGCTCCCCTATCTGGCGGCCTGCGCCAGCGGTGACCTCGCGGCTTCGCCGCCCCCGCTCTGGTCGGATCAGGCGGTCATCTGCTTGGTGATCGCCGCCCGTGGCTATCCGGGGACGCCCCGCGCTGGCGGCTTGATCGCCGGCGCCGAGGCCGATTTTGGGCCCGATGTCAAAATCTTCCACGCCGGCACCGCCCGCGCGGCCGAAGGGACACTCATCGCCGCTGGCGGACGGGTGCTGAACATCGTCGCCCGCGCGCCCGATCTGAAGCGCGCCCGTGATCTCGCCTATGCGGCGGCCAACGAGATCAAGTTCGAGGATGGTTTCTTCCGGCGCGACATCGGTTGGCGAGCTCTGGCGCTCTGATCGGCTTGCCTAACGCAGCGCCGCTGGCGAAGATCGCCAAGGCAAGGAATGGATGCGATGGCCAGCGAAGAGCAGCAGCGCGAGCAGCTCAACATCGGCACCAAGGAAGTGGCCGAAAGCCATCGGTTCGACGAGGCCCGCCTCAGGGACTGGATGGGCGTCCATGTGGACGGCTTCCAGGGCCCGCTGGGCGTGCGGCAATTCAAGGGCGGCCAGTCCAATCCCACCTACGAGCTGACCACACCGGCGCGCAAATACGTCATGCGTCGCAAGCCGCCCGGCAAGCTGTTGCCCTCCGCGCACGCGGTGGACCGGGAGTTCCGGGTGATCTCGGCGCTCCATCCCACCGGTTTCCCCGTCCCGCGCCCCTACGGTCTGTGCGAGGACGAGAGCGTCATCGGCACCATGTTCTACGTCATGGACAAGGTCGAGGGGCGGATCCTGTGGGACCAGACCCTGCCGCAGTATGAGCCGGCCGAGCGCTACGCCCTGCACATGGCGGCGCTGAAGACCATGGCCGACCTGCACAACACCGACTACCAGGCCATCGGCCTCGCCGATTTCGGGCGGCCCGGCAACTACATGCTCCGGCAGATCTCGCGCTGGACCAAGCAGTACAAGGCCAGCGAGACCCAGCATCTGGAAACCGTCGAGCGGCTGATCGGCTGGCTGCCGGAAAGCGCCCCGGCCGACGATACGACCACCATCGTGCACGCCGACTACCGCCTCGACAACGAGATCATGCACGCCACCGAAGCGCGGGTGGTGGCGGTGCTCGACTGGGAGCTGGCCACTCTCGGCAATCCGCTGGCCGACTTCTCCAATTTGCTGATGCAGTGGGTCAACGGCTCGATCGCCGCCATCGAGGACAAGAAGGCGTGGGGCATCCCGACCCAGGAGGAATATGTCGACGAGTACTGCCGGCTGACCGGACGGGCGGGCCTGCCGGACCTCAACTGGTATTTCGCCTACAACCTCTTTCGCCTGTGCGGCATCGTGCAAGGTATCGTCGGGCGGGCGCGCGATGGCACCGCCAACAGCCCGCAGGCGGCGGCCATGGAGGCGCGGGTGCCGCTGCTGGGCGAGGCGGCGTGGAAATTCGCCAGGCTGGCGGGGGCCAGCTAGGAGAGGGCCGGGGCCAGCACCGCGGCGAGCGCGGATTGGTCATCGAACACGGCGCGCACCGGCCAGACTGAGACCTTCGCGCGCCAGGCGGGCGGCAGGCGCGCGGCGTCCTTTTCGGTGGTGATCAGGCCGGCGCCGCCGGCGCGGCGGGCGAGGCCGGCGAGCAGCGGCTCGGTCAGCGGCTGATGATCGGCGAGGGGAACAAAATCGACCAGTTCAGCCCCTGCGGCGGCCAGCGCGCGCTGGAATTTCCACGGCTTGCCGATGCCGGCGAAGGCCAGCTGCCTGGCCGGCGGCGGCGGCCTCTCGGGGACCAGCCGGGCGATGAGGATGGGCTTCGAATCCAGCACGGCGAGGAGCTCTGGATCGGGTTCGGCCAGATCAGCCGGCAGCAACAGGACGACGGCGTCGGCGCGGGCCAGGCCCTGGTCGAGCGGCTCGCGCAGCGGACCGGCCGGGAACACCGAACCATCGCCGAACGGCCAGGCGCCATCCCGGGTCTCGCCGTCGACCACGACGAGCGAGAGGAGCTTGCGAAGGCCGCCGTTCTGGTGGCCATCGTCCATGACGATCAGGCGCGCCCCGGCGGCGACGGCCGCCTGGGCCCCGGCGGCGCGGTCCCGGGCCACCCACACGCTGGCGTCCTTCGCGAGCATCAGGGCTTCATCGCCGACATCGTGCGCGCTGTGCAGCGTCGGGTCGACTTCGATCGGACCTTTGAGGCGCCCCGCATGGCCGCGGGTCAGAATCGCGGCCGCCAGCCCACGCGCGCCCAGCCAGCGGACGAGTTCGCGCGCGATCGGGGTCTTGCCCTCGCCGCCTAAGGTGAGGTTGCCGACGCAGATCACCGGGACGCCGGGATCGAAACGGGCGCCGTCGGCGATGCGGCGGGCGCTCGCGGCGGCCCAGAGGCGCGCGGCCGGCGTGGCCAGCAGCCAAAGCAGGCCGGCTGGCGCCCTGCGGCGATACCAGCTGCGCGGCGTGCGCCAGGCCATCAACCCAGGAGCCCGAGGAGGCGTGGGGCCAGCGCATCGGCTTCGGCGTCCCATTCCCTGGCCAGGTCGGCCGCCCGCTGGCCCATGGCGGCGATTGCGGCCGGCCGGCGAAGCGCTTGGCCGATGAGATCGACGAGGCTCTCCCGCGCCGCGATGATGCGCGTGGCTCCGGCGGCGGCGAAACGCTGATAAATTGGCCAGGCTTCGGTGTGAGTTCCGGCGACGAACGGGCAACCGAGCCGCGCCGGCTCGAGAGGATTGTGGCCGCCAACGCCGGCGACCAAGCTGCCGCCGACGATCGCCAGAGCCGCCAGGCGGTACCAAAGTCCGAGCTCGCCCACGCTGTCGACGATGATGACGTGGGCCGGAGCCGCTGGCGGTCCGGCGCTGGCCAGGGCGACGGTCATGCCGGTCCGGCGTACCTGGGTGGCGAGCGCCGCCGCCCGCCGGGGATGTCGGGGCGCGATCACCAGTAAGCCTGCGGTCGATGCTGCGGCGCCGGCGAACGCCTCGGCGATCAGCGGCTCTTCGCCCTCATGCGTGCTGGCGGCGAGGATCAGCGGCCGCCCGTCGAGATTGGCGCGCCAGGCCTCGAGGGTGGCGGGATCGACGCTGAGCGGGGGCGCTGCGAGCTTGGCGTCCCAGACGCCCCCAACGCGGGCGCCGAGCGCCTTCAGATTATCGCTCTGGATCGCGTCGCGGGCGATGATGAGGTCGAAGGCGCCGAGCACCTCGGCGGCTGTGCGGGGCGCTCGGCGCCAGTTTTGCACGCTCGATTCCGACATCTTCGCCGACACCAGGGCCAGTTTGGCTCCCGATGCGCGCGCGGTCAGGATCAGGTTGGGCCACAGTTCACTCTCGATGAACACGGCCAGATCCGGACGCCAATGGCCAATGAAGCGGCGCGCGGCGGCGGGGACATCGACCGGCGCGTACTGGTGCTCTGAGCCCGGCTCGAGGCGGCGCGGAATCATCTCGGCCGCGGCGCGGGTTCCGGTGGTCAGAAGCAGGTTGAGGTCGGGGCGCAGCGCGCGCATCTGCTCGGCGAGGCTGACCAGGGCCAGGCCCTCGCCGACGCTGGCCCCATGCAGCCAGACAAGGGCGCCCCCCGGCCGCGGCAGGCTGGCCTTTCCAAGACGCTCACCCAGGCGCCTGGGGTCTTCTTTTCCTTGCCAGGCGCGCCAGTGCAGCAGCGCCGGCGCAATGAGACCGAGCGCCTTTGTAGCCACCCCGTAAGCCATGAGGGTCGGCGTGGCCCGGCTCCGCTCGGCCAGCAGCGCCTCGGCCCGCGCCTGGCCGGCGCGCATCTTTTCCTGCCATTCCTGGCGCACGTCCTCGAGGTCCCCGGCCCCCGGCGGCAATTCCAGGGGACCCTCCAGGACCACCTGCCCTCTGGCGAACGGCAAGGGTATGCGCGCCCGGTCCCAGCTGCCGAGGGTCAGGGCCGGGGCGGCGGCGAGGCTCATCACGAACACCGGGCAACCGGCGGCCCTGGCCATCAACAGGGGACCCAGAGGCAGCTCCTCACGCGGGCCGCGGGGGCCGTCGGGGTTGATGATCATCACCCCGCCCGAGGCGATGAACGACAGGGCCTCGCGGAACGCGCGCGCCCCGCCCTTTGACCCGCCACGACTGGCCGAGCCGCGCAGCGGTGGGATGCGCAGGCGCTGCGCCGCCTTGGCGATGAACTCGCCGTCCGGCGAAAGCGAGATGAGCACGCGGCGCGGCTTGGCGGCGAGCAGCGGACGGCAGGCCATGCCCTGGGCGATGCGGCCATGCCAGAACAGGGCGATGAGACCCTCCGGCCGGCGCATGATCGCATCCACGTTTGCGCGGCCTTCGAAACGCCAGCGCATGGTGCGGATGATCAGCTCGATATAGCCGGCCACCAACCACCCGAGCGCCGACTGCACCGCCGGGGCGCGCACGAAGCGCTTCACGCGGCGGTTTCCGGCGCGGCTTCGAGGTTCTGGTTGCGCGCCAGGCGGGCGTAGAGGCCGCCATGATCGACGAGGCTGGCGTGGGCGCCGGTTTCGACCACCCTGCCGGCATCGAGCACATAGATGCGGTCGGCGCTGCGCACCGTCGAAAGCCGATGGGCGATGATGATCGTCGTCCGCCCAGCCATCAGGCGGATCAGCGCGGCGTGGATGTGAGCCTCGCTTTCGGCGTCGAGCGCGCTGGTCGGTTCGTCGAGCAGGAGAATCGGCGCGTTCTTGAGAAACGCGCGGGCGATGGCCAGCCTCTGCCGCTGTCCGCCCGAGAGGCGCGCGCCGGCTTCGCCGACCACGGTGTCGTATCCCGACGGAAGCTGGCGGATGAAGTCATCGGCCGCCGCCTGCGCCGCGGCCGTCTCGATCTCGGCCCGATTGGCTCCAGGTTTGGCGTAGGCGATGTTGGCCGCCACCGTGTCGTCGAACAGGAAAGCTTCCTGGGTGACCAGAGCAATGTTGCGCCTGAGCGAAGCCAGGGTCACGGCGCGCACGTCGCGACCATCCAGCGTCACCGCGCCAGCGCTGGCTTCGTAGAAGCGCGGAATGAGGTTGAGGATGGTGGTCTTGCCGGCGCCCGAGGGGCCGACCAGGGCGACGATCTCGCCGCGCCGGGCCTCGAGGTTGACCTCGCTCAGCACCGGCCCACCGTCGGCATAGGCGAACGATACGCCCTCGAATTTCAGCGTCGCCTCGGAAAGCTGCAGATCGGGAGCGGCGGGCGTGTCGCCGATCTCCGGCTGGACATCGAGGGCGTCGAACAGCCGGCGCGCGGCCGCCAGCCCCTGACTCATCAGGGTGGTGAGGTTGGAGACTTGGCGCAGTGATTGGCCGGCGGTGAGCAGCGCGGCGAAGAACGCCGCGAAGGCGCCGGGATTGGCGTGGCCGGCGCTGGCGCGCCAGCCCTCGTAGGCGAGAACGGCGGCGATGACCACGAAGCTGACCGTCTCGGTGACCGGAGCGGCGATGGCGCGGGCGTTGTCACCGCTGATGATGTGCCGCTGACGCTCGGCGATCGCCGCGCGCACCCGCGCCTCCTCGTCCGCCTCGCGATTCTCCATCTTGACGACGCGCACGCCGTCCAATCCCTCCATGATCGCGGTCGCCAAGGTCGAAGTGGCGGCCATGGCGCCCCGCGCCGAAACGCTGGCCCGGCGCATGAACCCGCGCAGCAAGGCGGCGATCGCCGGGGCGGCCACCAGGGCGATCAGACCCAGCCGCCAGTCGGTCCACGCCATGACCACGCCGGCGGCGAGCAAGGTCAGGCCCTGCTGGACGAAATTGACCAGCCCGGTGGTCGCCGCCTCGCGGACCAGACCGGCGTCGTAGAGGACCGACGAGACGAAAGTCCCGGAATGGGCGGCGCGCAACCTGGCCAGATCCGCCCGCACCAGCCGGCTGAACAGGTCGAGTTGGACATCGCCGACGAGGCCGTTTCCCATCCGGTTGACGATCAGGGCCTGAGCCGCTTGAGCCAGACCGCGGCCGATCGCCAGGACGACGATGGCCAAGGGCAGGAACATGACGTTGGCCCGCGAGTGTGAGAACAGCGCATTGACCGCCGGCTGAAGGATGCCGAGCAACAGCCCGGAAAGGCCGGCGAACGCCGCTGCGCAGGCCAGCGACACGGCCAGGGATCGCCAGCGCGGCGCGAGGTAACGGTTGATGATGCGCGCCGCCAGGTCACGCGCCGTCGGTTGTTCGACGTTCATTGCCAGGATAGGGACAGCCGCGACCGGCTTGCTGTCAACAGCGGCCGTTCCGCCGCCAGGACCTACTTCTTCAGGAACCCGCCGTACTTGGCCGCGAAGCGCGACACCCGGCCGCCACGATCAACCAGATGCTGGTTGCCCCCGGTCCAGGCGGGGTGGGTCTTGGGATCAATGTCGAGGTGAAGGTCGGACCCTTCCTTGCCCCAGGTCGAGCGCGTCTGATAGGTCGTGCCATCGGTCATCGTCACGGTGATGAAATGATAGTCGGGATGAATGTCTTGTTTCATGGCGTGTTTGGACCAGCGTGAGCCTGGCCGCGCCATCGGCGCGGGCGGCGGGACGCGCGGCTATACACGTCGCCGCCGCAGAAAGGCAAGCCATCGGCCATGAGCGCCGAAGAGGTTATTCCGGCGCACGATGAAGGCCGGCGGCGCGACCTGCGCCCACTGGCCGAACTGTGGCCGTTCCTGAGGCCGCGTTCGGGGGCCATGCTGTGCGCCGCCGCGGCGCTGATTTCCTCCACCGCCGCCACCCTGGCTCTGACCGGGGCTTTGCGCCTGGTGGTCGACAAGGGCTTCGCCGCCGGCGCCGCGGCGCGGCTCAATCAGGCGTTCATCGTCTTGCTGGCCATCGCTGGCGTGTTGGCGCTGGCGACCTCGGCGCGGTTCTATTTCACCGCCAGACTTGGCGAGCGGGTGGCGGCGGACCTGCGGATCGCCGTCTATCGGCGCGCGCTCAGCCTCGATCAGGCCTATTTCCTGAGGGTCAGCGCCGGCGAGGTGGTGGCCCGGCTGACCACCGACATGGCCATCGTCGAGGCTCTGGTCGGCCAGTCGGCCTCGGTCGCCATGCGCAATTTACTGACCGTGGTCGGGGCGGTGGCGATGCTGGTGTTTGTCTCGGCGCCCCTGAGCCTGGGTGTTGGACTGTTGGCCCCACTGGTCCTGGCCCCGCTGGTCCTCTACGGCCGGCGCGTCCGCAGGCTTTCGGTGCGCGCCCAGGATCGCCTCGCCGAAACCGTGGCCCTCGCCGCCGAAACCCTGGGCGCGGTCGACACCGTGCAGGCGTTCGGACGCCAGCAGTCGGTCGGGGCGAGCTTCGCCAATACGGTCGAGAGCGCTTTCGCCGCCTCCCTGTCGCGCCTTCAAGCCCGGGCGCTGATGACTGGCGCGGTGATCCTGCTGGTGTTCGGCGGCGTGGCCGGCGTCTTCTGGCTCGGCGCCCGGCAGGTCCTGGCGGGTCAGCTGAGCCCGGGCGCGCTGCTCCAGTTCGCGGCCCTGGCGGTGCTGGCGGCGGGCGCGACCGGCTCTCTCAGCGAAGTGTGGGGCGAGATGCAGAAGGCCGCCGGGGCGATGGATCGCATCGCCACCCTGCTGCGCGCCCGGCCGGCGATAACCAGCCCGGCGATTCCGCGGCCGCTTCCTGAGCCGCCCAGAGGAGAGGTCGAACTGCGCGAGGTCACCTTCGCCTATCCGGGCCGGCCGGATTTGCCGGTGCTCAGCGGCTTCAATCTGCACGCCCGCCCGGGCGAGCGGATCGCCCTGGTCGGCGCCTCGGGGGCCGGCAAGAGCACGGTGTTGCGGTTGCTACTGCGCTTCTACGACCCGCTCGCCGGTGAAGTGTGCATCGATGGCGTGCCGATCCGCGAGGCCGATCCCGAAGCGGTGCGCAGCCGCATCGCCTTTGTCGCCCAGGACGCGCCGCTGTTCTCGGCTTCGGCCCTCGACAACCTGCGTTTCGGCCGCGAGGGCGCCGATGCCGCCAGCATATCGGCGGCGGTGAAGGCGGCGCAGGCCGAGGCTTTCCTGAACGCCCTGCCGCTTGGCATGGCGACACCGCTCGGCGAGCGGGCCAAGATCCTGTCGGGGGGCGAACGGCAGAGGCTGGCGATCGCCAGGGCGCTGATCCGGAGCGCGCCAATCCTGTTGCTCGACGAAGCCACCAGCGCCCTGGATTCCGAGAATGAGCGCCTCATCCAGCGAGCCTTGGACGAGGCGATGAAGAGCCGCACGACAATTGTCGTTGCTCATCGGCTCGCCACCGTGCTCAAGGCCGACCGCATCCTGGTCATGGAGGCCGGCCGCGTGGCCGAGGAAGGCTCGCACGCCGAACTCTCGGCGCGGGGCGGGCGCTATGCGCGCCTGGTCGAGCTCCAATTCGGCATGGAAGCCGCCTGACGGGTCGCCGGAGGACTGGCGCGCGGTCCGCGCCGCAGGCGCGCCAGCCGTCGAAGCCGTCGCCAGAAACGGGACTTTTCCGGCTCGGGATAAGGCTGGAGGAGGCGGCGGAACTCCTCGGCGCAGGCGCGCCACGAATAGCGTTCGGCGGCGGCCCGCGCCTTGCAGCGGTCGATACCCAGCGCGGCGAGACAGGCCTCGGCCAATCCCTGGCTCTGGTCGGGGGCCAGAGCGCCAGCCTCCGAGCCGGGGATGATGTCCGCCGGGCCTGGCGCGCTGAAGCCGGCGATCGGCAGGCCAGAGGCCCAGGCTTCCAGCATCACCAGACCAAAGGTGTCGGTCAGCGAGGGGAACACGAACACGTCGGCGCAGGCGTAATGGGCCGCGAGCTCGGCGCCCAATTTCGCTCCCGCGAAGCGCACCGTCGGATAGCGCTGGGCCAGTTCGTCGCGGAGAGGTCCGTCACCGACGACAACCTTGGTTCCCGGGAGGTCGAGTTCAAGAAAGGCCTCAACGTTCTTTTCCACCGCCACCCGGCCGACGTTGAGCCAGATCGGTCGCTGCAGGTCGGCGTAAAGGTCCGGCTCGCCCGGCTGGCGTGGGCGAAAGGCGTCGGTATCGACGCCGCGCGACCAGACCGAAATGTTGCGGAAGCCCTGCCGCTCGAGCTCCTCGGCCATGGTCCGGGTGGCCACCATCAGCCGACCCGAGGGGCGGTGAAACCACTTCATGTAGGCGTACCCGGCGGCGAGAGGCAGCGGCAGGCGGGCGGAGACATATTCCGGGAACCGGGTGTGGTAGCTGGTGGTGAACGGCAGCTTCCATTCCAGGCAGATGCGCCGCGCCGCCAATCCGATCGGCCCTTCGGTGGCGATGTGGATCGCCTCCGGCTCGAAGGCCTTGAAGCGTTGCTGCACCTTTTCGAAGGCGCCGACCGCAAGCTTGATCTCCGGATAGGTGGGCAGCGGAACGGTGGCGAACTGATCGGGGCTGATCACCTCCACCAGATCGCCCATCTCGCGCAGCTCGGCGGTGACCCGCGCCAGGGTGCGAACGACGCCATTCACCTGCGGCGCCCAGGCGTCGGTGGCCAGCAGTATGCGCATCAGAGGGCCGTCGATCGCGCGAAGACGCGGGCGACGATCGCCTCCAGGCCGGCGCCGTCGATCTGAGAAAACGCCGCCAGCCGGGTCGAATCGACATCCAGCACGGCGATCAGATCGCCGGCGGCGTCGAGCACCGGGGTGACGATCTCGCTGCGCGCGGCGGCGTCGCAGGCGATATGGCCGGGAAAGGCGTCGACGTCGGCGACGATCACCGTCTTGCGATCCCGCGCCGCGGCCCCGCAAACGCCGCGGTCGAAGTCGATCCGCAGGCATCCGAGGGAGCCCTGGTAGGGTCCGATGACCAGCTGATCCGGTCGCGAACGATCGACCAGGTAGAAGCCAGTCCAGCTGTAATGGTCGAATGCCGCCGCCAGCATCGCCGCCACCGTGGCCATGCGCGCGATGAGGTGGCTCTCGCCCTCCAGGACCGCGTCGATTTCCTCGGCCAGGGCCGCGTAGCGCTCGCCCAGCTCGGTTCGGGGGTCGACGTGGGTGAGGGTGGGCATGCGCCCCTATACCCGCGCGCCGCCACCGGGCCTAGCTTGACGGTGGAGTTGCATCTCATGTTGCATTGCAGCAAAATGCTACGACTCATGAAGGATGCCCAATGGACACCAAGCGAAATCCGTCGCTGGCGCTGGCCGCCGAGTGCATGCGGCTCTGTCTGGAGGCGGGCGAGGTGATCGGTCTTCGCGTGCACGCCGCGGCGTGGGGCGAAATGGACATCTGCGCAGAGGGCTGGCGGATGGTCACCGAAAAGGCCCAGGCGGCTCTGGAGGCGCAGTCCGCCATCACCGACAGCCTGATCGCCGGTCAGGGTCATCTGGCCCCGGCCCGCGCGCTGGCCATCTATCGCCGCCGCGTCCAGGAGAACCAGCAGAGGCTGTCGCGTCCCCGGCCAATGGAGGCGAACGCATGAAGACCTACAGTCTCGAACTGCGGCACGCCCCCTCCAAACGCCGGCTCAACGCCTTTCCGGACAACCGGCTGGAGCCGCTGCGCGACCGGCTTACCGGCGATGACGACGCCATCGCCTGGGCGCAGCGCGAACTCCTGGAATTCGCCCGCCGACGCGGCGGCCGCGACTTTCAATACGTCGAGGCCGCGGTGCTGGAGCTGTTGCCGATCGGACGCCTGGACGAGGGCAAGGATTATCGCCGACTGGGCCGCTGGGTGTGCAATGCCGAGGGTCTGATCTGGCGCCAGGCCGATGCGGCGCCCAGGTAGGCCCTGGTAGGCCCGGCAGGACTCGAACCTGCAACCAGACCGTTATGAGCGGCCGGCTCTAACCATTGAGCTACGGGCCCCAGGCGCGCTACAGCCTTGGGTAAGCGGAGTGCGGTTATCACGCCCCGCGGCGGGCAAGAAGTCCGCGCGCTTTGTCTGGAGCAGGTCGTGAAGGCATCCCGAGTTCTCCCTCTCCTGGCGGTGTTCGCCGCCGCGCCCTTGGCGCCCACGCTGGCGCAGGACCACGGCCCGCCCTTCACCGCCACCACCCTCCACCTTTCGGCTTACGGCGAGACCAGTCTGCCGCCTGATCAGGCGAGCTTTGATGTCGGCGTCGAAACCACGGCCCCGACGGCGGTTGCGGCCGCGCGGGCCAATGCCGATCGCATGAGCCAGGTGGTCGCGGCGCTGAAGTCGGCCGGCGCCGAAAGCCGCGATCTGCAGACCGCGCAGCTGAGCCTGGCGCCGCAATACGCCTACGAGGCGGGCCAGCCGCCACGGCTGACTGGATACCAGGCGACCAACCAGGTTCGCGTGACGGTCAGGGACCTGGCGAAACTGGCGCGGATCGCCGATTTCGCCACCAGCGCCGGGGCGACCAATCTCGGCCAGGTGTCACTGGGCCTCGCCAACCCGGCCGCGGCCGAGAACTCGGCCAGGGTCGCCGCGGTGAAGGCGCTGGAGGACAAAGCGGCTGTCTACGCGCAGGCCACTGGCTATCGCGTGGTGCGCCTGGTCAGGCTGAGCGAAGGGACCGAGGCCGGGCCGGCTCCGCCCAGGCCCATGTACATGGCCATGGCCGCCCAGAAGGTGGCGACGCCGACGCCAGTCGAAGCTGGCGAGGTGAAGGTCAGGGTTGATATCGACGGCGTCTTCGAACTGGCCAAGTAGTCGTCATGCGCGCACTTCGGTCCGCCATGAGGACCGCGGACTGGCTGATGACGCCGGTGTAGCGCCTGTGCGCTTCGGCGAACGTCTGACGCAGGCCGTCGGCGTGACTGGGGATTATCAGGAAATGAACGTGGTTTGGCATCAGGCAATAGCTGACGATGGCCGTCCCCGAGCGCTTGGCCGCCCGCGCCGATCAGATCCAGATAGAGCCGGTAGTCGCCGTCCTCGAAGAACACGCGCTCGCGCCGATTGCCGCGCTGAGTAATATGGTGAGGGGCCTCCGGAACCACGACGCGGGCGAGGCGAGCCATAGGGTGCTCCCGGCGGCGGAAAGCTTGGCCCTAGCCGGCGGGAACCAGCAACGGTCTCATACAGTGTCACCGTAATCGGTGGCGGAGGCGCTATTAGCGCGCCTTCGGCGGCGACCGCCGGAGAGCGTCGCCCGGGTGAGGTCGCCTGATCGGGGCTCACCCGACCGTAAGCCGCGTCAAAATGACGCCAGGTTGTGTACTATACATTTTACCCAATCGGGATTTTCTGCTTCTGACATCTTTATCGATATCGCGGCAATCTCCGCGTCAAGCGGAAGCGAGGCATATACAAACCCATAACTGTCACTCAGAGATATGGATTTGGACATGCAATTTATAGATCCAGAAAAATACTCTTGTTCTTCAAAATTGGAAATGGAAGGATCGCCAAGTTCTACGATAGCATCTCCATCGACATAAGTTTTAACTCTAAAAGATACGCAATTTTCTGTTATGGATATATTTTTTACGCCCGTGTCGTCGGGAATACTAACGCCCTCGCCGGCCCCGTGGAGAAACATCACTCCGTGCTCAACTGCGAGTGTCAGTTCGATCTTTGTCATTCATGAATTCCGGTCATTCGAATGGAGGACGATTAGGCGGCGGACGTGGCGGCGGCGGTGGCGGTGCTGGTGTTGATGGTGTGGCTTGGCGTACCTGACCACCTTGGATAGCTTTGCAACCGTTACAATGCGGGA
>DASYGN010000077.1:0-6961 GCA_035999625.1 Caulobacteraceae bacterium | reverse complement strand
AAGGCCCCACTTTGGGTTCAGCTGCAACGGGTCTGATTGGACCGCAGCGAGCTTATCAGCCGACTGTAACGCCAGCTAATTGGCTAATTTATTTGTCTTTTTTGGGAATGAATGAGACGGTGTGACGCCCGCTGAAATTCTTCCGGCTGGTGGAGCCGAGGGGAATCGAACCCCTGACCTCCTCATTGCGAACGAGGCGCTCTACCATCTGAGCTACGGCCCCCGCCAGGCGAGGAAGGGCGCGAAATAAGGGCCGCCCCCGCGCGGTGTCAATGCAAACCGCCTTGCCTTGCCAGCCCCCTCGCGCGCCGATAGGGAGCGGGCATGTCGCCGATCCTCGAGTTTGTCTACATCGTCATCGACTCGCTGCTCACCCTCATCGTGTGGCTGGTGATCGCCAACGCGGTGATGAGCTGGCTGATCGCCTTCGACATCATCAACCTGCGCAATCGCGCCGCCTACAGCGCCGTGCGCATGCTGGAGCGGGTGACCGCGCCGCTGCTGCGCCCGTTCCGCAAGATCATCCCGCCGATGGGTGGCATGGACCTCTCGCCGGTGGTGCTGATCATCATCATCATGGCCGCCCAGCGGGCCCTGCTGCCGGCCCTGTTCCGGTGGCTGAACGGCCTCGTCGGTGGCGGGGTGAGCCTCTAGAGCGCGGCCAGTTCGCGCGCCGCCAGCTCGGCCAGGGTGATCGCGGGCGTGGCCTCGCCGCCCGAATCCAGGGTCCAGGTGGCGGAAAGGCCGGCGTAGGCCAGCACCCACTGCAGGTGGCGGCGCATCTCCAGGCCGGCCTGGGCGCAGAGGATCGCCGAGCGGCGCATCAGCGCGCCCGGCGCGCCCGCCGTCTCGATATCCGGATTGCAGACCATGCCCACGTAATCGTAGCCGCGCTCGCCGATGAGGCCCTTGGGATCGATGGCCAGCCAGCCGCGCGGGCCGAAATCGAGCACATTGCCGTGGTGCAGATCGCCGTGCAGCGGGACGACGTCGCGCGCGCTGGCGAGCAACCCCTGGGCAGTGCTCCAGGCGGCGGCAAACACACCGCCGCGCTTCTGGGCCGAGGCCGGCAGGGCGCGAAACCAGACCGGCAGCGGGACGAGGCTGGCCGGGGGCCGGAGGGCGCGCGGGCGGTGCAATCCAGCGGCCGCCGCGCCGAGGATGCGCGTGGCTTCGTCGTCGTCGGCGCCGCGGGCCATGGCCGCCAGCGAGCGCGCGCCCAGCGCCCGCTCCAGCAGCAGGGCCGGATCCTCGTGCGCCAGCACCCGCGCCGCGCCGTCTCCCGCCCACCACTCCATCAGCGCCGCGCCCAGACGCTCCTCCGCGCCGAAGGCGATCTTGAGCATCGCCGCCGCGCCCGCCTGGCGCACGGGCATGAGGTGCGAGCCGAAGGCGGTGGCGAACGCCTCGCCGTCGGGCGTCAGGCGCCAGCGCGCGAGCCAATATTCAAACATCCCTCCCTCAGGGCGTAAGTGTTTTGCGCATCGCCCGAGCGCGTTCGATCCGGTCCACGTCCCGTCACGCTGCGCGTGACACCCTCCCCATCGAGGGGAGGGAGGGATGTTATGTCAACGCCAGCACCCGCGCCGCACGGGCATGAGGTGCGAGCCGAAGGCGGTGGCAAACGCCTCGCCATCCGGCGTCAGGCGCCAGCGCGCGAGCCAATATTCAAACATCCCTCCCTCCCCTCGATGGGGAGGGTGGCGCGAAGCGCCGGGTGGGGTCGTGGAGAGCGCGTGCAAAATTGGCAGCCCCCGGAGGCGACTCCAGAGCCGGGTTTCCCAGGGCGTAAGTGTTTTGCGCATCGCCCGAGCGCGTTCGATCTGGTCCACGTCCCGTCACGCTGCGCGTGACACCCTCCCCATCGAGGGGAGGGAGGGATGTTATGCCAGCGCGCGAGCCACATTGGTCTGGTGTGTGGTATCGGGCGGGAATCAAATGTCGGAAACGGACTCCTAGCGTAGGCGCCGATGCTACAACTTGTCGCCTGGACCGCCGCGCCTGCGGAGCCGATTGTCGGCGCCCGATGACCGCCTTCCTCCGACGCTGGGGCCCCTGGCTGGTCAAGCTGGCCCTGTCGGCCGTGGTCATGGTGGTGGTGTGCCGCAAGGTCGATTTTGCCGCCGCATGGGCAAGCGTTCGGCAAATCGATTGGCGATGGGGCCTGGTCGCGCTGGCGGCGTTTTCCCTGCAAGTGCCGATCGGCGCCCGGCGCTGGCAGTCGATCGTCACCGCCATCAACTGCCGCCTCCCGTTCGCCGATTGCCTGCGCCTGTTCTACATCGCCGGCTTCTTCAACCTGTTGCTGCCAGGGGCGGTGGGCGGCGATGGGTTCCGGATATGGAGTGTGCGCCGGCTGGGCATGAGTCTGCGCGAGGCGGTGAACTCGGTGGTGCTGGAACGGGTGATGACGCTGTTCGCCCTCTTCCTGCTGGTGAGCGTGATGGAGCCGGCGCTGCTGGCACGGGCGCCCGGCCTGCACGGGGCGTGGATATTCCCGGCCCTGACCCTGGCCGGCGCGGCCGGGATGATCGCCCTGACCGTGGTCGACCGCGTGCCCTGGTTTGTCGGCCGGCTGCGCCTGATCGGGGCCATGGCGAGGATTGCTCCGGACGCGCGCGCGGTATTCCTTCGCCCGATCGCCTTTACCAGGGTTCTCTCGTGGTCGCTGATCGGCCACGCGAATCTGGCCCTGGTGGTATGGCTGCTGAGTCTGGGGCTGACGCTGCACCTTGGCCTCATCGACTGCCTGGTGCTCGTGCCGCCGGTCATCTTGCTCACCACCCTGCCGATCTCTATCGGGGGCTGGGGCGTGAGAGAGGGTGCGATGGTCTATTTCCTATCCCTGGTCGGGGTGCCGAACACTAGCGCTCTGGCCCTTTCGGTGTTGTTCGGACTGATCAATACGCTGGTTTCTCTACCCGCCGCGGCGATCTGGTTGTCATCTCCTGAACGGGAGAAAGCGGTGCTCTCAATTGCTTAGCGGGAGGGAATAATGCCGCATTTCGGATTTTCGGTGAAAATCTTCGCCGACGGCGCCGATCTGAAGGCGATCTCCGCCTTGGCGGAGAAGCCCTATATCGAGGGATTTACCACCAATCCCACCCTGATGAGCAAGGCTGGGGTCAAAGACTACACCCAGTTCGCGCACCAGGCTTTGGACCTGATCGGCAGACGCCCGATATCGTTCGAGGTGGTTTCCGACGATGCTGACGAAATGTTTCGCCAGGCGCGCATAATCGCCAGCTGGGGCGACAACGTCTATGTCAAGATACCGATCACCAATTCCATTGGCGAGAGCTCCATGCCGTTGTTGCGGCGTCTGGTGGAGGCGGGAATCAAGACCAATGTCACGGCGATCATGACGCTTGATCAGGTGCGTGAAGCGGCAAGCGTTCTTGCCGCCGGGCCGAGCGCCTATGTTTCCGTGTTCGCCGGCAGGATCGCCGATACCGGGCGCGACCCGATGCCGATCATGTCCGAAGCGGTCACGCTCTTGCGCCCGCATCCGCAACTGGAGTTGATCTGGGCCAGCCCGCGCGAGTTGCTCAACATCGTCCACGCCTCCGAAATCGGTTGCCATGTGATCACGGTGACCAACGACATACTGGCCAAACTGCCCATGCTCGGTAAGGATCTGGACGAGTATTCCCTTGAAACCGTTCAGATGTTCTTCCGTGACGCGACGCAATCGGGCCTGGATCTGTAGTCGATCGGCAAGGAGACAGGTTTGGACACTCTAGCTGGCCGTGTGTCGGTGGCCATGATCACCATGAACGAGCAGGACGCGATCGGCAAAGTGATCGCCGATATCCGCCTTGCCGTTCCCGATGCCGAGATCCTGATCGTCGATTCCAGCAAGGACCGCACGCCGGACATCGCCGAAGCGCTGGGCGTCAGGGTCATCCGGCAGTTTCCGCCCAAGGGGTATGGGCCGGCCATGGACCTGGTGCTGAGGAGCGCCGCGCGCGAGGTGGTGGTGACCATGGATTGCGACGACACCTATCCGGCGGCGGAGATTCCGCGGCTTGCGGCCATGGTCTTGGTCGAGGGATGGGACCTCGTGGATGGCTCGCGCTTGCAGCGCAAGCCGAGCGCCATGCCGTGGATCAATTTTTTCGCCAACTGGGGCTTTGCGCTCCTGGCGTCGATTCTGTTCGCGCGTCGCATCACCGATCTCCATTCGGGCATGCGCGCCTATCGACAGGCGGTCATCGGCCGGCTCGGTCATCGACCTTCGGGGGCGGCGCTGCCGGTGGAATTGTTGCTGCTGGCCTTCCGCCGGGGGCTTCGGGTGACCAGCATCTACATCCCCTACAAGGAGCGCGTGGGCGCGAGCACCATGCGCCCGTGGGACAGCGCCAAATGGACCTTGAAGCGAATTCTGTTTGCCCGCTTCGCCGCGATCTGAGCAAGCCGATGGGCGCAGCGGCAAGCATTCCGTCTGATCCAGGGTCCGCACCATGACAGGCTTCGCCGGCGCTTATCTCGCCGAGACCATCAAGGTCGTGGAGGCGCTCGCGCCCCAGTCGATCGAGCGGCTCGCGCAGGGGCTGGCGGCGGTCCGCGCCGGCGGCGGGCGGCTGTTCATCCTGGGGGTCGGCGGCTCGGCCGGCCACGCGAGCCATGCCGTCAACGACTTCCGCAAGATCTGTGGGATGGAGGCCTATGCGCCGACCGACAACGTCTCGGAGCTGACGGCGCGGGTGAACGACGAGGGCTGGGAGAGCGTGTTTGTGGAGTGGCTGAAGATCTCCCGGGCGAGCGCCTCCGATGCGCTGCTGATTCTCTCGGTTGGCGGGGGCGACAAGGCGCGGAATGTGTCGCCGAACCTGGTGGTGGCCATCGAGTGGGCGAAATCGATGGGCGTGAAGATCTATGGGATTGTCGGCCGCGATGGCGGGTTCACGGCCACCGCCGCCGACGCAGTGGTGATCATCCCGCCGCTGTTCGCCGAGCGCATAACCCCGCATACCGAAGGCCTGGCGGCGGTGGTCTGGCACCTTCTCGTCAGCCACCCGGCTTTGCAGGCGAGGGCCACGAAATGGGAATCGACCGTTGGCCGGTGATGCCAGCGAGCGCTATTTCGTGGTTGGCGGGGCCGGCTTCATCGGCAGCCATTTCGTCCATCGCCTGCTGAGCTCGGACGCCGTCGCCGGCGTCACCGTCTATGACAATTTTTCATCGGGCCGAGATTGGCACCTGGCCGACCACGACCACGATCCGCGCCTGGCGGTCGTCGCCGCCGAGATCGATGACACCGCGAAGCTGGCGCAGGCCATGGCCGGGCATCAGGTGGTGATCCACCTGGCCTCGAACCCGGATATCGCCAGAGCCGCCACCGATCCGGAAATCGACTTCCGCGCCGGGACCGCCCTGACCCAGAAGGTCGTCGAAGCGATGAGAAAGACGGGCGTTGCACGCATCCTGTATGCTTCGGGGAGCGGCATCTACGGCGAGCTTGGAGAGATCGAGGCGCACGAAGATTTCGGGCCGCTGATTCCCATCTCGACCTATGGGGCCAGCAAACTGGCCGGCGAAACCCTGATCGCCTCCTATTGCCATATGTTTGGGCTGTCGGGACGGGCATTCCGGTTCGGCAACGTCGTCGGCGCCCGGCAAACGCACGGGGTGGGGCTGGATTTCCTGCGCCGGCTGGTCGCCGACCCAGCGCGCCTTTCGATCCTGGGCGATGGCTGGCAGAGCAAATCCTATGTCCATGTCAGCGATGTCGTCGGCGCGGTCCTGCATATCGACCGGACGACGCGCTTCGCGCCCGCCTACCAGGTCTACAACGTGGCGACCCTGGACTACGTGACGGTGCGAGAGATCGCCGCCATGGCCATCGCGGCCCTCGGCCTCGAAGCCGGGGCCGTGGCGCTGGCTTTCAGCGGTGGCGATCGCGGCTGGAAGGGCGATGTTCCCATCGTTCGCCTGAACAGCCAGCGCCTGCGCGCCAGCGGCTGGGGAAACCGGTACACAGCCAAGCAGGCGATCCGCCAGTCGCTGGAGGAAATGCTGGCCGACGTCCGTGGCGGCCGGCTCTAGCGGCGTGGAGCGGACACCGGCCAGGCGAAAAGGCGCCGTCTTTCTGGATCGCGACGGCGTGCTCACGGGGGCGATGGTGGTGGACGGCAAGCCGTATCCGGCGAAGTCCGTCGACGAGGCGGTTCTGCTGCCGGGCGTGCGGGCGGCCTGCCGGATCCTGCGCGACGCCGGGTTGCCTCTGATCTGCGTCACCAATCAACCCGATATCAGCCGCGGCACGCTATCGAGCGATGCAGTGGCGCAGATCAACGGCTGGTTGCTGGAGAGGCTCGGCCTGAGCGATATCCGGACCTGCCCGCATGACGACGCCGACAACTGCGCGTGTCGCAAACCGCGCCCTGGCCTGCTCCTCGCCGCGGCCGCCGATCATGGCTTGGATCTCGCCGCTTCGGTCATGGTTGGCGATCGTTGGCGCGACATGATGGCCGCTGACAACGCCGGCTGCATCGGCATCTTCATCGACCACGGGTACGCCGAGCCCCAGCCCATCGATGTCGAGCATCGGTTTGCATCGCTGCGCGCCGCGGTCCCGACCATCCTTCGGCTTACCGCTGGGCGCACGGCTCGGCCTTCGGCTTCTTAGCCAGAGAGCAGATCGCCCACCGCGCGCCTGGCCAGCACCCGCACCAACTGGGCCCGGTACTCCGCCGAGGCGTGCAGATCGGCGTTGAAGCGGCTGGGATCGATGATCACGCCATCGACGGCCGCGGGCGCCAGGCGCGCGTTCAGCGCCGCTTCGAGGCCCGCGGCGCGGAAGGCGCAGGGGCCGGCGCCGGTGACGCCCACCTGGATGCGGCCGTGGAGGTCGGCGACGAACACGCCGGCCACCGCGTAGCCCGAGGCGGGGTGGGGGAACTTGCGATAGGCGGCCCGGCGCGGGATCGGAAACGCCACCGAGATGATGAGCTCGCCC
>DASYGN010000045.1:0-29527 GCA_035999625.1 Caulobacteraceae bacterium | reverse complement strand
GTCGGCCGGTGAGCGCGCCAAGCGGCGGGACCCGCGCATCCGAGGCGAGGACGAAGCCCTCTTCCGCCGCCTGGCCGCCAGGCAGCGGCTCGGCGCTGGTCAGGCGCACGGGGCGCGCGTTGAGGTCCGGGTTGACGATCAGCAGGCCGGTCTCGCCGCGCCCGCCCAGGCGCTCGCCGATAGCCGACAGCGCGGCGGAAGCGTGCTCGCCGGCGCCGGCCGCCACCTCGGCCAGTTCGCGTTCGGTGCGGCGGTAGACATCGCCGATGCTGGAGCCCGGCAGGATGTCATGGAACTGATTGATCATCAGCGTCCGCCATAGCGGCTCCAGGGAAGGCGGCTGTCCCGCGCCACGCAAGGCGGCGAAGCCCGCCAGGACCTCGGCGGCGACAAGATCGCGTTCGGCCCGGCGGTTGAGGCGCTTGGTGCGCCCCTGGGTGGTCAGCACGCCGCGGTGATATTCGAGATAGAGCTCGCCCACCCACACCGGGGGCGGCGAGCGCTCGGCCTCGGCATGAGCGGCGGCGAAATATGCCTCCGGGGTCACGAACCGCGTCTCCGGGAGCAGCGGAAACGCCGCCAGCACCTTCCGGGCGTCAATCATCTCCGCTGTCGGCCCCCCGCCGCCATCGCCATAGCCGATCGGCTGCAGCACCTCGGGCGCGATGGCCTTGTCGGTGTGGGTGCGCCAGGCGCGGAGCAGCGAGGCCGGATCGACGACGCCGTTGTAGGTGTCTTCGGGGGTATTGAACTGCTGCACCAGCACCCGCGAGCCATCGATCCCCTCCCACCAGAACCGGGTGTGGGGGAAGCGGTTGGTTTCCGACCAGCCGATCTTGATGGTGAAGAGGCTGGTCAGCCCGGCGCCCGTGAGGATCTGCGGCAGGGCGGGCGAGAAGCCGAAGGTGTCGGGCAGCCAGGCGGCGCCATGGCGTTGGCCGAACAGGCGCTGGAAGGTCAGCTGGCCATAGAGGGCGTGACGGACCAGCGCCTCGCCGGAAGGCATGTTGATGTCCGGCTCGACCCACAACCCTCCCGCGGGCGCCCAGCGGCCGTCGCTGGCGAGGCGCTTCACGTCCGCCAGCAACGCCGGATCGTCGTCCTCCAGATAGCGGTAGTATTCGGCGAACGATTGGGTGAAGCGGAAGTCCGGGTGGCGGCGCAGGAGATCGGCGGCGGTGGCGAAGGTGCGCCTGGCCTTGCGCCGGGTCTCCTCGATCGGCCACAGCCAGGCGGTGTCGAGATGGGCGTGACCGGTCAACGCCACCCGCCCCACCGGCGGGAAGTGCTGGCGTAACCTCGCCAATTCGTCCTTCAGGATGGCCTGCGCCGGCGCGATCGAGGCGCGTGAGGCCTTGGGCAGGGGCGTCGCTGGCCACGCCTTGGCCTCGACGTCGCGGTTTCCGTAGCCGCGCGCATAGGCGCTCTCGCGCCCGGCGACGTCGGCGGTGAGGCTCGGATGGGCGAAGGCGGCCATGGCGGTCTCGGCGGCCTCGATCAGCAGTGGCGAGGCTTCGTGCTCGCCCAGCGCCTCGGCGAGGTCGATAGCCAGGCCCGCCTCACGCGTGAAGGCGATCAGGGCCGGCTCGATGCGGCGCAGTTCGGCCCGGCGGAGCCTGGGGTCTTCCCGCCATTGACCAAACGGCCCTCTGGCCACCGCCTCGATCGAAAGCCGGCCGGCGCGATGGTCGAGAGGAAAGGCGTGGTGGTGCGGATCGAGACCGAGCATCACCGGCGGCGAACCGTCATAGGCGATGGCCAGCAGAGCCTCGCCGCCGACGTCGAGCGCCAGCTCGGCCTCAGCCAGCGGCCACGCTTCCGGAACGGCGAACGCGCCGCCCTCGAAGCGATGCGGCGCGCGGGCTTCCGGCCAGGCCGCGCCAACGGCGATCGGCGCGCCATCGAAGGTCCACGCCCCGAGGGCCAGCGTCTCGCGCACGCGCCACACAGCGATCTCGGAGAGGCGCCGACGCGCGCGCCGCACCCGCTGGGCGAGGGAAAGCAGCTCATGCATGCCCGCGCTTTACGGCGGCGCGGCGCGTTCGGCCAGCGGCAGGCCGGCGCTGGCGGGGTGGTCTACGGCGCCCAAAGCACCCGCAGCGGGCACCGATCCTGGCGCAGGAAGCTCGCCGCTGGGGGAGCGTAGTCAAGGTTCGAGGCGATACGCTCGATCACCGCGCGCTTTTCATCGCCGGCGACGAGCATCACCAGCAGATTGGTGGTCACCAGCGCCCGGGCGGTGAGACTGATGCGCGGGACGCGAGGCGGATCGGCGGCATCATCGACGCCGATCACCAGCCGCTCGCCTTCGAAATCGAGCCCGACACCGAGTTTGGATCCGCCCGGAAACAGGGAGGCCACGTGTCCATCCGGACCCATGCCGAGCAGCACCGCGGCGAACGGCAGAATGGCCCGGATGCGGGTCTCGGCCGCGGCCGCGTCGGCCTCCGGGGTTGGGCCGGCCCCCTTCAGGGCCACGAATGGCGCCCGCGCGGCCTTGCCGACGAGCAGGCGCTGACGCACCAGGTGCTCGTTGCTCTCCGGCGAGGTCGGCTCGACAAAACGATCGTCGGTCAGGGTGACGTTGATTCGCTCCCAGGTGAGGTCTCGCGCCGAAAGTCGGTCGAACACGGGACCTGGCGTCTTGCCGCCGGAAACGGCGAGCGCCGGCGCCGGGACCTGGCGTACGGCCCCAACCAGCGCCTCCGCGGCGGCGTCCATCAGGGTTTCGCGATCAGCGAAGGCTTCGATCGGGGTCATGGTCTTTTAACGCACGAAGCGCGGCCCAGGCGTCCGGCCGCCAGCGATTGCAAGAGTCGAGGTTGAAAAAGCGCCGGACGCATTCTATGCGAACCCCGGCGCAGGGCCGAAACGCGCGCGCCGCCGGGGCGATGTGGCTCGGTCCTCGAAGAGTCTGACTGAAGGTGAGCTCCGCTTTGGCCGACACCACGATCCACACCGCGTCCGAAACCTCGGAACCAACCCGGCGCGATTTCATCAACATCCTCGCCACCACCTCCACCATCGGTGCGGCGGTGGCGGTGGCCTGGCCGCTGATCGACCAGCTCAACCCGGCCGCCGACACCCTGGCCATGGCGTCGATCGAATATGATCTCACCAAGGTGGCCCTCGGCCAGGAGGTGACCATCAGCTGGCGCAAGCAGCCGGTGTTTGTCCGTCACCGCACGCCGGCCGAGATCGCCAGGGCGGTCGCCGACGACCACGCGCCGATGAAGGACCCGGCCACCGACGCCTCGCGCGTGAAGCCCGGTCACGAGGAATGGCTGATCGTGCTCGCCAGCTGCACCCATCTCGGCTGCGTGCCGACCTTCGCGCAAGGGGAGTACGGGGGCTGGCTCTGCCCATGCCACGGCTCGGTGTACGACACCGCCGCGCGCATCCGCAAAGGCCCGGCCCCCAAGAACCTCTTTCTGCCCGATTACACCTTCCTCTCCGACACCAAGGTCAAGATCGGCTAATGAGCGGTCCCTCGAGCTACGAACCCAAATCGGCTTTCGAGCGCTGGCTGGACGCGCGCCTGCCGATTGTCCGCTTCAGCGCCGATCTCCTGGACTATCCGACCCCGCGCAACCTCAACTACTGGTGGACCTTCGGCGGCATCCTCTCGTTCTGCCTCATCGCCCAGATCCTCACCGGCATCGTGCTGGCGATGCATTACAACGCCACCGCGGCCGGCGCCTTCGTTTCGGTCGAGGGCAACATCATGCGCGATGTGAACTATGGCTGGCTGCTGCGCAGCATCCACGCCACCGGCGCGTCGATGTTCTTCCTGGCCGTCTATCTGCACATCGGCCGGGGCATCTACTACGGCTCCTACAAGGCCCCGCGCGAGGCGCTGTGGCTGCTGGGCTGCATCATCTATGTGCTGATGATGGCCACCGCCTTCATGGGCTACGTCCTGCCCTGGGGCCAGATGAGCTTCTGGGGGGCCAAGGTGATCACCAACCTGCTGGGCGCCTTCCCGATCATCGGCAAGCCGATCACCACCCTGCTGTGGGGCGGCTTCGCGGTCGACGAGCCGACCCTCAACCGCTTCTACTCGCTGCATTATCTGCTGCCGTTCGTGATCGCCGCGGTGGTCGGCCTGCACGTCTGGGCCCTGCACGTTCCGGGCAACAACAATCCCACCGGCGTCCAGGTCAAAGCCAAGACCGACACCCTGAAGTTCCACCCCTACTACACGGTCAAGGACGGCTTCGCGGTCTCGCTCTACCTGATCCTGTTCGCGGTGTTCGTCTTCTATCTGCCCGACGCCTTCGCCAAGACCGACAACGCCGTGCCGGCCAATCCGCTGGTCACCCCGGCCCATATCGTGCCCGAGTGGTACCTGCTGCCGTTCTACGCCATCCTGCGCGCCATCCCGGACAAGCTCTCGGGCGTGCTGGCGCTGCTGGGCGCCCTGGCCTGCCTGTTCGCGCTGCCGTGGCTCGACACCTCCAAGGTGCGCTCGATGCGCTATCGGCCCAAGGCGCGCCTCTACTTCTTCATCTGGATCATCGCCTGCCTGGCCCTGGGCTGGTGCGGCAGCCAGGAGCCGGACGGTCAACTCGTCCACGGCGTGACCACCTTCACCCTGATCGACTATGACGTAAACAGCGTCACCTGGCTGAGCCGTATCGGCGCCGCCTACTATTTCGTCTGGTTCCTGATCATCACCCCGCTTCTGGGCCTGCGCGAGACCCCGCTGCCGGTGCCTGATTCGCTGTTCACGCCGGTGCTACCCGCCGCGGCAGGCGCCGTGGCCGCGCCCGCAATCGGAGACTGATGGGCATGGGGCGCACCCTACTTCTCGCCGCGGCGCTGAGCCTGCTGGCGGCGCCAGCGCTGGCGGCGACGACCGAGCTTAATCCCAAGGACGTCCACTGGTCGTTCGAGGGCCCGTTCGGCATGTACGATCAGGCCCAGCTGCAACGCGGCTACAAGGTCTATCGCGAGGTCTGCTCCTCGTGCCACTCGATGAACATGGTCGCCTTCCGAAATCTCGGCGACGAGGGCGGTCCGTTCTGGAATCCCAAGTATCCCAACCCCAACGACAACCCGGTGGTGAAGGCGATCGCCGCCGATTATCAGATCCCCGATATCGATTCCGACACCGGCGAGGCGATCAAGCGCCCGGGGACCAGCGCCGACTATTTCCCCAATCCCTATCCCAACCCGGTCGCCGGCAAGGCCGCCAACGGCGGCGCCTTGCCGCCGGACATGTCGCTGCTGGCCAAGGCGCGCGAAGGCGGGCCGGCCTACATCTACTCCATCGTCACCAGCGACACCGCCAACGCCCCGCACGGCATCGCCATGCCGCCAGGCAAATACTATGACCCCTACATCGCCGGCGACATGTCGCCCTACTGGAAGGGCGATCCCAAACAGGTGCCGCCGGGCGGCTTCATCGCCATGCCTCCGCCCCTGAGCGCCGGACGGGTGCAGTTCGACGACGGCGTCAAGTCCAGCCTGTCGCAGGAAGCCTGGGACGTGGCCGCCTTCCTCGAGTGGGCCGCCGATCCCAAGATGGAAGAGCGCAAGCACGTCGGCCTGGCGGCGATGATCTTCCTGGTGCTGTTCTCCGGCCTGCTGTGGGTCACCTACCGCGGCGTGTGGCGGAACGTGGAGCACTGAGCGCTACCGTAGATCCGGCGGCAGGGCCTCTTTCGACAGCGTGGCGATAGCCTCGGCCAGGGCGAGTTCGCCCTGGCCCTGCGAGCCGAGACGGCGCAGCGCCACCTTGCCCTCTTCCGCTTCGCGCCGGCCGACCACCGCGATCACCGGAACCTTGGCCAGGGAGTGCTCGCGCACCTTGTAGCCGACCTTCTCGTTGCGCAGGTCGGTGGCCACCCGAAGGCCCGCGCCACGCAAGGCGTTCGCCGCCTCGAGCGCGAAGGCGTCGGCGTCGGAGGTGATCGTCGCCACCACCACCTGAACCGGGGCCAGCCACAGCGGGAACGCTCCGGCGTAGTGCTCGATCAGCACCCCGATGAACCGCTCCATGGAGCCGAGGATGGCCCGGTGCAGCATCACCGGCCGGTGCTTGGCCCCATCCTCGCCGACATATTCGGCCCCCAGCCGCTCGGGCAGCACATAGTCGAGCTGCAGGGTGCCGCACTGCCAGGTGCGGCCGATGGCGTCGCGCAGGTGGAACTCGAGCTTGGGGCCATAGAAGGCGCCTTCGCTGGGCAGTCGCTCCACCTCCAGGCCCGAGGCGCGCGCCGCCCGCTCGAGGGTATCCTCGGCGATCGTCCACTTCTCGTCGGTCCCGAACCGCTGCTCGGGGCGCAGGGCCAGCTTGACCGCGTGCAGTTCGACCCCGAGATCGGCGTAAACCCGCTTGAGCAGGGCGATGAAGTCCCGACTCTCGGCCTCCACCTGGTCCTCGCGGCAGAAGATGTGGCCATCGTCCTGGGCCATCTGGCGCACCCGCAGCAGCCCCAGCAGGCCACCTGACCCTTCGTTGCGGTGCAGGCCGTCGAACTCGGCCAGGCGGATCGGCAATTCGCGATAGCTGCGCTGGCCGCGGTTGAAGATCTGCACGTGGCCAGGGCAGTTCATCGGCTTGACCGCCAGCGTCTCGCCCTCGTCGGTCTCGCAGACGAACATCGAGGCCTGGAACTTGGCCCAGTGACCCGACCGCTCCCAAAACGAACGGTCGAGGATCTGCGGGGTCTTGACCTCCTGGTAGCCGGCCGCTTCGCAACGCCGGCGCAGATACTCCAGCAGAGCCCGGTAGAGGGTCCAGCCGTGGGCGTGCCAGAAGACCATGCCCTTGCCCTCTTCCTGGATGTGGAACAGGTCCATGGCCGCGCCCAGCTTGCGGTGGTCGCGCTTTTCCGCCTCCTCGATCTGCTTGAGGTGCGCCGTCAGATCGGCTTCGCTGGCCCAGGCGGTGCCGTAGATGCGCTGCAGCTGCGCGTTCTTCTGATCGCCGCGCCAGTAGGCGCCGGCGAGCTTGGTCAGCCGGAACGCCTTGCCGACATGCCGGGTCGAGGGCAGGTGGGGGCCGCGGCAGAGATCCTTCCACGCGCCCTGGCGATAGACGGTGACCGGCTCGCCGGCGGGAATGCTCTCGATGATCTCGGCCTTGTAGGCCTCGCCGATGCCCTTGAAGTGGGCGATCGCCTCGGAGCGGTCCCACACCTCGCGCGTGATCCCCTCGTCGCGATCGACGATCTCGCGCATGCGCGCCTCGATCTTGGCCAGATCGTCGAGCGAGAACGACTCGTCGCGGGCGAAGTCGTAATAGAAACCGTTCTCGACGTTGGGACCGATGGTCACCTGGGTGCGGGGATAGAGCTCCTGCACCGCCTCGGCGAGGATGTGGGCGGTGTCGTGGCGAATGACGTCCAGGGCCTCGGGGGCGTCGCGGGTCAGGATTTCGATCGCCCCGCCGCGGTCCAGCGGGCGGCTAAGGTCGAGGAGCTGGCCGTCGAGTTTGGCCAGCAACGCTTTCTTGGCCAGGGACGGCGAGATCGCCGCCGCCACCTCGGCCCCGGTGACGCCGGGCTCGAAGGATCGCGCCTGGCCATCGGGAAATTTCAGTTCGATCATCGGTCAATCTTTCCGGGCGCGGCGGCACGGGATCGAACCCGGCGCCGCCAAAGGGGTGGCATCGGCACAGGCGCCGCGCGGCCAGCCATCCGCCGCGCACCGGCCCGTGCAGGATCAGCGCCTGCGCCGCATAGTCCGAACAGGTCGGCTGGAAGCGGCATTGACGCCCGATCCAGGGCGAAAGCGTCACCTTATAGGCGAAGTGGCCGCCCCGGATGACGCTCTGGTAGAGATTCATGCCGACGCGCCGGATCGCGGGCTGGCCAGCCCTTCAGGCCGCGTCGGCGGGGCTAGTTCGCGCCGCCTTGGCCGCGATCGCCTTGGCGCACGCCTCCGCCGTCGCCTCGAAGGCCAGCATGGCCGAGGCGTGACGGGCCGGATAGTCCTTGACCGGTTCGAGCATGAAGAGGTCCGAAAAGCGTCCGTCGGGCGGCGGCGCGCCCGCTTTCAACATAGCACGGAAGGCATCGCGCGCCAGTTCGATCTCGGCAAGCTCGGCCCCGATGACGTGTTCGCCCAGCACCGCGGCCGCCGCCTGGCCGAGCGCGCAGGCCTTCACCTCCTGAGCGAAATCGGCCACCCGGGTTCCGTCCATGACCACGTCGACCACCACCCGGCTGCCGCAGAGCTTGGCCACCTTCTCGGCCGAGGCCTCGGGCGCCGCCAGGCGCCCGGCGCGCGGCAGGTTGGCCGCCAGGGTCAGGATCCTGGCCGAATAGAGCTCGTCGATCATCGCACTTCCATATTGGCCCGCGGCGCGGGAAAAGCCACCGTCAGCCCAGCGGCAACTCGGGCGCGTAGTCCTTCTCCGCCAGGGCCTTGGCCGCCTCGCCCATAGATCGGAAGCCCTCGCGGATCGGCCTGCGCAAACGCCGTGCGATCGCGGGCCCGATGAGTCCGCCAAACATCTCGCCGTTGGCGAAGATGCACGCCGTCGCGGTCAGGTGCTCGATCTCGAAATAGCGTACCGAGCGCATCAGGCCGCCCAGCATGCGGATCTCGAGGTGGAGCTGCTCGTTGGGCACCCAGTCGACCACCGTCGAGGTGACCCTGACCGGCTTGTGGCCGAGCAGATTGACCACCACCTCGTGCTTCTCGCCGATGCGGACCACGCCCTTGGCGGCGCTATAGAGGCCGCTCCATTGCGGCCAGCGGTCGACATCGGCGACCAAAGCCCACACCGCCTCGGCCGGGGCCTGGATGCCGATCCGGTGCTCGAGCTTGAGCCTCAAGAGGCGCGCTCCTTCACTCTCCAGGTGGCGCCGGCGGCGCCGTCCAGCACCTCAACGTTGAGCGCCGCCAGTTCGTCGCGCAGGCCATCCGCCCGCGCCCAGTCACGCCGCTCGCGGGCCAGGGCGCGTTCGGCGATCAACGCTTCGACGCGGGCGGCCAGAGCCGGATCGGCGCCGCCCTGGAACCAGGCGTCGGGATCGGCGGCCAGGAAGCCCAGCACCGCTCCGCCGGCCAGGAGTTGGCCCTTGGCCAGAGCACGCTCGGCCTTGGTCCCGCCTTCGAGGCGTCGCGCCAGCGCGAACAATTCGGCGTTGGCCCTGGGCGTATTGAGGTCGTCGTGCATGGCGGCCAGGAAGTCCGCAGAAGGGTCTTCGGTCGAGGGAACAACATCGCTCGCCCGCTGGAGCGCCCCGTAGAGGGTATCCAGGGCGCCCTTGGCCGCGCCGATCACCTCATCGCTCCACGCCAGCGGCTGGCGATAGTGCGAGGCCAGCAACGCCCAGCGCAGCGCCTCGGCCGGCCACCGATCGAGCAGGGTGTGGACCAGCTCCACATTGCCGAGGCTCTTGGACATCTTCTCGGCCCCCATGTTGAGGAAGCCGTTGTGCAGCCAGTAGTTGGCGTAGCCGCCGGCGTGGCCGCAGGCGGCCAGGCCCTGGGCGCGCTCGTTCTCGTGGTGGGGGAAGATGAGATCATTGCCGCCGCCGTGGATGTCGATCGGCAGGCCGAGCGTCTCATCGATCATCGCCGTGCATTCGATATGCCAGCCGGGCCGGCCAGGCCCGAACGGGCTCTCCCACACCGGCTCGCCGGGCTTGGACGGCTTCCACAACACGAAATCGGCCGGATCCTGCTTGTAGGGGGCGACCTCGACCCTGGCCCCGGCGATCATGTCCTCGCGCGAGCGCCGTGAAAGTTCGCCGTAGCCGCTGAACCCTTGGACATTGAACAGCACATGGCCTTCGGCCGCGTAGGCGGCGTTGGCCCGCACCAGGCGCTCGATCAGGGCGATGATCGCGGCCATGGTCTGGGTGGCGCGCGGCTCGAAGGTGGGCTTCAACGCTCCCAGCGCCGACATGTCGGCGTGATAGGCGTCGAGGTAGCGGGCGGTCACCGTTTCGATGGCCGTACCTTCTTCCATCGCCTTGCGGTTGATCTTGTCGTCGACGTCGGTGACGTTGGCCGCGTAGGCGACGTGCGCCTCGCCATAGAGCCGGCGCAGCAGGCGGAAGAGCACATCGAACACCACCACCGGCCGGGCGTTGCCGATGTGGGCGTAGTTGTAGACCGTCGGTCCGCACACATACATCGTCACCCGCTCCGGATCGGCGGGGACGAAGGGGCGCTTGGCCCTGGCCATGGTGTCGTAGAGGGTGAGTGTCATGTCGCTGCGCTGCTATTACGGCGGCGGCTGATATAGCCACTGCCCGTCCGCGAGGCCATCCGAACCCATGACCACCTTTCCCACGGCGCCCGATGCGCCCAGTCTGGAGCGGGGCGTCGTGCTTGCGCCGCGTTTCGACGAGCATGGCCTGATCGCCGCCATCGCCACCCATGCCGTCACCGGCGAGGTGCTGATGCTGGGATGGATGAACGCCGAGGCGCTGCGCCTGACCCTGGCCACCGGCGAGGCGCACTATTTCAGCCGCTCGCGGGGCGGGCTGTGGCGCAAGGGCGAAACCAGCGGCCAGATCCAGACGGTGGCCGAGATGCGCATCGATTGTGACCAGGACGCGATTTTGCTGAAGGTCACGCCCGGTGGCGACGGCGGGGCCTGTCACGTCGGCTTCCGCTCGTGCTTCTACAGGGTGATCGAGAACGGGGCCCTGATCGAGCGGCCGTGACCGGGCCAGCGATCATCGAGGTTGAGGTCAGCGCCAAGGATGGCCGAGTTGATCGGGCGCTGGCCGCCGCTCTGCCCGAGCTCTCCCGCGCCCGCATCCAGGCGCTGATGCGCCAAGGGGCGGTGAGGCTCGGCGAGCGCGCCATGGACGATCCCTCGGCGCCGGCCGAACCCGGCCGCTATCGCCTGGCCATTCCACCGCCAACGCCCGCCGTCCCGGCCGCCGAGTCCTTGGCGCTGAGCGTGCTCTACGAGGATGCCGATCTGATCGTCATCGACAAGCCGGCCGGCATGGCGGCGCACCCCGCGCCAGGCAGTCCGGCCGGCACTTTGGTCAATGCCCTGATCCACCACTGCGGCGACACGCTCTCGGGCATCGGCGGCGTCGCCAGGCCGGGGATCGTGCATCGCCTGGACAAGCTGACCTCCGGGGTGATGGTGGCGGCCAAGACCGATCTCGCTCACCATCGTCTTTCGGCGATCTTCGCCGCCCACGACATCGAGCGCGCCTATCTGGCTCTGACCCGCGGCGCGCCCACGCCGGGCGCCGGATCGGTGGCCACCCGCATCGGTCGCTCGAGGGGGAACCGCAAGAAGATGGCCGTGCTCGCCGCCGGCGGGCGCGAGGCGGTCACCCACTACCGGACGCTGCGCACGTTCGGCCCAGCGGGCGCGCCCCTCGCCGCCAAGCTCGTCTGCACGCTGGAGACCGGGCGCACCCATCAGATCCGGGTCCATCTCGCTCACAAGGGCGTCCCCTGCCTTGGCGATCCGGCCTATGGCGCCGGGCCGCCGGCGCCGGCGGTGAAGACCGCGATCGCCGCCGCCGGGTTGAAACGCCAGGCCCTGCACGCGGCGGTGCTGGCCTTCCGCCATCCCCTCACCGGCGAGGCGCTGCGCTTCGAGACCGCGCCGCCAGCCGATATGGCGGCCCTCGAAGCCGCCCTCGCGGCGTTGTGAAACCCCGTGAGCCGTTCTAACGAAGAGTTCAGAAAGCCTGGCAAGGAACGGGCTTAAACCGGTCGCAACCGATCACTATCTAGGGGATTGTCTGGAGCGCGCGCTGATGACGCGCAATTTGCCGCAAAAGGCCGCTCCCTAGGGGAAATGTAGACCATATGGCTGCAGTCAACGCGCTTTCCGTCATGTCGCCCGATGGCGGCCTGTCCCGTTATCTGACGGAAATTCGCAAGTTCCCGATGCTCGGCAAGGACGAGGAGTTCATGCTCGCCAAGCGCTGGCGTGAGCATGAGGATCCGGCCGCCGCGCACCGGCTGGTGACCTCGCACCTGCGCCTGGTGGCCAAGATCGCCATGGGTTATCGCGGCTATGGCCTGCCGATCGGCGAAGTGATCTCCGAAGGCAACGTCGGCCTGATGCAGGCGGTCAAGAAGTTCGAGCCCGACAAGGGCTTCCGCCTGGCCACCTACGCCATGTGGTGGATCCGGGCCTCGATCCAGGAATACATCCTGCGTTCGTGGTCGCTGGTGAAGATGGGCACCACGGCGGCGCAGAAAAAGCTGTTCTTCAACCTGCGCAAAGCCAAGAGCGAGATCAGCGCCCTGGAAGAGGGCGATCTCAGACCCGAGCAGGTGAGTCAGATCGCCACCAAGCTGGGCGTGCTCGATTCGGAGGTGGTGTCGATGAACCGCCGCCTGGCCGGTCCCGACGCCTCGCTCAACGCCCCTTTGCGCGCCGATTCCGAAAACGAGTGGCAGGACTGGCTGGAGGACAAGGACGCGGTCAGCCAGGAGACCCGCCTGGCCGAAAGCGAGGAATACTCCCTGCGCATGGGCCTCTTGGAAGAGGCGATGACCGAGCTTTCCGATCGCGAACGGCACATCCTAACCGAACGGCGGCTCAAGGACGATCCGACCACCTTGGAGACCTTGGCGTCGGAATATGGCGTCAGCCGCGAGCGGGTGCGCCAGATCGAAGTGCGGGCGTTCGAAAAGCTGCAGAAGGCCATGCGCGCGGCAGCGCAGGAAAAGAATCTGGTCGACGCTTAGTCGAACGGGTCGCTGAGCAGGATCAGATCGTCGCGTTCCGGGCTGGTGGTGAGCAGCGCCACGGGCGCGCCGACCAGTGCCTCCAGGCGGCGGACGTAGGCCATGGCCGCTTGCGGCAGGTCAGCCCAGACCCGCAACCCGCGCGAGCTGGCGCTCCATCCGGGCAGCTCCTCCCAGATCGGGACCACCGCCGCCTGGGCGCTCATCGCCGCCGGCAGGTAATCGATCCGACGCCCCTGCAGCTGATAGCCGACGCATATCTTCAGCGTCTCGAAGCCATCCAGCACATCGAGCTTGGTCAGCGCGATGGCCTCGATGCCGCCGAGGATTACCGATTGCCGCGCCAGGACCGCGTCGAACCAGCCGCAGCGCCGAGGGCGCCCGGTGACGGTGCCGAACTCATGGCCGCGCTCGCCCAGCCGCTTGCCGACCGCGTTCGCCTGCTCGCTGGGGAACGGGCCCTCGCCCACGCGCGTGGCGTAGGCCTTCATGATCCCCAGTACCCGCCCGATGGTCTTGGGGCCGACGCCGGCCCCGGCGGCGACCTGTCCGGCGATGGTGTTGGACGAGGTGACAAACGGATAGGTGCCGTGGTCGACATCGAGCAGGGTCGCCTGTGCGCCTTCGAACAACACGCGCCGCCCGCTCGCGGCGACGTCGGCCATGACCCGCCAGGCCGGTTTGACGAACGGCAGGATTCTCGGCCCCACCTCCAGCAGCTCGGCCATGAGGGAGGTCGGGTCCACCGCCGCCAGGTCGAGACCTTCGCGCAGCGCCCGATGGTGGGCCAACAGGCGTTCGATCTTGCCCGGCAGGGCGGGCCGGTCGTCGAGGTCGGCCACGCGAAGCGCCCGGCGTCCGACCTTGTCTTCGTAGGCCGGACCGATCCCCCGACCGGTGGTGCCGATCCGGTTGGCCCCGGCGCGGGCCTCGCGCGCCGCGTCGAGATCGCGATGCAGCGGCAGAACCAGGCAGGCGTTGTCGGCGACCACCAGCAGCTCGGGAGTGATGGTCAGGCCCTGCCCGCGCCCGGCCTCGATCTCCGCCGCCAGCGACCAAGGGTCGATGACCACCCCGTTGCCGATCACCGACAGCTTGCCCTGCACCAGGCCCGAGGGCAGCAGCGAGAGTTTGTAGACGGTATTGCCGACGACGATGGTGTGACCGGCGTTGTTGCCACCCTGAAAGCGGACCACGACGTCGGCGCGACCCGCCAGCCAGTCGATGACCCGGCCCTTGCCTTCGTCGCCCCACTGGGCGCCGACCACGGTGACGTTGCCCATCGCCCGCTCGTCAGGCGCCGGCGAGGGCTCTGGCCGCCGCCAGGGCCGCGACGTGACCTGAGACATCTCCCGCCGGCAGCGCGGCCCGCGCGCATAGCTTGTCGGCGATCAGGTCGTAGGCGCTGCCGGGGGCGAGGGGCGCGGCCGGGCTGGCGGCCAGGGCGATGAGCGCGGTCCCGTCCTCGCCATAGCCGGCGCTGGCCACGGTCCGATCGGTCTTGGCGGCGCAGTCCACCTGATGGTGAGCCAGACCCTGAACCACGGACAGTCCAGGTTTGATGGCGATTGGCGGCGTGAACGCCTCATAGGTCCAGAAATCCGCCGTGAGACCGGTAGCGGACGCCCGATCCCTGACCAGGAAGGTTTCCCCGCGCGGCCCGCGGGCGACCGCCAGCAGCGGCCCGTTGGGCAGCGGCGGGACGGCGCCCAGGTCACCCGGCGGGACGGCCGGGTCCGACGATAAGCCGCTCACGGCCGGCGGCGGCGCCGGCGGCGCATCCGAGGGCGCGGTGGGCACGAGCTCCGGGGCCAGGGCCAGGGCGGCGATCAATACCAGCATCAGCGCTCAGAGTTCGAGATCGCTCGACAGCGCCGCCTGCGCCATCGCGCAGTGCATGGCGATGCCGCGGGCCATCGCCTTCTCGTTCAGCACCATGCGGTTGGAGTGCAGCGCGCAGCAGCGACGATAGTCGCCGCCCTCCGGCGAGGCGCCGAGGAAGGCCATCGCGCCCGGAACCTTCTGCAGCACATAGGAGAAGTCCTCGGCGCCCATCATCGGGCTGGCCATGGTCATCCACGCGCCTTCGCCGAACAGCGTCTCGGCGGTGCGGCGGGCGAGATCGGTCACCCGGGCGTCGTTCACCGTCACCGGGAAGCCATGCTCGATCTCCACCTCGGCGGTGGCGCCATGGGCGGCGGCGATGTTCTCGGCCACCCGGCGAACGCCCTCGTGGACCAGGGTCCGGGTGCGCTCGGAGAGCGTGCGCATGGTGCCCAGCAGCCGTCCCTCTTCGGGAATGACATTGCTGGTCGTCCCGGCTTCGATCTTGGCGATGGTGATCACCGCCGGTTCATTGACCGGGATCCGCCGCGTGACCAGGGTCTGGAAGGCGGTGACGATCTCGGCCAGCACCGGGATCGGATCGAGCGCGTCATGCGGCATCGAGGCGTGACCGCCCGCGCCCTTGACCTTGACGCGCAACGTGTCGGAGGCCGCCAGCAAGGGCCCGGCGCGACCGGCGAAGACGCCGTCGGGCATGTTCGGCGAGATGTGCAGGGCGAAGGCGGCGTCGGGCAGCGGATCGATGAGGCCGTCCTCGAGCATGAACCTGGCCCCGTGCCAGCCTTCCTCGCCGGGCTGGAACATGAACATCACCGTTCCCGCAAGACGATCACGCTCGGCGCTCAGCGCCCGGGCGGCGCCGGCCAGCATGGCCACGTGGGTGTCGTGGCCACAGGCGTGCATCGCCCCCTGATGGCGGGAAGCGAATTCGAGGCCGGTATCCTCGGTCAGGGGCAAGGCGTCCATGTCGCCGCGCAGCAGGACCGTGCGGCCGTTGGCGGGGCCGCGCAGGATGGCCACCAGGCCGCTGGTCGAGGGGCCCTGGCGAATCTCCAGCGGCAGACCGGCGAGCGCGGCCTTCACCTTGGCGGTGGTCTTGGGCAGGTCGAGGCCGAGTTCCGGCTCGGCATGGATGGCCCGCCGCAGGTCGATCGCCGCCGCCAGGCCCGACTCACCCGCCGACGTCCAGGTTTCCGGATCAAGGGTGGTGGCGTCCATGGTCGGCTCCCGGGGGTTGCAAGGCGGCGAGGTTTGGCCCGCGCCCATCGCGAAGTCCAGCGCGCTTTGCACCGCCAGCGGCGAGTGGCTAAGAGCCAGGCATGCGACCCCGCTTCCACCTCGCCTTCCCGGTCCGCGATCTTGGCGAAGCGCGCGCCTTCTACGGCGGCGTCCTCGGCTGCCCGGAGGGTCGATCGGCGCCCGATTGGGTGGACTTCGATTTTCACGGTCATCAGATCGTCGCTCACCTGGCGCCCGAAGAGCTGGCGGCGCGCACCTCCCTGGTGGATGGCGAGGCGGTGCCGGTGCGTCATTTCGGCCTGATTCTGACCCCCGAGGCGTGGCGGGCGCTGGTCGACAGACTTTCGGCGGCCGGGGTCCGCTATCTGATCGCGCCGGAGACCCGGTTCGCCGGTCAGGCGGGCGAGCAGTCGACGCTATTCGTCACCGACCCCTCGGGCAACGCCCTCGAATTCAAGGCTTTCGGCGACGAGCGGGCGATTTTCGCCCGCTGAGCCGGCGGTAGGCCAGCGGATCCTCGCCGCGGGCGATGACCGTCGCCAGCGCCTCGAGCGTCACCGCCATGTGATGGGCGTTGGCGTGGATCAGGCGGCGCGGGTCGGCCATCATGCCAACGTGGCCACGCCAGAAGACAAGGTCGCCCCGGATCAGGTCGTCGGCCGGGGCCGGCGCCCCCAGGGCCTGCTGCTGGTCGGCATCGCGCGGGCAGGCGAAGCCGCAGGCGAGCAGCGCCTGCTGCACCAGGCCCGAGCAGTCCAGCCCGGTGCTGTCGCGACCGCCCCAGACATAGGGCGCGCCGAGGTGCGCCAGGGCGACCGCGGCCGGGTCGGCGGCGCAGACGCCGATCGGCGCCAGATGACGCCGAGCGATCCAGCCAACCCGCTCGGCCCGCATCAGGGTCTCGGTCTCCTCGACCACCCGGACCAGGGCGTTGAGGCTGAGGGGCCCACTCGCCGGCGCCTTGATCGACGGCTCGGCGAAAGCGTAGGCGCGCAGGGCGCTGACCCAGTGGGTCGGCGTGGACAGCGGCTGATCGATCGCCTTGGCTGGCGCCCAGCCGACGCAGCCGTCGCGCCGCGCCTGACCGAAAACGTAGTCTCCCTGGTCATCGAGCCGATCGAAGGCTTCGCCAAACAGCAGCTGGCTGACCTGCTCGGCGCCAGGATCGGGACCGGCGCGCAACGCCGCCGCCGGCGTCACCACCTGACCTGGACGCACGACGACATAGCGATCCGCCGAAACCACGCCCTCGAGGCGGGCGTCGGCGACGCGGTCGCGGATCAACGCCGTTCGCCAACCCCGGTTCAGGTCCATCGATTCCTGACCAGCGCATAGAGGGCGCGGATGGCCTGCGCCTCGGCCCCCTTGGGCCAGCCGGGCCGGTTGCGGGGATTCCACGCATAGATGTCGAAATGCGCCCAGGCGCCTTCGGGGGCGAAGCGCCTGAGGAACAGGGCGGCGGTGACCGAGCCGGCCTGAGCCCAGCCTTCCGGCTCGTTGGTGACGTCGGCGACGTCGCTGTCGATGGCTTCGTCGTAGCCGGCATGCAAGGGCATCCGCCAGACCGGATCGAAGGTCTGCGCCGAGGCGGCGGCGATCTCGGCCGCCAGGGACTCATCGTCGGTGTAGAAGGGCGGCACGTCAGGGCCGAGCGCCACCCTGGCGGCGCCGGTCAAGGTGGCCAGATCGATGGTCAAGTCGGGGCGAAGCTCGCCGGCCCGGGCCAAGGCGTCGGCGAGGATGAGCCGGCCTTCGGCGTCGGTGTTGCCGACCTCGATGGATAGCCCCTTGCGCGAAGCGATGACATCGCCCGGCCGCATGGCCTCGCCGGAGATGGCGTTTTCCACCGCCGGCGTCAGCACCGTCAGCCTTACCGGCAAGCGCGCCGCCATCACCATGCGGCCGAGGGCCAGGGCGTGGGCGGCGCCGCCCATGTCCTTCTTCATGATTCGCATTCCAGCCGAGGGCTTGATGTCCAGGCCGCCGCTGTCGAACACCACGCCCTTGCCGACGATCACCAAGTGTGGCGCTTTCGCATCACCCCATGATATTTCTATCATCCGCGGCGCGCGGCTGGCGGCGGCGGCGCGACCCACCGCATGCACCGCCGGATAGCCCGCGTCGAGCAGGGCATCGCCAACCACCACGTCGATGCGCGCGCCATGAGCGGCGGCGATCTCGCGGGCGATGGTCTCGAGCTGCAGCGGACCCATGGCGTTGGCCGGGGCGTTGATCATGTCGCGAGCCAGAGCCAGGGCATGACTGACCTGTCGCACTTCGGCCTCGTCGGCGCCTGGCGGCGTGCGCAGGCGCGGAGCGGGCGCCGGTTTGCGATAGCGGTCGAAGCGGTAGGCGCCCTGGGCGAAAGCGATGGCCATGTCATTGGCCGCCATGCCCTCGACGGCGGCTTCCAGGCGGTAGTCTCCGGGCGGGAGTCGGCCGGCCAAGCCCCTGAAAATCAACGGGTCTTGGCTTTCGCCAAGGCCAAACAGGACCCGGGTCAGGCGGCCCTCGGCGTCGGCGACGAGGGCGATGTGGCCGGCCTTGGCGGTGAACCCGGCCAGGCGGGCGGCGGCGCGGATATGGGCCGCGAACCCGGCCGACAGGGAGTCCCATTGCCCCTGCGAAATCGCGCTGAGGAGGATGTCGCCCTCGGGACCGCTCGCCAGAGCCGCAGCAGAACTCAGAACCGCCTCCAAATCTTCACGCGCCTTGGATGGGAACCAGATTGGGGCATGCGCATTTGCGTAACAAGCTTCTCCTTCGATCCGGCGGGAGCGGCTGCTGCGGGGGCGCGCGCCGCGACTGCCCGAGCCTCTGGGGCCGGTGAGGGACTGTTCACTTTTGGGGCGTAAAGCAAATCAACGTCACGATTTTACCATGGTCGTGCTTGTAGGCATGGCGATGGAAATGCGCTAACTAGCACAAACGCCGCCGGTAGCGTTGGGCGGTCCTTGTGCCAAACGGGCGCCGTGATCAGACCTCGCGGTCGATACGGACGGTGAAAAGGGGATAAAAAATGAAATTGAGACTTTTGGCCGGCGCTGCATTGGCCACGCTCGTCATCGCACCCGCTGCCTTCGCGCAGGACGACGACTGGTCGGCGGTGAATCCGGGCTGGTACGGCGCCATTGACGTCGGCGGCCATCACACGAGTGGCCTTAGGGGCACCTTTGAAGGCGCCGGCTTTGGCATGAATCCGGTGAGCAACAATCCCGATTTCGCGGCTTTCGCCCGTATCGGCTACCGGCTCAACGGCCACCTCCGGCTCGAACTGGAAGGCGGCTATCGCCGCGCCGGCATCACCGGTTTCAATCAGTGGCCCGACACGCCGGGCGGCTTCGCCCTGTGCGCCACCGGAACCGGAGCGGGCTCGCCGTGCGGCAGCCCGGGCGGCAACGTCGATTCCTGGACCGGTTTCGGCAACGTCCTGTTTGACCTGCTGCCTCACTCGCGCTTCAACCCGTTCATCGGTGGCGGCGTGGGTTTCGTGCACCTGAAGGTGAACTCCGCGGGTGACCTCGTGGGTCCGGCGCCGTTCACGCCCGTTGGCGCCAGCATCGATGATTCCGACACCCACTTCGCCTATCAGGGGATCGCCGGGGTTTCGTTCCGGGCTACCGACCGGCTGAACATCGATATCACCTATCACTACAGTCGCGCCGACAACGTGCAGTATATCAGCAGCGACTTCGGCGTCATCGATCCCAACGGGACCGGTGTCGAGAAGGGCAAGTGGGTGGATCAGGCGGTGACCCTGGGTCTGCGCTACGCGTTCAACGCGCCCCCGCCGCCCCCGCCGCCGCCGCCTCCTCCCCCGCCGCCGCCGCCTCCCCCGCCGCCGCCGCCGCCGCCACCGCCTCCGCCACCGGCCTTCACGCCGCGTGACTACACCATCTACTTCCCGTTCGATCAGTATGTGATCACGCCGGAAGCTCAGGCGGTGCTGCAGGATGCGGCCAAGTACGCGACCGACGGCCATGCGACCAAGGAGGTCGTGGTCGGCCACACCGATACTTCGGGCGGCGTGGCCTACAACCTGCGACTCTCCGAGCGCCGCGCCAAGGCGACCGCCGATGGCCTGGTGGCCCTGGGCGTGCCTCAGGACACGCTGGATGTCAGCTGGGTCGGCAAGACCGATCTCGCGGTCCAGACGCCCGATGGCGTGAAAGAGCCTCTGAACCGCCGTTCGACGATCCATATCCAGTTCTGATCGTCCCCGGTTCTGAACCAAGACCTGGAGCCCGGCCGCAAGGCCGGGCTCTTTGTCTGTCCGGCCGCAGGGTCTAAAGCGCCCCCATGGCCATCGGCGTGTTCGATTCGGGGATCGGCGGGCTTTCCATCCACCATGCGCTGGTCGGACGCTTGCCGGGGGCGGACTTCGTCTATCTCGCCGACCAGGCCAACACTCCCTATGGCGGGCGCGGCGGCGAGGAGATCGTCGGCCTGACCAGAGCCGGGTGTGAACGGCTGTTCGACGCCGGCTGCGACCTCGTCATCCTGGCCTGCAACACCGCCGCGGCTGTGGCCCTGCGGCGCCTGCAGCAAACCTGGCTGCCCGCCTACCGGCGCGAGCGTGGACGCCCGGCCAATGTGCTCGGCATCATCGTGCCGACGATCGAGGCGGCGACTGGCCTGCCCTGGACGCAGGAGGTCGAGCGCCCCAGCGACAAGGTCGAACGGGTCGATGTGCTCGGCATCTTCTCGACCCCCGCCACCGCCCATTCGCGCGTCTATGAGATCGAAATCGACAAGCGGCGCGCCGACCTGGCGGTGTTTTCCGAGCCCTGCGCGCGCCTGGCTCACGATATCGAGGCGGGGGCCGGCGACGACGACCTGCGGGCGGGCGTGGAAAGCCACGTGGCCGGACTGATCCGCCGCATCGGGCGTGCGCCGGATCGAGCGATCCTTGGTTGCACCCACTATGAGATCATCGGCGATCTGTTCCGCGCCGCCCTGCCAGCAGGCGTCCCGCTGATCCACCAGCCGGACGCCACCGCCGCCGCGGTGGCGCTCTATCTCGACAAGCACCCGGAGTACGATCCCGGCCGCGGCGGCGGACGACGGTTCCTGACCACCGGACAGCCAGGCATGCAGAACGGCCTCGCCGAGCGCTTCTGGGGCGAGCGGCTGAAATTCGAGAGCGCATGAGAGCGGTCACACTCGCCGCCGCGGTCTGCCTGTGCGCCGCCCCCGCATGGGGCGAAGTCGTCGACGCGCAGCCGGGTGGCTTCACCGTGCGCCAATCGGCCCTGATCAAGGCAACCCCAGCGCGCGTGTGGGCGGCATTGGCACGGGTGGGCGCCTGGTGGGACCCGGCGCATACCTATTCGGGCGATGCCAGCGCCCTGTCATTGACGCTCCGGCCCGGCGGCGCCTGGCGCGAGCGACTGCCCGGTGGCGGGGTGCTGCACATGACCGTCATCAACGCTCAGCCGGGCAAGCTGGCGCGGTTCGACGGCGCGCTGGGTCCGCTGCAGGGGCTTGGCGTCGCCGGGCGCCTGACCATCAGCCTGCACCCATCGGGTGAGGCCACGGCGGTGACCCAGACCTATGACGTCGGCGGGCACGCGCCGGGCGGCCTGTCCGCCCTGGCGGCGCCGGTTGACGCTGTGCTGGGCGCCCAGCTTGCGCGTCTGAAGCGCTTCGTCGAGGCCCGAGGGGCTAGTGGACCTGGGTCTTGAGACTCTCGAGTTCTTCCTTCAGGCGAAGCTTCTGGCGTTTGAGCTCCATGAGCCTGAAATCGTCACCGGCCGGCCGACTGACCTCATCCTCGATCGCGCGTTCCAATGACTGGTGACGCTGTCCGAGTTCGCGGATGCGGGCTTCGATGGCCATGGGCAGGTTCTCCTTGTGTCAACCGACGCGCGAGTGAACACCTCTCACGCCGATCTGTCAGATCACATATGGTTGTGCGCTCGCTCGGGGAGGCGTGATGGCGAGGGGCGCCGCGAAACGACTGGTGGTGGGAATCTCCGGCGCGTCAGGGGCGCTGCTCGGGGTGCGCCTGCTCGAGGCCTGTCGCGACCTTGGCCTTGAAACCCACCTGGTGATCAGCCGCGCCGCCGCGCTCACCCTCCTCGAGGAGACCGGGCTCTCGCCGTCCGACCTCACCGGCAGAGCCACCATCGCCTATCGCCCCGGCGATCTGGCCGCGGTGATCGCGTCGGGCTCGTTTCCGACCCTTGGCATGATCATCGCCCCGTGCTCGGTGCGCACCATGAGCGAGGTCGCCACCGGCGTCACCGCCTCGCTGCTGACCAGGGCCGCCGACGTCACCCTGAAGGAGCGCCGCCGCCTAGTGCTGCTGGCGCGCGAATCGCCACTGCACCTTGGCCATCTGCGGACCATGGCGGCGCTGACCGAGATGGGGGCGGTGATCGCCCCGCCGGTCCCGGCCTTCTATGCCCGGCCGACCAACCTGACCGAGATCGTCGACCAGTGTGTCGGGCGGGCGCTGGATCTGTTCGGTTTCGACTGGCCGAAGGTGCGCCGGTGGCGCTCGGACACCGCCGGCAAGAGCGGCGCTTGACCCTCTGGGACTTTGCCCTCGCGGTTTGGCGGCGAGCGGGCGTCGAGGAAATTTGCCTCGAGTTGCAGGATCAGCATGGACAATCGGTGGCCCTGCTCCTCTGGGGGGCCTGGTCGGCGCGCGAAGGCTGGGGCCCGGATGGCGAGTCGATCGTTCGCGCCGTGGCCCTGGCCGAGGGCTGGGAGAACGGGGTTCTGCAACCCCTGCGCCAGGCGCGTCGCGGCCTTGGCGGCCAGCTTCCCGGTCTTGCCGACGGCGAGCGGGCGGCCCTGATCGAGCGCCTGCAGTCCGCGGAGCTGGAGATCGAACGCCAGTTTGCGCGGGTGCTGGAGGCCATCGCCGCGCCGGCGCCGAGCCAACCGCGACGGCCGCTCGCCGAGACGCTCATGGACGTGGCCAAGGCCTGGCGTGCCGAGGCGCCGGAACCGGCGCTGCGCACCTTGGCGGCGAGGCTCGGGTGATTGGCGCCAGCGGTGAAGTCGCTAAAATGAGTCCCCGATGGCCCACCAGCCGCATGACGACGATCCCGACGCCGCCCTCCGCATAACCCTGGCCAGCCTGCGCCAGGCGCACCAGGATCTCGACGCCGCGGTGCACGCGCTCGAAGAGCAGGCGGCGCCCAATCAGCTGCAGATCGCGCGCCTGAAGAAGCAGAAACTCGCCCTGCGCGATCAGATCGCCCAGCTCGACCGGCGTCTGACGCCCGACATCATCGCCTAAGTCCATCCCGCCCTCCCTTGCCGCCGGTAGGGCCATCGGCCATATCGCGCCCATGGACGAAGGCATGCTGGACCAGGTGGTGGCGCAGGCCATGGCGGCGGGCGCGGACGCCGCCGAGGCGGTCTTCGCCGAGCGCACCGCGCTGTCGGTCGGCGTGCGCCTGGGCATCCTCGAGGAGGTCGAGCGCGAGGAAGCGCGCGATCTGGGCGTGCGGGTGTTCATCGGCGCCCGCCAGGCCAGCGCTTCGGCCTCCGACATCTCCGGTGAAGGTCGGGCCCGGCTGGTCGAGCGGGTGATGGCCATGGCCGCGATGGCGACCGAGGACCCTTATGGGAGCCTGGCCCCGCCAGAGCGCCTCTCGCGCGGCGCCCCGTCCGACCTCGATCTCGTCGATCCCAGCCAGGAGCCAGAAGCCGCCTTCCTCGAGGCGCGCGCGCGGGCCAGCGAGGACAGCGCCCTGGCGATCGCCGGCGTGACCAATTCGGGCGGCGGCTCGGCCGCCTGGTCGCGGTCGGCCTGGCGGTTGGCGACCAGCAACGGTTTCCACGGCGCCTACCAGGCGACTGCTTCCTCGCTGTCCGCCCAGGCGATCGCCGGCGAGGGCGCCGGCATGGAGCAGGCCGGCGAGGGCCGCGCCAGCCGCTGGCTGGAGGATTTGCCGGCCCCCGAGACCATCGGCGCCGAGGCCGGGCGCCGGGCCGTGGCCAGTCTGGGGGGGCGCAAGATCGCCTCGACCACCGCCCCGGTGATCTTCGAAAACCGGCTTTCGGCGGCGCTGCTTGGGCCGCTGATCGGCGCGATTTCCGGGCCGGCGGTGGCCAGGGGCGTTTCGTTCCTGAAGGACAAGCTCGGCAAGCCGGTGTTCGCCGCGGGCGTCACCCTGACCGATGACCCGCATCGGCGGCGGGGCCTGGGGTCGTCGCCGTTCGACGACGAGGGAGTGGAGAACCAGCGTCTCGACATCATCGATGGCGGGGTCCTGACCACCTGGCTGCTCAACACCAGTTCTGCCAGACAACTTGGCCTTGCCACCACCGGACACGCCGCGCGCGGTCTGGCCGGGCCTCCCGGCGTCGGGGTCGGCAACCTCACCCTGTCCCTGGGCGATCAGGACGCCGCCGGGCTGATGGCGGAGGCCGGTTCCGGGCTGCTCGTCACCAGCCTGTTCGGACCCTCGCTCAACGCCAACACCGGCGACTGGTCGGTGGGCTGTTCCGGCGCCTGGTTCGAGAGGGGCGAGATCGCCTACCCGGTGACCGAGATCACCGTCGCCGGCAACCTCATCGACATCTACGCCCGCCTCATCCCCGGCGCCGACCTCGAGTTCCGCGGCCGGGTGAACGCGCCCTCGATCCTCATCGATGCGCTCAGCATCGCCGGAAAGTAGGCGACATGGCCGACCCGCAACTGCTGCATCTGGTTATCGGCGGCGAACTGAAAGACGTCGGCGGGGTGGAGTTTCGCGACCTTTCCAAGGTCGATCTGGTGGGCGCCTATGCCAACTACGAGGAAGCCCTGCGCGCCTGGCGCGGCCGCGCCCAGGCGACGGTCGATAACGCCCACATGCGCTATTTCATCATCCACGCCCACCGCTTGCTCGATCCCCTGACCGGCGGTGGGCCGTCGTCGCTCACCTGAGGACGGACTTGCCGTTCTTGATCACGGTGACGCCGCGCGCCCTGGCCTCGAACGAGATCACCTTGCCGTCTCGCCACAGATCGACGGTGATCACATCGCCGGGGAAAACCGGGGCCGAGAACCGCGCCTCGTGCGAGGCGATGACGTCGGGATCATAGCCGGTGATCGAAGAGAGGATCGCCCGGCAGGTGATGCCGTAGGTGCACAGCCCGTGCAGGATCGGGCGCTCGAAACCGGCCATGCGCGCCACCGCCGGATCGGCATGCAGCGGATTGCGGTCGCCGTTCAGGCGGTAGATCAGCGCCTGATCTGGGCGCGTGGCCAGGTCGATCGACACATCCGCCGTCCGGCTCGGGACTTTGTGCGGCTCGGGCGCACCTTCGGAAGGACCGCCAAATCCACCGTCGCCGCGCGCAAACGTGGTCCCGGTGAGGGTCGCCACCTCCTCGCCCGCCTCATTGCTCCACACCGTCTCGTTGACCACCACCGCGCCCTTGTCCTTGCCCTTATCGAAGGCCCCGACGACGCGGCTCCGGGCAGTGAAGGTTCCGGCGGGCGGCAGCGGCCGGTGGAGCTGCACCTTCTGCTCGCCGTGGACCACCATCAGGTAGTTGAGCTGGCTGGTTCGCAATCCGGAGGGAAGCTCCGGCTCGGCCCGGCTCGGGCGCCCGCTGGCGGCCAGGACCGTGGCCGCGGTCGGCACGACCTTGAGAGTCTTTTCGTAGACGAACGCCAGTTCCCGCTCGTCCATGGGATCGGCGCCCATGCCGACGCCATAGGCGTAGAGCATGACGTCCTTGTCGCCATAGGTGAAGGTGCGGGGCGCGGACTGCTGTTGCAGAATGTCGGGATAGTAGATCGGCATGGCGGTCCTCCAGGGCGGGTTGCGCCATTAAGCCTCGCCTGACGCAGCGGCGCCAAGCGGTTTGCCCGCGCCGCCGCTATCGGTTAAGAGGTCGCCGCGCCGCAAGGCCCCACCCTCAATCCGAGTCAGTCATGGTCGATATCTCGCAAACGCAAGGCGTCGCCTTGCAAGGCAATGTGCTGTTCTATTCCAAGCCGGAGCCGCTGAGCGCCGAGGCCCACGCCAAGCTTGGCCTGCGCCGGATCGACCGGCCGTTCGCCTTCGCCGCCAGCAGCCACGTCGTCCCCCTGGTGGTGACCGAATTCCCGCAGGCGGCGCTGTCGTGCCCGATCATCTTCGCCGGCGAAAAGCATCAGCCGCTGGCGGTGATGGGGGTCAACTCGACCCAGAACATCTATGTCACCGAGGACGGCTTCTTCCAGCCCGGGGTCTATGTGCCGGCCTATGTGCGCCGCTACCCCTTCGTGCTGGCCGCCGACGACAACCGCGAGAAGATGGTGGTGTGCATCGACCGCGACGCGCCGATGATCGGCGATCTGCCGGATCTCGCCCTGTTCGACGCCGCCGGCCAGCCGACCGACTACACCAAGGGCTGCATCGAGTTCTGCAACAACTTCGAGGTCGAAGCCCGGCGCACGGAATCCTTCGTCCAGCTTCTGCGCGAACTCGATCTGTTCGAGACCAAGCAGGCCAACTTCACCCCGACCGGGCCCGATGGCGCACCCGCCGGCCCCCCGCAACTGGTGGCGGAATATTTCGCCGTCTCCGAGGAAAAGCTGAAAACCCTGCCGGACGAGAAGATCCGCGATCTGCTGAACACCGGCGCCCTGCCGCAGATTTACGCCCATCTGACCTCGCTGCACGGGTGGGATCGACTGATCACCCTGGCCATCGCCAAGACCGCGCCGCCGGCGGCGGCCAATCTCAACTAAGCCAGCGGAACGCCAATTCCGCCACCGCGTGGGTAAAGGAGGCCATCCGCAATGAAACCCGAACAGGTCGGCCTCTCGACGGCCAGGCTCGCGCGTCTCGATGAGGTGATGAAGCGCCGCTATGTCGACGGCGGCTATCTTCCCGGTCTGATCACCCAGGTGTGGCGCAAGGGCGAGCTGGCGCACAGCAGCCTCGCCGGCCAGATGGATATCGCCCGCGATAAGCCGATGCGCGAGGACGCCATCTTCCGCATCTATTCGATGTCCAAGCCGATCACCGCCGTCGCCCTGATGATACTGGCCGAGGAGGGGCTGGTCGGCCTCGACGACGCGGTGGCCAGCCATATCCCCTCGTGGAAGGATCTCGGCGTCTACGGCACCGGCGTCGCCGCCAACGTCTTCTCCTCAGCCCCGGCCAGCTACATCACCACCGAGCCCGAGCGGCCGATGAAGGTCGTGGACCTGGTCACCCATACCTCCGGCCTCACCTACGGCTTCATGATGCGGACCATGGTCGACTACGCCTACCGCAAGGCCAAGGTCGGCAATTTCGACACCCCAGGCGGACTCGACGCCATGATCGAGCAGCTGGCGGCTCTGCCGCTGGACTTTTCGCCTGGCTCGGCGTGGAACTATTCGGTCTCGATCGATGTCATGGGCTATCTGGTTCAGAAGCTCTCGGGGATGCCGTTCGGCGAATTCCTGCGCACCCGCCTGTTCGAGCCGCTGGGGATGAACGACACCGCCTTCTGGTGCCCCCCCGAGAAGCTCGACCGTTTTTGCGGCTGCTACCAGCCGGCCGACGACGGCAGGGGTCTCAAGCTCCAGGACGACGCCGGCAAGAGCACCTACGCCGCCCCGCCGCAGCTGGAATCCGGTGGCGGCGGCCTGGTTTCCACCGCCAACGACTACATGCGGTTTTGCCGCATGATGCTGGGCGGCGGCGCTCTCGACGGCGCGCGCATTCTCAGCCCCAAGACGGTGGCCCTGTTCAGCCTCAACCATCTGCCGGGCGGCCAGGAAGTGGCGGCCATGGCCCCGCCCGGACAGTTCAGCGAGACCGGCTACGACGGGGTGGGCTTCTCCATCGGCTGCGGCGTCAACGTCGATGTGGCGCGAACCCGGCTGCCGGGGACGCGCGGCGAGTACTTCTGGGGCGGGGCGGCGGCGACGGCGTTCTGGATCGATCCGGCCGAGGACCTGGCGGTGGTGTTCATGACCCAGGTGGTGGGATCCGAGGCCCGGCTGACCCTGCGCCGAGACCTGCGCACCCTGGTCTATTCGGCGATCACCGAGTCCTTCGCGTAAACCACGCTGCGATCAGGCAGATTCGCCTGATCGTTGAGTCGACTCAACCACTTGAGCGCGTTGTTTTTTCGGAACGCGCTCCTGGGTGATAGCCCTTGGCCCCGATGGCCAGCGCCAGCTCGCTCATCGGCGGGGCCCCGCCTGCGACTTTCTCCAGCATGGCGACGAAATCGTACTTCGGCGTCCAGCCGAGCGCGGCGCGCGCCGCCGCGTTGTCGTAGACCCGGCCGATGATCGGAAACATCGACCAGCCGCGGTGCGCATAGACTTCGCCGTAGGCCGCACACAGCCCGGCCAGAAGGCTCGGCGCGTCGGTGGCCAGACGGGCGAGGTGCGCCGGCGCGAACGGCGTCGTGGCGCTGACGATATAGGGCCCGGGGCCAACGTCCGCGGCGCGATCGGCCGCCAGCAGATGAGCCTGGACCACGTCCTCGATATCGGCGCGCCGGTAGAGGAACTCGTTGAGCTTCACATTGTCGGGCGCATAGGCCGCACGTACCGCCGGATCGTCATCGGCTTCAGGAAAGAAGCGCGAGGTGCGCAGGATGATGGTGGCGAGGCCGTCCTCGCGCCGGGCCAGGGCGCAGAGTTGCTCGGCGGCCAGCTTGGTGACGCCGTAGATGTTGCGCGGCCGAGGCGGCAGGGCCTCGTCGACCCACACGGCCGGCGCGCCGGCCGCCGGGCTCATCGCCTCGCCAAAGACGCTGGTGGTGCTGGTGAAGACGAAGGCGGACACCCCGGCGCCGACGGCCCCCGCCAGCAGGGTCTCGGTTCCGGCGACATTGACGTCGATGAACGCCCGGCGGTCGTGGCTGGCGACATGCGGCTTGTGCAGGGTGGCGAGGTGGAAAACCGCCTCCACGCCGCGCATGCAGCGGGCGACGAGCGTGGTGTCGGTGATCGATCCCACGTGGCTGGCGTAAACCGAAGGGACGAGATCGAGCCCAACCACCTCGTCGCCGCGCGCCGCGAGGGTCCGCGCCAAGGCCTCGCCGAGATGGCCGGCGACGCCGGTGACCAGAACCCGCATGCCGGCCTCAGCGCCTCAGCGCCGGATGCAGCCGCAACACCAGGAGCAGCACGCCGATCAGCGGCACAAGCAGGGCGATCCACAGCGCCCAGAAGGTCCCGGGATTTTCGTCTCTATAGGTCAGCGAATATTTCGAATGCAGGTTTCCCTTGATCACCGCCCGCACGAGCACCGCGCCGAGGCCGACGCTGACGGCGACCAGCAGCAGGCGAGGCACCTCCATGGTCTCTCCTAGCGCGCGAACACGCTGCGGGTCAGGCAGGAGAACACCAGCCGCCCGGCTTCATCCAGAAGATCGTGCTGGGCGATGACCACGCCCTTGCCCTCGCCGACCGCGTCCTTGCCCATGATTGTCATCCGGCCCCGGAGCAGCTCCCCCGCCGGCGGATTGCGCATCCAGCGCAGGGCGTCCACGCCCAGGCGCTTGGTCTGCGGCCATGCCGCAGACGCTTCCTGCTCCAGGCGCGACCAGATGGCGAACACCATGGCGTCGGGCGCGCCGCGCTCGAGGCTCCAGTGCGGGGCCAGCGTGGCGATAAAGGTCTTCAGGGCGTTGTCGTCGACCACCGCCACGCCCAATGAGACCACCATGCCGATCTCGACGCGATCGAAAGGGGCGGGCATGGATTCACTCCTGCGGGATTCGCCGATCATCATGGGGGTTAGCCCCGGGACCAGGCAAGACGCGGCCGAGGTTCCGCGCGGGGCCGCAAGCTTCTAGATAGGACCCATGAAAGCCTTCCTGGCCGGTTTCCTGGCGTTGATCCTGACCGGCG
>DASYGN010000118.1:0-15482 GCA_035999625.1 Caulobacteraceae bacterium | reverse complement strand
GGCCACGCCGCGCGAGCGGATCGCCGGGGCTGAGTCGCTGGTCAATCGCCAAGGCGTCTATCGGCGGTTGCACGATCGGGGCGTGGACATCATCACCCTGGTTGAACCGGCGGCCAATTCGCGGTTCGACGAAGGCGAGGTGACGCTGGCGCAAGTCTACACCGGCGAGCGCCGGATCGTCCGCGACGTCGCGCTCATGACCTTCGCCACGCCCAGGATCCCCGATGACACCCTCGCCGCGCCGCTGCGGGCGCTTGGGGTCGAGACCCATCTGATCGGCGATTGTTTCGCCCCCCGCTGGGTGCTGAACGCCACCGCCGAGGGCCATCGCCTCGGTCTCAGCCTTTGATCCTGGCCCGGGCCTATCGCGCCAGCAGCGCGCGGCTGATGCGCTCGCGGGTGAACGGCAGGTCGCGGATGCGCTCGCCAAGGCCATGGGCGATGGCGTTGCCGATGGCGGCCATGGCTGGACCGACCGAGACCTCGCCGACGCCGACCGAGCGTTCGGCCTGGGCCATGATCACCTCGACCTCCACCGGCGGGACCTCGTCGAAGCGCAGGATCGGATAGTCGTCCCATGAGGCGGTGGCGATCCCCGGCCCACCGAGGCGCAGCTGCTCCTTGAGCGCCCAGCTGGCGCCCATGATCGCGCCGCCCTCGAGCTGATTTTTCACCCCGTCCGGATTGATCACCCGGCCGCAGTCGGTCACGCACCAGAGGTGATCGAGCCGCACCTCGGTATCGACGCTCACCGCCGCGGCCAGGGCGACATAGGCCCCGCGATCGCGGTAGCGGCTGAAGGCCGCGCCCAGGCCCTGGCCGGTCCCCGGTGGGCCGCGCCTCGACCAGCCGGCGATCTCCGCCAGGCGCTCGATGACCCGCCGGGCGCGCGGATCGCTGGTCATCGCCAGGCGAAACGCGATCGGATCCTCGCCGGCGATCTCGGCCAGCTCATCGATGAAGCATTCGGCCGCGTAGGTGTTGACCGGCCCGCCCAGGCCGCGAAGCGAGGACGTGCGCACCGGCGCAGTGACGGCGTGCTCGATGAACCGGCGGGCGGGAATATCGTACGACGGGGTGGCGTTGAGGATGGCCCCGCTGAACCTTACCCCGCCCGGCCCGGGGGGGATCGCCGCTGGCGGCTCGGCGGGATGGCCGAGCGCCGTGGCCGCCAGAGCCCGGCCGCGGCCGCCGGTGTGCGAGCCGCTCCAGATCTCGGCGGTGTAGTCCATCAGCCGTCCGCCGGCGTCGAGTTCGGCGGCGAGTTCGACGTGCATGGCGGTTCCCGCCGGGGCGTGGCCAAACTCATCCTCGCGGCGCCAGCGCACTCGGATTGGCGCGCCGGGACGGCGGGTGGCGATGATGGCGGCGTCCACGGCGGCGTCATCGGAGCCGTTGTGGCCATAGTTGCCGGGCCCCTGCCCGTGGATCACCTTGATGTTTTCCAGCGCGACGGCGGTGACGCGCGCCAGCAGGGCGCGCAGGGGGTAGACGCCCTGGGCGTGGCTCCAGACGGTGAGCTGGCCATCGTTCATCGCCGCCAGGGCGCATGAGGGACCCATCGAGGCGTGGGCCAGATAGGGCCGGCTATAGGAGGCTGTATGGCGGCGCCGGTTCGAGGGCGCCGGCGGCGCATCGCCGAAAACGAAATCCTCCGCCGGGAGGGATTTCAGCGAGGCCGGCTCGGAGACCAGCTCGGAAAGCTCGCGCACGCCCTCCCAGGTCGATGTCCGCGCCGCCGCCTCCAGAGCCGCCTCGACCGCGCCCTCGCTGTTGGCGATCAGGGCGACGAAGTCCTGCTCGCGCAGGATGTCGATGGGCGCGCCAGCGGCATGGCGGATGGCGGCCTCGTTCAGCGCCGCCAGGCGCGCGCCCGGGCCTGGCTGGCGCAGGACGCGGGCGTGGAGCATGCCGCTCGGCGCGAGGTCGTGGACATAGGCGCCGCCGAACACCTTGGCGGGAAGATCGAGCCGCGGCTCCGCGCGGCCCACCAGGCGCAGCTGATCGGGGTCTTTCCATCGGGCCTCGCCGCTTGGCGCCTGGGTGAGGTCCACCTCTGCGGCCAAGGTCCAGTAATCGAGGCCGGTCGGCTCGCCGTGAAGGCTGAATACGCCCCGGGCGATGGCGAGATCGCCGGCTTCACAGCCCAGGCGCTGCTGGGCCGCGCGCAGGTAGAGCGCCCGAACCTCGGCGCAGGCGGCGCGGATGGCCGCGCCCGACATCTCGATGCTCATGCTGCCGACGGTCAGGCCCTCGTCGGGCGAGCGGTCGGTCTCGGGATTGACCACATCGAGCTGGTCCATGGCCACATCCAGCTCTTCGGCGGCGATCTGGGCCAGGCCGGTCCTCGCCCCCTGGCCATATTCGACCTTGCCAAAGGCGATGCGGACGACGCCGGGCGTCTCGAAGCCGACCCATCGGTCGAGCCTCGGATTGGCGGCGAGGTTAGGGGGAATCATGGCGCCTCGCGGATCATGCGGCCGGCCAGGGCCACGGCGGCCATGATCCGGTTATGCGCTCCGCACCGGCACAGGTGCGAGGAAAGCGCCCGCGCGATTTCGGCGCGGCTTGGATCCGGATTGCGGTCCAGGAGGGCCTTGGCGGCGATGAGGATGCCGGACAGACAATAGCCGCACTGGCCCGCTTGCAACTCGAGCACCGCCTGTTGCAGCGGGTGCGGGTGCTCCGGGGTCCCGATCCCTTCCAGGGTGGTGATGGTCTTGCCGACCAGGTTCCCCACCTCGAGCTGGCACGAAGCCTTGTCCTCGCCGTCGAGGAGCACCGAACAGGCGCCGCATTGCCCAGAGCCGCAGCCAAAGCGCGCGGCCCTCAGCCCCAGCGTGTTGCGCAACACCTCGAGCAGCGAGGTGGTTTGCTCGACCTCGACCCGGCGCGCCTGGCCATTGATGTGAAGTTCAAGCTGGTCAGCCAGCGGCGCGTCCTCCTCTCACTGGTCGCCTCCAACGGCCGCTGCCTAGCCTGCCAGGCGTTCGCCGGCTAGCGATCCCTTCCGCCAGTGATATAGCTCGCGATTGCCGCGGCGCGGGAAGGGGCGAGGTGCATGGTTAGGCGAACCGACCATAACGAACGACGCCAACTCTTCGCCGCCGCCGCGCTTAGGGTGATCATGCGGGCCGGCGTCGGCGGCCTGACCGTGCGTGAAGTCGCCAAGGAGGCTGGCTTCACCACCGGCGCGCTCACCCACTACTTCCGCTCCAAGGACCAGGTGTTGATCGAGGCCTCGGAGTATTCGGCCGACCTCGTGCGCCCGCGGATGGAGCGCAAGGCCCTGGAAAGCGACGCCCTGAGCGCGCTCAGAGGCGTGATCGACGAGGCGCTGCCGATCACCCGCACCGTGCGCGGCTACTGGCGCATCTGGTTCGGCTTCTGGGAGCGGGCGGCCTACAACCCGGCGGTGGCCAAGGTGATGCGCGCCCGCTACGACGAATGGCGCGGCCGATTGGCGGTGCTCATCCGGCGGGCGCAGAGCGAAGGCGCCGCGCCGGCGAATTTCGACCCTGAGCTGGCCGCCCAGGAGCTGGTCGCCCTGGTCGATGGCATCAGCATTCAGGTGCTGCTCGGCACCGGCCGCATCGCCGCGCCGCGCCAGCGCGAGATCATCGACAACTGGATCGGACTGATGGTCGCCGGTCACGCCGGAAACGGCGCCAGCTCGGCGGCCAACGACCGCCTCGCCAGCGCCGGCCATTAGGTCCGCCCCGGCGCTTCAAAACATAACACCGATACGCAAAGCGCAATCGGGGGGTTTCCCGTCTTACGAAACAAGTGTTATGCTTTGGGCCAAAGTGAGCCTGACGGCGTTCGGCCTGGCCGACGCGGGGCGAGGGTTCCGTTTGGGGAGGATTTCACCGGTGCGCAGTCAATCTCTGTTGCTCGCGGGCGCGGCGTTCAGCTTGCTGGCCGCGCCCAGTCTCGGGGCCGCCCAGACGGCCCAGCAGCCGCCCTTGCGCCCGCTGAGCGCCACCGCCAGCACCGAGGTCGGCGAGGTCGTGGTGACCGCCGAGCGGCGCAGCGAAGACGTGCAGCAGGTGCCGATCGCCATCACCGCCATCCAGGGCGCCAGCCTGGATTCGACCGGGGTTGTCGGTTTCGCCGATCTCGGCGAGCGGGTGCCCTCGCTGCGCTTCGGCGCCGGCGTGACCGGCGGGGAGAATGTCATCACCATGCGCGGGGTGGGCAGCCAGAACACCACCCCCGGGGGCGATTCGCCGGTGGCCTACAACGTCGATGGCGTCTACCTGCAGCGCACCACCGCGGTCGATCCGGAATTCTACGACGTAAGCCGGATCGAGGTCCTGCGCGGGCCTCAGGGCACCCTCTATGGGCGCAACTCGGTCGGCGGCTCGATCAATATCGTGACCAACAAGCCGACCGACACTTTTCAGGCTTCCGTCGACGCCCTGTTCGGCAACTATGACAACCAGACGTTTCGCGGTTTCATCAGTGGACCGCTGATCTCCGGCAACGGCGTCACCATCGAGGGCCGCATCGCCGGAGTGCATGCCGGTCATACCGGTTATTCGACCAACCTCTCCACCGCGCCGACGGCGACCCACAACGAGGACGCCGAGGACTACAACATGCTGCGCGGCGAGTTGAAGATCGACATCGGGCCCAACCTCGACATCCTGCTTTTGGCCAGCACCAGCCAGAACACCGGCCCGGCCGCGTTCAACGTCGCCTGGTGGGAGACGCCGGCGAGATTCGTCGGCGGCGCCAATGGCATCCCGCTCGGCTCGGCCTGCGATTTCAGCACGCCGGCGAAGTTCAACCCGAGGGTGTTCTGCCACGACTCGCCGGACACCGCCTACAACCGGGTCGATCTCTACGCCGGCACGATCAACTGGCAGTTGCCGTTCGCCACCTTCACCTCGGTGACCGCCTGGAGCCACAGCCACGTCAGCCAGAACAGCGACGGCGATGGCTCCAACCTGCCGATCGCCATCGGCGCCCCCTGGGAGCTGCGCCAATTCCAGTTCTCGCAGGAATTCCGCCTGGCCTCGCGCGATGGACCCTCGCCAATCAAATGGCTGGCTGGATTCATCTACTTCTACGCCAACAACTGGGAGGACTTCGGCTACCGCGACACCGGCTACAACGACGTGTTTCCGTTCCCCGGCGGGGTGGACGAATTCACCTTTCTGAGCCACGGCGTGACCAAGACCAAGTCCTGGGCCCCGTTCGGTCAGGTCGACCTCGACCTCGCCAAGACCTCGCTGGGGGTGCCGCTGACCATCACCGCCGGCCTGCGCTACACCCATGACCAGAAGTACGGCTACAACTACCTCGACTACGAGCTGCCGGTTCTGTGCGGCGGACCGTGCGCAATCAACCAGGGTCCCTACGCCGCGAGCTGGGGTCAGATGACCGGCAAGTTCGGCCTCAACTACAAGGTCAGCGACCGGCTGATGACCTACGCCTCGATTTCACGCGGCTACCTCTCCGGCGGCAACATCATCGGCCTGGCGCATGTCTACGGGCCGGAAACTTTGTGGTCCGGCGAAATCGGCTTCAAGTCGCGCTTCCTCGACGATCGGGTGCAGTTCGACGTCGCCGCCTATCGCGAGGCGATCTCCGGTTTGCAGGTGTTCGTGCAAAGCTCGACCCAGTCGGGGATCAACAACGTCAACGGCACCACCTACGTCAACGGCCTGGAGACCGAGCTGACGGTGGTCCCGGTGCGCGGCCTGCGGATCAACGCCGCGGTGACCCTGACCGACGCCAAATACGGGCGCTACATCACCACCGATACGCGCTTTGGCGCCCCCGGCCCGGGCTGCGATCCGGTCACCCTGTGCAACTTCCAGGGCCACGAGCTCAACCAGACGCCGCCCTACACCGTCGACCTCGGCGCGGAATACACCTTTCACACGGTGTTCGGCACGATCACGCCCAGGGTGGATTCCTTCTTCTCCGGTCGCGTCCAGTTCCTGCCCGACAACTATGTGACCTCGGTCCAGAAGGCCTATCACCTGACCGACGTCCACCTGACCTGGGTGAGCCCGACCGGCCGCTTCAAGCTCGAGGGCTTCATCAAGAACATCGAGAACGCCAACGTCATCTCCAATGACGGCCTGCAGAGCATCACCCTGGGCCAGGGGGCGCTCGAACCGGACAACTTCGTCTATTATCCGCCGCGCACCTACGGGCTGCGGTTCACGGTGAACTTCGGGGGTTGAGGCCAGCCCAGGGAGCAGACGCACATGGCCGCCTGGCGCCTCGACAACCTCTACCATACGGTGGTCAACGTCCGCGACCTGGACGAGTCGGTGGCGTTCTACAAGCTGCTCGGCTTTGCGGTGCTCAACGACCGCCGCAAGGTCGACTGGCCTGACTTCGTCGCCTCCATCTTCGGGCTCAAACGGGCCAAGGGCCGCGGCGTGCTGATGGTCCTGCCGGCCGACCCCGACGGGCCGATGATCGATCTGATCGAATGGCTGGCGCCGGAGGCGCAGTTTCCCGATCCCGCCCGCGCCGCCGAGGCCGTGCCGCGGATCATCGCCTTTCGCACCCACGGCGTTCACGCCGCCTATGCCGAGCTGAAGGCCAAGGGGGTCAGATTCTGCCGCGACGTCTTCGTCCCCGAGGACGATCTGGGGCTGGTCGGCTCGTGCTGCTGCTACGATCCCAACGGCAACCTCATCGAGCTCATCGAACTGAAACCCGGGGTCAGGCACTCGCGGGCCAACGAGGCGTTGCTCAAGGACCCGGCGTGAGCCGCTCGATGACCGCCCAGGAGATGCAGGCCCTGGCCGAGAGGGTCAGCAACTGGGGTCGCTGGGGCGGCGAGGACGAGCGCGGGACGCTCAACCACTTGACACCGAGCCACGCGCGCGCGGCGGCGGCCCTGGTCGCCCGGGGCCGGACCGTGAGCCTGTCGCGCGACTTTCCGGTCGCGCCCGGGCCGGAAAATCCATGGCCGGCGCAGCATCACATGGTCATCGCCGGCGATGATCCCTGCATTCCCCAGGTTCCGGGCCTGGAGGTCTCCACCGACTACATCGGCATCGCCTTTCACGGCATGGCCTCCAGCCATCTCGACGCCCTCTGCCACGTGTTCCAGGGCGGGCGGATGTACAATGACCGGCCGGCCAGCCAGGTGATGAGCACCGGCGCCCGGGCCAACACGGTGATGACCCTCAAGGACGGCCTCGCCGGGCGCGGCGTGCTGCTCGATGTCCCGCGCGCGCTCGGGTGTGCGTTCATCGACCCGGATCACGGCGTCACTGTGGACGAGCTGGAAACGACCGAGCGGGCGCAGGGCGTCACCGTCGGGACCGGCGATATCGTCCTTGTCCGCACCGGTCGCGATGTCCGGCGTCAGGGTACGGACGATCAGAAGGTGGCGGGCCTGGATCCGCGGGCGGCCATCTGGCTGCACGAGCGCGAAGTGGCGATCCTCGGCGGCGACGGGGTGCACGACCCGATCCCCCCGGGCGCGGTCACGCCCGACTGGCCGATGCCGCTGCATATGCTGGGGCTGGTGTTCATGGGCCTGCACCTCCTCGACAACCTCGACCTCGAGGCCTTGGCCGAGGCCTGCGCCACCGAGGCGCGATGGGCGTTTCTGCTCACCCTGGCGCCGCTGCGCATCCAGGGCGGCACCGGCTCGCCGCTCAATCCCATCGCCATGTTCTGAACCGTGCGCCTGCCCATCCTTCAGCCACTTGCATCAAAACATAACGGACGTTATGTATCGCTTCGGAGAGGACGCCGCCGATGAAGTTCGACATCTTCTGTGAGATCCAGCGGGCCTTCCCCTGGAACGGGGCTGATGAAGCGAGCCTGTTCGCCGAGGTGCTGGCCCAGGCCAAGGCCTGCGACAAGGCCGGCTTCGAGATCTGGTGGCAGGTGGAGCACCATGGCGCCCCGCAATTCAGCTATAGCGCCGCGCCGGACATGGTGCTGACCGCCCTGGCCATGGCCACCGAGCGCCTGAGGGTCGGCCACGCCGGCTTCCTGGCCCCGTTCCGCATCAACCACCCGCTCAAGATCGCCGAGCGCGGCGCCACGCTCGACATCCTCTCCGGCGGACGCTTCGAGCTGGGTCTGGCCAAGTCCGGGGGCAAGGAGTGGGAGACCTTCGGCGTCAATCCCGCGAGCGCGCGCGAGGAAGTCCGCGAAGCCATGCACATGATCCCGCGCATGTGGACCGAGGCTGAATTCAGCTGGAAGAGCGACCACATCGAGATCCCGGTCCGCGAACTGACCCCAAAACCGCTGCAAAAGCCGCATCCCCGGCTATGGCAGACCTGCGGCTCTCCGGAATCCTTCCGCATGGCCGGGGAGATGGGGGTCGGCGCGCTGGGCACGACCTTGCTCAGCCCGTTGGCGTTTCTCGGCTCCATGCTCGAGGAGCACCGCGCCGGTCTGGCTTCGCTGTCCGATCAGGCCGGGCTGGAGGTCAACCGCCAGAGCGGCGTCTTCACCTTCGTCCACGTGGCCGAGAGCCGCCAGCAGGCGATCGCCAACGGGGCCGCCTGGTCGGCGCTGTGGTACGTCAATGCCGCGCCGGTGGTGTTCAAGGTGCCGCGCGCGGTCTGGTACGACATGATCAAATCCGGGCTGCATCCGAATTCGGCCCAGGCCACGGCGGTTCTCACCGACCGCGATCCGACCCGGATCGAGATCGACAGCGACGACCCGCCGGTGCTGGTGCTGCTCAAGCGCATGGCCAGGGGCGAGACCATCGCCTTCGAGGAGGCGCACGCGGTGCTGGAGCCCCTCGACTGCGTCGTCATCGGCGATCCCGACCATTGTCGGGCAAAAGTGAAGGGCTATGAGGCGATCAGGGCCGATCGCCTGATGTGCCTGATGCAGTTCGGCGCGATCCCCCACGATGCGGTCATCCGCAGCATCGAACTGGCCGGCGAGCACCTGATCGGCGGCGAAGCATTGGCCGCGCCGGCCCGGGCGCTCGCCGGCGTCTAATTGACGCCCACGCCGTAAACCTTGTCGGCGTTGGCGCTGAAGATCTTGCGCCTCTCCTCGGCGGTGAACCCGGCCAGCGCTTGCGCGCCGCGCTCGAGCGGATCGGGGTAGAGGCAGGTCGGGTGCGGGAAGTCGGTCTCGAACATGACGTTGTCCACCCCCACCCGGCGCACCTGGGCGACCAGATCTTCCTGTTCGAACCAGAAGCAGGCGAACACCTGGCGGCGGAAATAATCGATCGGGGCCATGGTGAGGCTGTTCGAGGCGCGCGCGCCCGACTCGCTGATCGAATAGTCCAGGGCCTCGAGAATGAACGGAATCCAGCCGATCCCGCTCTCCACCGAAACGAAATTCAGCCGTGGAAAGCGCTCCAGCAAGCCGGAGGCGATGAGATTGACCAGCACCCGGGCGTTGCTCAGGAACAGCATCGTCGAACCCAGCGCCAGCTTGGTCTCCCCGGTCAGGGACGGCCAGGCGGAATCGGCGAACCAGCTGGTCGAGGCGTCGCTGGCCCCGATGTGGAAATTCACCGGCAGGCCGGCGTCGCTGCAATATTCCCAGAGCGGCGTCCAATAATCGGCGGCGAGGTCGGCCATCCCGTGCCGGTGGGGATCGGAATTGATGTTCACCCCGCGCAGGCCCAGGCCGGCGCACCGCATCGCCTCGGCCACCGACAGCTCGACATCCCACCACGGCAACAAGGCCATCGGTAGCAGTCGGCCGTCGGCTTCGGCCTGCATCTCGGCGGCGGCGTCGTTGTAGATCTGCGTGCAGAGCAGGCGCAGCGTCGGGTCCACCTTCGCCGCCGGGCCCTGGCCGCCGAAGCCCAGGACGTTGGGATAGACCACCTGCGCCCAGATGCCGCTGCGGTCCATCACCTCCAGCCGCGCCTTGACCTCGGAGCATCCGGGATGGACGTCGCCGACCCGCCAGCCCATGAACTCCAGCCCCTGGGCCTTGCGGCCATCGGGAGCGATGACGCTGGAGGCGCAGGGATTGCCCATCGAAAGATCGCCCTCGATGGTCCACACCAGCTGCCCGCCGGTCTGTTTCATCTGCGGCACCCGGTCCTTGTAGCGAGCCGGCGCCCGCGAGGTCCAAAGATCGAGCGGTTCGCTGAAATGGGTGTCGACGTCGATCACCGGAATGCCGGCCAGCAGCTGCCGGGCGGTGGGGGCGGTCTCGATCATGCTTGGCCTCCTGGACGGGGACGGGCGCCGCGGGTCAGGCGCCCGGGCAGCGCGCCGGTGGCCTCCCCACGCCGATAGGTGACGACGCCGGAAACCAAGGTCGCCTCATAGCCGTCGGCTTCCTGAACCAGGCGTCGGCCACCCGCGGGCAGGTCGAACACCGGCCGCGGCGCATGCAGTCGCAGGCGATCGGCGTCGATGACGTTGATGTCGGCCTTCATGCCCACGGCGATGGACCCGCGATCGCCGAGGCCGACGGCGCGGGCCGGCTCGCTGGCCAGCATGCGCACCGCCTCGGGCAGGGCAAGCCGCTTGGCGGGCTCGCGATGGGCGCACCAGTGGCCGAGGAGATAGGTCGGATAGGAGGCGTCGCAGATCAGACCATAGTGGGCCCCGCCGTCGCCCAGGCCCAGCACCGCATGCGGGCTGCGGATCAGTTCGGCGCCGGCCGCCTCGAAACACTCGCCGGCGCGGTTGGCGGCCGGGAAGTACAGGATCTCACGTCCCTCGCGCGCCAATAGAGCGTCATAGACAAGCTCCGCCGGGTCCTGGCCGGTCTCCGCCGCCCGGGCGGCGATGGAATCGCGGCGGGCGGGATTGTAGTTCGGCGGATCGCCCAGCACGAACAGCCACTCGGTCTGGCTGGCGATGAACACCAGCACCGGATTGGGATCCTGCGATGGCTCGGCGATCAGCCGCTGACGCAGCCCCGGCTCGCGCATCGCCGCCACCTTGGCCGCCAGCGGCAGGCCGGCGATCGCCCTGAAGCTGGGCTTCAGCGCGAACGGATGCAGGGAAAGCGCCAGTCCCATCAGCATGCCGATCGGACGGGGCAGCACCTGGCCACGAATCGCCAGGCCCTCGGCGTTGGCCCGGTCCAGAAGGCGCAGAGTTTCGCGCCAGCCGTCCGGCTGGCCCGGATCCTGGGTCAGGGTGAAGGACACCGGCCGCCCGGCGGCTTGCGCCACCTTGCGGAGGAAGGCCATCTGATCGGCGGGAGCCTGGCTGGTCTCGCCAAGCAGCTGGAACACCCCGGCGCCGGCATCCCTGAGCCCGGCGGCCAGCGCCAGGACTTCGTCCTCCTCGGTGAGCACCGAGGGCACGCTCTCGCCGTTGCGAAAGCGATGCACCAGGTTGCGGGTGGTGGTGACCCCGAGCGCGCCGGCGGCCACCGCCTCGGCGGTCAGGCGGCGCATTTCCTGCAACTCATCGGCGCTCGGCGGCGCGCGCGCCGCGCCGCGCGCGCCCATGACATAGACGCGCAGCGGATTGTGCGGCAGCTGGGCGGCGAAATCGATGTCGCATGCCCGCCGCTCGATGGCGTCCAGATAATCCGGAAACGTCTCCCAGTTCCACGGCACGCCGTCGGCCATCACCGCTTCGGGTATGTCTTCCACCCCTTCCATCAGGCGGATCAACAGCGCCCGGTCGCCAGCGTGGACCGGGGCGAAGCCGACGCCGCAATTGCCCATCACCACGGTGGTGACGCCGTGGCCGGAGGAGGGCGCGAGCCGGTGCTCCCAGGTGACCTGACCGTCATAGTGCGTGTGGATATCGACGAAGCCCGGCGTCACCAGGCGATCCGTGGCGGCGATTTCCTCGCGCCCGGCGCCAAGTCCGCGGCCGATGGCGGCGATGGTTCCGCTGTCGATGGCCACGTCGGCTTCGAACGGGGCGCCGCCGCCGCCGTCGACCACCAGGCCGCCGCGGATCACCAGGTCATGGGTGAACGGCATGCTCGCCGGCTCCTGGCGTCCCGAAGGCGAAGCCTTCGTAGCCCTTGTCCGCCACCGCCGCGCAGCGCGCCCGGTAGGCGGAAAAGCCGCCCAGATAGACCATGAACTGGCGCGGCTTGCCGGGAATGTTCGCGCCCACGTACCAGGAGTTGGTGGCCGGGTACAAAGTGGCGTTGGCCACCTCGGTGGCGTGGGCGACCCACTGCTGCTCGGCCGTCTGGCTGGGCTCGATCGAGGTCAACCCGTGCTGGCGCATGTGGGTCAGGCAATCGGCGATCCAGTCCACATGATGCTCGACCCCGGTGGGCATGTTGGCGACCACCGAGGGGCTGAACGGCCCGGTGATGGTGAACAGGTTGGGGAAGCCGGCCATCCCCAGGCCCAGGTAGCTGCTCGCCCCTGCGGCCCATTTTTCCTGCAGGGTGAGGCCGCCGCGGCCGCGGGTGGCGATGCGCATCAAGGCGCCGGTCATGGCGTCGAAGCCGGTCGCCAGGACCAGGGCGTCGAGCTCGAAGGCGGCCTTGGCGGTATGCGCCGCGTGGTCGCTGAAATGGGTGATCGGCGCGGCGGCGATGTCCACCAGGGTGACGTTGGCGCGATTGAAGGTCTGGTAATAGTCGTCATCCAGCGGCGGGCGCTTGGTGGCGATCGGGTGGGTGCGCGGGATGAGGAGCTCGGCGACCTCCGGGTCCTCGACCACCTTGCGGATGTGGGCGCGGACGAATTCGGCCGCCGTCTCGTTGGCCACGGGATCGGTGATCAGATCGGTGAAGGTCTCGGCGAAGAAGCGCAGGCCGCCCAGGGCCCACATGCGCTCATAGATGGCCTGGCGCTCATCGGGCGGGGTTTCGACCGCCTTGCGCTGGGGATTGTCGAACGGCACGGCCCCCGGAGAGGCCAGGCATTTGGCGCGGATCTCGTCGTAGTGGGCCTTCACCCAGGCGCGCCATTCCTCGCCCATCGGCCCGTTGTGGGCCGGGATGACGTAGTTGGCGGTGCGCTGGAAGACGGTCAGGTGCGCGCCCTGGCGGGCGATCACCGGGATCGCTTGCACCCCGGAGGCGCCGGTGCCGATGATCCCGACCCGCTGGCCGGTGAAGTCGACGCCGGCGTGCGGCCAGGCGGCGGTATAGAAAATATCGCCCGCGAACCGGTCGAGACCAGGGTAGTGCGGCTTCTGGATCGCCGAGATGCAGCCGGCCGCGGAGACCACCACCCTGGCGCTGACCTCTTCGCCCAGGCTGGTGCGCACGCGCCACAGATCGGCGGCCTCGTCGAACGCCATCGATTCCACGGCGGTCTCGAACTGGATGTTCGCGCGCAGGTCGAACCGGTCGGCGACGTGGCGCAGATAGCTCAGAATTTCCGGCTGCTCGGAATAGCGCAGCGACCAGTCCCACTCCTGCTGCAGCGCCGTGGAGAAGGAATAGGAATAGTAATAGCTTTCGCAGTCGCAGCGGGCGCCGGGATAGCGGTTCCAGTACCACACGCCGCCGACGTCGCCGCCCTTCTCAAAGGCGCGCACCCGGAAGCCCAATTCGCGCAGCTTGTAGACCGCATACAGGCCGGCGAAACCCGCTCCGATCACGATCGCGTCGTAATCGCCGGCGCTCCAGCTTCGCGCGCGCTTCCCGCCCGCCATGGCCTCTGGGCTCCCGTTGACTTCCCCGGCGACCACGCCGAGGCGTAACGAACGTTATGTCTCCATCGGATCAGGGTGACAAGCGACTAGCGGATTGGTTGCCGTCGATACATAACGGGCGTTTTATTTCTGCCTCGACCGGAGGGCGCGATGAACACGGGTCTGGAAGGTAAGGTGGCGCTGGTCACCGGCGCGGCGAGCGGCATCGGCCGGGCGTGCGCCCTGGCTCTGGCCGCCGAGGGCATGAGGGTGATCATCGCCGACATCGACGCCCCCGCCGGCGAAGCGGTGCGCCGGGAAATCGGCGGCCCTGGCGCGCGCTTCCAGCTGCTGGACGTGGCCAGCGCCGACGCCTGGGGCGCGGCCATCGCCGCCATCGAGGCGCGCGAGGGCGCCCTCAATGTCCTGGTCAACAACGCCGGCATCTGCATCGCCGTCCCGGTGCTGGAGATGAGCCACGCTTCCTGGCGCCGGCAGATGGAGATCAACCTCGACGGCGTCTTCCTGGGAACCCAGGCGGCCCTGCCGCTGATGGCGCGGTCGGGCGGCGGCTCGATGGTCAACATTTCCTCGGTGGCCGGCCTGAAGGGCCTCGCTGGCCTCGCCGGCTACTGCGCCAGCAAGGGCGGCGTGCGCCTGTTCACCAAGGCGGTGGCGCTGGAATGCGCCCAGGCGGGGACCAACATCCGGGTCAACTCCATCCACCCCGGCGCCATCGAAACGCCGATCTGGGTCAAGCTGGCCAACGATGGCGTCATGCCCGATGTCGGGGCCAACGCGCTCGCCGATCGGATGCAGGCGGCGCACGATCAATCGGTGCGCGCAACGCCGCTGGGGTTCGCTGGTCAGCCGTCCGACATCGCCGCCGGGGTCGTCTATCTGTGTTCGGAGGCGGCGCGCTTCATCACCGGCGCCGAGCTGGTCATCGACGGCGGCGCCGCCATCCTCTGAATCGCACCTGGAGACCTGCCATGGCCGACGCCGACTGGAAGCTCGAACGCTTCTATCACACGATCATCAACGCCAAGGATATCGACGAGAGCGTGCGCTTCTATCAGGATCTCGGCTTCGTCATCGTCCGCGACCGGCGGCGGATGACCTGGCCGCCCGGCGGCGGGGTGGTGTTCGGCCTCATCCCGGACGTCAAGGGGCGCGGGGGGACGCTCATGGCCCTGCCCAGCGATCCGCCGCCGGACGGGCCGATGCTCGACATCATCCAGTGGCTGGAGCCGGAGGCGCGCTTCAACGCCATCTCGCCGACCACGGTGCCGCGGGTGACCGCCTTTCGCACCCGCAATGTCCAGGGCGCGCTCAAGGCCATGCAGGCCAAGGGCTGGCGGACGACCACGCCCGAGGCCTACACCGGCAATGCCGCGGCCGGGATCACCGCGGTGGGCGGCGTCTATGATCCCAACGGCAATGTCATCGAACTGATCGAGCTGGAGGAGGGGCTGACCACCTCGCGCCTGCAGGAAACCTATGGGACCGACGCCAGCTAGCTTCCGACCGGTCCGCGCGCCGAAGATGACGCATGAAGCGGCAAGCCGTGATGGTTGCGTCCCTGGCTGGTTCTGACGGCGGGGCGCGGCCTGGAGTCGGCTACACGCGCCGGGACGCGACCAAAAAGCGTTTCCTGGGCATGGAGTGCAACAGCCAATGGCCGCAGGGCTGCGATCTCAGGCGGCCATGTCGATGGTGGACCTGCTAGCTTCCTGCAGCGCTGCGACCGCTGGCGTCAGGCTGGAGGCGACCTCACCGCCCAGGGTCTTGGAGCGCCCGGACGCGACGTGCGCCGCGCTCGCGCGGGGTGGGGGCCAACATGTCGCTTATCTTCAGCGCCAGCGCGTCGAGAGAAAACGGCTTCGTCACCATCGCCATTCCGGGTCCCAGCAGTTGCTCCGCGCTGGCGGCGTGGTGCGCGTAGCCGGTGACGAACAGGATCTTCAGGTCGGGCCGATGTTG
>DASYGN010000091.1:0-18859 GCA_035999625.1 Caulobacteraceae bacterium | reverse complement strand
GGGGCGATGGCGCTCATGACGATGTTGTCCCTGATCAGCCGCGCCGCCATCCGCCGGGTCAGGTAGATCAAGCCCGCCTTGGAGGCATGGTAGCTGTAGGTCTCCTGCGGATTGAGCCGGATGCCGTCGATGGAGGCGATGTTGATCACCTTGGCCGGCCGCTCGGCGCTGGCGGCGGCCTTGAGCGCGCCATGCAGCGCCTGGGTGAGGAAGAACGGCGATTTGAGGTTGAGGTTGAGCACCTTGTCCCAGCCGCTCTCGGGAAAAGCGTCGAACTCCGCCCCCCAGGCGGCCCCGGCGTTGTTGACCAGGATGTCGAGTTTCGGCTCCAGGGCGGTGATCCGCTCGGTCAGGGCCTGGCAGCCGTCCACGGTGGACAGATCCTGAGGCAACGAGACGCACGGGCCGACGGCCGACAGCTCTTCCGCCGCGGCATCGCATTGCGCCGCCTTGCGCGCGGTGATGTAGACCCTCGCCCCCTGCATCAGGAAACCCTCGGCGATCATCCGGCCGATGCCGCGCGAGCCGCCGGTGACCAGCGCGCAGCGGCCCTTGAGGGTGAACAGGTCCTTGATCATTCGTCGTCTCCATTGTCCTCGAGATCGCGGCTTAGCATGGCCAAGCCCGTTGCGCGCCGCTTGTCACTGCCTCCAAAGGCGGAGCTTCCGCCAGCTTGCAGGCCTCGCTCGCCACGCCTAAGTGATCGGGCCAGGGCCCATCCGCCGATCGCACCAGATCGGTCTTCGCATCTCCAGGGGGCAACCTAGCCGCCATGTCGCTCGAACTGGAGCCCGCCGTGCGCGCCGAGCCGCGCATTCTCACCCACCTGGAGCGCCTGGAAGCCGAGAGCATCCACATCCTGCGCGAGATCGTCGCCGAGGCCGAGCGGCCGGTGATGCTCTATTCGGTGGGCAAGGACAGTGCGGTCATGCTGCACTTGGCGGTGAAGGCCTTCTACCCCTCCCCACCGCCGTTCCCGCTGCTGCATGTCGACACCACCTGGAAGTTCAAGGCCATGTACGAGATGCGCGAGCGCATGGCCGCCGAATTGGGCTTCGAGCTCATCGTGCACCGCAATCCCGAAGCCGTGGCCAAGGGCATCAATCCGTTCGACCACGGCTCGCTGCACACCGACATGTGGAAGACCGAGGGGCTCAAGCAGGCGATCGACAAATATCGCTTCGACGCCGCCTTCGGCGGGGCCAGGCGCGACGAGGAAAAGAGCCGGGCCAAGGAGCGGGTGGTCTCGTTCCGCTCGGCCGCGCACGCCTGGGATCCCAAGAACCAGCGTCCCGAGCTGTGGAAGCTCTACAACACCCGCCACGCGCGCGGCGAAACCCTGCGCGTGTTTCCGCTCAGCAACTGGACCGAACTCGACATCTGGCAATACATCCACGCCGAGCAGATCCCGATCGTGCCGCTTTACCTCGCCGCCGAGCGGCCGGTGGTCGAGCGCGACGGGACCCTGATCATGGTCGACGACGAGCGCATGCGCTTTCGACCCGGCGAAACGCCGATGATCAGGAAGGTGCGCTTTCGCACCCTCGGCTGTTACCCCCTGACCGGCGCGGTGGAGAGCGAGGCCGATACCCTCCCCGGCATCATCCGCGAGATGCTGGTCTCCACCACCTCCGAGCGCCAGGGGCGGGCCATCGACCACGACCAGTCGGCCTCGATGGAGAAGAAGAAGCGCGAGGGCTATTTCTGATGGCCGACGACGCCCCCTCCATCGACGCCGACATCGACGCCTATCTGGCCGCGCAATCGGCCAAGTCGCTGCTGCGGTTCATCACCTGCGGCTCGGTGGACGATGGCAAGTCGACCCTGATCGGGCGCCTGCTCTATGATTCCAAGCTGATCTTCGAGGACCAGCTGGCGGCGCTGGAAAGCGATTCCAAGCGCATGGGCACGCAGGGCGGCGATATCGATTTCGCCCTCCTGGTCGATGGCCTGGCGGCCGAGCGCGAACAGGGCATCACCATCGATGTCGCCTACCGCTTCTTCTCCACCGACAAGCGCAAGTTCATCGTCGCCGACACCCCCGGGCATGAGCAGTACACGCGCAACATGGTCACCGGGGCCTCGACCGCCGACCTGGCGGTGATCCTGATCGACGCCCGCAAGGGGGTGCTGACCCAGACCCGGCGGCACAGCTATCTGGCCCGACTGGTGGGCATCCGCCAGGTGATCCTGGCGGTGAACAAGATGGACATGGTCGACTATGACCAGGCGACCTTCGAGGCCATCGTCGCCGACTATCGCGCGTTCGCCGCCCGCATCGGCCTCACCGACATCACCGCCATTCCCCTCTCCGCCCTACGCGGCGACAACGTCGCGGCGAAAAGCGCCCGCATGGACTGGCATTCCGGGCCGACCCTGATCGAGGCCCTGGAGACCGCGCCGATCGACGCCGCCCGTCTGCAGGCCGCGCCGCTGCGCATGCCGGTGCAATGGGTCAACCGGCCCGACCACGCCTTCCGCGGCTTTTCCGGCCAGATCGCCTCGGGGACGGTGGCGGTCGGCGAGGCGGTTCGGGTGCTGCCCTCGGGACGGGAAACCAGGGTGGCGCGGATCGTCACCCGCGAGGGCGATCTTTCGGAAGCCATCGCCGGCCAGTCGGTCACCCTGACCCTGGCCGACGAGGTCGATTGCTCGCGGGGCGATGTCATCGCCGCCGCCAAGGCCCCGCCCGAGGTCGCCGATCAGTTCGAGGCCACGATCGTTTGGATGGCCCCCGAGCCGATGCTGCCCGGCCGTCCCTACCTGATGAAGATCAACACTTCAGTGGTCTCGGCCAGCGTCACCGAGCCCAAGTACAAGATCAACGTCAACAGCCTCGAGCACCTGGCGGCCAAGCAGCTCGAACTCAACGAGATCGGCGTCTGCAACCTCAGCCTCGACCGGGCGATCGCTTTTGATCCGTATGAGGACAATCCCGACATGGGTGGGTTCATCCTCATCGACCGGCAGACCAGCGCCACCGTCGGGGCCGGGATGATCCGCTTCGCCCTGCGCCGCAGCCACAACATCCACTGGCAGGGCCTGGACGTGAACAAGGCCGCCAGGGCCGCCGCCAAGGGCCAGAAGCCGCGGGTGCTGTGGTTCACCGGGCTTTCCGGGGCCGGCAAGTCGACGATCGCCAACCTGGTCGAGAAGAAGCTCCTGGCCGCCGGGCGCCACACCTATCTCTTGGATGGCGACAACGTCCGCCACGGGCTCAACCGCGACCTCGGCTTCACCGACGCCGAGCGGGTGGAGAACATCCGCCGGGTGGCCGAGGTGGCCAAGCTGATGGCCGACGCCGGCTTGGTGGTGCTGGTCTCGTTCATCAGTCCGTTCCGCTCCGAGCGGCGCATGGCCCGCGAGCTGATGGACGCGGGCGAGTTCCTGGAGGTGTTCATCGACACCCCCCTGGCCCTGGCCGAGCAGCGCGACGTCAAGGGCCTCTACGCCAAGGCCAGGCGCGGCGAGTTGAAGAACTTCACCGGCATCGATTCCCCCTACGAGCGCCCGGAAACGGCCGAGATCACCGTCGACACCAGCGTCGTCTCACCCGAGGACGCCGCCGATTTGATCATCGAGCGATTGGGGTAAGGGCGTTCTCTCCCCCCCCTGGGGGGAGGCCCGGCGAAGCCGGGAGGGGGGTCGCGCAGCTGCATTACCCCCTCCACCACTTCGTGGTCCCCTCCCCCAGAGGGGGAGGAGATTCAGAACTCCAGCACGATCTTGCCGAAGTGACGGCGATCGCGCATGGCCTCGAAAGCCTGCATGGCGTCGGCGAAGGCGAACACCTGGTCGACCACCGGCTCGATCCGATGCGTCTCGATCGCGGCGCACATGGCCTCGAACATCGTCCGTGAGCCGACCATCACCCCCTGCAGGCGCGCCCCGGTGGCGATCATCTGGCCGATCTGCAGGGGCTCGGCCGGCCCGCCGAGGACACCGATGATGGCGACATGGCCGCCCAGCGTGATCGCCTTCAGGCTTTCGGTGAGGGTGGTCGCCCCGCCGACCTCCATGACGAAGTCCACGCCGCGTCCGCCGGTCACGGCGCGCGCCGCCGGGCCCCACTCGGGCGTCTGCTTGTAGTTGATCAGGTGATCGGCCCCGAGCGCCTTGGCCCTGGCCAGCTTCTCGTCCGACGAGGAGGTGATGATGGTGGTCATGCCGGCCGCCTTGGCCAACTGCAGGCCGAAGATCGACACCCCGCCGGTGCCTTGCAGGAGAACCGTCTGGCCGGGCTTGAGGCGCGCATCCTCGAACAGCGCCCGCCAGGCGGTGAGCCCCGCGCACGGCAGGGTGGCGACTTGCGCGTCAGTGAGGAAAGCCGGGACCTTGGAGAGGCCATCCTGATGGTAGCAGGCCAGTTCGCGGGCGACGCCCGGAATCGGCAGGCCGAGGGCCGAGTTCAGTCCCTCCGGCGTTGGGCCGCCGGCCAGCCATTTCTGGAAAAACAGGCTGGCCACCCGATCGCCGATCTTGAACCGGCTCACGTCGGGACCAACCGCTTCGACCACCCCGCACCCGTCCGAGAGCGGCGTCAGCGGCAACGGCGTCGCGCGGCCGTAGACGCCGCCGACCATCAGCAGATCGCGGTAGTTGAGCGAGGCGGCGCGCATGCGCACCAGCACCTGCTCGGGTCCGGGCGTCGGCTCGGGAATTTCGACGATCTTCAGATTCTCGAGGCCCAGTCCGTCGATCAGTTGTAGGGCGCGCATCGCCTCACTCCTTCAAAATTCAACCTTCGCCATTGATCCAACTTGACCGTTGCGAATTATCACTTTGCCGGCTGTTTCGGCGGAAATGGAGCTGCGGCCATGATCATCTCGCGTCGATGGACCCTTGCGGCCGGCATGGCCGCCGTGGCGCTCGCCCCCGGCGGCGCGCTGGCCGAGAACTATCGCGCCAACCTCACCATGCGCGCCCACGAGGCGCTCAACAACCTCTACGCCAGCGAGCCTCGCGCCCAGATGCTCGGCCGGCGTGCCCGGGCGGTGCTGGTGTTTCCCTCGATCATCAAGGGCGGCCTGATCTGGGGCGGCGAAAGCGGCAATGGGGTGCTGTTCATGGGCGGCCGGCCGAGCGCCTACTACAACACCAGCGCCGCCTCGTTCGGCCTTCAGGCCGGCGGCCAGAAGTTCAGCCTGGCGATGTTCTTCATGAACGGCCGGGCGCTGGGCTATCTCAACCGCAGCGGCGGCTTCGCCATCGGCACCGCGCCCAACGTGGTGATCGTCAATCAGGGCGCGGCGGCGTCGGTGAACAGCACCACCCTCACCCAGGACGTCTATGTGATTCCGTTCGGCCAGCGCGGCCTGATGGCCGGCATCGACATTCACGGCTCGAAGATCACGCGGATCAATCCGTAGGTTTGCGCCTCGGTCGTTCAGCCTGCCAGCTCAAGTCGCCGGGCCTTGGCCATGGCGAGGTAGAGCTCCAGGATCTTCGCCTGCAGCACCCTGTCGCCGGCCGCCTCGGCCGCCTCGTGCCGGGCGATGAGGGCGCGGCGCAGCTCGGCGTTGCGCGCATCAAGGCCACGCCAGCTGAAGTCGGGTTCGCTTTCCGGCTGGGCCCCAAGAAGGACGGCGATGGCCTCGTTCTCCCACAGGCGCGCGGCCGGCCCGCGCTGCGCCTCCTGCGCGGCCAGCGAGGCCAGCATGACCACAATGCCCATCCGCCCGGCCTGATACTCCGATCCCGCCTCTGGCGGCGAAGGCTGCATCAGCGCCGCCGCCTGGCCGGCGAGGATGTCGGGCAAGGTCGGGGTCATAGGGGGCCCATCTCGGCCAGGCGTTCGGCCAGGATCTCGTCCTGGCGGCGGGCGGTGAACCAGCCGGAGAACGCCAGGATCGGCTCGCAACAGCCGCCGTCGCGCCATTCCTTGGCCGACGAGGTCCAGATCGCCTGGCCCTTGACCGAGGCGAACAGCGCCCACCAGGCCATCGCCTGCTCGTCGATGGCAAGGCCGCTGGCGCGCCGCCAGATGGCGTGGGCGTCGGCGCGCGAGACCATGCCGGAAATACGCGGATCGCCGGCGTTGGACCACAGGGGATCGCAGGCCCAGCCCATGTCCTCCAGCGGATCGCCGAGATGGGCCATCTCCCAGTCGAGCACGGCGATGATCCTGCCGGCGCCATCGTGGAGGAAGTTGCCGACGCGGTAGTCGCCATGGACCACCGAGATGCGCTGGGCCGGCGGCGGCGGCGTGGCGTAGAGGCGGCGGACGGCGGCGCGGACGATCGGCTGGGGATGCTGCTCGTCGGCCTCGATCACCCCGGCCCAGTAGTCGAGTTCGCTGCGCCAGCAGGCGTCGGGGGATGGCGGAGCCTTGACCTCCAGGATCGGCAGGCTGGCCAGGGGCTCGGCGGCGATGCGGCCCATGATGGTGAAGAACTGCTCGCCCATGGCGGCGGCGTGCTCGCCGAACGGATCGGGGGCGAACGGGCTCGCCGACTGGCCGCCCTCCACCCGGCGCATGATGAAGAACGGCCGCTCCAGTTCCGCGCCTTCGGCCTCCAGGGCCACCGCTTCCGGCGCGGCGACGCCCTTGCCGGCGAACGAGCGGATGGCCAGGAACTCGGCCCTGCGGTCGGTCTCGATCAGGCTGCCCGGGGGATCGCGGCGCAGGATGAAACCCTCGCGCCGATCGTTGGCGATGGCGTCGTAGCGGTAGGTCTCGCGGCTGGCGCCGCCGGGAATGCGGGCGAGGTTCTCGACCTGCGTCCTCGTCCCGCTGGTGCGGGTCAGATAAGCGGCGAGGCGCTCAGCCAGGGTCATGGGGCGAAATCGAATATCTCTTTGAAGCCGGAGGGCGCGTGGGCGCCGATCACCAACTGCTCGAGGATCGCCCGCCCAGTCTCGCTCTCCCCGCGGCCGTTGCGCCAGGTGACCTTGGAGATGGCCTGGATATGCAGATGGTGCGGCAGCTTGGGATCGGCCTCGGCCAGCTTCAGGTCCTCGCGCTCCACCGCCAGCTTGGCGTGGGCCGACCCGTGTCCCCACTTGGGGTGACCATAGCCCACGCCGCGCATGAAGAAGGCGAACTGCGGCTCATAGACCATTTCCGAGCGGCCCGATGGCTCGTTCCATGAGACCACGGCGCGGCGGGCCTGGCGGGTCCCGCTCTTCCAGTCGACCGCTATGTCGAGATCCTCGATCTCGAATTGCCCCGTCGCGTCAGCGCCGTCGGGGACCCAGACCGCGCGCCGGTTCCACGGAGCGCCGCCGCCGTCCTCGTTGCTGTGGAAGAAGAAGCCGCCGGTCTGGAAGTTGCCCGGGCCCCACAGCCAGTAGAATTGCGGTGGGCTCGGCGGGACGGTTTCCTGCTGATCGCGAGCCCCGATCGGGCGAATGCCCCACGAGCGATCGCGCGTGCCGGTGAAGCCGTCGACCGACAGGCGCTTTCCATCGCGCTCGATCCAGCCCTGGTAGCGGCCGTTCTGGGTCAGGCGGGTGTAGTCGAGGACGGTGCGCGGCCCCTGCCGACGGATGAAGCGCGGCTCCTCGATCGGAAAGGCCCGGCCCTCGAAGGCGATGTCGGCGGCGATCCCCTGGTCTTTGGCCTCGACGATCAGGCGCAGGCGCCTGAGGGGTTCGGTGACCTCGATGCGGATCGGTCCCACCTGCAGGTCCATTCGCTCCTCCAGCCAGCGGCTGGCGAAAACCGATGTCTGGACGCCATCGCCGATCACGCACAGGGCGGCGTCGGCGATATTGAGATGGGGATAGACGCCGAAGGCCAGGGCGAAAAAATCGCCGCCTTCCGCGCCATAGCCGTTGAAGAAGTAGCGATCATAGAAGTTGCGGTCGGTTCCGGCGTAGGCGATCGGCTCGCTGGTCTGGTGGATGGGAAAGTCGTCGCCCTTGCTCAGCACCATGGCCGTCTCCCGCTTGCGCCGCGCGCGCCAGACCCTAAGGTCGGCGCCTTCGCCCTGGCAACCCGTGACGGAGGGTCAAGGATGCTCCGCGCGCTTCTGACCCTGGCGGCGTTGACGGGTTTCGAGGCGGTGATCTTCGGCGCCGTTTCCGATCACGCCCTTTCCGGCGCCCACGCCCAGTTGGCGCGCACGGGGGCTCACTATGAGCTGACCCACGCCTTGGCGGTGTTCGCGTCCGTGTTCGTCGCCCGTCTCGGCGGCCGGGGCGCGCTCGCCGCCGGCGTCCTGTTCCTGATCGGGATCCTGCTCTTCAGCGGCTCGCTCTACGCGCTGGCGTTCGGCGCGCCGGCGTTGGTGGCCATGGCGACACCCATCGGCGGCCTGGCTTTCCTGGCCGGCTGGCTCATGCTGGCGCTTGCCTGCGCCCGCCTCAAACTCAAGGAGACCTGATGGCTGCGAACGAAATGCCGCCTGTCCAGTATGCCGAGATCAACGGCGTGCGCCTGGCCTACCATGAGGCCGGCGAGCGGCGCGGAATTCCGATTGTCTTCTGTCACGGCTTTCCCGAACTGGCCTTCTCCTGGCGCCACCAGATCAAGGCGCTGGCCGACGCCGGCCGCTGGGTGATCGCTCCCGACCAGCGCGGCTATGGCCGTTCGGACCGGCCGCAGGCCGTGGAGGCCTACGACATCGAACATCTGACCGGCGACATGGTCGGCCTGTTGGATCATCTGGGGGTCGAGAAGGCGATCTTCTGCGGCCACGACTGGGGCGGCATCGTCGTCTGGCAGATGCCTCTGCGCCATCCGGCTCGGGTCGCTGGCGTCATCGGTCTCAACACCCCGTTCATTCCCAGAGCGCCGATGGACCCGATCGAGATGTTCCGCGCCCGCTTCGGCGAACAGATGTACATCGTCCACTTCCAGAAGAGAGGCGAAGCCGACGCCATCCTCGGCGCCGATGCGCGCAAGACCATGGAGTTCTTCATGCGCCGGCCGCTGCCGGGGACGCCGCCCGCCCAGCCGGCGGAGCGTCCCGAAGGCGGCTCCGCCTTCGCTCTGGTCGGCATCCTCCAGAACTATGATCCGGCCTTCGACCCGCGCGAGCACTTCCTCACCCCCGAGGAGATGGCCGTCTTCGCCGACACCTTCCAGCGCACCGGCTTCACCGGCGGCATCAACTGGTACCGCAACTTCACCCGCAACTGGCGCGCCAGCGAAGACATTCCAGAGACGGTGAATCAGCCCGGGTTGATGGTCATGGCCGAGAAGGACGCCGTCCTGCCACCCGCGCTGGCCGATGGCATGGAGGCGTTCGTTCCCGACCTGGAGAAGGTGCTGATCAAGGGCAGCGGCCACTGGACCCAGCAGGAAGAGCCCGAAGCGGTGAACCGGGCCATCATCTCCTGGCTGGACCGGCGGTTTCCGCAGTAGAAGCCTGGCATGGACCGCACCTCGACCTCCGTCGCGCCGATGGCCCAGGCCGGCCGGCGCGGCCTCTATGTCGAGACCGATCCGTTCGCCAGCGGCTGGATGAGCGTCACCGGCGGCCACGAGCTCTACTACGAGGAGTGCGGCTCGCGCGCCGGCAAGCCGGCGGTGGTGCTGCACGGCGGACCGGGCGGGGCGATCAACCCGACGATGCGCCGGTTCTTCGATCCCTCGCGCTGGCGGGTGGCCCTGTTCGACCAGCGCGGCTGCGGGCGCAGCCGGCCGAGCGCCTCGCTCACCGACAACACGACCTGGGCCCTGGTGGAGGATATCGAGTGTCTGCGCCGCCGGCTGGGTATCGAGCGCTGGTGCGTGTTCGGCGGCTCCTGGGGTTCGACCCTGGCCCTGACCTACGCCATCACCCATCCCGAGCGAGTGAGTGGCCTCGTCCTGCGCGGCGTCTTCCTGCTCACCCAGCGCGAGCTCGACTGGTTCTACCAGGATGGGGCCTCGATGCTGTTTCCCGACGCCTTCGAGCGCTTCGTCGCGCCGATTCCCGCGGCCGAGCGGGGCGACATGGTGGCGGCCTATTACCGCCGCCTGACCGCTGCCGATGGCCGGGTTTGCGGGGCCGCCGCGGCCGCCTGGAGCCAGTGGGAGGGCGACACCCTCTCTCTGCGCGGCCCCCAGGCCCGGCCGGCCAAGTTCAACGAGGCCGACTTCGCCCTCGCCTTCGCGCGCATCGAGTGCCACTTCTTCGCCAACCGCGGCTTCTTCGCCGAAGACGGCTGGATCCTCAATCACATCGCACCGGTGCGCGACATTCCCGGCTGGATCGTCCAGGGCCGGTTCGATGTCGTCACCCCGATGGAGAGCGCCTGGGCGCTGAAGCGCGCCTGGCCCGAGGCCAGATTCGAGGTGGTGTGGGACGCCGGCCACGCCTCCACCGAGCCGGGCGTCGTCGACGCCCTGGTGCGGGCCACCGACCAGGCGCTGGCGGTGGGTTAGATCAGCGCCCCTCGGCCGCTGGTGACCTCCGAATAGCGGTGCACGCGCACCGACTGCACCAGGCCGAAGCCGGCCATGATGGTGATCATCACCGTGCCGCCGAACGAGAGCAGCGGCATCGGCACCCCGACCACCGGGGCCAGGCCCATGACCATCGCCCCGTTGATCAGCACACAAAGGGCGAAGGTGACGATCACGCCCGAAGCGGCCAGGCGGCCGAAATGGCTGTGGGCCAGGCTGGCGATGCGAAGGCCGATGACGATCACCGCCGCATACAGCAGCAGGACGGAGATGCAGCCGACGAAGCCGAATTCCTCGGCCAGCGAGGCGAACATGAAGTCGGTGGATTTCTCGGGCAGGAAGTTGAGCTGGCTCTGGCTGCCGAGGCCAAAGCCCTTGCCCAGGAGGCCGCCTGATCCCAGGGCGATCTTGGATTGGATGATGTGGTAGCCGGCGCCCGAGCGGTCGGCCTCCGGGTGAAGGAAGGTCAACAGGCGCGTGCGCTGATAGCCCTTGAGAACGAAAATCGCGGCCAATGGCGCGGCCACCACCAGGCCCACCAGGCCCACCCCCACCAGACGCAGGCTGAGGCCGGCCAGCACCATCATCAGCCCCCCGGCGCCGGCGATCAGGATGGCGGTGCCAAGATCCGGCTGATGGGCGACGATGGCCGCGGGAACCAGGATCAGGCCGGCCGGGATCAACAGCCACCAGGAGAAGCCGGCGTACCGCCCGGGCAGGCTGTGGTAGAAGCGGGCCAGCGCCAGAACCAGGCCGATCTTGATGATCTCCGAGGGCTGGAGGTGGATCGGGCCAAGGTCCAGCCACCGTTGCGCTCCGAGGTGGGTGTGGCCAACCGCGCTGGCGGCCAGCAGCAACGCCAGGCCGAGGCCATAGACCGGATAGGCGATGGCGAACCAGATCCGCAGATCCATCACCGCCAGGGCGATCATGGCCACGAAGCAGACCGCGAACAGGGCCAGGTGCCGGTCGGCCCACGGGCTCCACGAGCGGCCGGCGATCGAATAGAGCATCAGCCCGCCGGCGCCGGCGATGACGGCCAGGATCGCCGCCAGCAGCCAGTCGATCTCGCCGAGCTTGACCGCCAGGCGGTCGCGCTCGCCGGGCCGGGTGATGGCGCTGTCGGTCATGTCGCCGCGGGAACCGGCGCCGTCGCCGGCGGCGGGGCGACGATGCGGGCGCGCACCTCCGGGTCCTTGAGCAAAGCCACGCGCATCAGCTGCGCGGCCTTGGGCGCGGCCGCGTCGGCCCCAAAGCCGCCGTGCTCGACCAGGACGCTCAAGGCGTAGCGCGGATCGTCGTAAGGCGCGAAGGCGATGAACCATGCGTGGTCGCGCAGCGCCCAGGCGCCTTGGGCGCCGTGCTCGCCATGGCCGCCGGCGTAGGAGTGGGTCTGGGCGGTGCCGGTCTTGCCGGCCATCTTGATCGGGCCAAGGCCCAGCTGGGCGGCGTGATAGGCGGTGCCGCCGACATCATTGGCGACGCTGGCCATGGCCTCGCGCACGAAGTCGAGATGGGCTTGCTGGAAGGGCAGCCCGGCGGGCTCGCCGCTTCCTTGGACCACCCCGCCGATGGAGTGGATCAGCCGCGGTTGGATGGCCCTGGAGCCGTTGGCCAGGCGCGCGGCCATCACCGCCAGCTGCAGGGCGTTGACGGCCACATAGCCCTGGCCGATGCCCATGCTGGGGGTCTCCCCGGCGTGCCAGACCGGATCGCGCGGGAAGGCCCGGCGCTTGTAGGCCGAATCGGGCACGATGCCGGGCTTCTGCCCCGGAATGCCGAGATCGAACACCCCGCCCAGACCGAACTTGCGCGCCGTGGCGGCGATGCGGTCGGGGCCGACGCTGAGCGCGGTCTGGTAGAAGAAGATGTCGCAGCTGGTCTTGATGGCGTTGTGCATGTTCTGCACGCCGTGGGCCTTGTCGCAGTGCCACACCCGCCCGCCCCAGAACCAGGCCTTGTTGCACACATAGGTGCGGTCGGGGCTGACCCCGGCCTCCAGCGCCGCCAGGGCGACCATGGTCTTGAAGGTCGAGCCGGGCGGATAGGTGGCGGTGAGGGCCTTGTTGAACAGCGGCTTGCGGTCGTAGGCGCTCAGCGCCTTGTATTCCGGCGCGGTCAGGCCCTTGACGAAGCGGTTGGCATCGAAGCTCGGGGCCGACGCCAGGCAGAGGACATCGCCGGTGCGGCAATCGAGCATCACCGCCGCGCCGCTATCGGCGCCGAACACCTCCAGGGCGCGGTTCTGGATGTCGGCGTCCAGGGTCATGCGGATCGGCGCGCCGGGCGTGGAGGGCACATCGCCGCCCGGGTCGTCGCGCACCACCCGGCCCTTGACGTCGACCTCGACCTTCTTCGCGCCCGCCTTGCCGCGCAGATCGAGATCGTAGGCTTTTTCCACGCCCTGCCGGCCAATACGGAAGCCGGGATTGAGCAGGATCGGGTCCGAATTGGGGCCGGTCCTGGTGATGTCCGAGGCGTTGACCTTGGCCACATAGCCGATCACGTGGGTGAAGGCGCCGCCGAAGGGATAGACCCGCACCTCGCCCATGTCGGCGGTCACCCCCGGCAACTCGGGCGCGCGCACATTGACGCGCGCGAACTCCTCCCAGGTCATGTCCTCGACCACCGCCACCGGGGCCTTGCGCGGCGCGTTGGCGATGTCGGCGGCGAGCTTGGCCCGGCGAGCGTCGTCCATGGGCGTCAGGGCGCTCAGCCGGTCGAGGATGTCGTCGACATTCTCGCTGCCATCGTTGGCCACCAGCAGACGGAACGCCGGGCGATTGGAGGCCAGCACCACGCCGTCGCGGTCGGTGATCAGGCCGCGCGGCGGCGGCGTCAGGCGAAACTCGAACTGGTTGTGCTCCGAGAGCAGCTTGTAGCGGCCGGACTCGAGGATCTGCAGGTCGGCCAGGCGCGCGCCCAGGGCGATCAGACCCATGAAGCTGACGCCGCCGAACAGGAAGGCGCGGCGATGGAACCTCGCCTGCCGCTCGTTGACCTCGTCGAAATAGATCGAAGGTTCGATCATCTGTAGCGCGCGTCCGTCGCTTCATAGCGCTCCAGGAGCCGCCAGGCGAACGGGAACATGGCCGCCGAGGCGAAGAATTGCAGGCCGACGCCGACAAGGTTGGGCGCATGGCCGGCGCGCAGCGCCACCAGCAGGAAACCGACCACGAACGCCCCGGCGCAGGCGAGCGCGAAGGCCCCCCAGAGGGCGATGAATTCCTGGCCGGCGAGGATGCGCCGCGCCGATAGGGTCAGGGCGTAGGCGGCCAGGAGCGCACACGGCCACACCCCGATCGCCCCGCCCCACAGGAGGTCGAGGGCCAGCCCGAGAATGAGCAGCGCGAACGGCGGCGCGGCCGAAGGCTTGCCGAGCGCCCACACGAACGCCGGAACCAGGGCGAACACCGGCTCGGGAAGCTGAAGTCCGGCGATGCGCACCGGCAGCGCCAGCAGGATCGAGCCGCCGAGCGAGGCGATCATGGGCATCACCACCCATTGGCCAGGCGAGATCGGACGCAGAGCCTTGGCGATCATGGCGCGGTATGGGTCGGCGGGACCACCGCGTTGACCGCCGGTTCCGGCGCCTCGGTCGCGGTGGTCGGCAGAGTGGTGGGGGCGAGCGTGGCCGGACGGGCCAGCTGGGCGAAATCCTTGAACAGCAGGATGCGGACGAAATCGATCGGCGCGGCGTCGGCGTCGAGGATCACCCGCCAGACGCCATCGGCGCCCTTGACGGCGGCGCCCACCGCCAGACCCCGGGGGACAACCCCGCCATCCCCCGAGGTGATGATCCGGTCGCCGGTGTGCAGGGGATCGTGGGTGCGCAGATAGGCCAGCGACGGGTCCGGCCCGCCATCGCCGGTCAGGATCGCCCGGCCGTTGGTGCGCGCGATCATCACCGGCACCCGGCTCTCGACATCGGTCAGCAGCATGATCCGGCTGACCTGCGGCCCCACGCCGGCGATGCGACCGACGAGGCCGTGCTCGCTCAGCGCCGGATTGCCCTCGATCACCCCCTGGTCGGACCCGGCGTCGGCCAGGCGGCTGTTGGAGAACGGTCCGCGCGCGTCGAGCACGGTGCGGGCGGCGACCATGGCGATCGGCGGCTCGGTGCGCAGGCCCAGGAGCGCTCTCAGCCGCGCATTCTCCTGGCGCAGCTTCAGGGTCTCGTCGCGCCAGCTGAGCGCCGCCGCCAGATCCGCCCGCAGCTGCTGGTTCTGCGAGCCGGCCAGCACATAGGCCCCGACAATGCCCAGGCCCTGGTTGGCGGCGGCGATCGGCGTCGACAGCACCTTGCCCACCGGCGCGGTCAGGTCGTCGGCGGACCGGCCGAGCCCGGCCAGCGGGCCCCGCTTCTCGCCGCCGGCGACGAACAGATAGAGACCAGCGATCAGCGCCACGACCAGGGCCGCCACCGCCAGCCAGATCAGCGGCGGCTTGATCTCTCCGAAGGGGCCATCGCGCAGGGACAACTCACCGCGTCCTTCCGTCCGTCAACCCGGAGGACGGCCGAGCCGGCCATCCGGGACCCAGTAACCCGCCCTGGGTCCGGCATCTCGGCGCTGCGCGCCTGGTGCGGGATGACGCAGGGAGATGACGATAGCTCTAGAACAGGCTGGATTCGAGCAAGCCCTTCATCCATTGCGGGTGCTCCAGAACCTTGCCGACGCCGAGCGCGACGCAGGTCAGGGGATCGTCGGCGACGGTGACCGGCAGGCCGGTGGCGTCGGCGATCTCCAGATCGATGCCGCGCAGCAGCGCCCCGCCGCCGGTGAGCATGATGCCCTTGTCGGCGATGTCGGCGGCCAGCTCCGGCGGAGTGGCCTCCAGCGCCACCTTGACCGCCTCGATGATCTGGGAAGCCGGCTCGGCGACCGCGTCGGCGGCCTGCTTTTCGCTGACCGTGACCTCGCGCGGCACCCCCTGCATCAGATCGCGCCCCTTGACCTCGATGCAGATGCCCTGACCGTCCTCGGGCGGGCGGGCGGTGCCGATCTCCTTCTTGATCCGCTCGGCGGTGGTCTCGCCGACCAGAAGGTTATGGTGGCGGCGCATGTAGCTGATGATCGCCTCGTCCATCTTGTCGCCGCCGACCCGGACGCTGCGCGAATAGACGATCCCCGAGAGCGACAGCACCGCGACCTCGGTGGTGCCGCCGCCGATGTCGACCACCATCGAGCCGGTGGGTTCGTGGATCGGCAGGCCGGCGCCGATGGCCGCGGCCATCGGCTCGTACATCAGCCCCACGCGCCTGGCCGAGGCGTTGAGGCAGGAATCGTTGATCGCCCGCCGCTCCACCGCCGTCGCTCCCGAGGGCACGCACACGATCACCTTGGGATTCACGAATCCCTTGCGGTTGTGAACCTTGCGGATGAAGTACTTGATCATCTCCTCGGCGACTTCGAAGTCGGCGATGACCCCATCGCGCATGGGGCGGATGGCTTCCATGTGGCCGGGCGTGCGGCCGAGCATCATCTTGGCCTCGGCCCCCACCGCATAGACGCTCTTGCGTCCGCCGACGGTGCGCAGGGCGACCACCGAGGGCTCGTTGAGCACGATCCCCCTGCCCTTCATGTAGACCAGGGTGTTGGCGGTGCCGAGATCGATGGCGATATCGCTGGAGATGGCGCCGAACAGGGACGAAAACATTCAGGACTTTCGACGGTGAGAGGGCGGCCGGGGAGCCAGCCGGAACGCGCCGTCGCAAGCGACTTGGGACGCCCCCGCCTGGCCCAGGAATTGGCGCAGTCCTGTGCCCCGCTGGTGGGTCAAATTCAAGGCTTAATCAGCCGAGCGCGGCCAGGGCGACGCCGGCGCCCGCCGCCGCCCCCGCCAGCCACTGCCAGGGACGCAGGCGCTCGGCGAACAGGCGCCGCCCGACCAGAGCCGCCACCGGGGTCTCGACCGCGCCCACGGCCCGCACCGGACCCACCGGGGCCATCGCGAAGGCGGTGAACCACAGGCCCGAGGCCGCCGCGCCGAAGAAGCCGGCGCCGAGCGAGGTCCGCCATGGACGCACCGCCGCCACCAAGGCGCCCGGATCGCGCGCCGCCAGCCACCCGGCCAGCGCCGCCGACTGCAACGCCTGCACGCTGAGCAAGGTGATCTGGGCGGAGAGGAACGGATGGTCAGGATCGAGGCTGAGGGCGCAGTGGCGATAGGCGTTGGAGGCCAGGGCGAAGCCGGCCCCGGCGATGAGACCGAGCGGCGCGGCGCTGAACCTGACCCTTTCCCCACGCGGCCAGCCGAGCGCCGCCAGCGCGCCGGTGGCCAGCGCCAGCCCGAGCCAGCGCGCCGCGCTCAGATGGTCGCCGATCGCCAACCCGATGAGGGCGGCGAAGGGAATCCCGCTTTGCTGAAAGACCGTGCCGAGGGCGAAGCTCGAACGGCGCATGGACACCAGCAGGGCGGCCGTGCCGGCGATCTGCGCCGCCCCGCCGAGCGCGCACGAGACCCAGAACCCCGGCCCGAAGGTCAGGTTCGCGCGCGGGCTCAGCCACAGGGCGAGAATCACGAACAGGGCCGAGAACGGCAGGCCGAACAGGAACCGGACCAGGGTCGCGCCCCAGGGTCCGGCCGGTCCCAGCAGCCCGCGCTGCAGGGCGTTGCGCGCCACCTGCAGGCAGGCGGCGGCCGCGGTCACCGGAATCCACAGCATCGTAATCGCCGCGGGGACGACGAAGGCCTCCCGACTTTCAGCCGTACTCCCCCCTAAGGGGCGCGAGCGGCGCCGGGGCCGACTTCTCCTTGCGCACCAGCAGGTTGTTGAGAGCGTTGACATAGGCGGTGGCGCTGGCGGTCATGGTGTCGGTGTCGGCCCCGTGGCCGATGGCGATGCGCCCATCCTCCTCCAGCCGGACGCTGACCTTGGCCTGGGCGTCGGTGCCTTCGGTCACCGCATGCACCTGAAAGAGACGCAGCAGCGCCTCGTGCGGCCAGATCTGGCGGATGGCGTTGAACACCGCATCCACCGGCCCATCGCCCGTGGCCACGGCGGACTTTTCCACCCCATCGGCGACCAGCGTCAGGCTGGCTTCCTGCGGGCCTTCGGTGCCGGCGATGACCCTGAGCGCCTTGACCTGGATGCGATCGGCGCCCCTGGCCAGCGCGTCGTCCACCAGGGCGACGATGTCCTCGTCGAACACGTGCTTCTTCTTGTCGGCCAGGTCCTTGAAGCGGCCGAAGGCTTCGTTGAGGGCGTTCTGGCCGAGGTCATAGCCCAGCGCCTTCAGCTTCTCGCGGAAAGCGTGGCGGCCGGAGTGCTTGCCCATGACCAGGTTGGTCTCGCCCTGGCCGACGTCCTCCGGGCGCATGATCTCATAGGTCTCGGCGTTCTTGAGCATGCCGTCCTGGTGGATGCCGCTCTCGTGGGCGAAAGCATTCTTCCCCACGATCGCCTTGTTGAACTGGACCGGGAAGCTGGTGATCGCCGACACATAGCGGCTGGCGCGGGTGATGTGCTCGCTCTTCACGCCGGTGGCGTAGGGCAGGAAATCGCCGCGCACCCTCAGCGCCATGACCACCTCCTCGAGGGCGGCGTTGCCGGCCCGCTCGCCGATGCCGTTGATCGCCACCTCGACCTGGCGGGCGCCGCCTTCGACCCCGGCCAGGCTGTTGGCCACCGCCAGGCCAAGGTCGTTGTGGCAGTGGGTGGAGAAGACGACGCCGTCGGCGCCGGGCACGGTCTCGATCAGGTCACGGAAGATGGCCGCGTATTCGCGCGGATAGGCGTAGCCGACCGTGTCGGGGATGTTGATCGTCCCCGCCCCGGCGCGGATCGCCGCCTCGACACAGCGGCGCAGCACGTCGCGCTCGGTGCGGGTGGCGTCCTGGGCTGACCATTCCACGTCCTCGGCGAGATTGCGCGCGTGGCTGACCGAGCTGGTCACCAGATCGACCACTTCGGCCGGCGTGACGCGCAGAATGTGATCGCGATGCTGAGGGCTGGTGGAGATGAAGGTGTGGATGCGGCCGCGCCTGGCCGGGCGGATAGCTTCGGCGCAGCGTTCGATATCGCCCAGCGCCGCCCGGGCCAGGCCGCACACGCAGCTTTCGGTGATAATCTCGGCGATCCGGCGCACAGCCTCGAAATCGCCGTTGGAGGCGATCGGGAAGCCGGCCTCGATGACATCGACCCCCATGTCCTCGAGGATCTTGGCCAGCTCCAGTTTTTCCTCGATCGACATCGAGGCGCCAGGCGATTGCTCGCCATCGCGCATGGTGGTGTCGAAGACGATGACGCGCGCGGGGTCTGTGGTCATGGTTGCGAACTCTTCACGGGAGGGATGGGCCTAGGGAGAAAGTCCCCTGAACGCCCGCCCGCGAAAGGCTACTGCGTCCAGGGGCGGCTAAGCCCGAGGAGCGGAAGGCGCGGAAGCTGGCTGGTCGCAACCATGGGCGCCGGCCTAGCGGAATCCGGGTGGGCGCGCAACAGCCTTGCCGTCCAGCCGGCGATTTGCCGCGGCCAGAGGCAAATTATTCCACGCCTCTACCGTCGCAGCCATTTGTTGGCGG
>DASYGN010000073.1:0-9132 GCA_035999625.1 Caulobacteraceae bacterium | reverse complement strand
GTGGCCACATGCATGCCGGTGGTCCACATCTTCTCGCCATCGATGCGCCAGCCGGGAACGCCGTTCCTCTCCTCGCGCACCGCGCGGGTGTCCATGAAGGTGGCGTCGGAGCCGTGGTCGGGCTCGGTGAGGCCGAAGCCGGCGCGGATCTTGCCGGCCTGCAGGGCCTCGCCATAGCGGGCGTACTGGGCGTTGGTGGCGAACTCCTTGAACATGATGATGAACGGGTTGTTGCCGACGATCGAGTGCTCGGTCTGCAGGTCGTTGTGCAGGCCAAGGCCCTTGGCGGCCAGGTGCTCGCGGATCACCGCCATGGCGAGGTTGGAGCCGCCCTTGCCGCCCCACTCCACCGGCCAGGCGAAGCGCAGGTGGCCGGCCTCGTCGGCCGCCCGGCGGGCCTTGGCCAGCAGCGCCTCCCATTCGGGGCGCGGCAGGCCGTTGTTGTCCCAGTCGGTGCGGGCGTGCTCGCGCCGGTGGTCGAAGAAGCGGATGTTGTCGTCGGCCTCTTCGAGCGGCTTGATGGTCGTCTCGATGAAGGCATCGAGCTCGGCCAGATAGGCGGTCAGCTCCGGCGATACGGCGAAGTCCATGGTTCAGTGCTCCTGGCTTACCCTCCTCCCGGCTTCGCCGGCCCTCCCCCCTGAGGGGGGAGAGAGGCGCCGATGTTCTCCTCCCCCCTTGGGGGAGGGGGACCGCGAAGCGGTGGAGAGGGTTGTGGCGTTCGTTCTTCCAGCGCCGCGCGGTAGCCCCAGTAGGTCGGCTGGTCGACGGCCAGCTTGGCCAGGGTCACCGCCCACAGGTGCTCGGCCAGACCCGGCGTGGAAAGGTCGATCTCCCCAGCGGCGATGCGGCGGGCCAGTTCGGCGTTGAGATCGGCCAGATCGCCGTCATGGCCCAAGAGCCCTTCCAGCCGTTTGCGTTCGGCGCTCTCGTCGCCCTCCAGCTGGCGCAGGCTCATCTCCAGGGCGTTGGCGCACACGCGGGCGTTGAACGAGACATGGCCGCTGGTCGCCGGCGCGATCACGCCGCGCAGATAGCGGGCCACGGCGGCGATGATCTCGGTGGGGCGGGGCTCGTCCTGCATCTACGCGGCCAGCAGGCGCATGAGGTCGATCTCGGTCTCGGACGCACGACGCGCGATCACCGCCCGCTCGACGTTGGGATCGACGGTGCGGAACGTCTGGGCCATGGTGGCGCACATCACCCCCCAGCGCAGGGAGCCGAACGCCTCCCACCAGAGGGCATGCTCGCGCCGCACCGGCGCACCGCCGGCGGCCTCGTAGCCGGCCCACAGCTGCTCGCGCCGGCCAAAGCCGCCCACCGGCAGGTGGTCGACGCCGAAGCGCCACGAGCCGACGCAGATCCAACCGAGGTCCTCCATCGGATCGGCGACGTGGGCGATCTCCCAGTCGAGAACCGCGCGCACGCCCTCGGGGCCGACCATCAGATTGCCGTTGCGGAAGTCGCCGTGGACCAGGCGCGGATGCTCCGGCGGCGGCGGGCAGCGCTCGTCCAGCCAGCGGAAGGCGAGCTCGAACACCGGCCGCGGCCAGGCGCTGGCCAGGTAGGTCTGGCGATACTGGGCCAGGTACTCGGCCGGAGCGGCGCGGCGCAGGGTGGGGAAGTCGGCCGGGTCCAGGGTGTGGATGCGGGCCAGGATCTCGCCGCACTGGCGGGCGAGCAAGGTCCTTGCCTGCGCGAACGCTTCGCCGCGGGCGATGCGGCCGCCCAGGGTCTCGCCATCGACGAAACCCATGATGAAGCCGCGGCCAAGGCCGTCCTCGGGGACCAGCACATGGCGCACCGGCGGGACCGGGACGCCGGCCTGTCCAGCGGCCACGATCAGCGCTGCTTCGGTCTCCAACCCGACGGCGGTTTCGGAAACCCGCTCGCCCCCCGGAGCGCGGCGCAGGATCATCGGGGTGCGCTCGCCGCCGATCAGCGCCTCGAAGCGCCAGATCTCCTGCGTCGCCCCGGCCGAGACGCGGGCCAGATGGCTTGCACCCTCGCCGGCGAGGCGCCGGCGCACCAGGGCGTCCAGCAGCGGCGCGAGGTCAGTCATCGCCGGCCCCCTCGACCCCTTCGGGGTCCCCCTCCCCCACAGGGGGAGGAGAGGCGTCGGGGAGGGCCGGCGATAGCCGGGAGGGGGGTCGGCGGCAACGTCACCGCAAAACCCTAGACCAGGGATCGGCCGCTAGGAAACGCTGACCTCGGGTGAAGCCTTGGCGGCGTCGAATTCGGCCCACATGGGCGCCAGGTCGACCGTCTCCCCGGCGGCCGCCGCCTCGTCGATGGCCATCACCGTCAGGCCCGCCTCCATGGCCTCGCCGGCGCTGACCGGAAAGGCCGCGTCGTCCTCCAGCGCGCCTTTGAGATCCAGCGCCATGGCCTGGTCGGCGCCGTTGTGCAGATCGGCGGTGAGGCTCCCGAACGCCATCCGCTCCGGCTTCCGGCGCGAGAGGGCCGGCCGGATCATCAGCTTGTTGCGCGCCAGATCCGCCAGCAGCGTCCCTTCGGTTCCGGCCAGGTACCAGCGCCGTTCCTGCAGGGCGACGTGGCTGTTGCAGTGGAAAGCCAGCACCGCCCCGGTCTCATACTGCACGGTCGCGGTCTGGTGATCGGCGACGTCCATGTCCGAGGCGAAGGCGTCGGGCGCGGCGGCCCAGCCGGCGTCCCTCAGGGCGTAGGCCGGCGCGCCGTCGTCATAGGTGCGTGAAGCAGGCCGGGCGTTGAAGATGCGCCGGCCGCCGAAGCTGGCGACGCGCGTGGCGCGGCTCCCGGCCAGGCGGGCGAAGATATCGAAGTCGTGGCACACCTTGTCGAGCAGGAACGAGCCGCCCCACTCGGCCCTGCGCCGCCAGTTGCGGGCCAGATAGGCCCCGTGCTCGGGATGCAAATGCTCGGTGGCGTCCATGGAGACGAGCGCGCCCAGCTCGCCCGCGTCCAGGCGGGCGATGACCTCGCGCACCAGGGGCATGGAGCGCATCACCAGGCCGACATAGAGCGGCGGGGCGGCGCGGCCGGCGAGACGGCGCGCCAGGGCCAGGGTCTCGGGCCGGCTGCGCACGATCGGCTTTTCGCAGAAGATCGGCCAACCGGCGGCCAGCGCGGCTTCCAGGTGGGCCAGATGCAGGTGGTTGGGCGAGCCGATCATGACCAGGTCGAAGGGGCCGTCGGCCAGCAGCGCGGCTTCGTCGGCGTAGGCGCGGCCCGGATCGATGCCGTGGTCGGCGAGGATGGAGAGGCCCACCGGGGCCGGATCGGCATAGCCGGCCACCTCCAGCAACCAACCGACCTCGACCATGGCCGCCAGCACGTGGGCGATGCGCTGGCCAAGGCCGATGATGGCGATGCGATGATGGTTCATGGCGAAATCAATAATGGAACCGGCATTGGGCGAGCTCAAGCCGCTGGCCCAGGCCTATTTGCCGCCGGTCGAAACGGGTTCTAGGGTGATCGCCGATAAGGAAGGGAGCCGCGCGCGATGAAGTTCACCTGGTTCAACCTGATGCCGTGGCCCTACCTGCCCGACGACTTCCGCGAGAAGAACCACTCGGTGTGGGTCGATATCGACCAGCGCCTGTTCGATCCGGCCAAGAGCAACGCCGTCTACAACACCTACATGGACCTCTTGGAAAACGCTGATGCGCTCGGCTTCGACGGCGTCGGGGTGAATGAGCACCACCAGAACGGCTATGGCATCATGCCGTCGCCCAACCTGATCGCCGCCGGCCTCGCCCGGCGCACGAAGAACGCCGCCATCGTCGTGCTGGGCAATTCCATCGCCCTCTACAATCCGCCGGTCCGGGTGGCCGAGGAATTCGCCATGCTCGACTGCATCAGCGGCGGGCGGCTGGTGGCCGGCTTCCCGGTCGGCACCTCGATGGACACCAACTATTGCTATGGCCAGATTCCCAGCCTGACCCGCGAGAAGTACGCCGAGGCGCACGAGCTGATCATCAGGGCGTGGACGGAACGCGATCCCTTCGCCTTCAACGGCCGCTACACCAAGCTGCGCCACGTCAACATCTGGCCGCGGCCGATCCAGCAGCCGCACCCGCCGGTGCATATTCCGGGCGGCGGCTCGGTGGAGACCTACGACTTCTGCATCGACAACACCTATTCCTATTCCTACCTCAGCTTCACCGGCTACATCCGCGCCAAGGCGCTGATGGATGGCTACTGGAAGCGGGTGGCCGAGCGCAACACGCCCGATAGCTCGCCCTACCGGGCCGGCTTCGCCCAGACCATCTGCGTCGCCGACACCGACGCCGAAGCCGAGCGGCTCTACGCCAGCCACGTGAACTATTTCTACAACCGTTGCCTGCACGTCTATCCGGGTTTCGCCGACGCGCCCGGCTATCGCACCATCAAGACCATCCAGACCGGGGCGCTGTCGCAATACGCCCCGCCCAAGGGCTTTGGCGAACTGACCTGGAAGGACCTCACCGAAGGCGGCCACGTGATCGCCGGTTCGCCGGAGACCGTCCGCCAGCGGATGGAGGAGCTGATCAAATCGCTCAACGTCGGCCACATCTTCTGCCTCATGCATGTGGGCGACATGCCGGCCGACAAATGCCTCCATTCCTCGCGCCTGTTCGCCGAGAAGGTGATGCCCAAGCTGCGCGGCCTGCTGCCGGAATGCGAGGGCGATGACCGCTTCTGGTGCAAGCCGCTGGAACAGCGCGCCGTCCCCGGCAGCCTGCCGGCCGAATATTCCCCCGCCAAGCAAACCGAACCCGCCTGAGGCCGCCGATGGAAGTCAAGGAAATCGACGCGCCGCGCGCGCGCGTGCGTTACCTCGAGGGCGGCGAGGGTCCGCCGCTGCTTTACCTGCACGGGGCCGGCGGGGTGATGCCGGCCGATCCGCTGCTGGGCGAGCTTTCGCGCACCCACCATGTGTACGCGCCCTATCTTCCCGGTTACGGCGACAGCGAGGAATGCGCGCGCCTGCGCGATATGCTCGATTTCACCTTGCACACCGCCGACGTGGCCGCGGCGCTCGGCCTGAAAGACCCACTGCTGGTCGGCCATTCCATGGGCGGGATGATCGCCGCCGAGATGGCCGCCATCGCCCCGGGCGAGGTCAGCCGCCTGGCGTTGATCGCGCCGGCCGGCCTGTGGCTCGCGGATCATCCGATCCCGGACGTCTTCAGCCTGCTGCCCTACGAGATGCCGGGCTATCTGTTTCACGATCCCGAGGCGGGCGCGAAACTGATGACCGCCGGGCAGAATTTCGACGATCCCGAGTTCCTCAAGGCTTATCTGATCCGCAACGCCCGCCAGATGGGCATGGCCGGCAAGATCCTGTTCCCGGTGCCCGAGCGCGGCCTCGCCGAGCGCCTCTACCGGGTCAGGGCCAGGACGGTGATTGTCTGGGGCGAGAGCGACCGGCTGATCCCGCCGGCCTATGGCCCGGCTTTCGCCGCCGCCATCCCCGGCGCCGACCTGATCACCGTTCCCAAGGCCGGCCACATGATCACCGTGGAGCAGCCTGGAGCGGTGGCGGCCGCCATCGCCCGTCTCAACTAGACACGACGCGGGCGGGGTGAAGCTCACCAGGCGGGGCTGGCTGGGCGGCGTCGGCGCAGCGGCGCTGGCCGCGCCGGCGCTGGCTAAGACCACGGGCGGCGGATTCCAGATCCTGAGCCCTGGCGCGGGCGGCCATGATTACACCGCCGCGCTGGCGGCGCTTTCCGCCTACGCCAGAGCGGAGATCGCCGAGCTTGGCCTGCCCGGCATGGTGCTTTCGGTGACCGACGCCGAGGGCTTCGCCGCCGTCATCGCCATCGGCTTGGGCGATCTCGAGGCCGGAACGCCGATGCGCGCCGATCACCTCGTGGAGATCGGCTCGATCAGCAAATCCTTCCTGGCTCTGACCATCCTGGCCCTGGCCGACAAACACCGGATCGATCTGGACGCGCCGCTGGCGCGCTATCTGCCCGAAGCCGCCCTTCCCACCGCGCCGGTGAGCATCCGCCAGCTGCTTTCGCACACCGCCGGCCTGCCGGCCGACGCGCCGATGTTTCCGCGCGTCCCGGGCGATCAGCTGTGGCTTGGCTTCGCCCCGGGGACGCGGTTCTCCTACAGCAACACCGCCTACAACCTGCTGGGCGCGGCGGTGGAGCGGATCACCGGCCTTTCCCACCAGGAGGCGATTCTGCGCGCCGTGCGCGCGCCTCTGGGCCTCGCCGACATCGCCGGGACGATCGCCGACGCCGACCAGACCCGCTACCCCAGGGCCTATCAGGTCGCCGACCAGGGCGCGGCGGCCGAGCTGCCCGGATCGGCCCTGGACGAGGCCAAGTGGGACCCGGAGACGCTGCCGGCCGGCTGCATCGCCGCCAGCGCGCCGATGATGGCCCGCTATCTGCATGGCCTGCTGGCCATCGGCGCCGGACGCGGCGCGCCGGTGCTCTCCGACGCCTCCGCGCGCGCCTTCACGACGCCGATCGCGCCTTCCGTCGAGGACTTCGGGGCCGGCTCTCACTACGCGCTCGGTGTGGCCATCCAGCCGGTCGATGGCGTCCCCTGCCTGCACCACACCGGCGGCATGGTCGCCTTCACCTCCTCGTTCCACGCCGATCCGGCGGCCGGCGTCGCCGCCTTCGCCTCGGTCAACGCCCGCCAGGGCGGCTATCGGCCAAGGCAAACGACCGCCTACGCCGTCCGGCTGATGCGCGCCGTGCGCGCCCGCCAGCCCCTGCCGGCGCCGCCCGATCCCTGGGCGCCGCTGCGGATCAAGGACCCCGCCGCCCTCTTCGGGACCTTCACCGCCGCCGACGGCCGCGCCTTCACCATCGCCCCCGGGAGCGATTTTCCGCGGCTGTTGGCCGCCGGCGCCAGCCAGCCGCTCTATCGCACTGGCGTCGGCCTGGCCTCGCCGCACCCGACGTTTTCGCGTCATGTGTTCGATCCGGTGACGGCGGAAGGCCGGATGACCGGTTTCTGGTGGGGCGAGAGCCTGTTCTCGCGCGCTGCGCGGCCCGCCCAGCCGGTCTCTCCCGAGCGGCTGACCGCGCTGACCGGCCTCTACCTCAACCGCGACCCCTGGGTGGGCCGGGCGATGGTGCTGGCGCGGGGTGACCTGCTGGTCGTCGAAGGCGTCGGTCCGCTGGCCGAGCGCGCCGGCTTCTGGTCGCCGGCCAAGGATCCCGGCGGCATCGAGCGCTTCCGTTTCGACGGCTTCCTGAACGGCCGCGCCACCCGGCTCAATGCGTCAGGGGTGGATCTGCTGAGGCTGTAACGACCCCCCCCTCCCGGCTTCGCCGGCGCTCAGATCTGCCGCTCTCGCCCCTCCCAGTAAGGGGCGCGCACCTTGCCGCGCTGGATCTTGCCGGCCGGGCTGCGCGGCAGGTCCTGGGCGAAGGTCAGCGAGCGCGGGGTCTTGAACCCAGCCAGCCGGCTCCTGGCGAAACTGAGGATGTCGGCCGCCAGCGCCTCTGAGGGCTCGCGGCCCGGGTGCAGGGTGACCACCACCTTGACCTCCTCGCCCCATTCCTTGTTGGGGACGCCGATAGCGCAGCTGTCCTCCACCGCCGGATGCTTGATGATCTCGTTGTCGATCTCCTGGGGGTAGATGTTGACCCCGCCGGAAATGATGCACTCCGCCGTCCGACCGGTGAGGAACAGGAAGTCGTCCTCATCCAGGTAGCCCACGTCGCCCAGGGTGAAGTAGCCGTCGCGGTGCACGCCGGCGGTCTTGGCCCGATCGTTGAAATATTCAAACGGGGCGATCGGCGAGACCTGGAAGTAGATCATGCCCCGGGTGTTGCGCTCGGTGATCAGGGCGCCCTCGTCATCATAGAGCTTGACCGCGTCCGGGCTCGGCAGGCGGCCGACGGCGCCGGGTTTGGTCAGCCAGGTTACGGAATCGATGAAGATGCCGACCCCGCCCTCGGAACCGGCGTAGTATTCGTGGATGATCGGTCCCAGCCAGTCGATCATCGCCCGCTTGACCTCCGGTGGGCAGGGCGCGGCCCCGTGAATGACGAATCTGAGGCTCGAAAGATCATATTTGGCGCGCACCTCCAGCGGCAGCGCCAGCAGGCGTTGGAACATGATCGGCACCAGGTGGCAGCGGGTCACGCGGTAGCGCTCGATCGCCGCCAGCACGCCCTCGCTGTCCCACTTGTCGAGGAACACCAGCGGCGCCCCCTGGGCCAGCGCGGCGCGGATATCGAAGGCCAACGGGGCGGCGTGGTAGGCCGGCCCGGCGCACAAAGAGACATCATCCTCGAGGCCGGGCCCCGGAGCGAGCACCGTCGTCGCGGCCTTGCGCCACACGCCCTTGGGCCGGCCGGTGGTGCCGGAGGTGTAGAGCATCACTCCGCCCATAGCCGGGTCGGTGATGTCGGACCCCTGTTCTTCGCCCATGGCCGCGGCCAGCGGAATGAAGCCCGGCGCCTCGGCGCCGATGGAAAAGCGCACCCGGAGCCCTGGCGCATCCAGGCCCAGCGCGGCGGGATAGCGGGTCTCGGCGATCAGCGCCTTGGCCTGGCAGTCGTTGACCACATAGGCGACCTCGTCGGCGGTGAGATGCCAGTTGACCGGCGTCAGGCGAAAGCCGCCGCGCAGGGCGGCGCTCAGCACCTCGGCGAACTCGGCCCGGTTGGATGAGATGAGGGCGATGGAATCGCCTGCCGCGAGGCCGTGCCGGCGCAGCAGGCGCACGATCCGGTTGGCGTTGGCGTTCAACTCAGCGAACGAGCGGGTCTGGATCGGATCGTGGATGGCGATGCGATCGCCCTTGAGGCGCGCCCAGACGCTGGCGGTCATGCCGGTCAGCGCCGCCGCTTCGAGTTCAGCCATCAACTCCGACATAAGGCGCGCTCTTACGCCTCCATCGGCGCCGGCGAAAAGGCCGGATCGGCCGGACCTTGGCCCGGATAATGCTCGGCCAGCGCCTGGCCGCAGATCTCCACCGCCTGGACGATGCCCACGGTGGGATCATCGCCGGCCTTCATCGCCTGCGAAATGGCCAGGGCGGCTTTGGTCCATGGGGTTTCGCCGCACCTCTGGTGGATGCCGGCGTCGGCTAGGATCTGCACCTGGCGATCTTCCACGGCGACGAAAATCAGCACCCCGGTCTCGCCACCGGCCCTGGCGCTGATGGCGGCGAAATGGTGCTGC
>DASYGN010000060.1:0-48252 GCA_035999625.1 Caulobacteraceae bacterium | reverse complement strand
CTGATCCAGGTCCGGCAAGGCGGCAAGTCGCTGGACGATCGCCGCGGCCCCAGCCAGATCGCCCCGCGCCAGGGCCACCCGCGCCGCCAGCCACACCGCCGGCGGCGGGCCCGCGCCGGCAAACCGCGCCAAGTGGGCCGCGGCGGCCTCCACATCACCGGCCTCGAAGGCCAGCAGCGCCAACCCATGGCGCGCGGGGGCATCCTCGGCGTCGAGTCCGACCGCGGCGCTAAAGGCGAGGGCCGCTTCCGCCGGCCGGCCAAGCGCCGCCAGGGCGCTCCCCTGGCCGCAGAGGGCGCCCGATACCGGCTCTCCCGCCCTCAGCGCGCCGACGAAGGCCTCCAGCGCCAGATCGGGCCGGTTGGCCGCCAGGAGGGTTTCGCCCAGCCAGACCCGCGCGGAGATATCGCTGGGCGCGTCGCGGACCCTGGCCCTGAGAATGCCAATGGCGTCATCCATCCGCCCGGCCCGGCGCAAGGCCTCGACCCGCCCCGCCCAAACCGGGCCGGCGGCCCCCGATCCCTTGCCCTCGGAGCCTTGCTGCATGTCCGCGAAGTGACTAAACCCGCCGCGTCATGGCAAGCCTTGGATGCCTTCATTCCCGATGGCGCGGCGAAAACCGCTGAAGCGCATCGCGCACCGCCCCGCTTTCTCGCGACAAGGACTGCCATGACCCAACCAATCCCCTCGCCCGCCGCGCCGCCGGTGCGCGTCTTTTCCGGCGTCCAGCCCTCCGGCGCCCTTCACCTCGGCAACTATCTGGGCGCGCTGGTGAAGTTCGTCGATCTCCACCGGCGCCATCCCTGCCTCTTCTGTGTCGTCGACCTGCACGCCATCACCGTCTGGCAGGATCCCGCGGCGCTCGCCACCCAGACGCGGGAGATCGCCGCCGCCTATATCGCCGCCGGGGTCGACCCGGCGCAGGCGATCATCTTCCCCCAATCGGCTTCGCCCGGGCACGCCGAGCTGGCATGGATTCTCGATTGCGTGGCCAGGGTCGGCTGGCTCGACCGCATGACCCAGTTCAAGGACAAGATCGGCAAGCACAAGGAGCGCGCCAGCGTCGGTCTTTACGCCTATCCAGTGCTCCAGGCGGCCGATATCCTGCTCTACAAAGCCACCCACGTGCCGGTGGGCGAGGACCAGAAACAGCATCTCGAACTCAGCCGCGATATCGCCGGCAAGTTCAATCACGACTTCGAGGTTCCGGATTTCTTTCCCTTGCCCGAGCCGCTGATCGAGGGCCCCGGAGCGCGGGTGATGTCGCTGCGCGATGGCCGCGCCAAGATGTCCAAGTCCGATCCCTCCGATCAGTCGCGCATCAATCTCACCGACACCGCCGATGAGATCGCCGCCAAGATTCGCCGCGCCAGGACCGACCCGGCCCCGTTGCCCGACAGCCTCGCGGAGCTCGACAACCGGCCTGAGGCCGACAATCTGGTCGGCATCTATGCGGCGCTCGCCGGCGAGACCAAGGCCGAGGTGCTGAGCCAATTCGCCGGCCAGGGCTTTGGCGATTTCAAGCCGGCTCTGGCCGAGCGCCTGGTCGCCGCCCTCACTCCGGTGGGCGAGGCCATGCGGCGGATGCTGGCCGACCCGGCGGAAATCGATCGCGTGCTGGCCAGGGGCGCGGAACAGGCCCGCGCGCTGGCGGCGCCGACCATGGCCGAGGTGCGCCGCGTCGTCGGCTTCTGGCCCGGTCGATAGGTTGCAGGGGTTGTCCGGAGGGGCCATCTAGGCGCTGCCATGTTCATTCAGACCGAAGCCACACCCAATCCGGCGGTATTGAAGTTCCTGCCCGGCCGAAGGCTGCTCGCCGAGGGCTCGCGCGAATTCCGCGACGGCGATGAGGCGCGAGCCTCGCCGCTGGCCGAGGCCCTGTTCCGCATCGATGGCGTGGCGCGGGTGTTCTTCGCCGACGAGTTCCTGACCGTCAGCAAGGCCGAGGACGCCGACTGGGCGTGGCTGAAGGCTCCCATCCTGGCGGCGATCATGGACCATTTCACCAGCGGCGAGGCGCTGCTGCGTGGGGAGAGCCCAGAGGCCGACGAAGACGAAACCTATGAGGGCGAGACCGCGGCGATCGTGGCCGAAATCAAGGACCTGCTCGATTCGCGCATCCGGCCGGCGGTGGCCCAGGACGGCGGCGATATCCTGTTCTCCAAGTTCGAGGCCGACACCGGGGTTCTCTGGTTGCACATGCGCGGCGCCTGCGCCGGCTGTCCGTCATCGGCGGCGACCCTCAAAGCCGGGGTCGAGAACATGCTCCGTCACTATGTGCCCGAGGTGACCAGGGTCGAGCAGATCCTCTGACCACGATCCTGGTCATCGACACCAGCCTCGGCGTTTGCCAGGCGGCGGTGTTTGACGGCCATTTGGCCCTGGCGACGCGCCGGGAGACGATGACCCGCGGGCACCAGGAACGACTGGCGCCCATGGTCGCCGAGCTCATGGCCGAGGCGGCGCGCCCGTTCGCCGGGTTGGATCGCATCGCCGTCACCATCGGTCCAGGTTCGTTCACCGGCGTGCGCGTCGGCCTGGCCTTCGCCAAGGGGCTTTCGGTGGCCCTGGGGCGAGCCTGCATCGGCGTTTCGACTCTCCAAGCTCTGGCGGCGAGCCATCCCGGCGAATCTCGCCGGGCGGCGGTCATCGACGGCGGACGATCGCTGTATGTCCAGGTGTTCGACGGCGCCACGCCGCGCAGCGCGCCAGAGGCGCCCAGCGCGGAAGAAGCGCGGCGGCGGATCGAGGCGAACGGTCCGGTGGCGCTCCTGATCGGTCCCCATGCACAGGCCCTGGCGACGCAGTTGCCGGGGGCTGAAACGATCGACTTGGCGGCGCCCATGCCGGCGGCGGTGGCGGCGCTATCCGACTTACCGCAGATTCAGGGCTTGCAGCCTCTCTACCTGCGCGCTCCGGACGCCCGAGCCCGGCGATGAAGCTCGCCCTTTGCGCCGATCCAGCCTTGCTGGCGATGCTGCATGCCGCCGCCGCCGACGAGGCCTGGAACGCCGCCGAAATGGCCGAGCTATTGGCGTCTCCGGGGGTGAGCGCGCTGGTGGCGACGGCGGACGATGGCGCGCCAGCCGCTTTCATCCTTTGCCGCCTGGTGGCCGGCGAGGCGGAAGTCCTCACTCTGGCCAGCCGTCCGGACCATCGCCGGCAGGGATTGGCGAGCACGCTCTTGGTGGCCGCGGAAATCCTGCTGCGCGAACAAGGGGCGAGGCGACTGTTTCTGGAAGTCGCCGAGGACAACACCGCCGCGCGAGCGCTCTACGCCCGAGCGGGGTTCCACGGCGTCGGCCGGCGCACCGCCTACTACGTCCGCGGTCGGGAAAGGGTCGATGCGCTGGTGCTGAGGCGCGATCTTCACGGGGCGGCGGCCGAGCCTTATGCTTGAAGCGCCTAGGAGACGGAGCCAGCGGGTGGAGAGACTAGAGCGTTTGTGCGCGGAGCGGGGGCTGCGGATGACCGACCAGCGCCGGGTCGTCGCGCGCGTGCTCTCCCAGGCCAGTGACCACCCCGACGTCGAGGAATTGCATCGCCGCGCCCACGCGATCGATCCGCACATCTCGATCGCGACGGTGTACCGGACGGTTCGGTTGTTCGAGGAATCCGGCATCCTCACCCGTCACGATTTCCGCCAGAACCGCTCTCGCTACGAAGAGGCCAGCGAGATTCACCACGATCACTTGATCGACATGAAGACCGGCAAAGTGGTGGAGTTCGTTGACGAGGAGATCGAGGCCCTGCAGGCGGCGATCGCGCGCCGCCTCGGCTACCGCCTGGTGGATCACCGCCTCGAACTCTATGGCGTCCCCGCCGATGACTGAGCCGTCCGGCGCGGCGCCAGCCCGGCGGTTGTTCATCAAGAGCTATGGCTGCCAGATGAACGTTTACGACGCCGAGCGCATGGCCGAGATCCTGACCCCGCTCGGCTATGATCTCACGCCGACCGCCGAGGACGCCGACCTGGTGGTGCTCAACACCTGCCATATTCGCGAGAAGGCGGCGGAGAAGGTCTATTCCGAGCTCGGGCGGGTGAAGGCGTTGAAGCGCGCCGCCGCCGCGCACGGGCGCGACATGACCGTGATCGTCGCCGGCTGTGTGGCTCAGGCCGAGGGCCAGGAAATCATCATCCGAGCGCCGGTGGTCGATCTGGTGGTCGGACCGCAATCCTATCATCGCCTGCCCGAGCTCATCGCCCGCGCCCACCGGACCCGCGGCGAGCGTCTCGCCGTGGAATTCACCCCCGAAGCCAAGTTTGACGCCCTGCCGCGCACCCGCAACCCGGCCGGCGTCAGCGCCTTCCTCACCGTTCAGGAGGGATGCGACAAGTTCTGCACCTTCTGCGTGGTGCCCTACACGCGCGGGGCCGAATATTCGCGCCCCGCCGGCGCGATCGAGGCCGAAGCCCAGGCGCTGGCCCGCCGCGGGGTGCGCGAACTGACCCTGCTCGGCCAGAACGTCAACGCCTATGAGGACGCCGATGGCCTGCGGCTGGCCGGGCTGATCCGCCGCCTGGCCGCCATCGAGGGCATCGCGCGCATCCGCTACACGACCAGTCATCCCAGGGACATGGATGGTGACCTGATCGCCGCCCACGCCGAGATCGAGGCCCTGATGCCCTATCTGCACTTGCCGGTGCAGTCCGGATCCGACCGCATCCTGCGGGCGATGAACCGGGGTCACGACGCCGAGCACTATGTGCGGCTGATCGAGCGGGTGCGCGTCGCCCGGCCCGATATCGCCATCTCCGGCGATTTCATCGTCGGCTTCCCCGGCGAGCGCGAGAACGATTTCGAGGCCAGCCTGAGCCTGATCAGGGAGGTCGGCTATGCCAGCGCCTTCTCGTTCAAATACTCGCGTCGGCCGGGCACGCCCGGAGCGGCGATGGCCTCCCAGATCGAAGAGGCCGAAAAAGACGCTCGGCTGGCCAGACTGCAGCGCCTCCTTGCAGACCAGAAGGCGGCATTCAACGCCGCCCAGGTCGGTCGCCGGCTGCCGGTGCTGGTCGAGGCCCCGGGACGGCGCGCTGGTCAGGTGGTTGGCCGCAGTCCGTATCTGCAGGCGGTGCACTTCTCCGCCCCGGCAAGCCTCGTCGGTCAGGTCGAGACCGTCAGGGTGCGATCGGCGGAGGCCAACAGCCTGGCCGCCGAACGCGTCATGGAACCCGCTTGAGCGGCGGTCCCTCCGAGTTCCTGCCGTTGACCGAGGAGGCGGTGCGCGCCATCGCCGGGCCTGGCGGGCGCCACGCGGCCCTGATCGAGGACGCCTTCCATGTGCTGATGGAAACGCCGGGCGGCGGCGTGGCCCTGAACGGCGAGGCGCGCGCGCGGCGCTGGGCGCGGGCTGCGGTGGAGAACCTGGCCGCCCGGGTGGCCGACGACCTGGAGGTGACGCCCACCGACGTCAGGCTGGCGATCGACCAGGCCAGGGCCGGCGGTACGGCGCCCGCGGCAGCGGTGAAGCGCGGCGCGGTGGGCGCAAGAACGCCTGGCCAGGCCCGCTATCTCGACGCCCTCGAAAAGCATCCGCTGGTGTTCGGCCTGGGCCCGGCCGGCACCGGCAAGACCTTTCTCGCCGTCGCCCATGGTGCGGAGCTGCTGCGCGCCGGTGCGGTGGAACGCCTGGTGGTCACTCGCCCGGCGGTGGAGGCGGGTGAGCGGCTGGGCTTCCTGCCTGGCGATCTCAACGAGAAGGTCGATCCCTACATGGCGCCGGTGTGGGAGGCGATGATCCGCATCCTGGGCGCCGAACAGCTGCGCCGGCGGCGCGAGCGCGGTGAAATCGAGGTCGCCCCGATCGCCTTCATGCGTGGACGCACCCTCTCGCAGGCGTTCGTGATCGTCGACGAGGCCCAGAACACCACTCGCCTGCAGATGAAGATGGTGCTGACCCGCCTGGGTGAGGGATCGACCATGGCGGTGACCGGCGATCCCAGCCAGGTGGACCTGGTCGATCCGTCCGATTCCGGCCTTGCGCACGCGGTCGCCATTCTCGATGGCGTCGAGGGCGTGGCCATCGCCCGGTTCTCGGTCGCCGACGTCGTCCGCCATCCCCTGGTGGGACGCATTGTCCAAGCCTATGAGGCCGACAGCGCCGGTCGCTACGGTGATTGATGTCCAGGTCGACGATGAGGGGTGGGTGCGCGCCCTCCCCGCCGCCGAGCAGCTCGCTCTCGAGGCGGCGACCGCCGCGGCGGGCGGCGATGGGGAATTGGCCATTCGGCTGACCGGCGATGGCGAGATGCGGGCGCTGAACGCCCGCTACCGCGGTCAGGATCGGCCGACCAACGTCCTCGCCTTTCCTGATGGCGGCGGCGCACGGCTGGGCGACATCGCCCTGGCGCTGGGCGTTTGCCGGCGGGAAGCATCCGATCAGGGCAAGGCCCTGGCCGACCATCTCCGCCACCTGGTGGTGCATGGCGTGCTGCATCTTCGGGGTTATGATCACCAGAGCGACGCTGAAGCGGCGCGCATGGAGGATGAGGAGCGGCGACTGCTGGCCAAGATGAACATTGCCGATCCCTACGATGAGCGAACCGGCTGAGCCTGGCGGCCCGGGCCGGCTGGGCGCACTCCTGAGGCGTCTGGGCCGGCGCCTGCGTCCGGGCGGCGCGGCCGGCGCCACCCCGGCGAGCGCCGACGGCGGCGATCTCATGGATCACGCCAGGGCGTTTCAGACCCTGACCGTGGCCGACGTGATGATTCCGCGCGCCGACATCAAGGCGGTGGAGCTGTCGACGCCGCTCGAAGCCCTGGTCGACGCCTTCGCGGAAAACGAACACACGCGCATGCCGGTGTACCGCGAAACCCTGGACGACCCGGTCGGCATCGCCCACCTGAAGGACATTTTCCGCCTGATCGCCGAACCGGAGGTGCGCGCCCAGACGCGCGGCGCGGTGCTGCGCAAGATCAAGCGCGACACCCTCTATGTGCCGCCCTCGATGCGCGCCGCCGACCTTCTGCTGCGCATGCAGACCAGCCGCATCCACATGGCCATGGTGATCGACGAATTCGGTGGCCTCGACGGCCTGGTCACCCTGGAGAATGTGCTGGAGGCGGTGGTCGGCGAGATCGACGACGAACATGACGAGGCGCCCCTGGCCCAGATCACCGCCAGGGCCGGCGGCCTTTTCGAAGTCGACGCGCGCACGCCGCTGGCCAACCTGCAGGCGGCGCTGGGACTGAACTTGCTGACCGAGGACATGGACGATGAGGACATCGACACCGCCGCCGGCGTGGTCACCGCCCTGGCCGGCCGCGTGCCCCAGCGCGGCGAGGTCATCGCCCACCCGGCCGGCTACGACTTCGAGATCACCGACGCCGATCCAAGGCGGGTAAAGCGCCTGCGGGTGCGACCCTCGGCCCCGCTCGCCGATGGCTGAAGCCATCGCCGCGTCCGGCGGCGGCGTTTCGCGCTGGCTCCCGCGAGGCGCCGCCGTGGCCGCCGGCGCGGCCGCCGGACTGGCGCAGCCGCCCTTCGGCTTCCTGCCCGGCCTGCTGGGCTACGCCGCCATCCTGGTCCTCCTCGAGCGGGCCGCGCCGGCGGCGACCCTCAAGTCGGCGTTCGCGCGCGGCTGGCTGGCCGGCGTCGGGTATTTCTTCGTCTGCCTCTGGTGGCTGACCGAGCCGTTTCAGGTCGACGCCGTCCATCAGGGTTGGATGGCCCCCTTCGCCCTGGCCCTGGTCACCGCCGGAATGGCGCTGTTCTGGGGCGCCGCGGGCCTCCTCTATCGCCTGCTCGCGCCGCGCCACGTCGGTCGGGTGCTGGTGTTCGCCGGAGTCTTCGCCGGCTTCGAGTGGCTGCGTGGCCATGTGCTCACCGGCTTTCCCTGGGACCTTCCCGGCGAGACCTGGAGGGCCGGCTCGCCGATGTCGCAGACCGCGGCGCTGGTCGGCGCCTATGGTCTTTCCTGGGTGACCCTGGCCCTGGCGGCCGCCCCCGCCGTGATCGCCCAGGGCTGGCCGGGACGCGCCAGCCTCGCCGGCGCGCTGCTGGCGCTGGCGGCGCTGTACGGCTACGGGGCCGATCGCCTGCGCCAACCCTCCGGCGGCGGGGCCCTGCGCCTGCGCATCGTCCAGGCCAACATCGCCCAGGCTTCGAAATACGATCCGGCGATGTTCGACAGCATCGTGCGGCGCTACCTCGCCTTGACCACAGAGCCCGCGCCTCGGCCGGTCGATGTCGTCATCTGGCCGGAGGGGGCGATTCCCGCTGCGATCGGAGACTATCTCGCCCCTGGAACGTGGACGCGCGCGGCCATCACCGAGGCCCTTTCACCCGGCGAGACCCTGATCCTTGGCGGTTACCGCTTCGCCGGCCAAGGGTCCTCGGCGGTCGCCTACAACACCTTGGCGGTGTTTCGCCGAACCGGCTCCGACCTTGTTTTTCTCGGCCTCTACGACAAGTTCCGCCTGGTGCCGTTTGGTGAGTTCATCCCCTTCGACGCATTGGCTGATCGTTTGGGAATCAAGGCCTTCGTTCATGTCGGCGAAGGTTTCGCGCCCGGCCCCCGGCCGCGGCCGCTGCGCATCGGCGGGTTGCCGCTGTTCCAGCCGCTGATCTGCTACGAGGCGCTTTACCCTGGCTTCACCCGCGAGGGGGCCAAGGCCGCGGGCAAAAGGCCTGAGTGGATCGTCAACGTCTCCAACGACGCCTGGTTCGGGGCCACCAGCGGACCGTTGCAGCACCTCAACATGGCCAGCTATCGGGCCATTGAGGAAGGCCTGCCCATGGTGCGGGCGACGCCCACCGGGGTCTCGGCCGTGATCGACGGCTACGGCCGGACGATCGCCAGCCTGCCGATCGGCGCCATGGGCGTGATCGACGACACTCTGCCTTCGGCGCTGGCGCCGACGCCGTTCACGCGCTTGGGCGGGATTCCATTCGCCATTCTGTGCGCGCTTTCGCTCGGGGCCGCCGGGTGGCGCAAATGGCGCTGAGCGAACGGCCGATCCGCACCTATGGCCGGTCGAAATCGCGCCCCCTCAAGCCGGGCCAGGTGGCTCTGGTCGAGACCTTCCTGCCCAGTGTGGCCATTCCGGCCGGTCGCTTCGATCCCGACGCCCTGGGTTTCACCGAGACCTGGCTCGAGATCGGCTTTGGCGGCGGCGAACATCTGGCCATGCAGGCCCAACGAAGGCCTGACGTGCTCTTTCTCGGCGCCGAGCCGTTCGTCAACGGCATCGCCAGCGCCCTGCGGCGAGTCCGCCAGGCGAGCCTTGGCAACGTGCGCCTCTGGCCAGGCGATGCGCGGGCCCTGATGGCCAATCTGCCCGACGCCTGCCTGGCGAGACTGTTCCTGCTCTTCCCCGATCCCTGGCCCAAGGTCCGCCATCACAAGCGGCGGCTGGTGGACGAGACCTTCGCCCGCGAGGCGGCGCGCCTGTTGCGCCCAGGCGGGCGGCTGCGGTTGGTTACCGACTGGACCTCCTATCTCGACCAGACCCTCGGCATCCTCACCCGCGATCCCGCCTTCGCCTGGACCGCCGAGCGCGCCGCCGATTGGCGCGACGCGCCGGCCGACCATGTCACCACCCGCTACCAGGCCAAGGGGCTCGGCGACTGTGCGCCGGTGTGGCTAGAGTTCGTCCGCCGCTGATCGCTCGATTTTTGGCCGGCCTTGGGCCACAAGCGGGGCGATGAAATTTCTCGATCAGTGCAAGATCTTCATCCGATCGGGTGATGGCGGAGCCGGCGCAGTCTCCTTTCGACGCGAGAAGTTCGTCGAATTCGGCGGTCCCGACGGCGGCGATGGTGGTCGCGGCGGCGACGTGTGGATCGAAGCCGTCGACGGGCTCAACACCTTGATCGACTACCGCTACCACCAGCATTTCAAGGCCGGGACGGGGGGCCACGGCCAGGGCCGCAATCGCTCCGGCGCCGCCGGCGAGGATCGGATCCTGGCGGTTCCGGTGGGCACCCAGGTGCTGGAAGAGGACAACGCCACCCTGATCGTCGATCTGGATCAGCTCGGCGCGCGCGCCCGCTTGGCCGCCGGCGGCAACGGCGGCTTTGGCAATTGCCATTTCAAGGGTCCGGTCAATCAGGCCCCCAGGCGGGCCAATCCCGGCCTTCCAGGAACCGAGCGCTGGATCTGGCTGCGGCTCAAGCTGATCGCCGATGTCGGTCTGGTGGGGGCCCCAAACGCCGGAAAGTCGACCCTGCTGGCGGCGGTGTCAGCGGCGAGGCCGAAGATCGCCGACTATCCCTTCACCACCCTCACCCCGCATCTTGGTGTCGTCAGTCTCTCGGCCGGCGAGCGCTTCGTGATCGCCGATGTGCCGGGTCTCATCGAAGGCGCATCCGAGGGCGCCGGGCTCGGAACCCGATTCCTTGGCCACCTCGAGCGCACTGCGGCCCTGATCCATCTGATCGACGCCACCGGGCCGGATCCGGCCGGCGTCTGGCGGGCGATCCGCGCCGAGCTGACCGCCTACGGCGCCGGTCTCGACGCCAAGACCGAGATCCTCGCCCTGACCAAGATCGACGCCCTGACCCCCGCCGCCCGGCGCAAGGCCAAGACGGCCCTCGAGAGAGCCACGGGAGAGTCCGTCTTCCTGGTTTCGGCCGTCTCCGGCGAGGGGGTGACGGAGCTGTTGCGCGCGGCGTTCAGTGAAGTCCGCTCAGCGCCAGAGGACCCGGCGGCCGAGGCCCGATCATGGGCGCCGTGAACCCGATCGCCAGCGCCCGCCTCATCGTCGTCAAGCTCGGCTCGAGCTTGGTGACCGACGGATCGACAGGCGCGCCGGACGGCCGCTGGCTGGCCGCCTTCGCCGCCGATGCCGCGCGGCTGAAAGACCGGGGGCAGGCCTTGGTGCTGGTGTCGTCCGGCGCGGTCGCCATCGGCCGGCGGCGCCTCGGCCTTGATCAGCGGACCCTGTCGCTGCCGGAAAAGCAGGCCGCCGCCGCCGCCGGGCAGGCGCTGCTCATGGCCGCCTGGCAGGAGGCGTTCGCCCCGCACGCCATCACCGTCGCCCAGCTGCTGCTCACCGCCGCCGACACCGAGGTGCGCCGCCGGTTTCTGAACGCTCGCGCGACCTTGAAAACCTTGGTCGACCTCGGCGCGCTGCCGGTAGTCAACGAGAACGACACCGTGGCCACCGAGGAGCTGCGCTATGGCGATAACGATCGCCTGGCGGCCCGCGTGGCGCAGATGGCCGGCGCCGAACTGCTGGTGCTGCTGAGTGACGTCGACGGCCTCTACACCGCCGATCCGCGCGCGGCCGCCGATGCACGGCGCCTCGAGCGCGTTGATCAGATAACGCCGGCGATCGAGGCGATGGCCGGCGGCGCCAACCGCGCCGCTCGGGTCGGCAGCGGCGGCATGGTGACCAAGCTCATGGCCGCGCGCATGGCCGCCGCCGCTGGCTGCGGCGCTCTGATCACGCTCGGGCGCAGGGACGCTCCGCTGGGGGCGGTCGAAGCCGGAGCGCCGGCGACCTTCTTCGCCCCGCAATCGACCCCGGCGGCGGCCTACAAGGCCTGGATAGCCGGCTCGCTGGCCCCCCACGGCGCCCTGACCATCGATGAGGGCGCGGCGGCCGCGGTTCGCGCCGGAAAGAGTCTGCTGGCGGCGGGCGTGAAATCCGCGCACGGGCGGTTCGGCAAGGGCGATGCGGTGGTCGTGCGCATGCTCGATGGCCGCGAGGTCGGCCGCGGCCTGGCGCGCTATGACGCCGCCGATGCCCGGCGCATCCTCGGCTTGCGCTCGGACGCCATCGAGGCCCTGCTCGGCGAGGCCGCTTCGCCGCTGATTCACGCCGACGATTTGGCCCTCAGCTCGGCTCGGGAATGAAAGCGCGTGGCCTTTCCGGCGGGCGGCTGCATCTCGAACCGGGCATGCGCGTCGGCCTGTTTGGCGGCTCCTTCAACCCGGTGCATGCCGGTCATGTCCATGCGGCGGCGATCGCCCGGCGACGCCTTGGCCTGCAGCGGGTGATCTGGCTGGTCACGCCCGGCAATCCGCTCAAAGCCGGCCCCGCGGCCCTGTCCGATCGCCTGACCGCAGCGAGCCGCGTGGCCGGACGCGGAACCATCGTCTCAGATATCGAAGCGCAACTGGGGTTGCGCTACTCGATCGACACCGTGCGGCTGATCAAGCGGCGGTTCCCCAAGGTTCACTTCGTGTTTGTCATCGGGTCCGACAATTTCGCCAGCTTGCACGCCTGGCGCGATTGGCGCCGGCTCATGCGCCAGATCCCGCTCGCGGTGATCGCCAGGCCGGGCGCCAGCCTCTCGGCGCTGCGATCGCCAGCGGCGCGGCGGTTCGCCTTCGCCCGCCTGCCGGAGAGCGCCGGACGGCGCCTGGCGCGCCGCAGGCCGCCGGCGTGGATCTATCTTGGCGGTCGGTGGAACTACGCCTCGTCGACAGCGCTACGCGAATTAGCGGACCAGGCTGCGCACTCGTGCTAAAGGGAATCTGTCGTTCGCCGTTCAACGGAGGCCCATCTGAGCCGCACCATCGCGCCAGTCGCCCAACCCACCCCCTCCCCCGCCCCGCCGCCGGACGGGCGCACGCCCCTCGAAAGCCTGGTCCTCAAACGCCTCGATGACGAGAAGGCGCTGGACATCATCTTCATCGATGTGAAAGGCAAATCCTCGCTCGCCGATGGCCTGGTGGTCGCCTCGGGGCGCTCGCAGCGCCATGTGGGCGCGATCGCCGATCACCTGCTGCGGGCCATCAAAACGGGCGGCTATGGCCGGGCCCGGGTCGAGGGCCTGCCCGCCTGCGACTGGGTGCTGATCGACGCCGGCGATTTGATCGTGCATCTCTTCCGACCCGAGGTGCGCGCCTACTACAACCTCGAGAAGATCTGGTCCGTGGAGCCGCCGACCCAGGCCCTGGCCCACTGATCGTTGAAAATCTCCCTGCTTTGCGTCGGCAGGCTGGGGCGCGCGCCGGAGCAGGACCTGGCCGACCATTGGCTGAAACGCGCCGGGCAGGTGGGCCGGGCAGTTGGTCTTGGTCCCCTGGAAATCGTCGAGGTCGAAGCCCGCGGCGGCAAAATGGCCGAAGGCGAGGCGCTGCTGAAGCGGGCTGGCGCGGCCCATCTCATCGCCCTGGACGAGCATGGCCAGGCGCTGACCTCGCGCGCGTTCACCGAACGCCTCGGACGGCTTCGTGACGATGGCGTTGGCCGGCTCGCGTTCGCCATCGGCGGGGCCGATGGCCTCTCCCCGGCGGTCCTGGCCTGCGCCCATCAGCGACTGGCGTTCGGCCCCCAGACCTGGCCGCACGCGCTGGTCAGAGCCATGCTGGCCGAGCAGATCTACCGCGCCGCCAGCCTGATGGCTGGCCAGCCGTACCACCGGGACTGAGCAATTTTGCCGCAGTCGCGCCAGCGCGCGCAAAGATTCTCGCGGCGCCCGTGAAATATTCGGGTAAGCACGGCGTTCTAGTGATCGCGCCACAATTCGGGCGCGAGCCGGCACCATGGCGGTGGACATGCGCAACTACGTTTTGATCGGCGTTTCGGCGTTCGCTCTGGGCGCCGGCTCGATGGCCTATCTTGGACAGACGGCTCGGGCGACCACCCAGCCCAGGGCCGAAACCTACCATATGCTGGAGCTGTTCGGGAACGTCCTCGACACGGTCGAGCGCGAGTATGTGGTCCCGGTGGACGACAAGAAGCTGATCCAGGCGGCCCTCAACGGCATGCTGACCTCGCTCGACCCGCATTCGGACTATTTGGCCCCCGACCAGTTCAACGACATGCAGGACGACACCCGCGGCGAGTACGGCGGCCTTGGCCTGGAGATCACCAGCGAAGACGGCGTGGTCAAGGTGATCTCGCCGATCGATGGCACGCCGGCCGCCAAGGCGGGGATCAAGCCGGGCGATTTCATCACCGCCGTCAACGGCCAGACGGTGCTCGGACTCTCGGTGACCGACGCGGTCAAGCAGATGCGCGGCAAGATCGGCGAGACCGTCACCCTTACCATCGCCCGCGAGAAGACCGATCCCTTCGATGTCAAGCTGGTGCGCGAGGTGATCCAGCCCAAGTCGGTCACCTTCAAGGAGGATGGCGATTACGGCTACGTCCGCCTCTCGGGCTTCAATGAGAAGGCGACCGAGGAGACCAAGGCGGCGATCGACAAGCTGAAGGCCGAGAACCCGCACATGAAGGGCCTGGTGCTGGATCTGCGCAACAATCCGGGCGGGTTGCTGGACCAGGCGGTCGGGGTCTCCGATATCTTCCTCTCCGGCGGCGAGATCGTCTCCCAGCGCGGCCGCGATCCCCATGACATCGAGCGCTACAACGCCAGGCCCGGGCCCAAGCTCGGCAACCTGCCGGTGGTGGTGCTGATCAACTCCGGCACGGCTTCGGCGGCGGAGATCGTCGCTGGCGCTCTGCAGGATCGCCATCGCGCGGCGATTGTTGGCCTGACCAGCTTCGGCAAGGGCTCGGTGCAGACGGTGATCCCGCTGCGCGGCGGCATCGACGGGGCGGTCAAGCTGACCACAGCGCGCTACTACACGCCCTCGGGCCGATCGATCCAGAAGACCGGCATCGAGCCCGACCTGGAGGTCGCCGAGACGCGCGAGGAGGCCCAGCAGGTGGCCAACGAGGCGTTCCAGTTCAGCGAGGCCAGCTTCCGCAACGCGCTCAACGCCGATGACGGCAAGACCCGCGAGGGCGCCCACCAGCCGGCCGAGGCCCCGCCGGCCAGCTTCGATGAGAAGAAAGGCGACTTCCAGCTGGACAGGGCGCTTGACGTGCTGAAGTACGGTTCGGTGCAGGCGACGCCGAAGTACGCCAAGCCGGCCGCCACCCTGGCCGAGGCGGCGATACTGCGCGCCCACGGCGCGCCCCCGCCGGCGCCCAAACCGAACAACTGACCCGGGAGGGGGCTCCAGGGTGGATCTGACGCGGTACCGGCCCAACGTCGGGGTCGTGCTGGCCAGAGCCGACGGCAAGGTGTGGCTGGGTCGCCGGGCGGATGCGCCGGGGCCACGCAACTGGCAATTTCCCCAGGGCGGCGTCGATGATGGCGAGGATGCGCTCGCGGCCGCCTTGCGCGAGCTGGCCGAGGAAACCGGCGTGCGTTCAGTGGAGTACGTCGGCCGGACCGGCGATTGGCTGGCCTATGAATTCCCTCCCGGCCACGCCGGCTCCAAGATCGCCAGAGGCTGGATCGGCCAGAAACAGATCTGGTTCGCGTTCCGGTTCCTGGGCTCGGACGCGGAGGTCGACCTCGCCGGCCATCATCACGTGGAATTCGACGCCTGGCGCTGGGCCGACTTGGCCGAGGCGCCGGACCTGGTCGTCCCGTTCAAGGAAGCCATTTACCTGAAGGTGGTGGAAACCTTCACCCCTCTGCTCATCGCCTCAGCGCCAGCCGGGCAAGGCCGAATATCGCCGCCGCCGCCCACGCGGTCTCGGTCAGGAACGCCGGCAAGTTGAATCTGTACAGCAGCGAGAGGATGACCAACGCCGGTCCAACGAGGTTCATGACCAGCGACGGCGCCTCGGTGGGATCGAGGCGCCGGGTCTGGGCCCCGACATAGGCGGCGAGCATCAGGACGACGCCAACCATGCCGGCGGCGTCAGGGGCGCTAATCAACTGGCTGGAGTCTCGGAATAGACCAGGGTCGAGGTGTCGGCCGAGCCCTTCATCGGCGCGCCATCTGGGCGGCGATAGGTGGTGATGAACATCGCCTCGTGCTTGCCGGGATCATCATGCTCCCACGACCTGGTGGTGAGCTGCTGGCCGGAATCGACGCTCTTGTCGTTGCGGTAGAGGGTCCAGCCGCGCTCCACCGCCGCCCAGTTGTGCAGGGCCACGACGATCGCCGCCGCCGGAGCCTCCGGATAGACCGGTGAGACAACGTCGATGTGGCACTGGGTGGGATTGGAGCCCGAGGGATAAAGGGTCAGCTGAAAGCCGCGGCCCTTGAGGACATAATTGTCGCTCGATTTGCGATAGCCGTTCGAGCGCGCCAGCCGATCGAGATTGCCGCCCTCGACCGCCGGGATGCAGATGCTCTGCAGCGTATCGATGATGGCGATCGCGGTCGGATCGGTCGGTGGCGGCGGCGGCGCTGGCGGTGTGGCTGGCGCGGGCGGCTGAGCAGCCGGCGGTGCGCCCTGAGCGGGAATCGCGCTAGGCGCCGGCGCCGAAGCGGCCGGCGGCGTGGCGGCGGCAGGCGCCGTCTGAGCGCGCGCGAGCGGCGCCGCGCATACCGTGACGATCAGGCTGGCGACGGCGAGGCGCATGCGCTTCACTCCTTCCGACTTGGATTTCAACGTTCTAGCCACGGCTCTGCCCAACGCAACTGCGGCATTTTCCTTACCCTTTCGACCCTGAACCGTCGATGACGGCTGGCGTCGTTATCCGTTCACCTCGTGGGCTTCCTCGGCGAGGATGGTGAGCCCCGCCGGAGTCACGTCGGCGAACCCGCCCTTGACTTCGAACACCCGCTCGCGGCCCTCGCTGAAGGCGTGCACCCGCAGTTCGCCTTCGCGAAGGGTGGTCATGAACGGCGCGTGGCCGGCGAGGACCCCGAAGTCCCCTTCCGAGCCCGGCGCGTCGACCCGGTCGACCTGCGCGTTGAACAGTTCTCGCTCGGGCGTGACCAGGGAGAAGTCGAACTTCACGCCTCGGCCGCCATCTTCTCGGCCTTGGCCACCGCCTCTTCGATGCCACCGACCATCCTGAAGGCGCTCTCGGGCAGGTGATCGTATTCACCCTCGCACACCGCCTTGAACGAGCGGATGGTGTCTTCGAGAGAGACGAACACGCCAGGCTGGTTGGTGAACGCCTCGGCCACGTGCAGCGGCTGGGAGAGGAACTGACTGAGCTTGCGCGCGCGGGCGACGATCAACTTGTCGTCTTCGCTGAGTTCATCCATGCCTAGGATGGCGATGATGTCTTTCAGCGCCTTGTATTGCTGAAGGATCTCCTGGACGCGCCTGGCCACCTGATAGTGCTCGTCGCCGATCACCAGGGGATCGAGAATACGCGAGGTGGAATCGAGCGGATCCACCGCCGGGAAGATGCCGAGCGCGGCGATATCGCGGCTGAGCACGGTCATGGCGTCCAGGTGGGCGAAGGAGGTCGCCGGAGCCGGGTCGGTCATGTCGTCGGCTGGCACGAAGATCGCCTGCACCGAGGTGATCGAGCCCTTGGTGGTCGAGGTGATGCGCTCCTGCAGGCTGCCCATCTCGGTGGCCAGGGTCGGCTGATAGCCCACCGCCGAGGGAATGCGGCCCAGGAGCGCCGACATCTCCGAGCCCGCCTGGGTGAACCGGAAGATGTTGTCGATGAACAGCAGCACGTCCTTGCCCTCTTCATCGCGGAAATACTCCGCCTGGGCGAGGCCAGTCAGGGCGACGCGGGCTCTCGCGCCCGGCGGCTCGTTCATCTGCCCATAGACCAGGGCGCAACGTGAACCCTCGGTCGAGCCGCCGTGCTCCCTGGGATCGACGTTGACCTTGGATTCGATCATCTCGTGATAGAGGTCGTTGCCCTCGCGGGTGCGCTCGCCGACGCCGGCCAGAACCGAATAGCCGCCGTAGGCCTTGGCGATGTTGTTGATCAGCTCCTGCATGGTCACCGTCTTGCCGACCCCGGCCCCGCCGAAGAGGCCGATCTTGCCGCCCTTGGTGTAGGGGCACAGCAGATCCACCACCTTGATGCCGGTGACCAGGATCTCGGCGCTGGTGGTCTGGTCGGCGAACGGCGGCGCCTCGCGGTGGATGGAGGCGCGGCGGTTGTGCGGGATGGGTCCGGCCTCGTCCACCGGCTCGCCGATGACGTTCATGATCCGGCCAAGACAGCCTGGCCCCACCGGCACGGTGATCGGACCGCCGGTAGCGACTACCGGGTGGCCACGGGTCAGGCCCTCGGTGGTGTCCATGGCGATGGCGCGCACGGTGTTTTCGCCCAGGTGCTGGGCGACCTCGAGCACCAGGCGGAACGGCTCTCCGGTCCGCTGGTCGGTGTTGGTGGTCTCCAGGGCGTCGAGGATCGCCGGCAGATGGCCCTCGAACTCCACGTCGACCACGGCGCCGATGATCTGGACGACGCGGCCATGGGCGACGCCCTTGGGTTTCTCGAGTGTGTCGGTCTGGGACATGCGGGTTCCTATGTAGCGATCACAGGGCCTCGGCGCCGGAGATGATCTCGATCAACTCCTTGGTGATTTGCGCCTGGCGGGTGCGGTTCTTGATCAGGGTGAGGGCGGCGATCATCTCGCCGGCGTTGCGGGTGGCGTTGTCCATCGCCGCCATCTGGGCGGCGAAGAAGCCGGCCTGGTTCTCCAGCATGGCGGAAAAGATCTGGGTGGAGATGTTGCGCGGCAGCAAGGTGGCGAGGATGGTCTCCTCGTCCGGCTCGTAGTCGTAGATCGCCCCTTTGAGATCGATGCTGGCCGCGCCCCCGGTCTCGGCCGGGATCAGCTGCCGCGCCGTCGGCCGTTGGGTCACCACCGAGACGAAGCGGTTGAAGAAGAGGGTGGCGACGTCGGCTTGGCCATCGTCGAACCGCTTGAGGATGATGTCCGCCACCTGATGGGCCACCGCCATGCTGGCGCCGGCGCCGGCTTCGAGATTGGCCACGAACAGCTCGCCATGGGTGCGGCGCAGCTGGTCGCGCGCCTTGCGCCCAAGGGTGATGATGGTGACCTGCTTGCCGGCGGCCACCCTGGAGGCGATGTGCTCGCGCGCGGCGCGGACGATACTGGAGTTGAACCCGCCGGCGAGGCCCCGGTCGGCGGTGGCGACCACCACCAGCTCCCGGTCGTCCCTGCCCGTGCCGACCAGCAGCGCCGGCGCTGCGGCCGGCGGCACGCCCTGGGCCAGGTTGGCGATCACCGTGGCCATGCGCTCGGCGTAGGGCCTGGCGTTCTCGGCGGCATCGCGGGCGCGGCGCAGCTTGGCCGCGGCGACCATGTTCAGCGCCTTGGTGATCTTCTGCGTCGCCTGGACGGTGGCGATGCGGTTACGGATGTCCTTGAGCGAGGCCATCAGCCGAACGATTTGGCGAAATCGTCCAGCACCGCCCTGAGTTGCGCCTCCAGGTCCGGAGTCAGCGCCTTTTCGCTGCGGATCGCCGCCAGCAGATCGGCGTGGTGGCCGTGCAGGCGCGCCAGCAGCTCGGCTTCGAACTGCTTCACCTGACTGGTGGGGATCGGATCGAGATAGCCGCGCGTGCCGGCGTAGAGCACCGCCACCTGCTCCTCGGCCTGAAGCGGCGAATACTGTGGCTGCTTGAGAAGTTCGGTCAGGCGCTCGCCGCGGGCCAGAAGGCGCTGGGTGGAGATGTCGAGATCGGAGCCGAACTTGGCGAACGCCGCCATTTCCCGGTACTGGGCCAATTCGCTCTTGAGCTGGCCAACCGCGGTCTTGACCGCCTTGATCTGGGCGTTGGAGCCCACCCGGCTGACCGAGATGCCGACGTTCATCGCCGGCCGCACGCCCTGGTAGAAGAGATCGGTCTCCAGGAAGATCTGGCCATCGGTGATCGAGATGACGTTGGTCGGGATATAGGCGGAGACGTCGTTGGCCTGGGTCTCGATCACCGGCAGGGCAGTGAGCGATCCGCCCCCAAAATCATCGTTCAGCTTGGCCGCGCGCTCCAGGAGGCGCGAGTGGAGATAGAACACATCGCCCGGATAGGCCTCGCGCCCCGGCGGGCGGCGCAGCAGGAGGCTCATCTGGCGATAGGCCACTGCCTGCTTGGACAGATCATCGTAGATGATCAGGGCGTGCATGCCGTTGTCGCGGAACCACTCGCCCATGGCGCAACCGGAAAACGGGGCCAGGAACTGCAGCGGCGCCGGCTCCGAGGCAGTGGCTGACACCACGATGGTGTAGTCCAGCGCCCCACGATCTTCCAAGGTCTTGACGATCCTGGCCACCGTCGAGCGCTTCTGGCCGATGGCCACGTAGATGCAGTAGAGCTTGGCTTTCTCGTCATCGCCGGCGTTGACCTGGCGCTGATTGAGGATGGCGTCGATGGCCACCGCGGTCTTGCCGGTCTGGCGGTCGCCGATGATCAGTTCCCGCTGGCCCCGGCCGATCGGAACCAGCGAATCGATGATCTTGAGCCCGGTCTGCACCGGCTCGTGCACGCTCTTGCGCGGGATGATGCCGGGCGCCTTGACGTCCACCCGGCGCTTCTCCGCCACATCGGTGATCGGCCCCTTGCCATCGATCGGCTCGCCCAGCGGATTGACCACCCGGCCCAGGAGGCCCCTGCCCACCGGCACGTCGACGATTTCCGAGAGCCGGCGGACTTCGTCCCCCTCGGCGATTTGGGCATCGGAGCCGAAGATGACCACGCCGACGTTGTCGCGCTCGAGGTTGAGAGCCATCCCCTTCACTCCGGCGGAGGGGAACTCGACCATTTCGCCGGCCTGGACCTGATCGAGGCCGAAAACGCGGGCAATGCCATCGCCGACGCTCAGCACCTGGCCGACATCGGAAACGTCGGCCTCGACGCCGAAGTTGGCGATCTGAGATTTGAGGATTTCGGAGATTTCGGCGGCGCGGATGTCCATGGGAGGGTCTTCTCAGGCTCTCTTGAGGGCGAATTTGAGGGAATCGAGTTTGGTCTTCAGGGAGGCGTCATACAGGCGCGAGCCGACCCGCACCTTCAAACCGCCCAACAGGGTCGGATCGACGCTCATCTCCACCTGCGGATCGCGGCCGAGGGCGGCGCGCAAGGCGGTGGCGAGGCTCTGCTCCTGGGCCCTGGTCATCGGCGCCGCGGTAATGACCTTGGCGGCGATGAGGCCGCGCCGCTCGGCGGCAAGGCGTTCGAAGGCGGCGATCACCTCGGAAAGCGCCCCGGCGCGGCGGTTGTGGGCCAGAAGGCCAAGGAACTTGCCGGTCAGCGGCGAGACGCCGGCGCGCCGCGCCACGGCCAAGAGGCCCTTGCCTTTGTCCTCGAAGGTGAATTTGGGCGAGGCGATCAAGGTGCGCAGCTCGCGGCTCTCGGCCAAGGCGTGCTTCAGCATCGCCAGATCGGCCTCGACCGCCTCCACCGCGCCCGATTCGACGGCGAGATCGATGAGCGCGCGGGCGTAGCGCGCGCCTACGTCACTTGCTCCAACCTCGTTCGCCACCAGACACGCCCACCGTTGGTATCAGCGCCGCACCGGACCTGGAGGTCCTGGCCGGCTTCAAAGAGGCTTGTTTCGCCGAAAATAGGCGCGTGAGCGCGGGGCCGATCTCGACCCGTCCCTCAAAGCCGCGCGGCTGATAGCATGGGGTTCTGAGGCGGGCAATGCACAGCGCGGCCCCACGGCGCCAGCGCCCGCAACCGCTCCAGCTCGTCAGCGGGAGCCAGCCCGTTTTCCATCAGCCAGATGTGCTCGGCGACCATGGCCCGCTGCTCGGCTCCAAGGGTTTCCCAGGCCGTCTCCGGACCCAGCTCATAGCCGTAGCGCCAATGGCGCGGGCTGGCGAGATAGCGCGCGGCGGTAAGCCAGCCAGTCCGGTAATCCAGCACATGCTGCAATTCGTGCTGAAGCACCGCCATGCCTGCGCTGGCGGAGACATCGGCGGGCGCGCGTGGCCACCAGATGCGATCGCCGCGCGCGAGGATCGGGAGCGAGCCGCGCCAGAGCGCCGAGACGCGCGCCGCAGGATGTGCGGCGGCCTTGATTATCGGGCTTGCGCCGGCGCCGACAAGCGCGGCGCGCAGGCCGGCGCTCAGCCGCGCCCATTCGCCGGCGGTAAGCGCGCGTTCCGTCATCGCCCCCCACGCTGGCTCACTTGGGCGCGGCCGGATGTAGTTGCGCCTCGATCTGCGCCTTGGTGAGGTTGATCTCGGCTGCGCCGTTGTTCACCGCCAGGTTAGCGGCCGGGACTTGAAAGGCGTCTGCGCCCATCTTGATGGTGACCATCTGTCCGCCGCTGGCGTCGGCGGCCATCTTGGAGATGATGCCGATCGAGGCGCCGGTGTTGTCCCTGACCGTCATGCCGTCGGCGAGCGGGACCGCGGCCGAGGTATTGGCGGCGGCGCCGGTCTGGGCCTTGGGAGACTGGGCGTTGGCGCCTTTCGGTGTCGGGGCGGCCGGAGGCTCGTCCATGGACCCCGACCCCGGCATCGGCGTGGAAGCGCTGGGCGGCGGGGTCCCCGGCGCCATCTGGGCGCTGGCGGCAAGGCCGGTGATGGCGCCGCCGAGGGCGATGAGAGCGGTGGCGGCGAGGCTGAGGGGGGATGATGGCATGTGGGGGCTCACCTTGATGCTGGCGCCCCCACTCCGGCTCAACAATCCTCGCCAGTCTAGGTTCCCTCGCCTTGGCGGGTTGGCGAAGCTGAGCTAGCGTGTCGGCGTGAAGGCCTAGTTTCGCATAGGCGCCGCGATCATCGCTGGCATTCCTGACGCGCCCCCAGCGGCGCGCTCCTCCTGTTCATGAGCGAAACACCATGCCTTCCAACACCATCGTCAATCGCTATGGCGCTATCGCCGCCGAGATCTACGACATCGACAAGCCGCTCGGCGTGCAGCCCGACATCGCCTTCTATCGGGAGATACTGGCGCCGGTTTCGGGCCCGGTGCTGGAGCCCGCGTGCGGCTCCGGGCGCGCCCTTCTGCCGCTCCTCGAGGCCGGGTTCGAGATGTCTGGCTTCGATCCCAGCCCCGAGATGCTGGAGCGCTGCCGCGCCCGCTGCGCCGACGCCGGTTTCGCGCCACATCTGAGCCGCCAGAGCTTCGCCGATTTCGCCTACCCCCAGCCGTTCGCGGCCATCGTCATTCCCGCCGGGACGTTCACCTTGATCGCCGATTTCGCCCTGGCCATGGCGGCGCTGGCGCGCGTGCGCGAGCATCTTGCTCCGGGCGGGTTGGTTGTTCTCGATATCCAGCCGATTTCCTTTCTCGCCCGCACTGGCGAGGACCGGCGCAGTTGGACAGCGAAGAACGGCGACCTTCTCACCCTGGAAGGCAAGCGCGTCGCGGCCGACTGGCTCAGCCAGACGGCGAGGGATACCTGTCGCTATGAGCGCTGGCGCGAGCACCGCCTGATCGAAACCCAGCTCGAGCCCATGGCTCAGCGGTTCTGGGGTCTGGAGGAATTCCGGCTAGCGCTCGAGGCCAGGGGGTTCGGCGACGTCGAGGTGTCCGGCGACTACCGCCAGGGCCCGCTGGGGGCCTCGCCTCGCACCCTGACCTACAAGGCCAGGCGACTTTAGCCGGGCGTCTTCGGAACACTTGGGCGGGCCAGGCATTGACCGGCGGGGGCTGGAGGGTTTCGCCATGGCCGATGACGCCGCAACACCGTTCCTGTCGGACGTGGCGACGCTGCGCGCTCGGGCGCGGCAGAACCTGGAAACCGGAGCCTTGGGCTCGACCTACGATGGCGACCCGGCCAAGACCATCGATATCCTGCAATCGGTGCTGGCCACCGAACTGGTGTGCGTGCTGCGCTACACCAACCACGCCCTGATGGCCCAGGGCATCTCCAGCGAAGGGCCGAAGAAGGAATTCGCCGACCACGCCCGCGAGGAGCAGGAGCATATGATGTCGGTCGCCGAACGCATCACCCAGCTCGGCGGCGAGCCCAATTTCAATCCGGAGGGCCTGCTGTCGCGCTCGGCGTCCGAGTACGCCGTCGGCGGCGATCTGGTGAACATGATCAAGGAGAACCTGATCGCCGAGCGGATAGCCATCGATCACTATCGCGAACTGATCCGCTTTTTTGGCGAAAAGGACCCGTCCACCCGGCGAATGCTCGAGGACATCCTCGTCGTCGAGGAGGAGCACGCCGAGGACATGCACGACCTGCTTGTCGCCCATGAGGGCCGCCCGATGCTCAGCCGCTAGAGGGCGGTAACGGAAACCCTCTTTTGCCACGGGCGTTGAATCGGGGTCGGGACGGCGGTTTGAGGAGCCAATTCGGCTCCGTTTCGCTCCGTCGCTTAGGAAGCTCAATCCCAAGGAGTTCTGTCATGACCGGCCACATTCTGCGTTCGACGATCGCCGTCGCCGCTTTGGCCATGGCTGGCGCCCTGACTGTCAGCAGCGCCCAGGCTCAACCCTATGGCTACTACGATAGCAGCTATGACACCGGGCCCGATTACGGGATCACCGTCTATGCGCGTCCCCGTCCCCGTGAGCGTTCGATGATCGGCGCGCCGATCGACACGGTGCGGGAATCGCGCGTCGTCTATGCCCGCGACCTCGACCTCTCCACCTATTGGGGCTCACGGGCCCTCAAACACCGGATCCAAAACGCGGCGCGCGATGCGTGTGAAGATCTCGACGCCCGTTATCCGATCACCGTGGATGCGCCGCGCGATTGCTACGACGGCGCGGTGGGCGGCGCCATGCGCCGGGTGGAATACCGCCTGGGTTTCACACCTCCTGATTGGTACTGACGCGACTTTAGGGGGGGCGCGCAGTTGCCAGAGGCGACGAAGTGCGGTTTGAGGGGCGCCTCGACAACGCCACAGCAAAGGACCCATGAAGGACCCGTACAATCCTGGCCATGCCGAACGGCAGGCCGCCGCCAGCGAGGCGCGCAAGGCGCTGCTGGCCAAGATGAAACCCAAGCCCGCGGTCGCCGCGCCCGACTTCGAGAGCCGCCAGGAACGGCGGGCGAAGGAGCTTGAGCGGGTGCGCGAGGAGCGCGCGCTATCCAGAGCGGCCGATCGCCAGAATGCGGTTGATCGCGAAGCCGCCGTCCTGGAGGCCAAGCGCAACGAACGGCGCGAGCGCAAGGCGCTCACCAAGGTCGAGCAAAAGGCCCGTCGCGACGCCAAGTATGCAGCCAGGAAGGCCAGGCAGCGCTAGGCTTCAGCCAGGAGGGGCATCATGAGCGACCACCATCACGATCATGACCATGGCCAGGCGCCCCCCTCCGACATCGCCTTGCGCGTCAAGGCGCTGGAGACCCTGCTGGTCGAAAAAGGCGTCGTCGACGCCGCGGCGCTCGACGCCATCATCGAAACCTACGAACACAAGGTAGGGCCACGAAACGGGGCCAAGGTCGTCGCCAGGGCGTGGACCGATCCCGCTTTTCGCACGCGCCTTCTCGCCGATGCGACGGCGGCGATCGCCGAGCTGGGGTTCGGCGGGCGCCAGGGCGAGCACATGGTGGCGGTGGAAAACACGCCAGCGGTTCACAACCTCGTCGTCTGCACCCTCTGCTCCTGCTATCCCTGGTCGGTGCTGGGCCTTCCGCCGGCCTGGTACAAGGCGGCCCCTTACCGCGCTCGCTCGGTCATCGAGCCACGCGCTGTCTTGGCCGAGTTCGACGTCATCCTCGCCTCAGAGGTGGAAGTCCGCGTCTGGGATTCCACCGCCGAGATCCGCTACCTCGTCATTCCCCAGCGACCGGCGGGCAGCGAGCGGCTCGATGAGGCCGCGCTCGCGGCTCTGGTCACCAGGGATTCGATGATCGGGACCGCCGTCTTGCCGCCGGTCCAGCTGTGAACGGCATCCACGACATGGGCGGCATGCATGGCTTCGGCCCGATCAGGCCGGAGCGTGACCCACCCGTCTTCCATGCGCGTTGGGAAGCGAGGGTTCTGGCCCTCACGCTGGCGGTGGGCGCCTGGGGCCGATCGAACATCGACGCCGGTCGCCACGCGCGCGAGCTGCAGCCGCCGGACAAGTATCTCGCCTGGCCCTATTACCAGAGCTGGTTCGAACGGCTTGTTGGCCAGGTGGTCGAGCAGGGGCTGGTGACCGAGACCGAATTGGCGAGCGGGCAGCCGGAAACAACGCTCAACCCGGCGCTGCCTGCCGACCGGGTCGCCGCCGTGCTCGAAGCCGGCGGTCCTTCCGCGCGGCCGATATCGGAGGCGCCTCGATTCGGGATCGGCGATCGCGTGCGCGCGCAAACCATCAATCCGCCCGGCCACACGCGCCTTCCGCGCTATGTTCGCGGGCGGGTCGGCATCATCGAGCGCGATCACGGCGGGCAGGTGCTGCCCGACACCAACGCCCATTTCCGCGGCGAGTGTCCCCAACGGCTCTACGGCGTGCGCTTCACTGGCCACGAGCTGTGGGGCGAAGGCGCACGCGACAGCGTTCATCTGGACCTTTGGGAGGGCTATCTTGAACCCGCCTGAGGCGCCGTTCGAGGAACCGTGGCAGGCCCAGGCCTTCGCCCTCGCCGTGGCGCTCAATGCCCGGGGCGTGTTCACCTGGGGCGAATGGTCCAAGGCGCTCGGCGCGGCGATCGCGCGCGACCCGGATGCGCCCTACTACGAATCCTGGTTGGAAACGCTGGAGGCGCTTTCGCGGCAGAAGCGGCTGACCGACGGGTCAGAACTGGCGGCGCGGAAATCAGCCTGGGAGGAAGCTTACCTTTCGACGCCGCATGGGCAGCCCGTGACGCTCGCCACTCTCCCCATGGGGGGAGAAAACGCCGGCGCCCGCCTCAACTCACCGCGTCCAGCCGGCTGATCACCGGCTTCTGGGCCCAGTGGTTGGAAATGTTGTTGCGGAAATAGGTCGGCCGATCGACGAGGCTCTCGGTCTCCAGCCATAGGCGCTTGAGGCGCCGCACCTTCCCGGCGGCGCGATCGTCCGTATACGGAGTCCGTCCGTGCAGCACATGATAGTTGTTGATGAACTGCATGTCGCCGGGGCGGAAATCCATGATCACGCTGTAGGCGCCGCTCTGCGCCCGGCTCTGGATCCATTCCAGCGCCTCGAGGGCCAGCGCGCTCAGGCGCGGCGCGTCGGCATGGCGCTGCGAGGCCAGGATGTAGGCGCGGATCAGGCGCACGAACAGGCGTCCGCCGTGGTCGGTGAACACCGGCAGTTCGTACCAGCCCCTGGCCCCCGTGCGCTGCTCGCCGCGCATGTCGTAGGGCTGTGGCCGATAAAGCTCGGCGGCCAGGTCGGGGCGCTCGCGCACCATGTCGTTGTGCAGCGCCACCGAGTTGCAGACCGCGGAGGCGCCGCCGCTGACCCCGGTCGCCAGACACATCAGCCCCACCAGGTCGGACCCATCGCAGTGGAAGTCGAGACCAATGCCGCCCAGTTCGTTGCCGCGCGCGGTGGGATCATCGAAGGTCTTGCCCTGATCGGTGACATCGCCCAGCAGGTGTCCGTAGTGATTCTGCGGCCAGGGTCGGCCGAGATGCGCCCCGATCCCCCAATAGGCCAGGCACATGTCGTCGTTGGTCCATGCCTGGCGCGGCAGGCCGCGGATGAGCACGAAGCCGCGGCCATCGATCAATTCGCGCTCGATGGACGCCAGGCGGGACGCCAGCGTCGGCAGCGGGAAGTCGCCCTTGCCGATGGCCAGCAGATCGCCAGACACCGCCCTGGCGTGGGCGATTGCCGCCGCCAATTCGGAAACGTCGGCCGCGCTCAGTTCCTCCGTCCACGCGGCCGGATCGACGACATCGGCGGCGCGCCACTCGCAGAGCGTCTCGAGAACCCGGACCATGAGCCTACTCCGCCGCCATGGCCATGGGCGCCGCCCGCGCCCCGCGGACGAGACGACCAGGCAGCGCACCGGTCGCTTCTCCGCTCCGGTAGGTCACCTGCCCGGCCAGGATGGTCGCCACGTAGCCACCCGCCTTCTGCACCAGGCGCCGCCCGCCCGAGGGCAGGTCATAAGTCACCTGCGGTGCGGCGAGGGCCACGCGGGCGTGATCGATCACGTTGAGGTCGGCCCGATAGCCCGGCGCGATCAATCCGCGATCGTTCAGGCCCACGGTGCGGGCGGTGTCGCGGGTCTGCATGCTGATCACCTTGGCCAGCGGCAACCTCGGACCCCGCGTGCGATCGCGGGTCCAGTGGGCGATCATCGTCGTCGGGTAGCTGCCATCGCAGATCATGCCGACATGCGCCCCGCCATCGGAGAGGCCAGGCACGCTGGAGGGATGGGTGAGCATGGCGTGGGCGGCGTCGAGCGAGCCTTCGCAGTAGTTGAGGAACGGCACGTAGAGGAGGCCTCGCCCACCGTTGCTCAGCATGTGGTCGAGGGCCACCTCCTCGGCGGTGAGGTTCCGTCGCGCGGCCTCGGCGTCAACGCTGGCCTCGGCGGAGGGTTCGTAGTCGGGCGCCTCGGTCATCGGGTACATGCGGCCGAACGCGGTCGGCATGCGCCTCGCGCCATCGCGGGGATGATCGGCCAGCAGCCTGGCGCGGAACTCGGGATCGTTAAGCCGCGCGACCTTGGACGCCAGGGGCAGAGCGGCGATCTCCCGCCAGGTCGGATACTGGCTGAACGGATTGATCGTCAGCTCCAGGCCCAGGAGCACACCCACCGCCCGCGCCGCCACCTGCGCGGTCATCGGCAGGCCGGCGGCCACCGCCTCATCGAGCGCCGCCAGCAGGGTCTTGTAGGCGCTGGGATCAACCGGGCTCTGCACCAGCGTGAACGACAGCGGCCGGCCCGAGCGCTCCACCACCCGGCGGAGCATGGCGAACTCGACCTCTGGCTCGGTGAAGTCCGACACCACCTGCAGCACGCCCGCGCCCGCCGCCTTGAAGCCAAGCGCGATGCCGGTCAGCTCATCCTCGCCCGCGGTCAGGGTAGGAATGAGGGCGCCATCGCTGGTCCGGTGGTTGAGCGTGCGCGAGGTGCCAAAACCGAGCGCGCCGGCTTCCGCGGCCTGGCGAGCCAGCAGGCCCATGGCGGCGGTGTCGGCGGCGGTCGCCGGTTCGCGGTCGACCCCTCGCTGGCCCATGACGAAGACGCGCAGCGCAGCGTGCGGCAGTTGGCTGCCGATATCGACATCAAAGGCTCGCGCCGCCAGGGCGTCGAGATAATCGGGATAGCTCTCCCAGTTCCACGGCAAGCCCTCCGACAACACCGGAAACGGAATGTCCTCGACCCCCTCCATCAATCGCACCAGGCGGTCGTGGTCGTCGGCCCGGCAGGGCGCGAAACCGACGCCGCAATTGCCCATCACCACCGTGGTCACCCCGTGCCAGGACGAGGGCTGCATGCGCTGATCCCAGGTCGCCTGGCCGTCGTAGTGAGTGTGGATGTCGACGAAGCCGGGCGTGACAATGTGGCCGCGGGCGTCGATCTCCTCGGTCCCCTCGCCGGCGATCTTGCCGACCTCGGCGATCACTCCATCCTTGACCGCGACGTCGGCTTCCAGGCCCGCCTCGCCGGAGCCGTCGAACACTTCACCGCCGCGGATGACCAGATCGTAGGCTCGCATCATCGCCTTGGCTCCACTTATCAACGGTCACATAGCAGCGCCGCGCGGGCTCCCCCGTCAAGGGTCAAGGGTCAAGGGAGCGCTTCCAACCCCGCGGCAGGGGCTTTAAGTAGGAACCGGGCCGCCTGCGAACGCAACAAGGAAACCCGATCGCCCATGGACGCAGCCGCCAACGACACCGACTCCACCCGCCACCGACGTCATGGCCGGGGCAAGATCTTCGCCTCGATCATCGACACCATCGGCGATACGCCGATCATCGCCCTACCCCGCCTCACCGAGCGGCTGAAGCCGCGCGGCGAAGTGGTCGCCAAGCTGGAGTTCTTCAACCCGCTGGGATCGGTCAAGGACCGCATCGGCGTGTCGATGATCGAAGCCCTGGAGGCCAAGGGTCTGATTGGCGAGGAGACGACGATCATCGAGCCCACCAGCGGCAACACCGGCATCGCCCTGGCCTTCGTGGCCGCGGCCAAGGGCCTGAAGCTGATCCTGGTCATGCCCGAGAGCATGTCTATGGAGCGGCGCAAGATGCTGCTGCTTCTGGGAGCGAGGCTCGAACTCACCCCGGCCGAGCGCGGCATGGCCGGGGCCGTGGCCAGGGCCAAGGATCTGCTGGAGGCGATTCCGAATTCGGTCATGCCGCAGCAGTTCGAGAACCCGGCCAACCCGGAAATCCACCGCGTCTCCACCGCCGAGGAGATTTGGAACGACACCGAGGGCCGCGTCGATGCGGTGGTCTGCGGGGTCGGCACCGCCGGCACCATCACCGGCGTCGGTCAGGTGCTGAAGGGCCGCAAGCCCCAGGTGCGGATGATCGCGGTCGAACCGACCGGCTCGGCGGTGCTGTCGGGTGGCCCGCCGGGTCCGCACAAGATCCAGGGTCTGGGCGCCGGTTTCGTACCCGCCATTCTCGATCGCGGAGTGATGGATGAGGTCATCCGGGTCAGCAACGAGGATTCCTTCGCCATGGCCCGACTGGCGGCCAAGGTCGAGGGCTTGCCGGTCGGCATCTCCTCCGGCGCAGCCCTGACGGCCGCGTTCGATGTCGCCAAGCGCGCCGAGATGGCCGGCAAGCTGATCGTCGCCATCATCCCGAGCTTCGCCGAGCGCTACCTGTCGACGGCCTTGTTCGAGGGCTTGTGAGCTGACCGACGTCTACCCTGCCGCCAAGCGCTCGGAGGTCATGCGGCGGGTCAAGGGGCGCGACACCACCCCTGAGCTTCGGCTGAGAAAACTGCTGACCGGGATGGGGGCGCGCTATCGGCTGCATCGGGCCGATCTGCCCGGCAAACCGGACATCGTCTTTCCCGGCCGCCGGCTGGCGGTGTTCACCCACGGCTGCTTCTGGCACGGCCACGACTGCGTTCGCGGAGCGCGCGTCCCCAAGGCTAACCGCGCCTATTGGACGGCGAAGATCGCCGCCAACCGGGCTCGCGACATCGCCACCCGCACGCTGCTGGAGGCGGATGGCTGGCGCGTCGAAGTGGTCTGGGAGTGCGCGTTCAGCGATGCCGCGGCGCTCGCCGAGCGGGCCGGCGAATGGATCAGCTCTCCACCACCACCTCGGTGGTGACCGAATTGGCGATGAAACAGTCGCGGTGCGCGGCCTCGTGAAAGGCGTCGATCTGGGCTGGTGAGGGAGGATCGCCGGCGAAGCTCACCTTGGGGCGCAGGACGACGCGGGTCATGGCCATTTTTCCGGGACCCAGGCGGCCCAGCGTGCCTTCGGCTTCGTCGACATAGGACGCCACTACGAATCCCGCACGCGCGGCGTGGTCGAGGAACCACAGCATGTGGCAGGCGGACAGGGCCCCGGTGAAGGCGCCCTCCGGATCGACGCCATCGGCCGCCGACCAGGGCGCCGGCACCACCGACGTCGCCGGCGTGCCTTTGACCTCGGCCCCGCCCTCGAAGACCAGGCGGTGAACCCGGCTGTAGCGGCGCTTGAGGAACTCGGCCCCTTCGACCGCCAGCATCCAGCTCACCGTCACCCTATGTGCGCTCATCAGAAAGCCTCGGCTGGAAGAGCCATCAACGGCGCCGCGCCCGACTTCAGCTTGGCTAGCAGGGCCCCGGATTCGGGCATCACGCGGGCCAGGAAGTAGCGGCCGGTGATCAGCTTGTTGGCGTAGAAGGGATCGGCTTCGCCGGCGTCGATCCTGGCCTGGGCCGTCAGGGCCATCTGCGCCCACATCCACGCGAGACCGGTCAGGGCGAAGAGGCGCAGATAGTCGCTCGAGGCGGCCGCTGCGTCATCGGGCCTGGCGAGGCCATTCTGCATCAGCCATAGGGTCGCCTCCTGCAGCTGACCCTTGATGGTGGCGAGACCGGCGATGAAATCGGCCGCGCCAGCGGCTGCGCGCGGCTCGGCGATGAAGGCGTCGAGTTCGGCCAGAAAGGCGGTCATCGCCCGCCCGCCGTTGGCGGCCAGTTTGCGGCCCACCAGATCCAGCGCCTGGATGCCGTTGGTCCCCTCGTAGATGAGAGTGATGCGGCAATCGCGCAGGCGCTGGCTGACGCTCATGTGCTCGGTGAACCCCGCCCCGCCGTGCACCTGCATCGCCGCCGAGCAGATGGAAAAGCCGCGCTCGGTCAAGAACGCCTTCAAGACCGGGGTCATCAGGCCCATGAAATCGGCGCTCTGCTGGCGCACCGTCTCGTCCGGGTGGCGATCGGCGAGATCGCCGCGCAGCGCGGTCAACAACAGCAGCGCCCGGCCGCTTTCGAGGATGGCGCGCGAGTCCATCAGCATGCGGCGCACGTCTGGATGGACGAGAATGGGATCGGCGGGCCCGGCCTTGTTCACCGGTCCGGTCAGGGCGCGGCCCTGGAGCCGGTCGCGAGCGAAATCGGCCCCCGCCTGGTAAGCCGCCTCGCCCTGCGCCAGCCCCTGGAGGGCGACGCCGAGCCGGGCCTCGTTCATCATCACGAACATCAGCGCCAGGCCGCGGTTCTCCTCACCGACCAGCCAGCCGACCGCGCCATCGTAGACCATGACACAGGTGGCGTTACCGTGGATGCCCATCTTCTCCTCGAGGCCGGCGCAGCTCAGCTGATTGCGCGCCCCGGGCTCGCCCTCGGCGTCGGGGATGAACTTCGGCACGATGAACAGGCTGATGCCGCGCACCCCCTCTGGCGCCCCTTCGATGCGCGCCAGGACCAGGTGGACGATGTTGTCGGCGAGGTCGTGCTCTCCGCCACTGATCCAGATCTTCTGGCCGCTGATCCGGTACGAGCCGTCGGCGCTGGCGACCGCCTTGGTGCGCAGCAGGCCAAGGTCGGTGCCGCACTGCGGCTCGGTGAGGTTCATGGTGCCGGACCATTGGCCGCTGGCGAGCTTGGCCAGATAGAGCCCCTTCTGCGCTTCGGAGCCGCCGTTCTCGATCGCCGAATAGGCTCCGTGTGTCAGTCCCGGATACATGGCGAAGGCCATGTTCGCCGCCGAGGTGATCTCGCTCACCGCCAGATTGACCACCGCCGGCAGGCCCTGTCCGCCGAAAGCCGGATCGGCGGCCATCGCCGGCCAGCCGCCGGCGACGAAAGCCTTATAGGCGTCCTTGAACCCGGGGGGCGTGGTCACCGCGCCGTCGGCCGACCAGCGGCAGCCGTGTTTGTCGCCAACCGCGTTCAGAGGTTCCAGGACGTCGACAGCGAACCGGCCGGCCTCGTCCAGAATCTGCTCGATTACATCCAGGGGCGCGTCGGCGAAGCCGGGCAGCTGCCGGAATTGCTCGATCCGCAGCACCTCCTCGAGCAGGAACCGATGCTCACGGATCGGCGGCCGGTAGGTCATCGCGCTAGCGTGCCGGATCTGAAGTTCGCTTTATTCATTGGGTCACCCTAGTGGGCGTGGACGCCGAACCGTTCGCGCGCGGCCTGGGCGGCCGCCCCGCTCGCCGCCGGCTTGGCGGTCAGCAGATCGGGATCGACCGCGGCCAGCTTCTCCTCGAGGCGCGCGCAGGCGCTCTTGAGCTCGTCGATGGAATGGTCGATGTCCTCGCGCTGGCGCTCTAGAGCGACGATGCGTTCGCGGAACTTGGCCAGAGCCAGGGCGTTCTGCGTCGCCCCGCCGTCATGCTTGTCGTAGAGTTCGAGAATCTCGCGGATCTCGGCCAGGGCGAGGCCGACGCGCTTGCCGCGCAGGATGAGCTGCAGCCGCGCGCGGTCGCGATACGAATAGACGCGGTTGAGTCCCTGCCGGGCTGGTGAGAGCAGGCCCTTGTCTTCGTAGAAACGAAGCGCCCGCGGCGTGCACGAAAATTCCACACATAGCTGGCGAATGGTGAAGGTCCGTTCCGGACGGCGAAGCTCCATCGGCATTTCGAGGCAATTCCTTCCAAACAGGCGCGCCCCCACCGGCCCGGGCGACACCTGCGCCTAGCGCGGCTTTACGCGCACGTCAACGAAGCCGTGTTTCAACTTCTCGCGCGGTCGCTAAACTGCGTCCACGGGCACGTTGGGGAGGCGCCATGCTTCGGTTCATTCTTCGGGCGCTGGCGAGCGCGATCGGCTTCTGGATCGCTTCAAGGATCCACTTGCTGCGCGTCGACACCACGGTGGCGCTGATCGAAGGCGGCCTGCTCCTGGGAATCATCAATGCGCTGGTGCGGCCAATCCTGATCGTCCTGACCCTGCCGCTGACCATCATCACCCTTGGGCTGTTCCTGTTCGTGGTCAACGTCATCACCCTGTGGCTGGTCACGGTTTTCATCCATGCCATCCACATCCATGGTTTCGGGCATTTGCTGTTGACCGTGATCTTGCTCGGCGTGATCAGCTGGGCGGCGAGCGGCCTCATCAATCGGATCATCGACCGCAGTCGCTAGCCCTCGCCACCGTAGTGTGTTATTTGACACACTCATGCGGAGTCGATTCTATCCAGCGGTGCTGGAGCGGGACCCAAGCGGCGTATTCGGCGTGTGGTTTCCGGATTTCCCCGGCGCGGTCGCCGGCGGGCGTAGCCAGGAAGAGGCGGTCGCCAGAGCGCAGGAAGCTTTGGAGCGGGCGATGCAGGAACAGGCGGAGCGCGAACTGCCGCTGCCTGAGCCGACCGCGTTCGATGCCATCAGGACGCCCAAGGAGGCCGCGGTGGTCGCCTTCGTGGCCCTGGCCGCGGCGCCGCCAGATCCTTCCGAGCGGGTCAACATCTACTTGCCGAGGAGTGTTCTGGCGCGCGCCGACGAACTGGCGGGCGCGTGGGGCATGAGCCGCTCGAGCCTGTTTGGCCTCGCCCTCACCCACCTGATGGCCGGCCAGGCGTTCGGCGCGCCGCCAACCTTGCCGACAAAAAAAGGGCGGCGTCGCTAGGACGCCGCCCGTCTTCAAGCCGTGGAAACCTGGACTAGAAGTCCATGTCGCCCATGCCGCCCATGCCGCCGGGCATGCCGCCGCCGCCGCCGTTGGCCGGCTTCTTCGGCGCTTCGACGACCGCCGCCTCGGTGGTGATCATCAGGCCGGCGACTGAAGCCGCGTCCTGAAGAGCCGTGCGCACGACCTTGGCTGGATCGACGATGCCGGCGCTGATCATGTCGACGTACTTGTCGGACTGGGCGTCGAATCCGAAGTTGGCGGAGTCGTTGTCCAGCACTTTGCCGACCACGATCGAGCCTTCCACGCCGGCGTTTTCGGCGATCTGACGGATCGGAGCCTGGAGCGCGCGCCGCACGATGGCGATGCCCGCATTCTGATCGGCGTTGTCGCCCTTGAGGCCGTCAAGCGCCTTGCCGGCCTTGAGCAGGGCCACGCCGCCGCCGGCGACGATGCCTTCCTCGACCGCCGCTCGGGTGGCGTTGAGGGCGTCGTCGACGCGATCCTTCTTCTCCTTGACCTCGACTTCGGTGGAACCGCCGACGCGGACAATCGCCACCCCGCCGGCCAGCTTGGCCAGACGTTCCTGCAGCTTTTCCTTGTCGTAGTCCGAAGTGGTGTCCTCGATCTGGCGCTTGATCTGGCTGATCCGGCCTTCGATATCGGCCTTGGCGCCCGCGCCATCGACGATGGTGGTGTCGTCCTTGGTGATCGACACCTTCTTGGCCTTGCCGAGCATCTCGATGGTCACGTTCTCGAGCTTGATGCCAAGGTCTTCACTGATCAGCTGGCCGCCGGTCAGCACGGCGATGTCTTCCAGCATGGCCTTGCGGCGATCGCCGAAGCCCGGGGCCTTGACCGCGGCGACGCGCAGGCCGCCGCGCAGTTTGTTGACCACCAGGGTCGCCAGCGCTTCGCCGTCGATGTCCTCGGCGACGATGAGCAGCGGACGGGCCGACTGCACCACCGCTTCAAGGACCGGCAGCAGCGGCTGCAGCGATGACAGCTTCTTCTCGTAGAGCAGCACCAGCGGCTCTTCGAGCACCGCCTCCATCTTCTCGGCGTTGGTGATGAAGTAGGGCGAGAGATAGCCGCGGTCGAACTGCATGCCCTCGACGACGTCGAGTTCGGTGTCCAGGCTCTTGGCCTCCTCGACGGTGATCACCCCCTCGTTGCCGACCTTCTCCATCGCCCTGGCGATCATGTCGCCGATGTCGGTGTCGCCGTTCGCGGAGATGGCGCCCACCTGGGCGATCTCCTGATTGGTGGTGACCTTCTTGGAGTTGGCCTTGATATGCTCCACGACCTTGAGCACTGCCTTGTCGACGCCGCGCTTGAGGTCCATCGGGTTCATGCCGGCGGCCACCGACTTGGTGCCTTCCGCGACGATCGCCTGGGCCAGCACGGTGGCGGTGGTGGTGCCATCGCCGGCCTTGTCGTTGGTCTTGGAAGCGACCTCGCGCAGCAGCTGCGCACCCAGGTTCTCGAACCTGTCGGCCAGCTCGATTTCCTTGGCCACGGCGACGCCGTCCTTGGTCGAGCGCGGCGCGCCGAACGACTTTTCCAGCACCACGTTGCGGCCCTTGGGCCCCAGGGTGACCTTCACGGCGTTGGCCAGAATGTTGACGCCGCGCAACATGCGGTCGCGCGCGTCGGTGGAGAATTGTACGTCTTTCGCAGCCATGGTTCAGGCTCTCTTTCGCAGATGTGGATGGGGGATAAAGGTGCGCCTGGCGATCAGTCCAGAACGCCCAGAACGTCGCTTTCCTTCATGATCAGAAGATCTTCGCCATCGAGCTTGATCTCGCTGCCCGACCACTTGCCGAACAGGATCCGGTCGCCGCTCTTGAGGTCCAGGGCATGGATCTTGCCGGCGTCATCCCGGGCGCCCGGGCCGACGGCGATCACCTTGCCTTCCTGAGGCTTTTCCTTGGCCGTGTCGGGGATGATGATCCCGCCCTTGGTCTTCTCTTCTTCCTCGATCCTGCGAACGAGGACGCGGTCGCCGAGTGGACGAAACGCCATGAATGGTTCTCCGTGAGTGACTGCTGCCAAATGCCGACGCGGCGCTCGGGCGGCCGTTAGCAGCCGGCGCCCCTGAGTGCCAACAGAGGCGAGATAGGCAGCGCCCTATTGCGAGTCAAGGCGTGGCGCGCGAAATGGTGACGTATCGCCACAAAGGCGACCGAGATTGCAGCATTTGGTCGATAACAGGGGGAAATCGCTCTGTGAATCCGGAACAGTATCTGCGCGGGCTGATCAGGCTCGGCTCGCTTACCGTACGCATGCCAGGGGGCAAGGAACTGGCTCTGGGCGACGGCGATGGTCCGCCCGTGGCGGTCGCCATCACCGACGTGCCCACTCTGGCCAAGATCGCCGCCAAGCCCTCGCTCGGGCTCGGCGAGGCTTACATGGACGGCCGCCTGGTTTTCGAACAGGGTGATCTGCACGACCTGCTCGAACTCGCCGGGCGCAACAGCATCGGCGGCTCGCCCTATCGGAAGCCCAGCCTCCTGCGCATGGCCTGGTCGCGCACCGCCAAGGAGCAGAACCCGCGCCGGGCGGCCAAGCGCAATGTCCACCACCACTATGATCTTTCGCACAAGCTCTACCGGTCGTTCCTCGACGCCGACATGCAATATTCGTGCGCCTATTTCGAGCGCGACGACATGAGCCTGGAGGAAGCTCAGGTGGCGAAAAAGCGGCACATCGCCGCCAAGCTCGACCTCGCCGACGGCCAGCGCGTGCTCGACATCGGCTGTGGCTGGGGCGGCCTGGCCATGACCATGGCTGGCATGGCCGATGTCAGGGTCCATGGCGTCACCCTGTCGGAGGAGCAGTTGATGCTCGCCAGGCATCGGGCGGGAGACGCCGGCCTGCTCAACCGGGTCAGCTTCGCGCTGACCGACTACCGCGACATCCAGGGCCAGTTCGACCGCATCGTCTCGGTAGGCATGTTCGAGCACGTCGGCCGCCCCAACTACCAAGCCTACTTCGACCTCCTGACCCAGCGCCTCACCGAGGATGGCGTCGCCGTGATCCATTCCATCGGCCGCTCAACCGGACCCTCGGCGACCGATTATTTCACCGAAAAATACATCTTTCCCGGCGGCTACATCCCGGCTCTGTCGGAGGTGCTGCCGATCGTCGAGCAGTCCGGGCTCAAGGTCACCGACATCGAGATCCTGCGCCTGCACTACGCCAAGACCCTGCGTTGCTGGTTCGATCGCTTCCAGGCCCGGCGCGAGGAGATGAAAGCCCTCTACGACGAGCGTTTCTGCCGAATGTGGGAGTTCTATCTCGCCGGGGCCGAGATGGGCTTCCGCTTCGGCGACCACATGAACTTCCAGATCCAGCTGACCAAGCACAACAGCGCTCTGCCGGTGACCCGCGACTACATGACCGGGGGCCCCTCAGCGCCCAGGGTCTTCACCTCCCTGGACGAGCGGCCGGTGATGACGGCGCGCCCGAGGGAGCCCGAGCCGGTCCGGCCTGCGGCCGAGCCGGCCGCGACACCGGAGGCGATGATGGCCGAACCCCTGGACGTCCCGGCCGAACCCGCCAAACAGCCGGTGCGCCGCTCCAGCAGGCAAATCGCCAAGCCGGCGCCGGCGGCGGCCCCATCCAGCGCCAAGCCGACGGCGAAGCCCATGGCATCGAAGACGGTTTCGAAGGTCTCGAAAGGCGCCAAACCGCCCGCCCCGCCGGCGAGACCGGCCCAACCAGCCAAACCCGCCAAGGCGCCGCCCGCAACAGCGGCGCGCGCCAAGCCGGCGGCCAAGATTCAGGCGGCCACGCCTTCACCGAAACCCAGCCCGCCCAAACCCGCCAAGACAGGCACGGTCAAGGGCGCGCCGAGGGCGACGACCAGGCCAAAGCCGGCGGCGACCAAGCCCGCCGCGCGCAAACCCAAGCGTTAGCGCGAGCCGACCGGCAGAAGCTGGGCTTCCTTTTCGGCCCGGATCTTGGCGTGCAGCTCGCCATACTTGGCGAACTCCATGCGCGCGATGGTGCGGTTGTGGACCTCGTCGGGACCATCGGCCAGGCGCAGGGTGCGCTGGCTGGCATAGGCGCGAGCCAGGCCAAAGTCCGAGGTCACCCCGCCGCCGCCGTGCGCCTGAATGGCGTCATCGATGATCTTGAGCGCCATGTTGGGGGCGGACACCTTGATCATCGAGATTTCCAGCCGGGCGGTCTTGTTGCCGGCCTTGTCCATCATGTCGGCCGCCTTCAGGCACAGCAGACGATTCATCTCGATGTCGGTGCGCGCGCTCGCCACCCGCTGTTCCCAGACCGAGTGCTCGGAGATGTATTTGCCGAACGCTTTGCGGCTCATCAGCCGCTTGCACATCTTCTCCAGGGCGACCTCGGCGGCGCCGATGGTGCGCATGCAGTGATGAATGCGCCCGGGCCCCAGCCTGGCCTGGGAAATCTCGAAACCCCGGCCCTCGCCGAGGATGAGGTTGGAAACCGGCACGCGCACATCCTCGAGCAGCACCTCGGCGTGACCATGCGGAGCGTCGTCGTAGCCGAACACCGGCAGCATGCGCTTGACCTTCACCCCCGGCGCGTTGAGCGGCACCAGGATCTGCGACTGCTGCTGATGGGGCGAGGCGTTAGGGTTGGTCTTGCCCATGACGATGGCGAGCTTGCACCTGGGATCGCCGACGCCCGATGACCACCATTTGAGGCCGTTGATGACATAGTCGTCGCCGTCGCGCTCCATGCGGGTTTCGATGTTGGTGGCGTCGGACGAGGCGACCCTGGGCTCGGTCATCAGGAACGCCGAGCGGATCTCGCCATTCATCAGCGGTCGCAGCCACGTCTCCTTCTGCTCCAGGGTGCCGAAGCGGTTGAGCACCTCCATGTTGCCGGTGTCCGGGGCCGAGCAGTTGAACACCTCCGAGGCGAAGCCGACGCGGCCGAACATCTCGCAGATCGGCGCATACTCGAGATTGGTCAGTTGCACGCCTTCGAACTGGAAGGTGTCCTCGAGCGGCGGATGGCCGGCCGAGGGGGGCATGAACATGTTCCAAAGGCCAGTCTTGCGCGCCTTGACCTTCAGCTCCTCGACGATCGGGATGACCTTCCAGCGCTCGCCGGAATGGGCCTGCTCCTCATAGATCGGCACGGCCGGATAGATGTGCTCGTCCATGAAGTCGGACACCCGCCGGATCAGCTCCTTCTGACGGGGAGAAAAATCGAAATCCATGGCCGGCCTCCGTTCAAACAAATGTTTGAAACCCTATCGCACGCGCCGGGCCCGCGGGCAAGCACGCCTGTCGAACGGATCTGACTTTCGCTACCCGCTCGGGCGGGAAATCGGAAACGGACCACTAGGCGACATCGACCAGCGAGCGGACAAGGTGGTCGAGGCCGGCGGCGCGAGCCTTGGTGACAAGGGTGTTGTCGGCCGTAATTAGCGGCGCTCGGCGGGCCTCGGCGAGCGCCAGATAGACGCCATCGTAAACTGAGAGCCCGTGATTGCAGGCCAACTCGAAGGCGCGATCAACGAACTTGGCCGACGTTTCGGTCTCATCGAGAAAACTCTTCGAGGCGACCATCGCATTCGTCGCCTCCCCGGCCGGCGATAGCCCCCGCCGGACACGCTTCGCGGCGATGCTGGCCACTTCAATCAACAGCAGATCGGGGGCCACCAGACGGCTGCCCGATTTGAGCACCCGATCAGCAAGCTCGGAATGGTGTTCCTCGAACCATAGCTTCGCCGCGACCGAGGCGTCGACCACTAGGGTCTGCGCATCATCGGGCATCCCGGTCCTCGCGAATCAAATCGACGCTGTCGACCGCGGAGACACGTCCCGAGCGAGGAAATCTGTCCAGCAACCGTTGGCGATAAGCGATCCGGGCTTCTTCCAGAGCCAGGTCGAGCGCAGCCTGCACGTCGCCCCCGAAGCGAGCCGTGTAATCATCGAGAATCCGCCGCGCCGCGATATTGAGTTTGGCGCGATCGAAAGTGACCGGATCTGCGGATTCGGCTTTGGGGGCGGCTGTTGCGGCGTGCCGAAACTCAGTCGCAGACTCGGATGTTCCAATGCCCCGTTCAAAAACGATGCTTTCGCTCGCAAGATCAAGTGCGCGGGTCCTCCAGCCGATATCCATCCAGGCTTTCGCGTAGCTATGCGTTTTGGTGTTCGACCACCAAGCTTGGTGCCGTCGTGCCGATGCAGGGAGTTTCCGACCCAGCACGCGCTCAATGTCGCCAAAGGTCAGCCGCACGTTGCGGGTGGCTTGGGCTCTCAGAAAGTCGGTGAGCGGGGTATAGCGCACTGACGCCTCCGGTGACGGCCAAAAAGTATATACGTTTTTTAGTTAAGTCAAGTCATCTTTCTCCGCTGGCGAAAGAAGCCTCGCAACAAGGCGGCGCTCTGGTTGGCCAGAACCCCGCCCACGATCTCCGGACGCCAATGGCAGGTGGGCTGGTCGAACACGCGCGCGCCATGGATGACCCCGCCGGCCTTGGCGTCCTTAGCGCCGAACACCAGGCGTCCGATGCGCGCGTGGCTGATCGCCCCGGCGCACATGGCGCAGGGCTCGAGCGTCACATAGAGGGTGAGGCCGGTGAGCCGGTAATTGCCGATGGCGGCGCCGGCCTGGCGCAGGGCCAGCACCTCGGCGTGCGCGGTCGGATCGTGGTGGGCGATCGGCGCGTTGGCCGCCTGCGCCACCACTGCGCCGGACCGGGGATCGATGATCACCGCCCCGATCGGCGCCTCGCCGGCGTCCGCGGCTGCTTGCGCCAGCGCGAGGGCGAGGCGCATGTTGGCTTCATCATGGTCGCTCATCGCGCAGAGAGAGGCCCGCTCTCGGGCGGCGGTCAAGACGGCGAGCGGGTGGCCAAGGCCCTAGCCAGGGCCGGCGTCGCCTCCCGGCGCGAGGTCGAGCGGCTGATCGCTGAGGGCAAGGTGGCGCTGAACGGCGAGGTGCTCACCAGTCCGGCGGTCAAGGTCCGGCCCGACGACCAGGTCACGGTCGATGGTCGCCCAGTAGTCACCGCCGAACCGGCGCGCCTGTTCCGCTATCATAAGCCGGCCGGGCTGATGACCACGCATAAGGACCCCAAGGGGCGGCCGACGGTGTTTGCCGCCCTGCCGGCGGGCCTGCCGCGGCTGATTTCCGTGGGCCGCTTGGACCTTTCCTCCGAAGGCCTGCTGCTGCTGACCAACGACGGCGCTCTTGCCCGCGCTCTGGAGCTGCCATCCAGCGGCTTCAAGCGCCGCTATCGCGCACGGGCGTTCGGCCGTGTCGATCAGGCCGACCTGGACCGGCTGGCCAAGGGGATCGAGGTGGCCGGGGTGCGCTATGGGCCGATCGAGGCCCGCCTCGACAAGGTCAGGGATGGCGCGCGGGGCGCCAACGTCTGGATCAGCCTGACCCTCGGCGAAGGCAAGAATCGCGAAGTGCGACGGGTGCTGGAAGCGCTGGGGCTGAGGGTCAACCGCCTGATTCGTGTGGCCTACGGACCGTTTGCGCTCGGCGAACTGGCCGCCGGCCAAGTCGAGGAGGTTGGCCCCAGGGTGGTGCGCGAGCAACTGGGCAAGGTGATCGCGCCGGCGAGCTTGCCTGTTGGCGACAGGGCCTCATGGCGTGCGCCAGCCCCGGTCGTGGCCGCGGCCTCGTCCCGGCATCGGCTAAAGCCGCCCCCGGAAAGCGCAAAACGCAAGGTCCACAAGGCCGGCTGGGCGAAGGCTAAACCGCGGCGGCGGCCAGGCTCTCCAAGAACGCATCGGTCTGCGCCGACGACCAAAGCCTGAGGAGCGGAACCTCGGGGCCGTGTTCGGCCAGGAGGCGTTCGATGCGTGGCCGGTTCACCCTGTCGAAATTCCAGATGAAGCAGATGACCTTGACCAGTCGCCACGGTCGATGCGGCTCGCCGCGACGAAACACCCGGGTCAGCGCGCGCCGGAGGCAAAGGCATTTCGGCCGCTCGAGCCAGATGACCAGGTCGGCGCGTGGCAGCCGCAGATCGAAACTGGCCACCGCGAAATTGCCGTCGCTAATCCAGGCCGAGCCGGTGTGAGCGCTGGCGACGACAGCCCTGAAGCGCGGGAGATCGGCGGTCGTCCATTCCGGACGCCAGATCGAGTCAAGACAAATGACCGCGGCGCCGATGATCTCGCCCATTCGCCGCGCCAAGAAGGTCTTGCCGGTCCCGGCGCAGCCTACGAGGACAATGCGGCGGGGAATCACGCCGCAGCGGGCGCCTGGGAAAAAGCGATCGCGGTGACATCCCCTGCCTCCACGCCGGCCCAGCGGCGCACGTGCTCGACGCGGGCCACCACTTCGGCGATGGCGACATAGCCAATCACCAGCGCCAGGTCGCCGAACAGCACCCCCCCGCCGCTCGCCTGCGTCGCCGCCGTCGCCGGCGCCAGGGGTTCGATGAACAGGATGTAGAGGATGTTGTTGGCGGCGTGGGCCCCGGTAGCCAGCTCGATACCGCCAAGGCGCAGGGTCATGTAAGCGAAGCCGCAGCCCATCAGCAGGCGGGTCAGGAAGGCGTCGGGGGCGAAGTCGAAATGCGCCGCCGAAAAGGCGATGGCGGTGACCAGGATCAGCACCGCCGGGTTACGCGTGAACGCCGCCACCTGGCGCAGCAGCCAGCCACGGAACATCAGCTCTTCGGCCGCCGCCGAGGGGATCAGCAGCAGCGCCGCCAGGCCATAGACCAGACGTCCGCCAACGCCCGGCGTGATGTCCAGGATCGGCATCCGCGCGGCCCCCGGCGCCGACAGCCGGCTGGCGATCACCAGGGGGGCCATGGCGACGAAGGTCAGCGCCAGACCGGTGAGCAGCAGGCGCCAGCGCACCGCCCGCGCCGCGGTCACATAATGCAGGAAATGGCGCCCCGAAATGGTCGCCGCCAGGGCCACGAAGGCGAGCGGAAAGGCGCCGTCGGTGGCGGTCGATTCCACCAGCCGCAGCACGGTGATGCCAAGATCGTGGGCGTCGGCGTCCTTGAACATCAGGGCGACCTTGCCGAGGCCGAGGAGGCCCTGCCCGCCCAGCCCGACCAGGTAGGTGTAGGGCACCAGCACCAGGATCCAGCAGGCGATGGAAGCCACCAGGCCGACGCAGACGCCGGCGATCACCGTGGCGGCGATGCGCCCCGGATCGCGGTCACGGGGGGTCACGTCGGCGAGAAACACCGACTGCCCAAGTCCCCGCCACAGCCCGGCGCCGCCCATGCTCGAAAAACCCTCGCACCCGTTTTCGTACATCGGCTAAACGGCGAAAAAGCCAAGAGCGTTTACATGCGAATTGTCGCTGGCGCCCTACGTGGGCGCTCCCTTGTGGCGCCAAAGGGACACTCGACCCGGCCGACCGCCGATCGGACCCGTCAGGCGCTCTTCAACGTGCTCGAGCACGCGCCGTGGGGACGTCCGTTCGCGAACCTCAAAGTGCTGGATCTGTTCGCGGGATCGGGCGCGTTTGGCCTGGAGGCGTTATCGCGCGGGGCGACGCTGGCGGTGTTCGTCGACCCTGATCCCGCCGCCAGAGCGGCGATCACGGCGAATATCACCAGCCTGGGGCTCGGCGGTCGGACGCGTTTGCTTGGCGATGACGCGTCACGGCTAGGCGCCGCCGATACCCGGTTCGATCTCGCCTTTCTCGATCCCCCCTACGGCAGGAACCTCGCCGTCCCGGCCTTGGAGCGGCTGGCCGCCGGAGGCTGGCTGACCCAGGACGCCGTCGTGATCGTCGAGCGAGGACGTGGCGAGGGGCCGCTGACGGCGTTGGCCTTCACCGCCCTCGATGAGCGGCGCTGGGGCAAGGCCGAAGTGCGCTTCCTGGCCTGGTCCGGCCAGCGCTAGCGGCGCCCAAACAGCTTTTCGATGTCAGCCAGCTTCAGCTCCACGTAGGTCGGACGGCCATGGTTGCACTGGCCGGAGTGGGGCGTGGCCTCCATGCGCCGCAGCAGCGCGTTCATCTCTTCGGCATTGAGGCGACGTCCGGCGCGCACCGAACCGTGACAGGCCATCGTCGCGGCGACGTCCGCAAGGCGCTCGCCGAGCGCCAGGGCTGCGCCGTGTTCGGCAAGGTCGTCGGCGATATCGCGCACCAGGGCGGCGGCGTCGGTCTCGCCAAGCACTGCCGGGGTTTCACGGACCAGCACGGCGCCGGGCCCGAACGGCTCGAGCACCAGGCCGAGCTCGGCCAAGGTCTCGGCGGCGGCGGCGACACGGTCGGCTTCGGAAGGATCGAGCTCGACCACTTCGGGCAACAACAGCGCCTGGCGGGCGACGCCGCCAGCGGCGATCTGGACCTTCATCGCCTCGTAGGTCAGCCGCTCATGGGCGGCATGCTGATCGACGATCACCAGGCCATCGGCGGTCTGGGCGATGATGTAGGTGGCGTGCACCTGCGCCCGGGCGGCGCCCAATGGAAAGGCGCCCGCCGCGCCGGCCTCGGCCTCGGCCCCCGGGCCTTCGTGGGCGAAAGCTTCGGCGCGGGCCGAGACCCCTTGAACGCCGGGCAGGCTGGCCGGCCACTGGCCCGCGCGCCAGGCTGAAAAGCCGGCGGCCGAGGGTGCGGGCATGTATGCGGGGCGCAAAGCGCCGAGGGCCTGAGCGGCGATCGTGGTGGCGGCGCGATGCCCGGCGCCGGCCAGCGCGTGACGCAGCGCTCCGATCATCAATCCTCTGACAAGGGTGGGGTCGCGGAAGCGGACCTCGCTCTTGGCCGGATGGACATTCACGTCCACCAGCGCCGGGGCGCAGGTCAGGTAGAGCGCCGCCACCGGAAACCGATCCTTGGCCAGAAAGTCGGCGTAGGCGCCGCGCAGCGCACCGTTCAACAGCTTGTCACGCACCGGCCGGCCGTTGACGAACAGATACTGCTGGGCGCCGTTGCCGCGGCTGTAGGTCGGCAGGCCGGCGTAGCCGGAAAGGCGGACGCCCTCCCGCTCCTGGTCGATGAGCAAGGCGTTGTCGGCGAAATCGCGGCCAAGCAGAGCCGTGAGGCGCGCCAGACGCCCGCCATCGTCATCGGGCTCGGCTGCCAATCGCAGGCTCCGACGGCCGTCGAGGTCGAGGCTGAAGGCGACCGCGGCGTTGGCCATCGCCGCGCGCTTGACCTCCTCGGCGATGGCCATCGCCTCGGCGCGTTCGGATTTCATGAACTTGAGCCGGGCCGGGGTGGCGTAGAACAGGTCCCGCACCTCGATCCTGGCTCCGTGCCGGCCAGCAAACGCCGCCGGGCCGACCTGGCCCGCCGTTCCTCCATCGACGCGGACGCCGTAGGCCTCGGCCGCGCCGGCCGCGCGCGCGGCGATGGCCAGGCGCGCCACCGCGCCGATGGCCGGCAGGGCTTCGCCGCGAAAGCCCAGGGTGTCGATGGCCATGAGGTTGACCGCGCCGTCGGGCCCGGCGGCCAGCTTGGAGGTCGCGTGACGCTCGATCGCCAGGGCAAGCTCGTCGGCGCCGATTCCCGCCCCGTCGTCAGCCACCAGGATGCGGCCAAGCCCGCCCCCATCGGCCTGGACCTCGATCCGCCGGGCGCCGGCGTCGATGGCGTTCTCGATCAGTTCCTTGACCGCGCTCGCCGGCCGTTCGACCACCTCGCCGGCGGCGATGCGATTGATCAGTTCTGGGGGCAGCCGGCGGATGGCCATCGGCCGATTATAGGCGCGATTCCGCTGCGCCGAGGGGTGTCGTTGTCGGCTATTCCTCGGCGGCGACGTTTTCCCGCCCGGCGCGCTCGGCGATACGGGCGGATTTGCCGCGCCGATCGCGCAGATAGTAGAGCTTGGCCCTGCGCACCGCGCCGCGGCGCTTGACCTCGATCGACTCGATCATCGGCGAGAGCACCGGGAAGACCCGCTCGACGCCTTCGCCGAAGCTGATCTTGCGCACCGTAAAGCTCTCCTGCAGGCCGTGACCGGACCTGGCGATGCACACCCCCTCGTAGGCCTGGACGCGCTCGCGCTCGCCCTCGGTGATGCGCACGTTGACCCGGAGCGTGTCGCCGGGCTGGAAGGCGGGGATCTTCTTCTTACCGACCACCCGCGCGGCCTCGGCCTTTTCCAGTTCCTCGATGATGTTCATCGCCGTCTAGTCCTTCTTCCTGTCGGGCTTGAAAGCGCCCTTTGCCTGTTGATTGGCCAGATGCGCCGCCCACAAGTCCGGCCGGCGCTCTCGCGTGGTGACTTCACGCTGAAGTTTCCGCCAGGCGGCCACTTCGCCGTGATGGCCCGAAGTCAGCACCTCGGGAATGTCCCGCCCTTCGAAGAGTCTTGGGCGGGTGAACTGCGGATGCTCGAGCAACCCATCCTCGAAGCTCTCCTCGGCCAGGCTGCCCGCGTCACCCAGCACCCCGGGCAACAGACGCACGCAAGCCTCGATGAGCACCGTGGCCGCCGCCTCGCCGCCGGCGAGGACGGCATCCGATACCGTGACCTCCTCAAATCCACGGGCGTCGATGACCCGCTGATCGACCCCCTCGAAGCGTCCGCAAAGGATGATCAGGCCAACGGCCGCCGACCAATCCCTGGCCCGCGCCTGGGTGAGGGGACGTCCCCGGGCGCTCATATACAACAACGGACGCCCGCGTCGCTCGACGCTGTCCAGCGCCGAGGCGATCACGTCCGCCCGCATCACCTGTCCTGGGCCGCCCCCGGCGGGGGTGTCGTCCAGGAAGCCGCGCTTATCTTCGGAATAGGCGCGAATGTCCACCGTCTCCAGGGACCACAGGCGCTCCTCCCGCCAGGCCGAGCCGATCAGCGACACGCCAAGCGACCCTGGAAAGGTGTCGGGGAACATGGTCAGCACGGTGACATCGAAGGCCATGAGTGAGGCTCGATAGCATATACTTACGCATGCCGGTGCTTTCGGCGCCGGCTCGCGATAGAGGAGCGCATGCGTCTGCCTCAGGCCCGCCTCGACCAGCTGCTCGACCGCTTCCACGAGGTCGAGGCGCGCATGGGCGCGGCCAGCGAGGGCGTCGAGATTGTCCGCCTGGCCAAGGAATACGCCGAATTGAAGCCGGTGGCCGAGGCCGCCGAACACCTGGGCAAGGTCAGAGCCGAGCGCGCCGATCTGGCGCTGATGGCGGGCGCCGACGATCCGGAGATGGCCGCCCTGGCGCGCGAGGAAATGGCCGGGGTGGACGAACGCCTGCCCAGCATCGAGCACGACCTCGCGGCCCTGCTCGCCCCGCGCGACGCCGACGAGAACGCCTCGGCGATTCTCGAGATCAGAGCCGGCACCGGCGGCGATGAGGCGGCCCTGTTCGCCGGCGATCTGTTCCGTATGTACCAGCGCTACGCGCAACTGCGCGGCTGGCGGGTGGAGATAGACAGCGTCTCGGAGGGCGAGGTCGGCGGCTACAAGGAGATTATCGCCTCGATCGCCGGCGAGGGCGTGTTCGGCCGCTTGAAGTTCGAAAGCGGGGTGCACCGGGTGCAGCGGGTCCCGGAGACCGAGGCCCAGGGGCGAATCCACACCTCCGCCGCCACCGTCGCGGTGCTGCCCGAGGCCGAAGACGTCGAGATCGACGTTCGCGACGAGGATCTGCGCATCGACACCTACCGCTCCTCGGGGGCCGGCGGCCAGCACGTCAACAAGACCGACTCGGCGGTGCGCATCACCCACCTGCCCAGCGGCATCGTGGTCACGTCCTCGGAGAAGTCGCAGCACCAGAACCGCGCCCGGGCGATGAAGGTGCTGCGGGCCAGGCTGTACGACATCAAGCGCGAGGCCCTGGCCGCCGAGCGCTCGCAGACACGCAAGAGCCAGGTCGGCTCGGGTGATCGCTCCGAGCGCATCCGCACCTACAATTATCCGCAAGGCCGGGTCACCGACCACCGGATCAATCTCACCCTCTACA
>DASYGN010000055.1:0-5408 GCA_035999625.1 Caulobacteraceae bacterium | reverse complement strand
ATCGCGGTCAAGCTCCGATCTGATTGCGGGCGGTCCGCTTAACGCCAGCCGGTCGCGGGCGCAACCGCGCGATGCTAGCATCGCCGCCGTGACCAGCGCCGACGCCTTCGCCGCCAGCCTGGAAACCCGGGGTCTCATGGTTCTGGGCGACGACGGCTATGGGCTCACCGCCGAGGAGCTGGGTCTGCTGGGCGCCGATCTTGGCGATGGCCGGGCCAAGAACATCAGCCTCTCGCCCGATGGGACGGTGCGGGGTGCGGCCGCCGACGCCGGGCCGCTGGCGGCGATGATGGGTCGTTTCGCCGCCTTCGCCAGAGCGGCGATCATCGAACACGCGCCGGCCTATGCGCCCCACCTGGAGAGCGGACGCACCAGCTTTCGCCCGCGGGCCATCGACCAGCGTCCGATCAGCCCGCGCAAGGACGACCGGCGATTGCACGCCGACGCCTTCGCCTCCCAGCCCACCGGCGGCGCGCGCATCCTGCGCGTGTTCGCCAATATCAACCCGCACGGCGAGGCGCGGACCTGGCGCGTCGGCGAGCCGTTCGCCGCCTACGCCAGGCGGTTCCTGCCGCGCGCCCGCATGCCTTCGGCGGTGGAGACCTGGCTGCTGTGGCGCGCCGGGGTGACGCGCGCCCGGCGTACGCCCTACGATGGCCTGATGCTCGGCCTGCACGACGCGGCCAAGCTCGACGCGGACTATCAGCGCGATGGGCCGCGCCGCGAGGTGGCGTTTCCGCCGGGAACGGTGTGGATCGCCTATACCGACGCCCTGGTCCACGCCGCCATCGCTGGCCGCTACGCGCTCGAACAGACCTTCTATCTGCCGCTCTCGGCCATGGCCGAACCCGAGGCCTCGCCGGCGCGCATCTTGGAGCGGCTGACGGGCAAAAAGCTGGTCTAGAGCGCCGCCACCACCGCTTCGCCCATCTGCACGGTGGTCAGCGAGCCGCCGAGATCGGCCGTGCGCGCGCCGCCCGCCAGCGCCTTCTCCACCGCCACGCTCAACCGGTCGGCCAGCTCGGGACGGGCGAGCGAGAAGCGCAGGGCCATGCCCAGCGACAGGATCGCCGCCAGTGGGTTGGCGACGCCCCGGCCGGCGATGTCGGGGGCCGAGCCGTGGATCGGTTCATACAGTCCGGGCTTGCCGGGCTCGCCGATGGCCGCCGAGGGCAGCATGCCCATCGATCCGGTGAGCTGGGCCGCTTCGTCCGACAACAGATCGCCGAACAGATTGTCGGTCAGGATGACATCGAACTGGCGCGGGGCCCTGACCAGTTGCATGGCGGCGGTGTCGGCGAGCATGTGTTCGAGGGTGACATCGGCGAACTCGCGCCGGTGCAGATCGCCCACCACCTCGCGCCATAGCAGGCCGCTTTCCATCACGTTGGACTTCTCGCACGAGGTGACCTTGCCACGCCGTCCGCGCGCCAGGGCGAAGGCGACCTTGGCCACGCGTTCGATCTCGTGGGTGGTGTAGACCTGGGTGTCGACGCCGCGCCGCTGACCGTCCGGCAAGGTCTCGATGCCGCGCGGCTGGCCGAAATAGACGCCCCCGGTCAGCTCGCGGACGATGATGATGTCGAGCCCGCGCACCACCTCGGCCTTGAGGGTCGAAGCCTCGGCCAGAGGCGCGAAGCAAAGCGCCGGACGGAGGTTGGCGAACACCGCCATGCCGGCCCGCAGAGCCAGAAGGCCGGCCTCGGGGCGAAGATGTCTGGGTGCGCCGGCCCACTTCGGTCCGCCGACCGCGCCCATCAGCACCGCATCGCTGGACTTGGCCAGAGCGAGCGTCGCCGGAGCCAGCGGCGTGCCCTCGATATCGTACGCCGCGCCGCCGAACAGGCGCTCCTCGATCACCAGCTCGGGCATGACGGCGTGGGCGATGCGGCGGGCCTCGGCGGTGACTTCGGGGCCGATGCCGTCGCCTGGCAGCAGCAGCAGGGTGCGCGGCATCAGGCGCGCTCCAGCCACGGCGCGATCAGCGTCCGGCGATGCTCGAAGGCGTCGATCGCCGGGGTCTCACGCAGGGTTTCGCCGATGGCGTCCAGCCCCTCCAGGAGCTTGGCCTTGCGCCCGGGATCGATCTCGAATTCAAACCTAGCGCCCGACGGCGCGGTGACGCTCTGGCTGGCGAGATCGATTTCGAAGACGTGATTGCCGCCGCGCGCCTCGTCCATCAGGGCGCGCACCGCCGCTTCCGGCAAGGCGATGGGCAGCAGGCCGTTCTCGAAGCAGTTGTTGTAGAAGATGTCGGCGAACCCGGGCGCGATCACGCAGCGGATGCCGAAATCCAGCAAGGCCCAGGCGGCGTGCTCACGGCTGGAGCCGCAGCCGAAGTTCTCGCCCGCCACCAGCACCCCGGACCCGGCGTAGCGCGGATCGTTGAGGACGAAATCGGCGTTCGGACGCCCCTCGCCATCGAAGCGCAGATCGTAGAGCAACCCCGCGCCCAGGCCTTCGCGGCCGATGGTCTTCAGGAACTGCTTGGGAATGATCTGGTCGGTATCGAGATTGTCGATATCGAGCGGCGCCGCCTTGGCGGTCAAATGGGTGAAGGGCTGCATCGGCGCCGGCGATGAAGGTTTCGCGGCGCGCGGTCAAGCGAGGTCGCCTCCAACTCATCTCGTCATCCCGGCGGAGCGTGCGACTCGGGCCAAGCCCTCGGCGGGGATGACGCCGTGCGCGCGATGGCGCGAACGCCGCCGCCGGGCTAGGCTCACAGCGGCGAAGCAATCCGGGGCGAGACGATGATTTTCGAAGTGTTTGCGGCCGTGGTGGTGATTCTGGCCATCTTCCTCGCCCTCTCGGCGATCAAGATCGTGCCGCAGGGGTTCGAATACACGGTCGAGCGGTTCGGCCGCTACACCCGCACCCTCAAGCCCGGGATCACCATCCTCGCCCCGTTCATGGAGGCGGTGCGGCGCAAGGTCAGCATGATGGAGCAGGTGCTGGACGTGCCCAGCCAGGAGGTGATCACCAAGGACAACGTCATGGTCAAGGTCGACGCCATCGTCTTCATCCAGGTGATGGACGCCGCCGCCGCCGCCTATCGGGTGGCCAATCTCAACTTCGCCATCGGCCAGCTGACGATGACCAACCTGCGCACCGTGGTCGGCTCGATGGAGCTCGACGAAGTGCTCTCGCAGCGCGACGCCATCAACACCCGCCTCCTCAGCGTCATCGACGAGGCCACCGGCCCGTGGGGCGTCAAGGTGGCCAGGATCGAGATCAAGGACCTGCAGCCGCCGCCGGACATCACCAACGCCATGACCCGGCAGATGAAGGCCGAACGCGAGAAACGGGCGGTGATCACCGAAGCCGAGGGGGAGAAGCAGGCCGCCATCACCCGGGCCGAGGGGGCCAAGCAGTCGGCGGTGCTCCAGGCCGAGGGGCGCAAGGAGGCGGCCTTCCGCGACGCCGAGGCGAGGGAACGGCTGGCGGGCGCCGAGGCCGCGGCCACCAAGAGCGTCTCCGACGCCATCGAGTCCGGCAGCGTCAACGCCCTCAACTATTTCATCGCCCAGAAGTACGTCGAGGCGTTCGGCAAGCTGGCCGATTCACCTCAACAGCGCACGATCATCGTGCCGGCCGACTTCAGCGGCATCGCCGGCTCGATCGCCGGCATCGCCGAGATGGTGGCGGCCGCCAGGACCGATAGTCATGAACGAACTGCCTGATCTCATCGCCGCCCATCCGTTGTGGGCGTGGATGGCGCTGGGCGCGGCCTTCCTGGCCATCGAGGTGGCCACCGGTTCGGGCTGGCTGCTGTGGCCGGCGGGCGCGGCGGCCCTGACTGGCCTCGCCTTGCTGGTCCTGCCGCTGAGCGCGCCGGCGGCGATCGCGCTGTTCGCCATCCTGACCATCATCGCCACCTACCTCGGCCGGCGGTTCCTGCGTGGCGCGCCGGCGAGCCGCAGCGATGTCAACGAACCGCTCAGCCGCCTGGTCGGCCATCGCGGCGAAGCCGCCACCACCTTCGAGGGAGAGGATGGGCGGGTGTTCGTCGACGGCAAGGAGTGGTCGGCGGTGCTCGAGGGACCAGGCCCGGTGGCCGCCGGAGCCAAGGTCGAGGTGGTGGCGGTCTTGGGCGGCGCGCGACTGCGCGTGCGGGCGGGTTGATCCTCCCAGCCCCCCTCCCGGCTATCGCCGGCCCTCCCTCCAGCGGGGGGAGAGAAGCTACTTTCCCTTCGCCAGAGCCTCGAGCTTGGCCTGCATGGCCGCCATCTGCGCCTTGAGCTCGGCCAGGGTGTCCGGTTCAGGCCCCGGCTTGGTCGCCGCCGGCTGGACCTCGTCGGCCCGATAGGCGAACGGGCTGAACATCTTCATCGCCCGGTCGAACAGGGCCATGTTCTGGCGGATCTGCTCGTCGAACGCCGCGCCGCCCGGCGTCACTTTCGCCCATTGCGCCTTCACCTGCTCCTGCTGGCGGATGAAACTGTCCAGCGACAGCTCGAGGAAGCTGGGCAGGAAGGCCTGCATGCGATCGCCATAGAATCCGATCAGCTGGCGCAGGAACTGGATCGGCAGCAGGTTCTGCCCTCGTCCCTCTTCCTCGAAGATGATCTGGGTGAGGACCTTGCGGGTGATGTCCTCGCCGGTCTTGGCGTCATAGACCACGAAGTCGACACCCTCGCGGACCATGGCCGCCAGATCCTCGAGGGTGATGTAGCTGCTGGTCGCCTTGTTGTAGAGCCGGCGGTTGGCGTACTTCTGGATCGTCACCCGCTCGCCGGTGGGGCGTCCGTCGCTGGCCCCGGCTGCTTGCGCCATGTCGCCTCTTCTCACGCTATGCGATATCGCACCTGCGATATTAGTCCGAAGTCGCATCCCCGCGCCAGATCAGGCGCCCACAGAACGCGCCCAGAGAACGCGGCCAGGGAACGCCGCGTCGACTCTCGCGGCCGGCCGGGCTATGGCGCCGGGCCAAGCGTCCCTTTGTCTGGAGTGATCGCCATGACCGACATCGTCATCGTCTCGGCGGCGCGCACCGCCGTCGGCTCGTTCAACGGCGCCCTTTCCTCCCTGCCGGCCCACGAACTGGGCAGGGTGGCGATCAGCGCCGCCATCGCGCGCGCCGGCATCGCGGCGGCCGATGTCGATGAGGTGATCATGGGCCAGGTGCTGCAGGCCGGCGCCGGCCAGGGCCCCGCCCGCCAGGCCTCGGTCAACGCCGGCGTGCCGGTGGAGAGCCCGGCCTGGAGCGTCAACCAGCTGTGCGGCTCGGGCCTGCGCGCGGTGGCGCTGGGCGCCCAGCAGATCGCCGCCGGAGATGCGGCCATCGTCGTCGCCGGTGGCCAGGAAAGCATGAGCCAGTCGCCGCACGCGGCCAACCTGCGCAACGGCCACAAGATGGGCGATCTCTCGTTCGTCGATACGATGATCAAGGATGGCCTGTGGGACGCCTT
>DASYGN010000052.1:0-3343 GCA_035999625.1 Caulobacteraceae bacterium | reverse complement strand
AGCGCGCCGGTCAGCTTGACCCGCCGGTGGAAGAGATCGCGCGGCGTGACGTCCGCGCGCGCTTCGTGGCTGACCTCGACCTCGACCCCTTCCAGCGGCCAGCCTTTGCGGTCGGCGTAGAGACGCAGCGTCAGCGCGGTGCATTCGGCCAGGGCGGCCGAGAGCAGGTCGTGCGGCGCCGGGCCAAGGCCGGTCCCGCCGTTGGCCACCGGCTCATCGCCAATGAACCGCTGGCCGCCGACGGCGATATCGACCTTGAGGCTTCTCGGCCCGCTATCGCGGACGACGGCGGTTTCGGTCATCGATCTGCTCCTTCATCAACCATTCGCTTCCCCCTCCACCGGTTGGCTGCTTCGCGCCTCCGCTTCGCGGTCGCGGTCCCCCTCCCCCTAAGGGGGAGGAGAGCATCAGCGCTGACCCTCTCTCCCCGTTGGCGTGGGGGGAGGCCCGGCGAAGCCGGGAGGGGGGCCTTCGTCGAAGCCGAAGCGGGCGAAGCCGGCCTGGATCTGCGGGCTGAGCGGGGCCTCGATATCGATCGCCCCGCCGGCCGGGTGGGGCAGCACCAGGCGCCGCGCGTGCAGCTGCAGATCAAGATCGCCAGAGGTCTCGCGCGAGGCGGGGGTGTTGTATTTCGTATCGCCCAGGATCGGGTGGCCGATGGCCAGCATGTGGGCGCGGAGCTGGTGGGTGCGCCCGGTCAGCGGCTTCAGCGCCATCCATGCCGCCGCGGCGCCGGCCCTGGCGATGGTGGCGTAGGCGGTCAGCGCCGCCTGGGCGCCGGGCGCCGGACCCATCAACTCGCGATCACCGGCGCCTTTCTTGGCCAGGGCCAGATCGATCAGCCCCTCCTCGGGCGCGGGAGTGCCATCGACGATGGCCCAATAGAGTTTCTCTGCCTCGCGACTGGCGAACGCCCCCGCCAGGGCCGCGGCGGCCGCGGGGGTCTTGCCCAGCGCCAGCACCCCCGAGGTATCCCGATCGAGGCGATGGGTCAGCCGCGGCCGGTGGGTCCCCTCCCCCCACGCGCTCAGCAGCCGGTCGAGGTGAAGATGGGTCTTGGTCCCGCCCTGGACGGCGAGCCCGGCCGGCTTGTTGAGGATCAGGACCTCGTCATCCTCATAGAGCACCAACGCACGGGCGAAGGCCTTGTCGCGGTCGGAAAGGGTCAGCTCCGCGAGCGGCTGGGCGTCGGGCAGCGGCGGCACCCGCACCACCTGGCCCTCGGCCAGGCGTTGATCCGCCTTCGTCCGCGCGCCATCGACGCGCAGCTGCCCGGTGCGGGCCAGGCGATGGATCTGGCTCTGGCCGAGATGCGGCCAACGCCGGCGCAGCCAGCGGTCGAGGCGGGCGCCGGCTTCGCCCGCCTCCACGGTCAGGGTCCTGACCTCGCCCATCAGGCGAGGACGCGCTCGGCGAAGCGATCAGCCAGGGCGGCCATGTCGGCCGGCATCGGCGCCTCGATGGTCACCTCGCCGCCGGCGGGATGGGGAAATCTCAGGCGCTGGGCGTGCAGCATCAGCCGCTTGACCGGCGCACCGGCGATCGAAAGCGCGCCGCCATAGCGGGGATCGCCGGCGATCGGCCGGCCGATGGAGGCCATGTGCACGCGCAGCTGGTGCATGCGTCCGGTGCGCGGCTCGAGCTCGACCAGGGCCATGGCCGCGTCGGCGGCCAGGGTGCGGTAGCGGGTCAGCGCCGGCTTGGCTACGGGGTCATCGGCCGAGGCGGTTTCGACATAGGCTTCGCGGCCGACTTCCCGGCGGGCCAGGTGGGCGTCGATGGTCCCCTGGCGAGGCTCGGGCGCGCCCGGCGCGACGATGGCCAGATAGGTCTTGCGCATCCGGCGGGCCATCATCGCCTTGCCGAGGAACGCCGCCGCCGGCTGGCTGCGCGCGGCCAGGATCACCCCGGAGGTGTCGCGGTCGAGGCGGTGGACCAGCCGGGGCTTGACCCCGCTTTTCTTGGCCAAGGCGGCCAGCAGGTCATCGAGCGTCGGCGCCTTGATGCGCCCACCCTGGCTGGAAAGCCCGGCCGGCTTGTTCAGCGCCAGCACCTCGGCGTCCTCGTGGATGACCAGGCCACGCACAAAGGCGATATCGTCGGCCGACAGATGCGCTTCAGCCATCCTTGGCCGCCCTGAGTTTCGCCCATCGCGCCAGCCGCTCCTTGATCTTGGCCTCAGCGCCCTCGCCCTTGGGATCGTAGAAGGTCCGCCGCTCGACCCCGTCGGGAAAGTAGCTCTGGCCGGAGAAGCCTTCGTCCGTATCCGGATCGTAACGGTAGCCCTTGCCGTAGCCGAGTTCCTTCATCATCCGCGTCGGCGCGTTGAGGATGTGGGCTGGCGGCGTCAGCGAGCCCGTCTCCTTGGCCATCGCCCTGGCCGCTCCGAAGGCCTTGTAGACGGCCACGGACTTGGGCGCGGCGGCCATGTGCACGGCGGCCTGGGCCAAGGCCAGTTCGCCCTCCGGGCTGCCAAGGAAGTCGTAGGTGTCCTTGGCCGCGTTGGCCAGCAGCAGCGACAGCGGGTCGGCCTCGCCGATGTCCTCCACCGCCATGCGCACCAGGCGGCGGGCGATGTAGAGGGGATCCTCGCCACCCTCCAGCATCCGAGCCAGCCAGTAGAGGGCGGCGTCGGGGTCCGAGCCGCGCACCGACTTATGCAGGGCCGAGATGAGGTTGTAGTGCTCCTCCCGGTCCTTGTCGTAGGCCGGGCTGCGCTTCTGCAGCGCCTGGCTCATGGCCGCGGTGTCGAGAACCCCGCCGGAAGCGATGTTGAACAGGGTCTCGGCTAGCGAGAGGACATAGCGGCCATCGCCATCGGCCATGGCGATCATCGCCTCGCGCGCCGCCGGATCGAGTGGCAGTTCCCTCCCCTCGTGCGCCTCCGCGCGCCGCAGCAGTTCGTCCAGGGCTTCGGGATGCAAGCGGCGGAGAACGAACACCTGGCAGCGGGAAAGCAGCGCCCCGTTGAGCTCAAACGAGGGATTCTCGGTGGTCGCGCCGACCAGGGTCACCACGCCCTGCTCGACGAACGGCAGGAAGCCGTCCTGCTGGGCGCGGTTGAAGCGGTGGATCTCGTCGACGAACAGAAGGGTCGAGCGGCCGGTGGCGCGGCGCAGGCGGGCGGCCTCGAACGCCTTCTTGAGATCGGCGACGCCCGAGAACACCGCCGAGAGCTGCTGGAATTCGTAGCCGGCCTCGCTGGCCAACAGGCGGGCGATGGTGGTCTTGCCCGAGCCTGGCGGTCCCCAGAGGATCATCGAGGCCAGCCGGCGCGCCGCCGCCATGCGCCCGATCGGTCCGTTCTGGCCCAGCAGATGGTCCTGGCCGACCACCTCCTCGA
>DASYGN010000076.1:0-10363 GCA_035999625.1 Caulobacteraceae bacterium | reverse complement strand
CGCGCGCCTGCTCGAACATCGCCGCGGTCGTCGCCACCGGGGTCTCCAGTTGGGCGAGCACGACCTTCGCGGCCGGCGAGACCGGCGGCGGGGCGAGACTGAGATTCACCCCCCCGGCGACGACGATCATGTTCTCGCCGGCGGTGGACACGAAGATCAGCGCCTGGCCGGTCTGGCCGCCGGCGAGGCGGCCGATCCCGGTCACATCGACCCCGGCCGCGTGCAACACCTCCAGGAGCTGATCGCCGGCGGCGTCATCGCCCACCTGGCCGATCATCGCGGTGGCCGCGCCCCACCGAGCCGCCGCCACCGCCTGGTTGAGGCCCTTGCCGCCGGGATGGCGGGCGATGCCGAACCCGGCCACCGTCTGGCCGGGCGCCGGTAGCTCGGCCACCTGGCAGACGACGTCCTGATTTATCGATCCCACCACCAGGACATCGATCGTCATGCGCCAGCTTCCCCCTCGCCTTCCAAACCTCTATAGCCCCGCCGTCCCCGAACATCCTTCAGAGAGCAGCGCAGCCCCTCCATGGCCAAGATCAAGGTCGCCAATCCGATCGCGGAGCTCGACGGCGACGAAATGACCCGGATCATCTGGCAGTTGATCAAGGACAAGCTGATCCTGCCGTTCCTCGATATCGATCTGGAATACTACGACCTCTCCATCGAGCACCGCGACGCCACCCAGGACCAGGTGACCATCGACGCCGCCCACGCCATCCAGCGCCTGGGCGTGGGAGTCAAATGCGCCACCATCACCCCCGACGAGGCGCGGGTGAAGGAATTCAATCTCAAGCAGATGTGGAAATCGCCCAACGGCACCATCCGCAACATCTTGGGCGGGGTGGTCTTCCGCGAGCCGATCCTGTGCAAGAACGTGCCCCGCCTGGTGCCGTCCTGGACCCAGCCGATCATCATCGGCCGCCACGCCTTCGCCGATCAGTATCGAGCGACCGACTTCGTCGTCCCCGGCAAGGGCAAGCTCACCCTCCGTTTCGAGGGCGAGGATGGCAAGGCGATCGAGCACGACGTGTTCGACTATCCGGGCGGGGGGGTGGCGCTGGCCATGTACAATCTCGACTCCTCGATCGAGGAGTTCGCCAGGGCCTCGTTCCGCTACGCCCTGGCGCGCCGCTATCCGCTGTATCTGTCGACCAAGAACACCATCCTCAAGGCCTATGACGGGCGCTTCAAGGACATCTTCCAACGCGTGTTCGAGGCCGAGTTCGAGAGCGACTACAGGCGTGAGGGGCTGACCTACGAGCACCGCCTGATCGACGACATGGTCGCCTCGGCGCTGAAGTGGACCGGCGGGTTCGTCTGGGCGTGCAAGAACTACGACGGCGATGTGCAGTCAGACCAGGTGGCCCAGGGCTTCGGCTCGCTCGGCCTGATGACCTCGGTGCTGATGACCCCCGATGGCAGGACGGTGGAGGCCGAGGCCGCGCACGGCACCGTCACCCGCCACTTTCGCCAGCATCAGCGCGGCGAGAGCACCTCGACCAACTCGATCGCCTCGATCTTCGCCTGGACCCGGGGCCTCGGCCACCGCGCCAAGCTCGACGACAATCCGGCCCTCGACCGTTTCGCCCATACGCTGGAGAAGGTGTGCGTCGACACCGTCGAGGCCGGCTTCATGACCAAGGACCTGGCCCTGCTGGTCGGCGACTTCCAGGGCTGGCTGACCACCGAGGGGTTCCTCGACAAGGTGGCGGAGAACTTGGGCCGGGCCCTGGCGGCCTAGCTTAGGTTTCTTCGTCACACGATGACGCCGGCGCGCGCGTCGGTGTAGCGGCCCTGATCGACAACGACGGCGCCGTTGACCAGCACCTTGTCGATACCTCTGGCGTGGCGGATATACCGGCGAGCCTCACCCGGAAAATCGGCGACGAACTCCTCATTGCCGCGGGCGATGGTCTCGGGGTCGAACAGGACCAGATCGGCGGCCTGGCCGACGGCGATGGTTCCGCGGCCTTCGATCCCCCAGGCGGCGGCCACCTCCCCGGTCAGGCGATGCACGGCGCGCTCGAGGCTGAACTTGCCGCGCTCGCGCACGTAGCGCTCCAGGAGATCGCAGGTATCGCCCGCGCCGCAGAACTGGGTGATGTGCGCCCCGGCGTCCGAACCGCCGACGTGGATCAGCGGGTGGTCGAGGATCTCGGCGACGATATCCAGATCGGCGTGGATCAGGCCGCGCACCTGGAACTCGGTCCGCAGCTGATCGGCCAGGGCGATATCGATCATCGCCTCGCCCGCCGACTTGCCCTCGGCGTGGGCGATCTCGCCCAGCATGCGGCCGACATACTTCTGGTTGGCCTCGGAGTAGACTTCGCCCACCGTCAGGGCGGGCAGGAGCATCAGCGTCCTGCCGATGTCCTCGGCCAAGGTCGGGCGCAGCTCGGGATCGGCGAACCTCGCCAGGCGGGCCTCGATCGGCAGCTTCATCAGCTGGTTCCAGGACGGCACGCCGTAGAGCAGGAACGAGGTCTCGGAGAGGCGCAGGTTGAGGTCGAACGGGCGCGGCATCGACTGGCCATAGACCTTGGCCCCGCGCGCCTGCTGCTCTTCCAGCTTGGCCAGCGAGCGCTTCCAGTTGTCCGGGGCCACGGGGCTGTAGATGATCGGGGCCAGCGAACAGACGACGCCGGAGGCGAGGCTCAGCTCGCCCAGCTCCTCGATGTTCTCGAGCTGCTTGTCGAAGTCGATGAAGTAGGGGACCGTCTGCAAAACGCCGCGGCCGGACCTGGCCATCGCCTGGCAGAGGGCGATCTTCTCGCGCATGTCGGCCAGGCGGCTCGGCACCGGACGATTGTCCTCGTCGATATCGACATAGGAGATGGAAAGGCCAAGCGCGCCGGCCGCCATCGCCTGCTCCAGCAGCTCGCACATCTGGGCGATCTCGGCGTCGGTGGCGATGCGCTCCTGCGAGGCCGCTCCCATGACGTAGTAGCGCAGGGCCGAGTGGCCGACGAGGGCGGCGACGTTGACGCCCAGACCCGGGCGGATGAAGTCGAGATAATCGCCGAAGCTTTCCCAGGCGAAGGCCACGCCGGCATCGAAGGTGGCCTCGCCGATGTCCTCGATCTTCTCGAACATCTTGACCAGCTTGCGCTTGGCTCCGGGGCGCACCGGCGCCAGGCTGAGCGAGCAGTTGCCCATCACCACGGTGGTGACCCCGTGCTCCAGGCTGGGCGTGGCCAGACGGTCCCAGCAGATCTGCGGGTCATAGTGGGTGTGGATGTCGATGAAGCCGGGCGCGAGGGCCTTGCCGGCGGCGTCGATCTCGCGCGCGGCCGTGGTCTCGACCTTGCCGAGCTGGGCGATCTTGCCATCGGCGATGAGCACATCGCCGGTAAAGCTGGGATTGCCGCGGCCATCGATGATGCGCGCGTTGCGGATGGCGATGTCAGCTGACGGCATGGTTCCCTCTCCTTGCATCGGCACTGAAGCAGCCCAGGCTGGACCGTCAATACTGACGTCGGGGGAGCGGCGGCGCTCTTTAGGGCAGCACCCGGTACATGGCCGACATGCCCGAATCCATGTGGTCGCTCACGTGGCAATGCATCATCCACAGACCGGCGGCGTCGGGGACCATGTCGGCGGTGACCATCTGGGCGGGGGAAACGGCGATGACATCGGTGCGCTGGCCATTCACCAGCACCGTGTTGCCGTGCCAGTGCGGGGTGTGGAAGTTGAGGCCCTCGCCCAGGGTGATGACGTACCAGCGCACACGCTCGCCGCGCTTCATCACCGGCGGTGGCATGTTGGCGAACTGGTAGCCATTGATGGTGAAGCGGAAGTTCTGCGCCCCCGGCCCGGTGCCGATCAGCGGATCGAAATGGCCCTCGGTATCGAAGGGCGAATTCTTGGAGATGTCGACGGCCTTCGGATCGCCGGTGACCCGGCGAATGTTGTCGCCGATGTAGTGGCTGCGGTTCTCGTCGAACGCCTGGTAGAGGGTGACGAATTCCTTATCGACGTCCTTGGGAGTGCCGTCGGGCCGCGCCATGCCCTTGCGGGTGACGATGAGCGCCCCGATCAACCCGGCGTTGACGTCGGCCCGCTCCTCGACGTGCGAGTGGTAGAACCAGACGATCGAACTCGGATCCCTTGGGCCGGGTCCGGCGCGCTCGGGAACCTGCCAGACGTAGTCGAACTGATGACCGGGAGCGACGGCGTCGCCGCCCTTGTCGGCCATGGGCACGCCATCGGCGTAGGGCGAGCCTTCCGAGGCCTTCTCATAGAACACCCCGTGCGGATGCAGGCTGTAGGGCCAGCTGGCGTTGTTGCGGAACCGGACCTTGATCGTATCGCCGACCTCGGCGTGAAGAATCGGGCCGAGGATGCCGAGGTAGGCCTGCGAGGCCGGCCTGGGTTTGAGGGTCTTGAACGTCGCATCGGTGTATTCGCGGTAGATCGCCTTCTTGTAGACCGGTCCGATCAGGTGCGCGTCGTGGGTGGCGTAGAACTTGGCGTAGCCCATGGGGGCCATGCCCATCATGCCGTCCTGGCCGCTGGGCATGTAGTTCCACTCGACCTCGTCGGCGGCGATGTAGTACTGGCGCACCCGCGCCTGGGCCTGGCCGGCCAGCGCCGCGATCGAAACGATCGCCGCGACGATCAGTGTCCTCAACATGTCCCACCCCTAGGCGGTCACGCTAGCACGCGCCGCGAGGCGGCCTCAACAGGCTTCCAGCGCCGCCCTCACCGCGGCGATGCCGGCTTCGGCGCGGGAGGGATCGGGCGCTCCGCCCTGGGCGAAGTCGGGCTTGCCGCCGGCGCCCTGCCCGCCCATGGCCGCCACCGCGGCCTTGGCCAGCTCGACGGCGTTGAAGCGGCCTTGCGCCGCGCCGGTGACGACCACGGTGTTGGCGACCTTGCCGTCGGTGATTCCGTTCAGCGCCACCACGCCATCGCCGATCTGCTTGCGGTAGGTCTCGGCGATCGGGCGCAAATCCTTGCCGCCGACGCCCTGCAGCACCGCGCCGATGAAGCGCACGCCGCCGACCTCCTCGATCTTGGCGCCTGGTTGGCCGCCGCCACCGCCCATGGCCAGCGCCCGCTTGGCCTCGGCCAGATCCTTCTCCAGCCGTCGGCGCTGGGTTTCGAGGGCCTCGACCCGGGCCTCGACCTCGGCGGGCGGGACCTTGAACTGGTCGGCCAGGCGCTTGGTCACCTGGGCCTGGTCCAAGAGCCAGCGCCTGGCCGGCTCGCCGGTCAAGGCCTCGATGCGCCGCACGCCGGCGGCTATCCCCTGCTCGGAAATGACCTTGAACAGGGCGATATCGCCGGTGCGGGCGACGTGGGTGCCGCCACACAGCTCCACCGAATAGGGGCCCCCCTCGCCGGCCAGTGAGCGGCCGAGAGTGAGGACCCGGACCTTGTCGCCATATTTCTCGCCGAAGAGGGCGATGGCGCCCGATTCGATCGCCGCCTCGGGGCTCATCTGGCGGGTGTCGGCCGGCAGGTTCTGGCGGATGACGGCGTTGACCTCGGCCTCGATGGCGTCGATCTCGGCCGGGCTCAACGGGCCGCCGTGGCTGAAGTCGAAGCGCATGCGCTCGCCATCGACCAGCTGACCCTTCTGGGCCACGTGCGGGCCGAGGACATGGCGCAGGGCGGCGTGGACCAGGTGGGCGGCGGAGTGATTGAGCCGGGTGCGGGCGCGCCGCTCGGCATCGACGCTGAGCGCCAGCTTGTCGCCGATCTTCAGCGTGCCGCTGGTGACCTCCAGCAGGTGCGCATGGAGCTCGCCATGTTTCTGCGCATCGGCGATCCTGCCCTTGCCGCCGGGCCAGGACGCCCTGCCGCGATCGCCAGCCTGGCCGCCACTCTCGGCGTAGAACGGCGTGCGGTCGGTGATGACGGCGATGGTATCGCCGGCGCTTGCGCTTTCGACCTCCGCGCCCTCGGCGACCATGGCCAGAACCGACCCCTCGCCTTCCGTCCCCTCATAGCCATCGAAGATCGTCGGGCGCAGGCGATCGGCGAGCGCCAGCCATACCGCCTCGGCCGCCTTCTGGCCCGAGCCGGCCCAGTTCTCGCGCGCCAGGGTGCGCTGGCCCTCCATGGCCGCCTCGAACCCGGCGGTGTCGACATGGATGCCGCGCGCGCGGACGGCATCCTCGGTGAGATCGAGGGGAAAGCCGTAGGTGTCGTAGAGCCGAAAGGCGGTCTCGCCGGCGAGGGTGTCGCCGGCCCTGAGGTCAGCCGTCGCCTCTTCCAGCAGGGTCATGCCGCGGCCGAGCGTGCGGCGGAAGCGTTCCTCCTCCTGGCGCAGGGTCTCGACGATCAGCGGCTGGCCGCGGCGCAGCTCCGGATAGGCGGCGCCCATTTGCTCCACCAGGGTGGGGACCAGCCGATGCATCAGCGGCGTCTCGGCTCCCAGCAGATAGGCGTGGCGCATCGCCCGGCGCATGATCCGGCGCAGGACATAGCCGCGACCTTCGTTGGACGGGCCGACCCCATCGGCGATCAGGAAGCTGGTCGCGCGCAGGTGGTCGGCGATCACCCGATGTGACGCTGCGGCGTCGCCGACCGCCGGCCGGTTGGTCTCGGCCACGCTGGCCGCGATCAGCGCCCGGAAGAGATCGATGTCGTAGTTGGAATGGACCCCCTGCAGCACCGCGGCGACGCGCTCGAGGCCCATGCCGGTGTCGACGCACGGCTTGGGCAGCGGCGCGCGGGCGCCATCAGGGCCCTGGTCGAACTGCATGAACACCAGGTTCCAGATCTCGACGAAGCGGTCGCCGTCTTCGTCCGCGGACCCGGGCGGGCCGCCGGCGACTTCCGGCCCGTGATCGTAGAAGATCTCCGAGCAGGGGCCGCACGGCCCGGTATCGCCCATCGACCAGAAGTTGTCCGACCCGGCGATGCGCAGGATGCGCTCATCGCCAAGGCCGGCGATCTTGCGCCACAGGGCGGCGGCCTCGTCATCCTGGTCATAGACGGTGACCAGCAGCCGGTCCTTGGCGAGGCCGAAATCCTCGGTGATCAGCTTCCAGGCGAGCGCGATGGCGCCATCCTTGAAGTAGTCGCCGAAGCTGAAATTGCCCAGCATCTCGAAGAAGGTGTGGTGGCGGGCGGTGTAGCCGACGTTGTCGAGATCGTTGTGCTTGCCCCCGGCGCGCACGCACTTCTGGGCGCTGACCGCGGTCGGCGCGGGCGCGGTCTCGGCGCCGGTGAAGATGTTCTTGAACGGAACCATGCCGGCATTGACGAACAGCAGCGTCGGATCGGAGCGCGGCACCAGCGGCGCCGAGGGCACGATCTTGTGTCCGGCGGCGGCGAAGTAGTCGATGAACTGCTTGCGGATGGCGTTGAGGCTGGGCATCGGGGCGGGCTCTAACATGAGACCCCCCTCCCGGCTATCGCCGGGCCTCCCCCAGCGGGGGGAGAGGGCGGTCGCGCCCCTAGAACGCCGCCCGCAGTTCAGCCGCCAGATCGGTCCGCTCCCAGGAGAAACCGCCGTCGGCGTCGGGCGTGCGGCCGAAGTGGCCATAGGCGGTGGTGCGGGCGTAGATCGGCCGGTTCAGCCCCAGGTGCTCGCGGATCGCCCGCGGCGTGGCCCCACCGATCATCTGCGGCAGCAGCGTCTCGAGCCGCGCCGGATCGACGCTGTCGGCCCCATGCAGGTCGACGTAGAAGCTGAGGGGATCGGAGATGCCGATGGCGTAGCCGATCTGGATCGTGCACCGCTCGGCCAGGCCGGCGGCGACCACATTCTTGGCCAGATAGCGGCAGGCATAGGCGCCCGAGCGGTCGACCTTGGTCGGATCCTTGCCGGAAAAGGCCCCGCCGCCATGCGGGGCCGCTCCGCCGTAGGTGTCGACGATGATCTTGCGTCCGGTAAGGCCGGCATCGCCATCCGGGCCGCCGATGACGAAGTTGCCGGTGGGATTGACGTGCCAGACGGTGGCCGCGTCGATGAAGCCATCCGGCAGCACCTGCAACACATAGGGCCTGACGATCTCGGCCACGTCGGCCGGGCTCATCCCCTCGCGGTGCTGGGTGGAGACGACGATGGAGGCGGCGCGCACCGGCTTGCCGTTCTCATAGGCCAGGGTCACCTGGCTCTTGGCGTCGGGCTCGAGGCCGAGCGAGGGATCCGCATGACGCGCCTTGGACAGTGTGCGGAGGATATCGTGCGCGTACTGAAGCGTCGCCGGCATCAGCTCCGGCGTCTCGGCGGTGGCGTAGCCGAACATGATCCCCTGATCGCCCGCCCCCTCGTCCTTGTTGCCGCTGGCGTCGACGCCCATGGCGATATCGGCCGACTGCTGGTGCAGATGGCAGGCGTAGTCGGCGGTGCGCCAGTGGAAGCCGGCCTGCTCGTAGCCGATGTCGCGCACGGCGGCGCGGATGGCGCCCTCGAGCTCGGCGATCACCGTGTCCGGGCCGCGCACCTCGCCGGCGAGCACGATGCGGTTGGTGGTCACCAGGGTCTCGCACGCCACCCGCGCCTGCGGATCGGCGGCCAGGTAGGCATCGACCACGGTGTCGGAGATGCGGTCGGCGACCTTGTCGGGGTGTCCTTCGGAGACACTCTCGCTGGTGAACAGATAGCGGGCGCGGGGCGTGCACATCTTCAACGTCGACCAAGCCTCCATCGTGGAATAAGGGCGCCTGTAAAGCCTATCCGGACGCTGGACGCCAGACCATGACCTCGACCTTCGCCGTTCGCCCGCTGCGCCCCGACGACCGAGCCGGCTGGGCTCCGCTGTGGGACGGCTACAACGCCTTCTATGGCCGCTCCGGCGCGACCGCCCTGGACCCCGCCGTCACCGAGACCACCTGGGGGCGATTCTTCGATCCGGCCGAGCCGGTCTTCGCCCTGGTCGCGGCGGACCAGGACGGGGCGCTGATCGGCCTCGTCCACTACCTCTATCACCGCAGCACCACCGCCATCGCCCTCACCTGCTATCTGCAGGACCTCTACACCGCCGAAGGCGCGCGCGGGCGCGGCGTCGGGCGCGCGCTCATCGAGGAAGTCTACGCGGCGGCGAAGCTGGCCGGCGCGCCGCGCGTTTACTGGCTGACCCACCAGACCAACGCCCGCGCCCGGGCGCTCTATGACCAGGTCGCCGAGCACGGCGGTTTCCTGGTCTACGCAAAGGCGCAGTAAGGAGGATCGATGATGTCGAGGCTCGCCATCGCCATCGCCGCCCTGGCCGGAGCGGCGATCGCCGCGCCACTTTCCAGCCTGGTGATCGCCCAGGATCCGGCCCCCGGCGGGAAACGCATCGCCGTGCACTTCGATTCGATCGGCCGCGATGGCCACATCGCGGCGCGCAACAGCGCCTATGGCGCGAATATTCCACCGGAGGTGAACTGGAGCCCCGCCGCCGGCGCGGGCAGCTACGCGGTGGTGCTCGAGGATCCCGACGCCGGCGGCCCGGCGCCCTTTGTCCACTGGCTGGCCTGGAACATCCCCGCCAGCCGAACCCGTCTGGCGGAAGGCGAGCCGCCGCTTGGCGCCGAGGGACGCAACGGCCACGGCGGCGTCGGCTACTGGGGACCTCATCCGCCGAGCGGCACGCATCACTACTACCTGCAGGTGTTCGCCCTCGACGCGCCACTGAAGCTCGGCGCCGGCGCCGAACGCGGCGCCCTGGTGGCGGCGATGCGCGGCCACGTGCTGGCCTCGGGCGAGGCGGTGGGGCTCTACAGCGCGCCCTGACGCCAGGGCAGGCTTGGACGCGACGCACGCGCTGGCTATGAGCCTGGTCATGGACCGTCCCGCCCCCACCTTCGACGCGCAGATCCTCGCCAGCATACCGGCGATGCTCCAGGGGGTGATCGACGCCGGTGATCTTTCCGGCGCTGTCACCGTGATCTGGCGGGGTGGCGAGATCGTCGATGTGCGCGCGCTCGGCCAGGCCGACATCGCCGCGGGGAGGCCGATGCGGCGCGACACCCTCTTCCGCATCGCCTCGATGACCAAGCCGGTGACCTCCCTCGCTGCCCTGATGCTGATGGAGGAAGGGGCCTTCCAGCTTTCCGATCCGATCGACAGATGGGCCCCGGAACTCACCGGCATGAAGGTGCTGAGGGCGGCCGATGGCCCCCTCGCCGAAGCCTATCCATCGCCCCGTTCGATCACTTTCGAGGATCTGTTCACCCACCGCGCCGGGCTGGCCTACGCCTTCTCGGCGGTGGGGCCGATCGCCCACGCCTACCACGCCGCGCTGGGCGATGTGCTGGCCAGCGGCATGGACCCCGACGCATGGATGAAGGCGCTGGGCGAACTGCCGCTGCTGTATCCGCCGGGCCAGCGCTTCCACTACAGCCACGCCACCGATGTCCTGGGGTTCATCGTCGGACGCATCGCCGGAAAGCCGTTTCGCGAGGTGCTCATCGAGCG
>DASYGN010000049.1:0-13850 GCA_035999625.1 Caulobacteraceae bacterium | reverse complement strand
CGGATCGCGGCCACGTCGAACGGGTCGACCAGCAGCGCCGCCTCGCCGGTCACCTCGGGCAGCGAACCGCCGGTGGAGGCCAGCACCGGCGCGCCGAGCTGCATCGCCTCCAGAGCCGGCAGACCGAACCCTTCGTACACGGACGGAAACAGCACGCCCCTCGCGCCGCGGATCAGGCTGGCGAGCATTGAAAACGGCAGGTGGCCGATGCGGCGGATGCGCTCGTCCGGGTTCAGATCGGGGCGGATGAGCGCCGTCTGTTGGTCGGCCAGCCACGCCGGCGCGCCGACCACCACCAGGGGCGCGGTGACGTCGGCGGTGAGGTAGGCCTCGATCAGGCGGGCGAGATTCTTCTTCGGCTCGATGGCTCCGAAGAACAGGAAATAGCCCCGCCAGGGAAGGCGGTAGAGGCGCTCGACCTCGCCCGCGACCTCGGTTTCGGGCCGCGCGCGGATCGCCGCCGGGATGTCCACCGCCTGCCAGGTGTTGGTGATCCGCGCCTCGTCGATGCCGAACACGCGGATGATCTCGCCTCGCGAATGCTCCGAAACGGTGACGACATGATCCGCGCGCGCGGCCAGGCGCGCGAGGAGGGCGTGGAAGGCGCGCTTGTTGTCCAGCGTCGCCCACGGCAGGGTCAGGGGGGCGATATCGTGGACGGTGTAGAGGTTGGGGACGCCCGGCGCGGTCAGCGGCAGCGGGCAGGTCCAGTGCGCCGCCTCGGGGGGCGCTCCACCGGCGAAGCGCAGCGACGTGAACGCCCGCGCCCAGCGGAACGCGAGGTTGGCGGCGCGGAAGGCGTCCCTGGCTGCCCACAGGCTTCTGGCCGGCGGCGCGGCGGGGCCAAGCAGCAGCTCGCCGCTGGCCTCGACCGCGATCGCGGTGCGCCCGAGCGGCGAGGCGGCGGCTCTGGCCAGGCGCTGGGCGAGGAGCAGGTGTTCGCGCCAAGCCGGGCGCGTGGCCGGCTCGGCCTCAAAGAGGGCGACCTCGTTCAGCCGGTTGTCCTCGCCCAGCGGGCCGCGCGGGCCGTAGAGGATCTGCGGCTCCAGGCCCAGCCCCGCGATCGCCAGGGCGAGATTGCGCGCATAGGTGGCGATCCCTGAACCCTGCGCCAGGCCGAGGTTGAAGCCGTCGATCAGGATGCGGTTGGTGGTCAAACCCCCTCCACCGCTTCGCGGGGCCGGCGACAGCCGGGAGGGGGGTTCTCCGCGATGACGGCGCCGTTGACAAGCGGGGCGGCGCCACCGCATCGCTCGCGCATGACCATGCCGGCGCGCTGGACGATGAAGTGGGCCGCGGCCAAGGCCTGGCGCTGGCGCGGCGACAAGGCGCGCGACGCCCGCCGCTGGCCGCGGGCGGCCGGCAACTACGCCCGCTATCTGGCCATCGTCCCCGCCGACGAGCCGCTGTGGATCCAGCTCGGCCACGCGCGCCGGGAGGCCGGCAATGTGGCCGGGGCCAAGGCGGCCTATCTCAAGGCCGCGGCCCTGGCCGGCGGCGGTGGTGAGGCCCTGACCCATCTGGCCCCGCTGTGGGCCGAGGAGCGGCTGGCGGCCGACCGGGCGATCATCGATGCCGATCCGGCCCACCGCGACTGGGCGCTCACGGCGGAGGCCTACGAGCGCCGCCTGAACATCCTGCCCGACGATGGCCCGACCTGGGTCCAGTACGGCCACGCCCTGCGCCACACCGGTGACGTCTCCGGAGCGCTGATCGCCTACCGGCAGGGCGCCGCCTTGCCGGGCGGGGAGGAAGACGGCGCCTTTCAGCTCGGCTGCGCCCTGCGCGCCTTGGACCTGGAGGTCGCGGCGAGGCCCCAGTTCGAGCGCGCCATGGCCCTGGCCCCGCGGCTCGAGATCCACCGGATGATGGGCGTGGCGGCGCCAGCGGCGCATCCGCCGTCGGGCGAGCGCCTGCTGATCCTGGATGTCTCCGACCTGCTGAACTTCCTCGGCGTCCATGGCCTGGTCACCGGCATCCAGCGGGTGCAGCTCGAGCTCGCCAAGGCGGTGCTGGCTGAGCCCGGTCCCCGCGCCGGGTTCGACCGCGTCGCGTTCTCGTTCACCGAGCTCGGCTGGTCGTGGCTGCTGGAGGACGAGGGCCTGAGGGCGGTGATCGACTACGCCGGGCGGGAGGGGGTCGATCCGGCCGAGGCCAGGGCGCTGGCCGAGCGCGTGCGCGTCCAGTCCCGCCCCTGTGCGCCGGCGGCGGGCTCGGCGTTCGTCAACCTCGGCGGGTTCTGGGGCGGCGGGGCCATGCGCGGCGAGCGCGAGCGGCTGCGGGCCCTGGGGGTGAAGTTCGGGGTGATGACCCACGACATCTTCGCCATCACCCTGCCGGAGATGTGCGAGCCGGGGGTGGTGGCGAGCTTCGAGGCCAGTTTCCGCGCCGGACTCGAGTCGTGGGACTTCATCATCGCCAACTCGCACTTCACCGCCGGCGATGTGAGCGGCTTCATCGACCGAATCGGCGCCCCGTCGATACCGGTGGCGGCCGCGCCGCTGGCGCACAGCCTTGGCTCCAGCGGCGAGGGCGAGCTGCCCGAGGCCCTGGCCGGCCAGCCATTCGTGCTCTGCGTCGGCACCATCGAGCCGCGCAAGAACCATCAGAGCCTGATCGAGGCGTGGAAGCGTCTGGCGGGCAAGCGGCCGGACCTGCCGCGCCTGGCGCTGGTCGGCCGGCTCGGCTGGCGGACCGACGCCCTCGCCCGCGGCCTGACCACCGGCGAGACCGCCGCGAGCAGGGTGGTGTGGCTGCGGAACGTCTCCGACCGCCAGCTCGAGGCCCTCTATCGCGGCTGCCTGTTCACCGTCTTCCCCTCGTTCGCCGAGGGGTGGGGTCTGCCGGTGGGCGAATCCCTCGTGCACGGCAAGGCGGTGGTGACCTCCAATCGCACCGCCATGCCCGAGGTCGGCGGCAAGCACGCTCTCTATGTCGACCCCTACGACGGCGCGGCGCTGGAGGCGGCGCTGGAGGCGCTGCTCTACGACGGCAAGAGCCTCAAGGCCCGTGAGGCGCTGATCCGCCGCTCGTTCCGCCCCCGCACCTGGAGCCAGGTCGCCGACGATCTGGCGGCGGGAGTTTCGAGGATTGTGGCTTGACTGGCAAAACCCCCTCCACCCCTTCGGGGTCCCCCTCCCCCAGCGGGGGAGGAGAACGATCGCTCTCTCCCCCCTCAGGGGGGAGGCCCGGCAACAGCCGGGAGGGGGGTCTATGCTAAGGACTAATACATGACTGACACCGCCATCGACGCCGCGAGCAGCCAACCGGCGCGGAAGGTTCCCATGGCCCTGGTGGTCACCGCCTCGGCCACCGGCACCGCCTTCGAATGGTACGACTTCTTCGTGTTCGGGGCCCTGACCCCGATCATCGCCAAGAACTTCTTCACCGGCCTTTCCTCCACCGCCGGCCTGCTGGCGGCCCTGGCCCTGTTCGGGGTGGCCTACTTCTTTCGCCCGCTGGGGGCGTTGATCTTCGGCCGCGTGGGCGACCGGGCCGGGCGCAAGGGAACCTTCCTGATCACCCTCAGCATGATGGGCGGGGCGACGGTGGCCATCGGGCTGCTGCCGACCTATCCGATGGTCGGACCCCTGGCCCCTCTGCTGCTGATCACCATGCGCATCATCCAGGGGACGGCGCTGGGCGGCATGTACGGCGGGGCGGTGATCTATGTCGCCGAGCACGCCGGCGAGAAGCGGCGCGGGGCGCTGACCGGCGCGGTCCAGTCCTCGGCCGCCTTTGGCCTCATCGGCGCCCTGCTGGTGATCCTGGCGGTGCGCGGCGCCCTGGGTGACGCCCGGTTCGGCGACCCAGGCTTCGGCGGCGGCTGGCGCATCCCGTTCCTGCTGTCGGCGATCCTGCTCGCCATGTCGCTGTGGATGCGGCTCAAGCTCTCGGAAAGCCCGGTGTTCGCGGCCATGCACGCCGGCGGCGGCAGGTCCAAGGCGCCCTATGCCGAGACGTTCGGCCGCTGGCCGAATCTGAAGCTGGTGCTGATCGCCTTCGTCGCCCTGATGAGCGCCCAGGGCGCGGTCTGGTACCTATCGTTCTTCTACGCCGAGCAGGTGTTCCTCGAGCGGTTCATGAAGATCGCGCCCGAGACCGGCGAGGCGCTGCTGATGGCCATGACCGTGGCCAGCGCCCCGCTCTACCTGGTCTTCGGCGCCCTCTCGGACAGGGTCGGGCGCAAATGGGTGATGTGGGGCGGCATGAGCCTGATGCTGGTCGCCTATTTCCCCGCCTTCCACGCCATGACCCACTTCGCCAACCCGGCCCTGGAGGCGGCGCAGAAGAGAACCCCAGTGGTGGTGGTCGCCGATCCGGCCCGTTGCTCGCTGCAGTTCGACCTGATCGGCAAGGCCAGGTTCCTCACCGCCTGCGACATCGCCAAGTCGACCCTGGCCAACGCCGGGGTCTCGTACAAGAACCAGGCCGCGCCGGCCGGAACCGCCGCGGTGGTCAAGATCGGCGACCGGGTGGTGCCTTCGCGGGAGGGAACCGGGCTGTCGCCGGCGGCGCTGAAGGCGGCGCAGGCGGACGTGAAGGCGCGCCTCGCCGCCGCCCTGGGCGAGGCCGGCTATCCGGCCAAGGCCGATCCGGCGCAGGTCAATTTCGCCGCCCTGTTGGCCATCCTGATGGTGTTCGTGATCGCCTGCACGGCTCTCTACGGACCGATGGCCGCGGCGCTGGTGGAGCTGTTCCCGGCCAGGGTGCGCTACACCGCCCTCTCGGTCCCCTACCACGTCGGCACCGGCTGGGTCGGCGGCTTCGTGCCGGTCACCGCCTTCGCCATCGTCACCGCCAGCGGCGACATCTACGCCGGCCTGTGGTATCCGCTGATTTTCACCGCGGTCAGCGTCATCAGCCTGCCGTTCCTGCTGCCGGAGACGCGGGGGGCCAAGATCAGCGGGTGATCTCGAGGGGGTGCGGGGGCGATGGGAGGCAGGCTTCTCATCGAGGCGAAGCTCGGCTGGCTGCAAAAGCTCGCCCGGCTCCTGGGCGCGCGCCCGGCGGCGCCCGTGCTTGCCGGGTATGTCCTCAAGCCGCTGTTTCCAACCTCCCTCCACCGCTCGCCCCTGGCGCTGCGCGCCGAGGCCGCCGATTGGTGGCTGGCCACACCGACCTCGCCGGTCAATCTGGAACCCTGGGATCAGGCGCATGCGGCGGCCGAGCGGCTGGGCTACCTCAACTATGTCGAACCGGACGCGACGTTTCGCGCGCCGTTGCCGCCGCCCGGCGCCGATCCGGCGTGGCCGCCGGTCGAGCCGGTCTCGCCCGCCTGGCATCTGGAGAAGGCGTTCACCGGCTTCGCCGAAGTGCGCGCCATGACCGGCGGGGCGGGCGTGCGCATCGCCCATCTCGACACCGGCTATGCGCCGGGCCGCCCTTCGCGGCCCAGGCGACTGCGAGAGGATCTCGCCTGGGATTTCTGGACCGGCCAGCCGGGCGCCGTCGACACCGGCGGGTCAGAGTCCGCCTTCCCCGCGACCATGGCCAACAACCGCGCGGCGCCGGGCCATGGAACCGCCACCCTGGCGCTGCTCGCCGGAGACCGTCTGCGCCTGGCGGCCGGGGATAACGTCTTCGACGACGATTTCGGCGGCGCGCCAGAGGCGGAGGTGGCGCCAGTGCGCATCGCCCCGACGCTGACCGAGGTCACCACCGCGGCCATGGCCCAGGGCATCGCCTACGCCCTGGCCCCGCGCGGCGATCCGTCCAGCCGCTGCGATGTGATCGCCATCAGCCATGGCGGGCCGCCGACCGCCTCGTGGGCCAGGGCGGTCAACGACGCCTACGAGGCGGGGGTGGTGGTCGTCGCCGCCGCCGGCGACAACGTCAATGTCGGGGAGACCGATACCCTGGCGCACGCCATCACCTATCCGGCGGCCTTCCAGCGGGTGATCGCGGTCACCGGCGCGACCTACGCCAAGGCCCCCTATCAGACCCAGCGCCTGCTGGCGCTGCAGGGCAACTTCGGACCCAAGCCGGCGATGCAGACGACCATCGCCGCCTTCACCCCCAACATCGCCTGGATGGACGCCTTCGGCGCTCGCATCTTTACCCAGAATGGCGGCGGCACATCGGCGGCCGCGCCGCAGGTGGCCGCCGCCTGCGCCCTGTGGCTCGGCCTTCATGGCCAGCGTCTGCCCAGGGACTGGCGACGGGCGGAGGCGTGTCGCCTGGCCCTGTTCGAGAGCGTGCGGCGAACCGGTCAGATGGGTCCCGATCCGCGCCTGGGCTGGGGCATTCTCGACGTGCCCGTTTTCCTCGATGCGCAACGCGCCGCGGCGGTGATCACCCGGATCCTCTCAGGGGCGGTGCAGAAGTCACCGCCCGACATGGTCGATTTCAGCCTCTTCCGCCTGCTGTTCGGGGCTCCGCCGACCGGGGCGACAGCCGAGCGCATGTACGAGGCCGAGATGGCCCAGGTGATGCGCGCCAGCGACCATAAGGCGCTGCTACAGGCGGCCTACGCCGCGGCCGAGCGCCAGCCGCCGCCGGCGCCGCCGCAATCCCTGCGTCAGGCGTTGAAGGATCATCCGATCTCGGACAGACTTCGCGCCTGGATTCCATGACCGCGCTCACCGTTCTGATCATTCGCCACGCCGAAAAACCCGGCGAAGCCTGGGCCGGCCCGGGCCTCACCCAGCTTGGCGAGGTCAACAAGAAGTCGCTGGTGCTGCGCGGCTGGGAGAGGGCCGGAGCCTGGGCGGCCCTGTTCGGCGGCGGACACGGCGGCGCCGATTATCCGACGCCCAACCACATCTACGCGGCCAACCCCAACGTCGAGGGCAGCCGCCGGGCGCACGAGACCATCATCCCGCTCGCGGCTCGGCTCGGGTTCCCGCCGGTGACCCGCTTCGCCGTGGGCGAGGAGGCGGCGATGGCGGCCGAGGTCGCCCATCTGGCCGGCGTGGTGCTGATCAGCTGGGAGCACAAGAGGATCGGCGAGGCGCTGCTGCCCGAACTGACCCGCGGCCAGGCCGGGCCGGCTCTGCCGGCGCGCTGGGATTCGGCGCGCTACGACGTCGTCCTGCGCCTGGACCGTGCGGCGCCCGGCGCGCTGTGGCGTGTCCGCCAGCTGTTCCCGCGCCTGCTGTCGGGCGACAGCGCCCAGCCGATGGTCTAGCGCGTCCGCCCCCTCCACCCCTTCGGGGTCCCCGGAGGCCCGGCGGGGGAGGAGAACGATCGCTCTCTCCCCGTTGGCGTGGGGGGAGGCCCGGCGGTAGTCGGGAGGGGGGAGCGTCCAAAGGCGGGCGTAGCTTGTCAGGGCCCTCGAAAAAGGCAACTGGACCGCCCCGGCTCAGCGCCAGGGCGGTCCAGCGGTACGCACCCTCATGAATTAATGGATCGATCTAGTGGTCAGATCGCGGTTCCGGAAACAAACATGGACACGCCGAGCTGGGTCATTACCGACCATACCGACAACGCCAGATGGGCCTGGACCAGCGCCGCCGTGGTCGAGGCGGCGAACAGGAACGCCAGCGGCGGCGCCAGGATCAGACGCAAGGTCTTGATAGAGACGCGCGGACGATTCTGAGAGATTGAAGGCTGCATGACGACCGAACCCTTTATGCCACCGGAGGGGCCGGCCGCGCGGTGAAGGGACGCCACTGACAACGCCTACCTAAGCCGCGAGCATGGCGGAGACCGCCAAACCCCACTGAACGCGGCCAACGTCGCCTAGATTTTGCCTCAATGCAAGAAAATAAGGCGAAAACGCGACATTTAGATGCGAAAATGTGGCCCCCGCTATGAGCGAACGGGGGCCTGTCCTGCCCTAATTGTGGACATCCTGTGGCGAAGGGGCCGCAAACGCCGCCGTCGCCGGCCCGAATGACCGGTCTATATCGATCGCTCTAGATGCCGAATCGGATTAACCGGGGTCCATGACCGATACCCGCTCGCGCCTGGTGCGCACCGCCGAAGCCCTGTTCGGCGCCCAGGGCTATGCCGGCAGCGCCCTCAAGCAGCTCACCGACAGCGCTGGCGCGCCGTGGGGATCGCTGTACCACTTCTTTCCCGGCGGCAAGGCCGAGCTCGGCGCCGCGACGCTGGCGTTCGCGGGCGAGAAGTACGGCGAGGCCTGGCGTCGCGCCTTCGCGCGGACGCCGGACCCGGCCGAGGCGGTGTGGCGGATGTTCGAAGGCCAGGCCAGGGTGCTGGCCGGCGGCGGCTGGCGCGCCGGCTGTCCGGTGGCCGCCACCACCCTGGACATGGCCGGCCTCGACGCGGCGTTGAGGGCTGCGTGCGCCGAAGCGTTCGCCACCTGGCTGGCGATCATCGCCGAGGCCCTGGAGGCGAATGGGCTACCCCCCTCCCGCGCCGGCGCCCTCGCCCACCTGGTCCTGGCCACGCTTGAGGGGGCGATGATCCTGGCCCGGGCCTCTGGCGACCCCGCTCCCCTGCTCGACGCCGGCGCGGCGGTGCGCGATGTGCTCGGGCGCGAGCTTGGTCGCTGACGCGGTGCGGCGATGCACCCCAAGCGGCATGGAAACGCACCCCGCCCCGGCGCTCGGCGCGCCGGCGGCGCCAGCCCGGCTCACCCCAAAACGCATCGCCTCGGCGGCGTCGAACAGCACCACGCCCGGGCGCCGGCACAGGGCCGCGAGCTGATCGCGGCTCAGCATGCCGGCGTTGATCATCAGCGGTCGCCGGCGAAGGTAGGGATCGTTGCGGGTGAAGTCGTCGGCGAACCAGGCCCCGGCCGGGTCGACCACCACCACCTGGGCGCCGGACTTGAGGATGGCCGCGAACGCCCGCGCGTAGGGGGTCACGAACCCGTGCGCCTGGGCCGCGCGCAGCGGCAGCAGGACCGCCAGGGAGATCGCCGTCAGGCCGATCATGGCGCCATGCGCCACCCTGACCCCGCTCGCATCGAGGCGCGAGGCCAGCCGCTCGAGACCAAGAACCGCGATCAGCGCCGCCGAGCCCAGCAGGCCATGCAGGTAGCGCCAGCCCCAGCCGTGCCCCTGGTAGGGGATGATCACCAACATCGCCGCCGCGGTGAGGATGAGGCCGATGACCAGGGCGCGCCACGCCCCCGCGGCCTTGATCGCCGGCCACAGGCCGAGCGCCAGCAACGGGATGAGCGCCAGGTTTTGCCAGGTGGCGAAGCGGATCAGGTTCTCGTCCAGCTTGAATGCACTGCCCGGGCCGAAGCTCTCCAGCAGCGGCGCGAGGCGACCGACAAGCCCGATGGCGGCCGCGCCGGCGGCGCCGCCCTGGGCCGGCGGCGCTCCGGAAAGGCTCAGCGCCAGCTGCGGGTAGCCGATCCAGAAGGCGAGGATGGCCGGATAGGCGATGCCATAGAGGCCAAACAGGCGCCAGCGGCGGGCGATCGCCAGCTCGAGGAAGAATGGGGCGGCGAACAGAGGGTGGAAGATGAACTGGTGGAGACCGCAGGCGAGAAAGCCGATGGCGATGGCGCCGGCATGGCCAAGCCGGCCGCCGCGCAGATGCAGCGCCAGCCAGACGAGATTGAAGGCCAGGTGCGCGGTCATCGCATAGGGGGTCATGGCGGTGAGCAGAAACTGGCTCGAGCTGGCCATCAGCACGCAGGCGCCGAGCGCCAGGCCAGGGCGCCCCGGAAACAGCCGGACGCCGACGGCGTAGAGCGCCACGACGGCGATCGCCGCCAGCGCCGGGCTGACCAGCCAGGGCGCGTGGATGATCAGGCCGGCGCCGTGCAGGGCGGCGTTGACCGGCAGGTACTGCGAACTCCAGGCGGCGTTTCCCGGCGCCAGGGTGACGAACTGCGGCTGCAGCGCGTCCAGCCAGTTGCGCCAGGGGGCGGAGACCGGCGCCATCAGCTGGCCGTGAGCGAGGATCTGGGCATCGAACCCGGCCATGAACTCATCCATCGACAGGGGGTAGGAGTCCATCACCAGGACGTGGCCGGCGAGCCCGATCAATCCGGCGGCGAGCGCCACCGCGAGGACCCAGCGCCGCGCCGTGGCGGGCGCCAGCGCCGGCCTTCGCGGCGCCGCCTCGGTGGCCCCGCCGCGCAGGCTGAGGCCGACCACCAGGACGAGGAAGGCGGCCAGCGTCACCGTCCACAGCACCGGCAGGTCCTGATGGTGCAGGAACCAGGTGTCGAGGGTGACGACGAAGGGCTGCGAATGCGCCGCCAGCAGGGCCGCCATCAGCGCCGCGCAGGCCAGCCAGGCGCCGGCCAGCCGGACGCAGAAATCGGCCCCGGAAAGCGCCTTCATGGGGCGCTGAACAGCAGCAACCGCCGGGCGGCGAAGTTGAATACGAAACTGAGCCCGGCGGCGGCCAGCTTGCCCAGCACCCGCGACAGGCCGGCGAGGCCGACGAACACCGCGACGCCCGCCTCGTTGACCAGGAGACCGGCCAGGCCAATGGCGACGAAGCCGGCGAACTCGGCGTTGCGGCTCTTCAGGCGATGGGCGGCGAAGACGAAACGCACGCTCATGGCATAGTTGGCGATCAGGCCGACCGATACCGAAACCACATTGGCGGCCAGGTAATAGACGCCGAACAGCCGATACAGGCACCAGTAGACGGCGACGTCGAGGCCGAGCGAGACGGCGCTGACCAGGAAGTACTTCCAGCCCTCGTGGAAAACGGCGGTGAGGGAGGCGCGGGTCATGTCCGTGCGCTCGCCCCACATGAGGAGGGCGCGGAAATCGATCCCTCCCTCCCCTCGATGGGGAGGGTGTCCGGCAGAGCCGGACGGGTGGGGTGGAATTGTAGCGGCCTCACGCCGCGCGGCGCGGGACCAGGCGCTCGCTGCCCAGGGCCTCCCTGGCGCCCGAGACGCCGCCCTCGTGGTATTCGGCGTCCTCGTTGACCTCCCAGACATCGTAAAGGCTCGCCCCGGCGAGGATGTTGGCCGCAGTCAGCATGCCGGTCATCATCGCGTGATCCTGGTTATTGTACTTGTGCATGCCGTTGCGGCCGACGAGATGCAGGCCCGGATAATGGGCGGCGATGTCGGCGCGCACGCTCTCCACATGATCGCGGTAGGCGCCGTCGTAGACCGGATAGGCCTTGGCTTGCCGCACCACCGTGCCGTCGACGACATCGGCGGCGCGCATCAGGCCGATGGTCTCGATCTCGGCCTTGGCCAGCTCGAGGAGGTCGGCGTCGGACGAGGTCCACAGGCCATCGCCCTCGAAGCAGAAATACTCCAGCCCCAGGCAGGTCGAGGCGGCGTCGGGAATCATTTCCGGCGACCACGAGCGGAAGTTCTGCACCCGGCCGACGCGCACCGCCGGATCGTGGATGTAGACCCAGTTGTCGGGCAACTGGCGCGCCGTCTGGCCGATCAGGACCACGGTGAGGAAATCCCGATACCCGAGGGCCATGGCGGCGTTGTGGCTGGCCGGCCTGGGGGTGATGGCGTCGATCAGCTCGCGGATCGGGGCCGAGGAGACAACGTTGCGGGCCAGGAAGGTCACCGGTTCCTCCCCGCGCGTCGCGCTCACCGTCCACCGGCCGGCGTCGGCGTCGAAGGCGAGGCCGGTGACCTTGATCCCCAGCTCGACGCGGCCGCCCAGGGCCAGGAGCCTGGCCCTGCACGCCTCCCACATCATGCCGGGACCGCGCCGGGGATAGCGGAACGATTCGATCAGCGTCTTGGGGCCGCCCTCACTGGCAGCGCGGTGAAGGTGCAGCGAGCGCTTGACCCCATCCAGCACCGCGGCCAGCAGGTCGAGGCCCTTGATCCGCTGCGCCGCCCAATCGGCGCTGATCTCATCGCAGCTCATCCCCCACACCTTTTCGGTGTAGGTCTTGAAGAAGATGCCGAACAGGCGCTCGCCGAACTGGTTGCGCACCCACTGGTGGAAGGTGGCCGGGTCCTTGATCGGGGTCAGCTTGGCCCAGCCGAACGCGGCCATGCACAGGGCGCTCTCGATCGGCCCGAGGTTGATGAAGGCCTCGAAGGCGCGCAGCGGATAGGCGTAGAACTTGCCGCCATAGAAGATCCGCGACAGGCGCGGGCGCTCGATGAAATCGTCGGGCAGGATCTCGTTCCACAGATCGACCACCTCGCGCGACTTGGAGAAGAACCGGTGGCCGCCGATGTCGAACAGATAGCCGTGATAGTGGGCGGTGCGGCTGATGCCGCCGACGTATTCGCCATCCTGCTCCAGGACCAGCACCTCGGCCCCGCCCTTGGCCAGCTGATAGGCGGTGGTGAGGCCCGCCGGGCCGGCCCCGATGATCAGGTTGTCGATGGTCTCGGGCAAGGCGCGACGACTCCAGTGGCTCTGCCGCGAATCCCTAACGCGCGCCGGTTGGCGATGTAGAACATTCGGCGGCCGGGGTTAAGGGCGCGGGCGGTTTCAGGTCCGCAGCGGGGTCGATCTCGGCTGCCGCCAGGCGGCGGGGAGCTTGAGGCGCCGCAGATCGCGCAGGATCGGCCGCTCGATGAGCACGTAGGTCGCCGCGCCGAGGGCGAGGGAAACGAAAATAAGCGCGCAGGCGAGGGCGGCCGGGCGATGGGTCCCCAGAAACGGAAACAAGGACAGGGCGACGACGGGAATCGCCGTGCCCTGAATCAGATAGGTCGAATACGACGCATCGCCCATCCAGGCGAGCATCCTCGCCACCCGCCCATGCATCGCCCGCTCGCAGATGCACGCCCCCGCCACCAGCAACAGGGCCGGAACACCGAACACGCCAACGCGCCAGAAGGCATCGGTGTCCCTCAGGGTCGATTCCAAGGAGATGGCGTCGCCGGCGCCGACCACGGCGTCCACAGCGAAGAGGGCGAGACCGGCGATCATGAGCGCTGCGCCAAGGCGGAGGTCGGCGGATTTCAACCGTGGCCAGAGGCGCGCCAGGACCACGCCGGTGGCGAATTCGAGGAAGATCGGGTTGGCGAGAATGCGTAAGGGGTTCCAGCCGCTAAACTGCCTTGCCGCCAGCAAGGCGGCGAACACCAGGCCCAGCCCCGCCAGGTTGCGCCGCACTCGCCCGTCAATCAGCACCGCCGAGATGGCCGAATAGAAGACCATCTCGAAGCATAGCGTCCAGCCGGCCTCGACAAACGGCAGCACTATGGATGGGCCCGCCGCCGGCCAGAAAAGGAACGTGGCTATCGCCTGGGGAAGGTTGAACCAGCCATGGACGAGCGCGTGGACGATGAGGGGCAGGGAAAGCAGATAGTAGATTGGCGCAACCCGCGACCATCGCCGCCAGAAGAAAGTCACGGCGGTAGGTCGAGGCTCGGCCAGCGGACCGTTCATAGCGATCACGAAGCCGGACAGGACGAAGAACACATCGACGCCCGCAGCGCCAACGCCGGCGGGGTACTGGGCTATGCATCCGCTGTGCTTCCAGAATTCCGTGGCGCATGACGCATGAGCGACGGTGACCGCCGCCGCGGCGGCGAAGCGCAGGATCTGCAGCGAGACGATGCGTTCGCGAGCCATCAAGCGGCGCTCGTCGCCGAATGCCGTCCGCGTGCCGCCCGCGCCAGATCCCCAAGCGCCCGCGGCGCGAAGCAGAGGCCAACGGCCAGGATTGGCGCCGTGATGAGGCCCCAATAGAAGTTCTCCGGCCGTCCAAACACCATGAAGCCCGCCTCGTAGCCGGCGAGGAGGACGAAAAGCCGTCTTCCCAAGTGGTCGTCGCGCCCGCCCGCGCCCAGCAGAGCCAGGGGAGCGATCACCGCCCCCACCCAGGCGCCGAGCCGCAGGGCGATGAAGTTCCATCTGGCCGTGGAGACCACGAATGGCCAGCCGCCAAGGCCGAGCCACCCGGGGGAAGCCACATCGGCGGGTCCGGTCAGCAGGCTCACCTGCCAGCCATGCCAGGCGAGGGCCAGCAGGGAAATGGCCAGGGCGGCGGCGAAGGCTCCCGCCTCGGCGCGGCGA
>DASYGN010000047.1:0-43929 GCA_035999625.1 Caulobacteraceae bacterium | reverse complement strand
GCCTGGCGGGCGTTTCCTTTTCAGATGCTAGCCAACTCTTCAGCCGCCTCAGTCGAAGAGGATGGCGTCGAGCACCCTGCGCCCGGTAACCGCGAGAGCGTCATTCCAGCCCCTCTCCATGGGCCGAACTCTACTTATTTCTGGAGGAGATTCAGGGGGTCACGTCACGGTCCACGGAGGAGTTTCGAGCGACCGATCCCAGACGTCGACGATGGCGGCGATGTCGTCCAAGTCCGCGAGCCGTAGGGATAGCCGACGCTCGGTGAGCCCTTGGCGATCGGCACGGGAATGGCGAGCGGGAGGCAGGGCGCTAGCCGGCTTAGCCACGCATGCTCCTTCTCGATGGGAGCGACAGCGGATTTGCGGCGGGGAAGCCGCGCGGCCATGTCGTTGTCGGTGCTGGGCGATTCCACCCGCGCGAGCGGCAGCGTCGCCCACTGTGGAAACTGTGCGGCGATCAGCGCCCGCGCCAGCGCGGCGTCGGTTTGCAGTTCGAATTCGCGTTCGGGCGTCCTCGCCAACGGCCGGCCCCTTCTCAGGCGGGCGCGCTCGTCGTCCGCAGATACGGCTTGTGAGTCTTGAACTCGCCGAACGTCGCCTTGGCCTCCTCGTCCGAGACCGAGGTGACGATGATCACGTCCTCGCCCTTCTTCCAGTCGGCTGGGGTCGCGACCTTGTGCGCCGATGTCAGCTGCAGGGCGTCGAGGGCGCGCAGAATCTCCTGGAAGTTGCGCCCGACGCTCATCGGATAGATGAGGATCAGCTTGATCTTCTTGTCGGGGCCAATGATGAACACGTTGCGCACCGTGGCGTTGGTCGCCGGGGTGCGGCCCTCGCTGGTCCCGGCCTCGTCGGCGGGCAGCATGCCGTACAGCTTCGAGACCGAAAGGTCGCTGTCGGCGATGATCGGATAGTTGGGGGCCACGCCCTGGGTGTCGGCGATGTCGTTGGCCCAGCGCTTGTGGCTGTCGGCGGGGTCGACGGAGAGGCCGATCACCTTGGCGCCGCGCTTGTCGAACTCGCCCTTCAAGCGGGCGACGGCGCCGAGCTCGGTGGTGCACACCGGGGTGAAATCCTTGGGGTGCGAGAACAGGACCACCCAGCGGCCATCGGCCCAGTCATGGAAGTGGATCGGGCCCTCGCTGGTCTCCTGGGTGAAATCGGGCGCGGTGTCGTTGATCTTCAAGGTCATGGGGTTCCTCCCTCTCGCAGCGCGATTTATGCACTGAGCGGCCCGGCTTCAACGGCTACTTGGCCCACGGCGGGAATGCGGGGCTGTGCAGTGCCCCGACGGCGTAGGCGAAAACGCCGATGATCACCAGCCCGAGCGCCAGCCAGATTAGCGGCGAGGCGGTGCGCCAGCGGTCCCACTTCGCCTGCTCGCCTTGCGGCGGCAGATCGTCTTCGGAAGGGGCGCCCGGACGCCGGGGCGGATCGTGGCCATCGCTCATGCCCCCAAAACGCGCCAGCGAGCAAACGGGCGTCAGAGCGCGCCTTCGTGCCGCAACAGCCAGCGCTTACGCTCCATGCCACCGCCATAGCCGGTCAGGGCGCCGGAGGCGCCGATCACCCGATGGCAGGGATTGACGATGCCGACGGGATTGGCGCCGTTCGCCAGTCCTACCGCGCGCACCGCCGTGGGCTTGCCGATCGCCTCCGCCTGCTGGGAATAGGAACGGGTCTCGCCGGCGGGGATGGCGCGCAGGGCCGCCCAGGCGGCCTCCTGAAAAGGCGTCCCGCTGGTCGCGACCTCGATGCGGTTCAGGGCCGATAGCTCGCCGCCGAAATAATCCGCGAGCGCCCTGGTGATCCGCTCAGGCGCCTTGCCGGCCTCCAACCGGTCGGTCCCGTAGTGGCGGCGCAGGAGCTTGAGGTTGCGCTCCTGATGGTCGTCAAAATCGAGGGCGCGCAGGCGGCCCTCATCGTCGGTGACCAAGCAAATGATCCCGATGGGCGAGGGAAAATGGTCAAGCTGCAAGCGCATCGGAAGACTCCTTGGCGGTTGGTCGGGCCCAGAGGTGCATGGCCGCATAGGCGCGCCACGGCCTCCAGGCGGCGCTCATGGCCAGAAGCTGCGCCGGGTCGGGGCGACCGCCGCCGTCGTCCATGGCCCGCAGAAGGCCGATGTCGGCCGCCGGAAAGGCGTCCGACTCGCGCAGCGCGCGCATGGCGATGTAGTGCGCCGTCCACTCGCCGATCCCCGGCAGGGCTTTGAGCGCTGCGATCGAGCGTTCGAGATCCGCGCCGCGGGCGAAGAGGTTCGGATCGGCGTGGCTGGCGGCGGCCAGGGCGTTGATGGCGCGGGCGCGGGCTTGCGGCATGCCGGAGATCTGCGCCGCGGCCAGCACCGTCGGTCGCGGGAACACCCGGCTCAGCGTCTCGTCCTCGAAGGCGGCGCCCCAACGCTCGGCGATCTGGCCGGCGAGCCGGGTCGCGGCGGCGACGGTGACCTGTTGACCGAGGATGGCGCGCACCGCCAGTTCGAAGGGGTCCCAGGCGCCTGGCACGCGCAGACCGGGCCTCCTCCTCGCCAGAGGAGCCAGGCGCGCGTCCCGCGACAGCGCCGCCGCGATCGCTTCTGGATCGGCATCCAGGTCGAACATCACCCGCACGCGACTGATCACGCGCGGCAGGGCGTTCAGGCTAGGAATGCGGATGCTCGCCAACAGCCGGTTGCGCGGCGCGTCGTTGGCGATCGCCAGCAGGCCGACCTCGCCGTCAATTTCGATGCTGCGGCGATACCCGCCGGCGGTGACCTGCTCGACGCCGGGAATGGCGCGCGCGGCCAGGAAGCTCATCATCGCGCCCCAGTCGAAGGGGGGGCGATATCCGAGCGAAAGCGTGAGCTCGGCGCTGCGTTGTGGCCGGGCGAGGCTGCGCCTGAGTTCGGTCGGCGGGCGTCCGAACAGCGCGAGCATGATCTCGTTGAACCGCCGGATGCTGCCGAAGCCGGCCGCCTGGGCGATCTCGGCCATGCCAAGATTGGTTTCGTGAATCAATTGCTTGGCGATCAGCACCCGCCGGGTCTGGGCGACGGCGATCGGCGCGGCGCCGAGATGCTTGAGGAACAGTCGTCGAAGTTGCCGCTCGCCTACCCCCAGCCGGTCGGCGAGGGCCTCGACCTCGGCGCCGTCGAGCGCCCCGGCCTCGATCAGGGCGAGGGCCCGGCTGACGGTGTTGGAGGCGCCTCGCCAGGCGCCGATGCCGGGCGCGGTCTCCGGTCGACACCGCAGGCAGGGACGGAAACCGGCGCTCTGGGCGGCGGCGGCGCTCGGATAATAGCGGCAGTTCTCCGCCTTCGGCGGCCGCGCCGGGCAGATCGGCCGGCAATAGACGCCGGTCGTCAGGACGCCGGTGAAGAAGCGTCCGTCAAACCTGACGTCGCGGGCGAGGATGGCCTGCCGGCAAACGAGCGGGTCGAGAAGCATGGCCTGTGATATAGGCCTGACGACCCTCTGAGTCTGGCGGCTTTCGGACTCGGTTGGCGGGAGGCACGGATGGCGGATCCGGCTGAGGACCTCATCGGCGATTTCATTGCCTGGCTTGCCCCAGGTTCCCGTCCCTACCATGAGGTGATGGAAGTCTGGCGGACTTCCTGCCCGCGCCTGACCATCTGGGAGGACGCGCTCGACCGCCGGCTGGTGACGCGTGGCCGCGATGTGGCGGGCCGCCCGTGCATATCCGTGACTGAAGCCGGCAACGCATTCCTCGCCACGCGATGAGCACGGCCTACATCGCCGCCATCGATCAGGGAACGACCTCGTCGCGGTGCATGATCTTCGACGCGGCCGGCCAGATCGCCGCCAGGGCTCAGGTCGAGCACCGCCAGATCTTCCCCCGCCCTGGCTGGGTCGAGCACGACGCGCTGGAGATCTGGTCCAATGTCGAGCGGGTGATCTCCGAGGCGATGGCCAAGCTCGCCATCGGTCCGGGCGACCTCGCCGCGGTCGGCATCACCAATCAACGCGAGACCACCCTGGTCTGGGAGAAGGCCACCGGCAAGCCGATCGCCAACGCCATCGTCTGGCAGGACACCAGGACCGCCGACCTTGCGAAGGCCTTGGGCGGGGTCGAGGGCCAGGATCGGTTTCGCGCTGTCTGCGGCCTGCCGCTGGCGACCTATTTCTCTGGTCCCAAGCTCGCCTGGCTGCTCGACAACGTGGCGGGCGCGCGCGCGGCCGCTGAGCGCGGGGAACTGCTGTTCGGCACCATGGACAGCTGGCTTATCTGGCGCCTCACCGGAGCCCACCTTACCGACGTCACCAACGCCAGCCGCACGATGCTGATGACCCTCACCACTCTTGATTGGGACGATGGAGTGCTGGCGGCGATGCGCATCCCGCGCGCGATGCTGCCCCGTATCGTCTCGTCCTCGGAGGTGTATGGCGCCGCCCGGGGCGTGCTGGATGGCGTCGCCGTGGCCGGAGCGCTTGGCGACCAGCAGGCTGCTCTTTTCGGCCAGGCCTGCTTTTCCCCCGGCGAGGGCAAATGCACCTACGGCACCGGTAATTTCCTTCTGGTCAACACCGGCGCCCGGGCGGTCGCCTCCACCAATGGACTGCTTACCACGCTCGGTTACCGGATCGGGCAGACGCCAGCGGTCTACGCGCTCGAGGGCTCGATCGCCGTCACCGGGGCCCTGGTGCAGTGGCTGCGCGACAATATCGGTCTGATCGGAGCCGCCTCGGAGATCGAGACGCTGGCGCGCAGCGTCGAAGACAATGGCGGCTGCTACCTGGTGCCGGCGTTTTCGGGCCTGTTCGCGCCCCATTGGCGCAGCGATGCGCGTGGGGTGATCGCTGGCCTCACCGCCTTCGTCACCAAGGCCCACATCGCCCGCGCGGCCCTGGAGGCGGTCGCCTGGCAGACTCGCGAGGTGGTCGACGCCATGGCCGCCGACTCCGGCCAGCCGCTGAAGACGCTCAAGGTCGACGGCGGCATGACCGCCAACGCGCTGCTGATGCAGTTTCAGGCCGATGTGCTGGACGTTCCGGTGGTGCGGTCCGCCATCGCCGAAACGACCTGCCTCGGGGCCGCCTACGCGGCCGGTCTGGCGGTCGGCTTCTGGCCCGATCAGGCGACGCTCCGGAGCCAATGGCGAGAAGACGCGAACTGGCGCCCGACGATGACGGCAGAGGCGCGCGATACCGGCTACGCTCAGTGGCGCAAGGCGGTGGCGCGCACCCTGGATTGGGCTTAAGCAGCCGCCACGCGAGCGCGGGGGGCTGATGGCCGAAACTGAAGATCTGGTCGAGACCCTGGCGCTTGAGCGCATCGAGGTGAACCTGTTCCGGGGCGTGGCCCCCGGCCAGCAAGGTCCGCGCATCTTCGGCGGCCTGGTCATCGGCCAGGCGCTTCTGGCCGCCTATCGCACGGTGGAACAGCGCATCTGCCACTCGCTGCACTCCTACTTCATCCGCCCTGGCGATCCGGCCGTGCCCATCCTCTACGAGGTCGATCGGGCGCGGGATGGCAAGTCGTTCACCACCCGCCGCGTGACCGCCATCCAGCACGGGGCGCAGATCTTCAACCTGGCCGCCTCGTTCGAGGTCGACATCGAGGGCTTCGAGCACCAGGACACGATGCCGCTGACGCCCGCGCCCGAGGCGCTGGCTGACGTTGGCGATGATGATGGCTGGCGACGGGCGATCGAGATGCGCTGGGTGGGCGGCGAGCGTTGGTCGGACCGGCCGAGCATCGCCGAGCCGGAGCAGAATGTGTGGATGCGCGCCATCTCGCCGTTGCCGGATGATGTCGCCCTCCAGCAGGCCGCGCTGGCCTACGCCTCCGACATGTCGCTGCTGTCGACGGCGATGCGGCCGCACGGGGTCAATTGGCGAACACCCGGCTTCCAGTCCGCCAGCCTCGATCACGCCATCTGGTTTCACCGGCGCAGCAACTTCAACGACTGGCATCTCTACGCCCAGAAGAGTCCCTCGGCGTCGGGATCGCGCGGATTCAATCTCGGCGGTATCTTTCACCGGGATGGGCGGCTGATCGCGTCGGCGGCGCAGGAGGGGCTGATGCGACTTTATCCGACCGGGGCCGGCCAGTGAGGCGTTCCGCCAGCGTCCTGACCCTGTGCCTGTTGGCGCTCGGCGCCCGCGCCGCGCCGGAACTCACCCCCACCGGCCAGGCGATCACCCCGACCGCGGCGCGGGGCGCGATATTTCAACGGCTCAACCCGCACCTGGCGGCCGATCCGAACTACACCGCCGGTCAGGCCTCGGCGGTGGCGCTGTCGCCGGATGGCCGCACCTTGTTGATCCTGACCAGCGGCTTCAACCGCGAGTTCGACCCAAAGGGCACGCTCATCCCGGCCCTGTCGGGCGAGTATGTGTTCGTGTTCGACGTTTCCGGGGCGAAACCCACGCAACTTCAGGCGCTGGTCGTGCCGGATGCGTTTCTGGGCGTGGCCTGGGCTCCGGCCGGCGATCGGTTCTTCGTCTCCGGAGGCGTCGATGACGATGTCCTGGAGTTCGCTGGCCGTCCCGGCGTCATGCGTCAGACCCGCATGTTCCGGCTTGGTCACAAGGTCGGGCTCGGCCTGGCGGTAAAGCCGGAAGCGGCCGGCCTGGCCGTGAGTCCGGATGGTAGAAGGGTGCTGGTGGCCAATTTCCAGCACGATTCGGTCAGCCTGATCGATCTCGCCAGCGGCTCCGTCACCGAGAAGTCCCTGCTGCCGGGCGGCGGCCGTCGCGGCGGAACCTTCCCGCGCGCCATCGCCTGGACCACCAACGACAAGGCCTACGTGGCCTCCGAGCGCGACCGCGAAATCATCGCCCTGGCGGTGAGGCCAAGCGGGATGTCGCTTGGACCCCGGATCGTCACCCGCGGCCAACCCGTCGCCCTCCTGGCCGCTCCGCACGCCCGACTCTTCGCCGCTATCGACAATACCGATGCGGTGGCGGTGATCGACACCCGCGCCGACCAGGTGATCGAAACCATTCCTACCGCCGGACCCCCGCGCTGGGGCCGCGCCCGCCTTGGCGGGGCGGGCAGCAACGCGTTGGCCCTCAGCGGCGATACCCTGCTGGTCTCCAATGGCGGCGAGAATGCTCTCGCCGTGGTCAGGCTCGATTCCGCGGCCGGGGGCGGGGGCCACGGCGCCGGGCGGCATTCGTCAGTGGTCGGACTCATTCCCACCGGCTGGTATCCGACGGGGGTCGCGGTCGCCGATGGCCGGATCCTGGTGGTCAACGGCAAGAGCAACGCCGGTCCGAACCCGGCCAACCGCCCCCACCGCGACAAGGCCTGGCTGGGCGCCAATCAGTACGTTTGGCAAAATGAGAAGGCGGGCTTCCTCTCTCTGCCCAGCCCCACACCCAACGAGTTGGCCGCGCTGACCGCGCAGGTGGCGAGCAACAACCACCGGTTCGCCGCTCCAAGCGTGGCTGATCGGGCGATGGTCGCCTTCCTGCGCGCGCACATCCATCACGTCATCTATGTGGTGAAGGAAAATCGCACCTACGATCAGGTGCTGGGCGACCTTGAAGTCGGCGACGGCGATCCACGTTTGGCCATATTCGGCGCCGCGATGACTCCCAACCAGCACGCGCTGGCCCGCCAGTTTGTCGATCTGGACCGCTTCTTTGACAGCGGCGAGAGCAGCAACACCGGCTGGAGCTGGACCCTCGCTGCTCGCACCAACGACTTCACCGAGCGCGAGGCGCCGGTGAACTACGCCCACCGAGGCCTGCAATTCGATCAGGAAGGCGACAACCGCAACCTCAACGTCGGTCTGGCCAGCGAGGCCGCGCGACGCAAGCTCAATCCCGCCGCGCCGGCCGATCCCGACACTCTGCCGGGGGCCAGCGATGTCGCCGCCCCCGACGGTCCGGATGGCGATGAGGAGCACGGCTATCTCTGGGACAACGCCCTCAGGGCCGGCCTTAGCGTGCGCAACTGGGGCTTCTACGGTGACATTGTCCTCTACGACAAAAACGCCGGCGCGCTGCGCACGCCGAAGGTCCGCGAGCCGTGGAAAACCAAGGTGCGGGTGTTCACGCCGGACAAGCCTTCGCTGATGGCGCTTAGCGATCCCTACTTCCGCGGCTTTGACCAGGGGTTCCCAGACTACTGGCGGTTCAAGGAGTGGGAGCGGGAGTTCGATGGTTTCGTCGCCGCCGGCAAGGCCCCCAACCTGATGCTGGTCCGCCTGGCGCACGACCATACCGGCGATTTCGATGACGCCATCGACGGCCTGGATACGGTCGCCACCGAAGTGGCCGACAACGATTATGCCGTCGGGCTGCTCGTGCAAAAGGTGGCGGAAAGCCGGTTCGCCAAGGATACCCTGATTTTCGTGGTCGAGGACGACGCCCAGGATGGGCCTGACCACATCGACGCGCATCGCTCGATCGCCTTCGTCGCCGGTCCCTATGTCAAGCAGCAGGTGGTGGTGTCGCAGCGCTACGACACCGTGGATCTGGTGCGCACGATCGAGGCGATCCTGGGCTTGCCGCCGATGGGTCTCACCGACGCCGCCGCACGGCCGATGACTGCGGCGTTCGATACCCGGCGTCCGAACTGGCGCTTCGAGGCCAAGGTGCCTGACGTCCTGCGCACCACGGCTCTGCCTCTGCCGCCGGGCCGGACGACGCACGCCGCGTGCGAGCGACCGCGACGCTCGGCGGCCTACTGGGCTGCGGCCATGGCGGGCCAGGACTTTTCCGCCGAGGACCATCTGGACACCGCCGCCTTCAATCTCGCTCTGTGGCGGGGATTCAGGGGCGGGGAGCCCTATCCCGACAAGCGCGGGGGAAGGGACCTTCGCGCCGGGCGTGCGAAGCTGCTGGCGGCTTACGGCGCCTGTTCCTGATCGGGCAGGGCGGTCGCCAGGATTTCGCCGATCTCGCCATGCACCACCAGGTCGGCGAATGGGTCTTGTTCAGTGGGTTCACGGTTGACGATCACCAGCTTGGCGCCGTTACGCTTGGCCAGCAGGGGAAATCCGGCCGCCGGATAGACCACCAGCGATGAGCCCAGGACGACGAAGAGATCGCACGCGAGGCTCGCCCCTTCCGCTTTGGCCATGGCGTCCTCGGGCATCGGTTGGCCGAAGGAGATGGTGGCCGTCTTGACGATGCCTGAGCACTCGCGGCAGGCGGGGATGACTCCGCGATCGAGGAACGGAGCCTTCAGGTCGTCAAGGGCGTGGCGCAGGCCGCACTCGAGGCAGCGAGCGTAGCTGGCGTTGCCGTGCAGCTCGATGACCTTGTCGACCGGCGTCCCCGAGGCCTGATGCAGATTGTCGACGTTCTGGGTGATGATGGCGGTCAGTTTGCGCGCACTCGCCAGGCGGGTGAGGGCATGGTGCCCGGCATTGGGCTTGGCTCCTGTCCATCCGGCCGCGCCGGTAAAGGCGCGTCTCCACGATTCGCGGCGCCTCTCCTCGCTGGCGACGAACTCCTGGAAATAGATCGGCTTCATCCGGCTCCAGACGCCGCCAGGGCTGCGGAAGTCGGGGATGCCGGATTCGGTGGACATGCCGGCGCCGGTGAAAGCGACCATGCGCCGCGCCGCGCCGATCATCATCGCGAATTTTTTGGCGGGACTCACCGGGCCGCGCGACGGCCGCTGAGGTAGAGCCCTCCGACCAGAAGGGCGAAGGGGATCAGGGCCAGGAGGTCGGCGTAGGTCCCGTTGAAGAACGGATTGTGGACGCTCATGAAGTCGGCCACCCGCTGGTTGAAGCCCGTCATCGCCCCGGCCATGAAGGCGATGCCGATGCCGGCGATCGCCCCGCCGGCGATGTAGCCGGAAGCCACCAGAACGCCAGGACTTCGGTCGGTCTCGGCGATCAGTTCGGTTTCACTGAGCGCGCGGTGGGCCAGCGCGCGCCGCAGGTGCCGGTCGACGAGGCCGCGCACCACGCCGCCGATCAGCACCGGCGCCGATGATGAGAGCGGCAGGTAGACCCCGACCGCGAACGCCAGGGAGGGGATGGCGCACATCTCCAGCACCACGGCGATCATCGCTCCGGCGATCACCAGGGTCCAGGGGAGTTGACGGTTGAGAATGCCTTTGATGATGTAGCTCATCAGGGTCGCCTTGGGCGCGGCGAACTTGTTGACGGTGGTCCCATCGGGACGGGTGCGATGGGTCCCGTTGATCCCGGGATCAACGAGGTAGCGGGGCGTTCCGGCATCGTCGACCAGATAGCGGCCGCTCTCGCCGCCGGCGGAATCGGTCTTCTGCCAGACATGGTAGATATGGGCGTCGGCGGCCGCCTGCGGGCCCTTGATGCGTTCCTCGGGCAGGCTGGCGAGGGCGGCGGCGGGGACCTTCCAGGTCGCCGCCGAGGGCGCCTGCGGCACATAGACGGTCGAGGCGTTGTTGAGCGCCAGCAGCACCGGGCCTAGCGCCAGCGCCGAGGCCAGCGCGCCGCACAGGATGGCGATCTGCTGCGCCCGGGGCGTCGCGCCGATGAGAAATCCGGTCTTGAGGTCCTGCGACGTGGCCCCGCCGTTGGAAGCGGCCACGCACACAATGCCACCCACCGACAAAGCGGTCACATAGTAGCTCGGACCGGTCCAGCCGACGGCCAGGAAGATCAGGCAGGTGAGCAACAGCGTCGCCACGGTCATGCCGGATATCGGGTTGGACGAGGAGCCGATCTGGCCGGTCAGGCGCGAGGAGACGGTGACGAACAGAAACCCGAACACGACGATCAGCAGCGCGCCCAGGAGATTCATCCGCAGGCTGTGGGCCAGGAGGATGGCGACGACGAGCCCGACCAGGCCGAGGGCGACGATGCGCGGGGGCAGATCCTGATCGGTCCGGGCGAGGCTCACCGGCTTGGGATTCTTCGATCGCCAGGCGCCGATGCCGCCGCGCAATCCGCGCCAGATCATCGGCAATGAGCGCGCGAGACTGATGATCCCGCCAGCGGCCACCGCTCCGGCCCCGATGTAGAGGACATAGGCGCCGCGGATATCGTCCGGGCTCATGGTGGCGATCGGCGCCTCGCCAGGGGCGATGGGCAGGGCCACGGCCGAGCCGAAATAGTGGATCAACGGGATGAGGACGAGGTAGGCGAGCACCCCGCCGCCGGCCATGGCGGCGGAAATCCGCGGGCCAATGATGTAGCCGACACCCAGCAGTTCGGGCGAGATCTCCGCCGACAACGAACCGGCGGCGAAGGGGGCGCCGAACACCTTTTCGGGGATGTCCTTCCACAGGCGGAAGGCTTCCATGGCCAGCTTGTAGACAACGCCGACCCCGAAGCCGGCGAAGATGGCGGTCGCGCCGGATCGCGTCTCGGGGAGGGCGGCGCTGGCCTCCTCGCGTCCGAGCGCCCGTTCCTCGGGCGTCGCTCCGGCCTTGAGCACCTCCGCGCACGCGGTTCCTTCCGGATATTTGAGCACCCCATGCTCGGCGACGATCAACGCCCTTCTCAGCGGGATCATCATCAGGATGCCGAGCGCCGCGCCGAGCAGCGAGACCAAGATCACCCGGCCGACCTCGAGGTCGAAGCCCAGGATCATGATCGCCGGCATGGTCACCCCGACCCCGAAAGCGATCGATTCGCCGGCCGAGCCGGCGGTCTGGACGATGTTGTGCTCGAGGATCGTCGCCGAACGCAGCCCAATGCGTCCCAGAACTCTGAACAGGGTCAGGGATATCACCGCCACCGGGATCGAGGCGCTGACGGTCAGGCCGACCTTGAGCACCAGATAGAGAGACGAGGCGCCGAAGATCACCCCCAGGATGACGCCGACGATGAGCGGTGTCAGGCTGAGCTCGCGCAGCGCGGCGCTCGCGGGGATCAGGGGACGGAAAGCGGCCCGCGTGATGGGGCGCGACAACTCGGCGATGCTCACTTGGTCTTAGCGCCCGCTCCGTTGCCCTTGCGCTTATCAGTTGACCATAGGCGCGAACCGATCGCCAGCACCCAGAACGCCATCAGGCTCTACAAGGCCAGGACCGGGGCCGGACGCCAATAGGCCGGGAACATCGCCTTTAGATGCTGCAGTTTGGGCATGTCGTAGATGGCGATGTAGGGCTGGCTCGGGTGGCGCTCGAGATAGTCCTGATGATGGTCCTCGGCGCGGTAGAAGCCACGGTCTGGATCGACCCGGGTGGCGATCGGCGCGGGAAACATCTTCGCCGCCTGCAGCTGGGCGATATACCGGCCGGCGACGGCTTTCTGGGTCGGATTTTCGTAGAAGATTTCCGAGCGATATTGCGGCCCTTCGTCGGGAAACTGCCGGTTCACCTGGGTCGGATCGGTGGCCACTTGGAAAAAGATGCGCAGGATCTGGCCATAGGAGATCTGGCTGGGGTCGAATTCGATCTGAACCGATTCAGCGTGGCCCGTGGTTCCGGTGCTGACCTCGTCATAGCGGGCGGTGGCCTGCTGGCCGCCGTCGTAACCGGCCAGGACCTTCTTTACTCCCCTGACGTGCTCGAACACGCCCTGCACGCCCCAGAAACAGCCTCCTGAAAGCACCGCGGTCTGTAGCCCCTGCGCTGGCGGATCGAAGACGGGCGGCGGCAGTCGGCCGGCGGGGGGGGCGGCCGCCATGCAACCGGCGGCGAGCGCCAATCCCGTAATCGCGGTGAGACTTCGGAGGAAAAGTTGGGTCATCAGCATGGGCCTTGGATGCCAGTTGTTCCTTGAGCTTCGTCGAAGCCACCGTCAAAGTTACTGTTCGGGCGCGATGGCGTAACCTCACGGACCGCGGAGCGAACATTCCAGGCGCCGACGATCAACATCAAGAGGCCGAGCTCAAGGCGCTGATGGTGGCCAGCCAGGCGGGCGATAGCGATGCCCATGGCCGCCTGCTGGTGCGACTGGCGGGCCACCTTCGCGCCTACTTCGCGCGCCGCTTGCGTGGCGCCGATGACGTGGAGGATCTGGTTCAGGAGACGCTGCTGGCAGTGCATCTTAAACGTGCGACCTACGATCCAAGCTACCGCTTCGCGCCTTGGGCGTTCGCCATCGCCAGGTACAAGCTGGTTGATCGCTACCGCCGCCGTGGCGGCCGGGTGAGCCTGCCGCTCGAGTCCGCCACCGATCTGCTGGCTAGCGACAATCCTGAAGAGGGGGCGGTGCGGCGCGACGTGGCCAAGCTGTTGGCCAAGCTTCCCGAACGCCAGCAGCGCCTCATGCGCGACGTCAAGCTTCAGGGCTATTCCATGGACGAGGCGGCGGCGCGGGCCGGAATCAGCGTCACCGCCGCCAAGGTGGCCGTGCACCGGAGCATGAAGCGACTGATGCGCGAGGTCTTCGATGAAGACCTCTGAGCTGATCGGCGCCCTGGCGAGCGCGGGCGGCGAACCATCGCCCCCCAGGCGGCCGCTCGCGCGGATAGCGCCTGCGGCCATTGCCGGAGTGGTGTTGGCGCTCGCCGCCCTGAGCCTGTGGTTGGGCATGCAGCCGCTGGCCGCGGCGATACGCGCCGATTGGTTCTGGATGAAGGCCGCTTATTGCCTCGCCCTCGCCGTATCGGGACTTCTCATCCTGCTGCCGTCGCTGCGTCCGGGTGGCCGGATAAGCGCTGTTGGCTTGGCCGCGCTGGCGATGGCCCTCGCCGGCATCGCCGTGATGGCTGGCCAAGAGTGGGTGAGCGCGCCGGCGACGCTGTGGCCGAAGCTCTGGCTGGGCGATAGCTGGGACCTTTGTCCGTGGCGGATCCTGCTTCTGGCGGCGCCGATCTATGCCTTGCTGATTGGCGGTGCGCGGCCGTTGGCGCCGACGCGCCTTGGGCTCGCTGGGGCGGCAGCCGGCCTCATGGCCGGAGGTCTCGCCGGCGCGGTCTATGGTTTCTACTGCCAGGAACACACCGCGCCGTTCGTGGCCCTCTGGTACAGCCTGGGAATCGGCTTGAGCGCCGCCCTGGGGGCGCTCGTCGGCGCGCGCCTATTGCGGTGGTAATGGAGCTCGCATGCTCAATCTGCTGCTGAATGTCCTGTGGTTCGTCTTTGGCGGCTTCGCAGCGGGGCTCAGCTGGCTGCTGGGCGCGCTGCTGCTGGCGATCAGCATCGTTGGCCTGCCCTGGGCGCCGGCGGCGCTGCGCATCGGTCTTCTGGCGTTCGCGCCGTTCGGTCGCCAGGCGGTCCCCAAGAGTCTCGGGCGCGATGGTCAGTCGCCGGACGGTTGCCTCGGGGGACTGCTCAACATCGTCTGGTTTGTGCTGGCCGGTTGGTACATCGCCCTGGCCCACGTAATCGTAGGGCTGGCGCTGGCGGTGACGCTGGTTGGGATCCCGTTCGCCCTTCAGCACCTCAAGCTGGCGGCGCTGGCGTTGGCGCCGGTAGGGAAAACCTTGAGGCCGTAACGCGGACGGCGAGTTCTGCGCCGCGCCGTCCGCGACTTAGCTCGCTACTGAGGCGTTGCTGGGGCTGGCGCCGGAGCCGCCTCGTCTTCCTTGGGGGCGGCCTTCATGTGGTGATGATGGCCCTTCATGTGGTGATGATGCCCCTTCATCATATGATGGTGGTGATGACCCTTCATATGATGATGGTGGCCCCCGTGATGGCGCGCCATCGCATGCTCTTTTTCGGGCGGGTTCGGGACCGGCTGCATGGTGACCTGGGCGAGGGCCGTCCCCCCCGCGAGGGCGGTGATGGCGAGCGTCGCTACGGCAATGCCTGGAAGCTTCATGTTTTGTCCTTTGCGAGTGTAATCCCGTCCCCCACTCATAAGGCTTTTAGCCATAAACTGGAACCACGAAAACAGAGCCGTAAGAGCGCGCGCTCGGGTAGGACGCCAGCATGAGCCAAGGGCTTGACAGAATTCGCCCGGAAGGACCATTGCCCCGGGTGGCGGTCACCCAGTGCGACCGTTTTCGGAAACCTCAAACCCTGATGCCCAGCGACAGTCCCGGTCCAACAAGCCGGCCGCCAAGGTTGTCCTTCCGGATCTGACACCTCGGATCCTCGTGACAGCCGACGCGGCGTTCACGAGGCGAGCCTATGGTCTTCCTCTCCAGCGAGCGGTTGAATCCTGGCCTGCTGGCCAGATTCGCCCGGCGGCGCTTCGCCCCGAACCGGTTCGACCTCGTCGCCGTGGTGCTGCTCGGCGGCTTGGCGGTGCTGATCCTTCACGGCGCTCGGCAGATGAACTTGCCGATCTCGCATTTGCCCAACGCCGGGGTGACCCTCGATCCGCGGCGGCTGCCCGAATACGCGCTGCGTTCGACCCTGCGGATGTTCGCGGCGATCATCGCCTCGCTGATCTTCACCTTTGTGGTCGCCACCCTGGCCGCCAAGAGCAAGAAGGCCGAACTGATCATCGTTCCGGCTCTGGATATCCTGCAATCGATCCCGGTGCTCGGGTTCATGACCTTCACCCTGACCTTCTTCATGGGTCTGTTTCCGGGCAATGAGCTGGGTGAGGAGCTGGCGTCGATCTTCCTGGTGTTCACCGCCCAGGCCTGGAACATGGCCTTCAGCTTCTATCAATCGCTGCGCACCCTGCCGGACGATCTGATCGAGGTGAGCCGCCAGTTTGGCCTCAGCCCCTGGCGACGTTTTCTGCGCCTGGAGCTTCCATTCGCGACCCCGGCGCTGGTCTGGAACACGATGATGTCGATGTCCGGCGGCTGGTTCTTCGTCGTCGCCTCGGAGGCCATGGTGGTCGGCTCCAACACCGTCACCATCCCAGGCATCGGCTCGTGGCTGGCCTTGGCCACCGAGCGCCAGGATCTCGTCGCCGTCGCCTGGGCGGTGGCGGCCATGGCGGTGGTGATCGTGCTCTACGACCAATTGCTGTTCCGGCCGATCGTCGCCTGGGCCGACAAGTTCCGCTTCGAGCAGACAGCCTCGGAGCGCGAGCCCAGATCCTGGTTCTTCGATGTGCTGCGCCGCACCCGCCTGTTGAAGCGGCTGGGATCACCCTTCGCCCGCATGGCCGCCGCCCTGCCTCGGCCGCGGTTGCCGGCGTTGCGCCCGCCAAGGTTCGCCGCCGCCGTCAGCCCGCGTGTTTTCGATCGCCTGTGGCTCATCGTCGTTGCGCTGGGCGCGGCGTGGGGGGCGGTGATCATCATCCGCTACCTGACCGCCTACATCAGCCTTCACGACGCTCTGACGGTCTGCGGCCTCGGCCTGATCACGCTGCTGAGGGTGCTGGTGCTGATCGCGCTGGCGAGCCTGGTCTGGGTGCCGATCGGGGTGTGGATCGGCCTCAGGCCCGCCTGGTCGCAGCAGCTTCAGCCCCTGGCCCAGTTTCTGGCCGCGTTTCCGGTCAACCTTCTGTATCCGTTCGCGGTCATGGCCATCGTCGGCTTTCACCTCGACGCCAACATCTGGCTCTCGCCGCTGATCATCCTGGGGACCCAGTGGTACATCGTCTTCAACGTCATCGCCGGCGCCTCGGCCCTGCCCAACGACCTCAAGGAGGCGGCCGGCATCTTTCGCCTGCGCTCCTGGCAGCGGTGGCGCGACTTCATCCTGCCAGGGATATTTCCCTACTATGTCACCGGGGCGCTGACCGCTTCGGGTGGGTCATGGAACGCCAGCATCGTGGTCGAGGTAGTTCGCTGGGGCCACACCAAGCTTCAGGCCGCCGGTCTGGGGGCCTTCATCGCCAACGCCACCGCCGCCGGCGACTTTCCGCGCGTAGCGTTAGGGATGAGCGTAATGTCGGTGTTCGTGATCTTGCTGAACCGGTCGCTGTGGAGGCCGCTCTACGCCTACGCCGAGAAGAACCTGCGCCTCGGATGATGGAGCCTGGACCATGACCTTGGCGATGGACGCCCCCGCCGCGGCCCCCCTGGTGGAAGTCGAAGGGCTCAAGCACGTCTACGGCGGCGGCGCCGGCGCCGGGCTGGTGGTGCTCGAGGACGTCAATCTCAGCCTGCGGCCGAACGAAATTGTCGGCCTCCTGGGTCGCTCGGGCTCCGGCAAATCGACCTTGCTGCGCTCCATCGCCGGGTTGATCACCCCGACCGCTGGCCAGATCGCGGTCAGCGACATGCCAGGCGATGACAGCGCCCATGGCGTGGCCATGGTGTTCCAGAGCTTCGCCCTGTTTCCCTGGCTCACCGTGCAGAAGAATGTCGAACTCGGCCTCGAGGCGAAGCGCGTGCCGGCCGATGAACGGCGCAAGCGCAGCCTGGCGGCCATTGACCTCATCGGCCTCGACGGTTTCGAGAACGCCTATCCCAAGGAGCTATCCGGCGGCATGCGCCAGCGGGTCGGCCTGGCCAGAGCGCTGGTCGTCCAGCCTTCGGTATTGCTGATGGACGAGCCGTTCTCGGCCCTCGACGTGCTCACCGCCGAGACCCTGCGCACCGATTTCTTGGACCTGTGGTCGGAAGGCCGGATGCCGATCCGTTCCATCCTGCTGGTTACCCACAATATCGAGGAGGCGGTGCTGATGTGCGACCGCATCCTGGTGTTCTCCTCCAACCCCGGCCGGGTGATCGCCGAGATCAAGGTCGACCTGCCGCAGCCGCGCAAACGCCTCGATCCGGCCTTCCGAGCCCTGGTTGACGACATCTATGCGCGCATGACCGCCAAGCCGTCGGCGCAAAGCGGCGTCCGCGACGGGCTGTTCCCGGGCACTGGCCTCGGCATGGCACTGCCGCACATCTCCACCAACGAGATGGCCGGGATGATCGAAGGCATTTCGGCGGCGCCGCACAACGGCTCGGCCGATCTCGCAGACCTGGCCCGCGAACTGCAGCTCGAGGCCGACGAACTGCTGCCGATCGCCGAAACCTTGCAGCTGATGCGCTTCGCCGAACTCGATGGCCGGCGCCTCCGCCTCACCCAGGCGGCGCGGCGCTACGATGCCGCCGATGTCGATGAGCGCAAGCAGATCTTCGCTCGCCAACTGATGGCCTATGTGCCGCTGGCGGCGCACATCCGCCGCGTTCTTGATGACCGCGCCTCGCACCAGGCGCCAGCGAGCCGGTTCCGCGACGAACTGGAGGATTTCATGTCCGAACAGCGCGCCGACGAGACCTTGGACGCCATCGTCTCCTGGGGTCGGTATGCCGAGGTGTTCGCCTACCACGACGACGAGGACCGGTTCAGCCTCGATAACCCGGCCTGAGCGGGAATCGGTCTAGGCTGAAAGCCAGACTGCCCGGGGAGGCCATTCGTGACCGATGCTGTGAGCCTTCAACCCCCGCCGCCTGCCGCCCAGCGGCCGCGCCGGCCCCTCAAGAACTATTATCATGAACGGCGCGAGAAGCTGTCGGCGACGCAGAAGCTGGCGATGTGGATCACCGAACACGTCGGCACCATGGGGTTCTTCTTCATCATCTTCATCTGGAGCGCGCTCTGGCTGACGTGGAATTTCCTGGCCCCGAAATCATTGCAATTCGATCCGCCGATGGCGTTCGTGTTCTGGCTGTTCATCTCCAATCTGATCCAGATCATGCTGATGCCGCTGATCATGGTCGGTCAGAACATCCAGGGCGCGCACGCCGAAGCCAGGGCCGAGCACGACCTTGAGGTCAACATCAAGGCCGAGGACGAGATCGAGCTGATCCTCAAGCATCTCGAATACCAGAATGCGATGCTGCTCGACCTTGCCAAGAAGCAGGAAGCGCGAGCGCAGAATCAAACGCCCACGCTGTAGGACAGCGGCATGACCGGATTGCAGGCCATCATTCTCGCCATCGTGCAGGGGATCACCGAGCTATTCCCGATTTCAAGCCTGGGCCACGCGGTGATCCTGCCGGCGCTCCTGCGTTGGCCGGTGGACGAGAACGCCGAGGGTTTCCTGCCGTTTCTCGCGGTCATGCATCTGGGCACCGCCCTCGCCCTGTTGGGCTATTTCTGGCGCGACTGGGTGGGCTTCGCCGGCTCGGTGGCGGGCTGGCGCAACCCCGCCGGCGCCGCGGATCGACGCCTGTTCTGGCGAGTGGTGGTGGCCACCATACCGGCCGTCATCATCGGCTTCGTGTTCGAGAAGAAGCTGAGAGCCGGTTTCGGCGCGCCCGTGCTGGCGGCTGCCTTCCTGATCGTCAACGGGGTGATGCTGTTCATCGCCGAACGCATGCACGGAACCAAGGCCCGCCAGCTCAGCGAACTCGGCTTCGGCCAGGCGCTGATCATCGGCGTGTGGCAATGCCTGGCGCTGATCCCGGGGATGTCGCGTTCGGGCGCGACCATGGCCGGCGGCTACCTTTGCGGGCTGAACCACGAAGATGCGGCCAGATTTTCGTTCCTGACCGCTACGCCGATCATCCTGGGGGCGGTGGTCCTCGAGGCGCCCAAGCTTATCAAGCATCATAGCAGCTTCAGCGCCACGGCCGCCCTGGCGGGCGTGGTCGCCGGGGTCACGGCTTTGGTCAGCGTCTGGCTGCTGATGCGCTGGTTCAAGACCCATGAGGTCAAGGGCTTTGATCCGTTTGCGATCTATTGCGTGATCGTCGGCGCGGGATCGCTGATCTGGCTGCTGGTCGTCCGCTAGCCGCTAGAACTGGGCGTGCAGGCGGGCGGCGAAAATCGACACCGGCCCACGGTCGCGGTTGTAGGCCGGGTGATCGACGAACTGATAGTCGACTGACAGGTGCAAAGCCTTGGTCAGGGCGGCGTCGTAGTAGGCCTCGAGGATATTCTCCGTCGAGGGGTGTGGCAGGCGGCCGTCACCGATCAGGATGCCGAGCCCCCCGGCATTGAAATAGGCCTGGTGGATCTTGGAAATCCCGTTGACCACGCCCCCCAGCGCAACCGTGTCGTCGGCGCGCCCCCAACGCCTGCCCTTGACCGAGACGCCGCCAGAAACGGTCCTGTCGATATCGGCGAACTCGTAGGGCTCGACGTCTCCGCTGGCCCAGCCGCCGCGGGCGAAAAGGCCGACATCGCCGCCAAGCGCCTGCTGTAGGCTGAGATCCACGCCGGTTCGCGAACGGTACTTGCGCACCAGGGCCACGTTTGGGGTCGCCTCGGTGGCCGCGCCGCGGGCGACGGCGTCGGCGAAGGCGCCCATGCGGCCGCGACTGAGGAAGGCGGTGGCTTTCACCGCGCCCTCGTGGCCGCCGATCGAGTAGCGCCGCTCTATTTCGCCGATCATCTGGAACTGGGCGAAATGAGGATCGAGCTTTTCGCTGTTGGGGATCTTAGAGAGATCGAAGGCGCCGAGACGCCACGTCCACGGACCCTGATACCACTCGGCGCTCGCCCCTACCGTGTAGCCCCAGGCATCGGCGGCGTAGTCGAAAGTGCCGGCGTCGATGAGCGCCCAGTTGAGAAAATCGTGCTTGGGATCGTGGGCGTAGGTGTTGGTGTCGAAAACGTCGGTCACGGCGAACTTGCCGATCGTGAGAACGACGCGATTGGCGCGCTGGTCGCCGCCGAGCTGGTTCTGGTCCGGATCGACCTTCGACACATCGCCCGATAGGTCGATGGTCTGGCGAAGGAAGAGGCGCTGCAGTCGGAAGTAGGGGTTCGACCGACCGACCTTGTAGGCCTCGCCACTCGGAAACCCGGCCATGCCCAGGGTGTCGTGCAGACCAAAGCCCTGGTCGAATTCCGGGTTGAGCCAGATCTCCGCGCCACCCCAGGGTCGCAACCCGATGAAGGCGGTGAGGTCGGCGGTCTCGCGGCCTTCGGCCTTGGCCGGCAGGCTGTTCAGCCCGGCGTAGGGCGAGCTGAAGGCGAGGTTACCCTGGTCGGTGATGGTGGCCTGCGCGTGGAAGGCGAAACTGCCCGGCGCCGTGTTGTCTTCGGCGCGCGCGCTGGCGACGGCGATCGAGGTCGCAAACGCCGCTGCGATCGCCAGATTGGGGCGCGAGGTCATGGCGCGAGTCGCATAGCAGAGTTTCTTGTGTCGGCATGCTTGGCTATCATCCGCTCATGAACGCGCATGAACCGCTTTTGCACCCGGTGGCGATATCCGACCTCCGCCCGACCCAGATCACCGTCGGCATGCATGAGGTGGAGCAGAAGCGGGAGCGTTGGCGCCACCTTTCAGAGGAAAAAGGCGAGGAGTTCCTCGGCCGGCATCTGATCCCCTCGGTGCTGGGTCCGAAAAACCGGCACTACATCGTCGACAACCATCATCTGGCGCGCGCCATGCATGACGAGGGCGTCGGCAGCGTCATGGTGACGGTGCAGGCCGATCTCTCGGCGCTCGGCCGCGAGGCGTTCTGGCGTTATCTGGACAACCGCGCTCTATGCCATCCCTACAACGATGAAGGCAGGCGGGTCGGCTTCGACGCCATTCCGACCTCGATCGCCAAGCTGGTCGACGATCCCTATAGGAGCCTGGCCGGAAACCTTCGCCATGTCGGCGGCTACGCCAAGGACACGACGCCATTCAGCGAATTCCTGTGGGCGGATTTTCTGCGCGGCAGGATCAAGCGGAAGGCGATCGAAAAGGACTTCGCGGCGGCCCTCAAGCAGGCGCTGAAGCTGGCCAAGTCGGACGTCGCCGCCTACCTGCCGGGGTGGTGCGGCGTCGATCCGATCGCCTGAGACGGGTCACAGGTCAAGGCCCAGCCAGAGGGCGTCGGGTCCAACCTCCAGTTCGCGCCAGCCGTAGGCGGCGTAGAACCGCCGCGCGCGGACGTTGCCGAGGCTGACCCCAAGATGCGCTCCCTTCGAACCCAGCGCCCGCACCTTGGCGAGCCAGACATCCATCATCCGGCGGCCGAGGCCGCAGCCCTGCAGCCGGGGCAGCAGATCGATGTGCAGGTGCGAGGGGAAAGGCTGGCTGATGCGTTCGGGAGTGCGGTAGGGCCGATGAATCCGCAGCGCCAGCGTGTCGTCGGCGATCCAGCTTTCGCGCGGCTTGGTGCGCGGATCGGCATGGCGAGCGCGCAGCGCCGGCCACCAGCGATGCTCGAGGAGGTCCTCGAAGACCGGTGTATCGAGCGCGCCCAGGATGTACCCGCCGATCCCATGCTCATCCTTGGCCGTGAAGCAGGTGTGCGGACTGAAGATTCCGTAAGGGGCGGCGTAAAGCTCGCCAATCAGCTTAGCGTCGGCGTAGAGAGGGCTGGCGTCGGCGCCGCTATCTCCGGTGGCGAGGCAGATACGGTAGAGGTCTTCGAGATCGGCAGCCTCATAGGGACGGATCTCGGCCAATATCACTCCTGGAATTTGACTTCGTCGCTGGCATGGCTGCCATCGCAGAACGGCTTGTTGCGCGAAGCCCCGCAACGGCACAGCGTGACCCGATTGCGCCGCTCGTAGGCGGTCCCGTCGGCGCCGATGACTTGGATCCCACCGCGCACCCAGAGCGGGCCGGCGACCCCCTGCGCCGGATCGGAGACCAGCGCGATCGAGGGTTGCAGATCAGGCTCGACCCAACCCTGATTGATCTTGTCCATCACCCGCAGGCGCCCGGATGGGCATTGGCCAACCTGTCGCTCGAAGGCCTGGCGCTCGCCTGGCGCCGATACCTGCGAAACTGTGTTCCAGACGTTGCCGTCGCGGTCGCAGAACCTGGCGAAGGCGCACAGATGCTCGGCATCGGTCATGGCGACCACGGGGCCTTCGATCACGCCCGCCTGTTCGGCGTACGGCGCGCGGCTGGCGGTCTCGGCGCCATCGAAGCCGACGGTCTCATGGCTGCCATCGCAGTAGGGCTTGGTCTTGGAATGACCGCAGCGGCAAAGCTGGTAGGCGCGCCGCGGCCGCTCGGCTTCGCCGGCGAGCCAAGCGATGGAGTCGCCGTCGGCGTTGGCGCCGATCGTCTCTCGCCCGAGTGGAACGCCGCCGGTCACCTGATAGGGGCCATTCTCGACAATGGTGATCTTCATGCCGGCGGCGGCTAAAGACTGGGCCATGATCGTCCTCCTGAGGCTGACCGCTAGCATGAACCCTGGCGCCAGCGCATGAAAAGCCGTTGGGACCAGGCCGAAGCGGCCGCTGCGGTGGCCCGATACGCCAAGACGGGGGTCGACCAGGACCTGGCATTGCGCACCTATAGTGCAAGATTGCTGGGCGCTGATCGGGCTCTGGTGCTGCACGGCGGCGGCAATACCTCGGTCAAGACCACGACCCGCGACCTCTTCGGGCAGTCGCTCGAGGTCCTGTGCGTGAAAGGCAGCGGCTGGGACCTGGCGAGCATCGAGCCGCCGGGCCATCCGGCGGTGCGGCTTTCGCCCCTGCTGAGGCTGCGCGCGCTGGAATCGCTTTCCGACGAGGCGATGGTCGGCGCCCTGCGCGCCAACCTGATCGACAGCACCGCGCCCAATCCGTCGGTCGAGACACTCCTGCACGCCTTCATACCGGCCAAGTACATCGATCACAGCCACGCCACCGCCTTCCTGGCCCTGGCCGATCAGCCGGACGCTGAGGCGGTCATCGCCGAGGCCCTGGGCGGGCGCGTCGCCTGCGTTCCCTATGTAATGCCGGGCTTCAGGTTGGCGAAAGCGGCGGCGCGGCTCTGTGAGCAGCACCCGGCAGTCGAAGGGTTGGCGCTGCTGCAGCATGGCCTGTTCACCTTCGGAGCCACCGCCCGCGAAGCCTACGAGCGCATGATCGACCTGGTCAGTCTGGCCGAAGCCGCCATCGCCCGCCGGCCGCGCAGGCCGGCCCCCACTCCGCCGCCGGGGGTGGCGCCGTTGGCGCAGGTCCTGCCCAGGCTCCGCGGCCTGCTCGGCGCCAACCCGCGATGGATCCTCGACGCGCGCACTGGCGGCTCGGCGGCGGCGTTGGCCGCGGATCCGAACCTCGCCGAGCTGGCCCAGCGTGGCGTGGCGACGCCCGACCATGTCATTCGCACCAAGCGCGAAGCTCTCGTGCTGGCGCCGCCGATCGGTGACGTGGACGCCTGGGCGGCCGCCGCCGCCACGGCGCTAAGGGCGTACGAGGCGAATTATCGCGCCTATTTCGAGCGCCACGCGGCTTCTGCGCCAGCCCCGAAAACCGCCCTCGATCCGCTGCCTCGGCTTATCGTCATGCCCGGCCTTGGCCTGATCGCGGCCGGTCGCACCGCCAGCGAGGCGAGGGTGGCCGGCGACATTGGCGAGGTCTGGGCCGAGACGTTGCTGGCGGCCGAGGCTGTCGGCCGTTTCCAGCCCGTGGGCGAAGCCGACACGTTCGATATGGAATACTGGTCGCTGGAGCAGGCCAAGCTCGGCAAGCGCCAGGCCAGACGTCTGGAGGGTCACGTGGTGCTGATCACCGGCGCCGCTGGGGCCATCGGCGCAGCCCTCGCGCGCGCTTTCGCCGCCGAGGGGGCGGAGCTGGCTCTACTGGACCTCGACACCGAGGGTATGGCGGGAATCGCTGGCGGTGGCCTCGCCCTGGCGGGCGACGCCAGGCGAACCGAGGATGTGGAGGAGGCTTTCGCCAGAGCCTGCCAGCGGTTCGGAGGTGTCGATATCGTGATCTCCAACGCCGGGACCGCGACCGCAGGGCCGATGACCGATCTTACCGACGCCGCCCTGCGCGACAGCTTTGATATCAATTTCTTCGCGCATCAGAACGTGGCGCGCGCGGCGGTGGCGGTGTTTCGCGCCCAGGCGATGGGCGGCGTCCTGCTATTCAACGTCTCCAAGCAGGCGATCAATCCCGGGCCGGACTTTGGGGCCTACGGAACCTCCAAGGCGGCGCTCCTGGCCCTGATGCGCCAATATGCTCTCGAACACGGCGCCGATGGCGTTCGCTGCAACGCCATCAATCCCGATCGGATACGCTCGGGTCTGCTCACCGAGACGATGATCGACGCGCGCGCCGCCGCCCGCGGCGTGTCGCGGCAAGACTACATGAGCGGCAACCTGTTGCAGAGTGAGGTGACGGCCGAAGATGTCGCTCAGGCGTTCGTGTTCGTCGCCATGATGGAAAAGACTACCGGCGCGGTGATCCCGGTCGACGGGGGCAATGTCGCGGCGATGCCCAGATAGGGGAACACCGCTAGACCCGGACCGACCCTGGGTTGATTGCGCCCACTGGAGCCTGGTCCCTCCATGACTGCGCTCGCCATTGGGTGAGGGAGTGATGCGCTGCGGGCCCTGGTTTTGCCGGTGTTCCGTCAAAACCCATCGTGCTCTGGCGGCCTATTGCTTCGGGCAGCCCTCGAAGACGCCGACGGTGGCGACGGTCACCGTGGCCAGACTAAGCGGCATCAACGGCCGCATGGACCCGGCGCCTTGGCCGGTGAACAGATCGATGCGCCCCGAGTGAATGGCGCTTCCCGTATCCGAGGCGTACCAATACCCGTCGTGCTTGCGGCCATCGGGCATCGGCAGGCCCACGGTCTCCTTGATGAACAGCAGGCTATGACGCCGCACCTTGACCCCATCGACAGCAGCGGTGCGCATCGGGATCACCTTGCAGCCCAGTGAATCTCGGTCCGACATGTGGGCGCCGCCGTGATAGAGCGTGGCCTTGAGGCCGAAAGTCGCCAGAATCGGCTTCACCTTGGCCGCCAGTTGGCCCAGCAGGTCGCCGATTGGATCGCCGCTCGCCTCAGCCGAAGCCATCGCGGGCGTCAACAGGGCGGCGATGGCCAATCCGGCCAGTAGCTTGTTCAAAAGCGATATCCCCGCCGCGGGCCACCGGCCCCTGATCCGCCGTTACGCTAGCCGGTCGATAGAGCTTGCGTCAACCAAAAAGCGTCATCGGAGCGGTATCCCGCTTCGACGCTTGAGCATCAAAGATTAGAGTTAGGTGAGGCGGCCGAATAGTGTCAATCCATCTTCTCAGACTATAGTGACAAGAATTGCTCACCACTAATTGCATCCGTAAACAGGATTAAATGGTTGGTCGCCTGTGGGGTAAAATCCACGTCAGGCCACCCCGCGCTGCAGCAAAGGCAGTTTTTCCGACCGACCTTGCCGCGCGCCGTCGCATGGCCCATGAGGGTGTGCTTTTTCCTTGTCCAGCAAGGTTTCATGCGCCTGCCATCGGTCGTCATTTTGGCCTTAGCGGCGTGCGCCGCGTTTGTTGCGCCGCACACGGCGCTGGCGTGGGGATCGAGCGGCCATCGGATGATCGGCCAGTTGGCGGTCCAAGCTTTTCCGCCCGAGCTGCCGGCGTTCCTGCGCACCCCGGCCGCTGCCTCGACCCTCGGCGAATTGGCGCGCGAGCCGGACCGTTCAAAGGGCGCCGGGCGCACACACGACGCCGATCTCGATCCCGCGCACTATCTCGATGTTGACGACCATGGCCGGGTGCTGGGAGCGTCGGCTTTGGCCGAGCTTCCGGCGACGCGGGCCGAGTTCGAAGCGGCTCTGCGGGCCAGTGGAACGGACGGCTGGCGCGCCGGGTACCTTCCCTATGCGATCGTCGAGGGCTGGCAGCAACTGACGCGGGATTTCGCCTATTGGCGGGTTGAGATCGCCGCCGCACGCATGGCGCCCGATCCACGTCACCGCACCTGGCTGGCGGCCGATGCCTCCCGGCGCCAGGCGCTGATCCTCAATGATCTGGGTGATTTCGCCCACTATGTCGGCGATGGCAGCCAGCCGTTGCACGTTACGGTCCACTTCAACGGCTGGGGCGACTATCCCGATCCCGAGCGCTTCACCCAGGCGCGCATCCATGCCTATTTCGAGGGCGAGTTTGTCAGGCGCTTCGTCGAGCCGAGAGCGGTTGCTACCCGGCTGCCACCCTATCAGGACTGCCGATGCGGAATCTGGCCGCGCACTGAAGCCTACCTGGCGGCGACCAACGCCGAGGTGCTGCCGCTCTATCGCCTCGACAAGGCTGGCGCCTTCGTCCACGCCTCGCCGGAAGGCAGGGCGTTCGTCGCCGCGCGTTTGGCGGTTGGCGCGGCAATGCTGCGGGATATGGTTGTCGACGCCTGGCGGGCGAGCGCGGAAGCGTCGGTCGGCTATCCCGCGGTGAAGGTCGCCGATGTTCTGGCCGGTAAGCTCGACCCCTACGATTCCTTGTTTGGATTGGATTGATGACCGCACAGATTATCGACGGCCGAGCGATCGCCGAAAATCTGCGCCAGTCGGTGACCGAGGAGACGGCGCGCCTTTGGCGAGAGCACGGCGTCAAGCCTGGATTGGCGGTGGTTCTCGTCGGCGATGACCCGGCCAGCCAGATCTATGTCCGATCCAAGGGCGAGCAGAGCCTGGCCGCGGGCATGCACTCCCTCACCCATCGCTTGGCGGCCGACACCACCCAAGCCGAGTTGGAAGCGCTCGTCGCGGCGCTGAACGCGAATCCCGCCATCCATGGCATCCTCGTCCAGCTGCCTCTGCCCGGACACCTCGACCAGGCCAGGGTGATCGCCGCCATCGATCCGGATAAGGATGTCGATGGACTGACGGTCGCCAACGCCGGGCGCCTGGCGAGTGGACTTCCGGGACTGGCGCCGTGCACGCCGCTCGGTTGTCTCATCCTCCTGCGGGAAACGCTCGCCGACCTGACCGGCAGGAGTGCGGTTGTCGTCGGCCGCTCGGTTCTGGTCGGGCGGCCGGTGGCGCAGCTGCTACTGGCGGCCAATTGCACGGTCACCATCGCCCATTCCAAGTCGCGTGATCTGGCGGGCATTTGCCGGCGAGCCGACATCCTCATCGCCGCTGTGGGCAAGCCGGCGATGGTGCGGGGAAGTTGGATCAAGCCGGGCGCGGCGGTGATCGACGTCGGGGTCAATCGCGTGCCGTTCCGGGATCCGGTCAAGGCCGCCGCCGGCAAAACCAAGGTGGTCGGCGACGTCGCCTTCAAGGAGGCCGCCGAGGTGGCGGGCTGGATAACGCCGGTACCCAATGGCGTTGGGCCAATGACCGTCGCCTGCTTGTTGCGCAACACCTTGACGGCGGCCTCCCGTCAGGCGGGCCTGGCGTAGCCACTTCCGGCCGCGTCGACCCACTTGACCACCTCGCCCAGGACCTGGCCAACGGCCTGATTGAAAGCCCGGGCGATGGCCCCCATGCGATTGTCGGATGCAGGGATGCTGGCCGTGAAGGTCCGCTCGCCCACCAGGGACCGGTCCTCGGCGCGGGAAAGCGCGGCGTAAACTTCAACGACAATTTCCGGCGATGCGGTTCGGCCGTGCGCATAGCGGGCCTCGAAATGGCGGACGCTGAGTTTTAGTTGGAAATCGGGACGGATCGCCTCGCCGCGCGCCATCAGACGCGCCGCCCCTTGGTCGGCGGCGAACGCCGTCACCACCGCCCCCTCGAACTCCGACGAGGCGGTGGTGATCCAGCGCGCGCCCTTGATGTAGGCGGCCTCATCGCCGCTGACGGTCAGGATCAAATCGCCCGCCGCGGCGGAGTCGAAGTCGATCGGCAGCATCTGGACGGCGAATCGGGCTTGGCTGGGGGACGCGGGCGGCGTCGTCGGCTGGGCCTCACCGAACCGATAGAGCTGCGCTGGCGCGGCTTTGGGAAGCAGGCTCACACATCCACTGAGGGCGACGCTGGCCAGGATCAGCAGCGGGACGACCGGCCTCATGGCTTCACCTCGACTTGCTTGGCCGGCGGCTTGGCCAGCAGTCCGCGCGGATTGCGGCGGATGTCGCCGATCATATCGTTCAGATTGTCGCTCGCCCGCTGCAGGCTGTTGATGGCGTTGGAGAGCTGCGGCAGACCCCGATTGGCGAAGTCGCTGGTCGGGCCCTTCAGATTGTTGGTCATGAGATGGATGTTCTTGGCGCTGGCGTCGAGTTCATTGGCGGCATCGGCCAGCTTGGCGATCGCGCGCTTGCCATCGCCGTTGATCACCGTATTGCTCGAGGCGGCCAGCTCGCGAAGCTGGACGACCGCCTGGTCCGCATCCTGCACCGTCTTCTGGGCGTCGGCGATGATCGTCTTGCGCTGGCGCAGCGCCCCCGTGACGGACTGCACGTCGTTGAGCGTTTGGGAGACGGTCTTGATGTTCTGGTCGCTGAGGACACGATTGACCCGATCGAGGGTCTCGACGACCTTCTGGATGATGTCGCCGCCGCCGGCCAGCAGCCCCGAAAGCGCATCGCCCTTGGCCGGAATCACTGGTGTGCGCCCCCGGGGCGTGACGTCCTTGAGCAGCTTCTTGGTTGGCGTGCCGGCGCTGATCTGGATGTAATTCACCCCGGTGATTCCCTGGGGCTCGAGGCTGGCGACGCTGTCGGAGCGCACCGGCACGTCGGGGGTGACCTGCGCTTCGGCGATGACGATGGTCGAATTTTTTGGATCGAGGTAGATGCGCTTCACGTCGCCGACCTTGATGCCATTGAAATGCACCTCCGCGCCTTGCGAGAGACCACGCACAGGGCCGTGAAAGACGATGTCGTAGGTGTCGAGATTGCGCGATAGGCCGCTGCCGGCCAGCCAGACGACAAAGATCACCAGGCCGACGAACAGGATCGCCGAAATGAGCCCGACCAGGGCGTAGTTGGCGCTGCGTTCCATCAGGCGCTAGCTCCCGCGGCAGGGGCATGCTCTGAAGCGGCCTGCCGCCCACGCTCGCCGTGAAAATAGGCTCGGATCCAGGGATGATCGGATTGCTCCAGTTCGGCCACCGGAGCCATGGCGACCACCTTCTTGTCGGCGATGACGGCAACCTGATCGGTAATTTTGTACAGGCTGTCGAGATCGTGGGTGATCATGAACACGGTCAGGCTCAGGCTGTCCGACAGGTCTTCGATCAGGGCGTCGAAGGCGGCGGCGCTGATCGGGTCGAGCCCCGAAGTCGGCTCATCCAGGAACAGCAGTTCGGGGTCCAGAGCCAGGGCGCGCGCCAGGGCTGCGCGCTTGGTCATGCCGCCGGAGAGTTCGGAGGGCTTGAGCGCCCCTGTCCCCGCCGGCAGTCCGGCGAGGGCGATCTTCAGATCCGCCAACTCGTCGATTTCACGCTGGGTCAGCTCGGTGTGTTCGATCATTGGCGCGGCGACATTTTCCTTCACCGTCAGGTTTGACCACAGCGCGCCAGACTGGAACAGGACTCCCCAGCGCCGCTCGATCGCGGTCCAAACGCGCCGGCGGGCGAACCTGATGTCCTGGCCAAAGATGCGTACCGAACCGGCGTCAGGCGCCTTCAGTCCGATGATGGTGTTGAGGAGCACGGTCTTGCCCGACCCTGAACCGCCAACCACGCCGACCACCTCTCCGCGCGGAATGGTGAGGTCCAGGCCCTCGTGCACCACCTGACTGCCGAAGCGCGAGGTAAGCCCTCTAACGACGATCGGCGCCGTCTCCAGGTCCAGCAGATCGCCCTGCGGTTCAGCGGCGCTCAAATGTCGAGCTCCATGTAGATCAGGGCGAAGATCGCATCGATGAGGATGGCGGCGAAAATGGCGTGCACTACCGCGGCGGTGACCCGTCGGCCGAGCGATTCCACATCGCCACCAACATTCAAACCCTGCCGGCAGCCAATCCCGGCGATCACCACCGCCATCACCGGAGCTTTCGACATGCCGACCCAGAACGAGGTCGGCCCGACATTGTCGACCAGACGCTGAAAGAACACCGCCGGCGGCAGTCCAAGCGCCGACCAGGTGACGGTCAAGCCGCCGGCCAAGCCGGTAACGGTGGCCACGAACGTCAGCAGCGGAATGGTCAGCAGCAGAGCCAGAAAGCGCGGGAACACCAGCGCGTCGAAAGGGTCGACGCCCAGCACCTGCATGGCGTCGATCTCCTGGTTCATCTTCATGGCCCCGATCTCGGCGGCGAAGGAGGATGCTGAACGGCCGGCCAGCAGCAGGGCGGTGATCAGGATGTTGAATTCGCGCAGGATGGAAAAACCGATCAGCTCCACGGCGAATACCTGTGCCCCGAACTTGGTGAGCATGTTGGCGCCCAGAAGCCCGACCACGGCGCCGATGAAGAAGGTGGTCACGCCAACGATCGGAATGGCGTCCAATCCGGCGCGCTCAGCCAGGGAAAACACCGCCGCCCAGCGAATCTTACCGGGGTTGCGAAACGCCCTGGCCACGGCGATCAGCAGATGACCGTTGAAGATCAGGCTGTCGTAGATGTTGATGCCGAGATCGAAAACGCCCCGGCCGATACGCTCGAAGAGATCGTGCAGTGGATGTCGGGGCGCTCTGGGCGTCGGCTCGATGGTCCGCGCCTCGCGCACCAGATCGATGAGCCGCGTCGTCGCCGGCGAGGCGATGATCCGGCCGGGACGGGGACTGGCTTCCACGGCGGCGAGCACGCCCCAGGCGCCGGAGGTGTCGCACCGGCCGACGCCGCTGAGATCGACATCGATCGCCGAGGCGCGCCTCAGCGCATCGCCGAGTTTGAGGTTGGCCACGCCCATGCCGACGGCGGTCCAGTCACCGGTCAGCACGGCCACCCGGGCGCCCTCGTTTTCCTCCAGTCGAAAATCCGCCGGCTCGTCCATCGCTCCTCGCGCTGCGGCCCGATCAGGGGCCACGGTGACGCGTCGCCAGCCTAGCAGAGGCGAGCGCCACTGGCACACAACGTCCGTGGCCGGCGCTAAGCTGCACCGGACTTGGACCGGGGCGCGTGGGCGATGCGGAGGAGATTGGCCGCGCCGGGAGAGCCGAGCGGAGGCCCGGCGATGATCAGCACCCTGGCGCCGCTGGCGGCCAGCCCGAGATCGGAAGCCAGGTGAGCCGCTTCATCGGTCATCGCCGCCACGCCTCTCGGCTGCGAGGCCACCCTTGGCTCCAGACCCCAGACTAGGCCCAGTCGCCGGGCCACATCGAGGCTGGGAGCGATGGCCAGGATCGGGTGGGCGGGTCGTTCGCGGGCGAGGCGCCGCGCGGTCGCGCCCGTGGTCGTATAGGCCACCAGGCAGGCGGTTGAGCGGGCTTCGGCGGCGCGCGTCGCCGCGGCGATGAGTGCGTCGACGTCTTCGTCGTCCTCAAGGCCATGCTCGGCGCGCATCAGCCCCCGCCAGAGCGGGTCGGCTTCGACGCGGCGAATGATCGCGTCCATCATCGCCACCGCCTCCGCGGGATAGGCGCCGACAGCGCTTTCACCAGAGAGCATCAAGGCGTCGGCGCCTTCGTAGACGCCATTGGCGACATCCGAGGCCTCGGCCCTGGTGGGCTGCGGATTGGTGGTCATCGACTCCAGCATCTGGGTAGCGACGATTACCGGTGCACCGCGACGGCGGGCGGCGCGGACGATGATCTTCTGCGCCACCGGCACTTCTTCGGGCGCCATTTCGACGCCGAGGTCGCCTCGGGCGACCATCAATCCATCGCTGACATCGAGAATCGCCTCCAGTTCTCGCAGCGCCGCCGGCTTCTCGATCTTGGCCAGGATCGCCGCCCGGCCGTCCACCAGCCGGCGCAGCTCGGCCATGTCGGCGGCGTTCTGGACGAACGACAGGGCGATCCAGTCGACGCCCTGATGCAACGCGGTGTCGAGATCGGCCCGGTCCTTGGCCGTGAGCGCGGGGGTGGGGATGGTCAGGCCCGGCGCGGCGACGCCCTTGCGGTCGCTGAGGCTATCTCCGGCGAGGACCTTGACGGTGACCGCGTTCTCGCAAGCTTCGGTGACCTCGAGACGCACCTTGCCGTCATCGACCAGCAGGCGCGCGCCGCGCTTCAGCGCCCTCAGAACTTCGGGGTGAGGGAAGGGCGCGCGGCTAACGTTTCCGGGGGTCGGGTCGATATCCAGACGCAGCCTCTGGCCCGGTTCGATAGCAACGCCACCGCCTTCGAAGGCGCCGAGACGGAACTTGGGACCTTGCAGATCGGCGAGCATGGCCAACGGGCGCCCGGCGGCCTGCTCGGCGGCGCGCACCTCGGCCAGAGCTGCGGCGTAATCACCGCGCTCGCCATGGCTGAAGTTGTACCGGAAGACGTCAACGCCGGCGCTCGCCAGCCGGGCCACCATGGCCGGCGCGCGCGAAGCTGGGCCAAGGGTGGCGACAATGCGCGTACGCCGCTGACGGATCATGCGGTTTCCCGGGTTCGCCGCCGAGGGGCCGAAGTCACGGTTGGGCCGCCATGTGTTCGGCCGGGATGTTGATCGAAAAGGTGGCTCCGCCGCCGTTCTCGACACTGATTTGGGCGCCCAACTGCTCGAGCAGGGACCGCACCAGGCGCATGCCAAGGCCGCCGGCGCCCGCGACATCCGGCGGCAGGCCGTCTCCGTGATCGCGCACCGTCAGCAGGAAGCCATCCGGGCTCCGCGAGAAGCCCACGGCGATGCGCCCCGGCTGGCCGTGCGGGCAAGCGTATTTGACCGCATTGGTGACCAGTTCGTTGACCACCATGGCCAGGGAGATGGCGGTGTCCAAAGGCAGATCTTCGGGTTCGGCGACAACCTCCAGGACAATACGCTCCTCCAGGGCCAGCGAACGCCGGAGGCTGGCGCAAAGGTTCCGCAGATAGGTCCCGAAGTTCACCCGATCGACCGCCGCCCCGCGCGAAAGAGAGTCGTGGACCTCGGCAATGCTCTGCACGCGGGACGCGGCCTTGAGCAGTTCGTCGCGGACCCGGTTGGGCGCGCCGCGGGCTTGCAGCTGGAGCAGTCCCGAGACCATGGCCAGATTGTTCTTCACCCGATGATTCAACTCGTCGAACTGCTCGTCCTTAATGGCCTCGCCGCGCTTGCGCTCGGTGATGTCGAAGAAGAACTGGGCCATGCGGAAGTCGGTAAGGCGGCTGACATGGACTTCATGCCAAGAATGGGTGGCCCGATTGAAACGTTCGAAGACGACGGGCTCCCCGGTCCTCAGCGCCTGGTCGCAGACCTCGAGCCATCGCGCCCAATTGCCGGGGCTCGACGTCAGCCGGGTGCCAATGACCTCCGGGCCCACGTCCAGCAGACGCTGCAGGGCGGGATTGATCTCGACGATGGTATAGTCGACCAGCCGGCCATCTGGACCGCGGATGGCGTCGCAGATGGCGAAGCCCTCGGGAACGGTCTCGAACAACGTGCGGTAGTGCAGGCTCTGCGCCTGCATTGCATCGCGGGCGTTTCGCAGCCGGTACAGCAGCCAGCGCAGATAGACGCCGATCAGGACCACGATGGCCGAGGCGATGGCGAACAAGGCGAAATTGACCAACCGCACAGTTTCCCCGTTGGCGGGCGCCGCGGCGCTCAATGAGATCGCCCGCATCAAGAGGCCAAGCACCGCCGCCAGACTCCCCCCGCGCCAGCCGCCGAGCAGGCTGGCGATCAGGATGGCCGGAAACACCAGGGTCGCGGACAGCGCGCCGGGCGCCCTTTCGCCCAGCAGCCATTGGAGAGCGATTACGCCGGCGATGACCCCGACGCCCAGGAGCACCTGCCAAGCGAGGCTCTCGACGCGCCATCCCAGCAGGCGCGGTAACCCGCTTCGCCCGAGCGCATGGCTTTGACGAGAGATCGCGTTCATTCCCTTCGTCCGCGCACAATCCGACAAGACTAGCCTGAAAGCGCCCGCCGGGCTGCGTCGATCTTGGTGCTGGCGGCATCCAGCACCCTTGCCGTACGAACGATGAAGCTCTGCGCCTGGCTCCATCGTCCAGCTTCGATGGCTTCGCGGATGCCGGGGAGGCTCTTCGCCCCATAGCCGGTCAGAACGCCGGGCGCATAGAGAAGGTGGCGGTACCAGGGCCGGCCGGGCAGACCGTCTGGATCGAGCAGCGAGGGTTCGACCTGCTGGAGAAGCAGGTTGGCCTGGCTGGCGTTCGGCATCGTAACCGGCCCCACCAGGATCGCATCGTAGGCTTTGGCGACGGCCTTCAGTCGCGCGACGGCTGCGTCCATGGCCGAGAAATCGAGATCCGGCGGCAAGCTTTCGCGCTCGGGAGCGACATTGGTATGCCTGGGATCGGCGGCGATGGCGAAGGCGTGCTGATCGAGGAGCCGGTCGATGGCCGTGGCGTGCGCCTTCTTGGTCGCCACGAGCTGTTTGAGCTCCTCCTCCTTGTCGCCGACCTGCGTGGCGAGGTTGGCGAAACTGAATGGCAGAACCTCGGCGTCGGCCATTCTCAGCACCATGCGACCGGCCGTCCTGGCCAACACCACGCCGTAGGCGAAGCCCGGGTCGCCAAAGCGGGCGAAGTGCTCGAACGTGTCATAGGCTGAGTGATAAACGCCTTCGGACTGGCCCTCGCCGCCGAAGCCGATGTCGATCGAGGCGATGCCAAGGTGCTGGACAAAGGGGGTAAAGTCCGAGCCGGTGCCAAGATCGCCCACCGGCAATGCGTCGATGTGCTCGCTCTTCGCAACATGGCCGCCGGCGAGCGTGGCGATGCGCACACCATCGAGAGCGCGGGCGCGGACGCTGACGCCAGTCTGCGGGTCGGGCACGTCCTCGGCCGTCTGTTCGATCAACGCGCGCAGAGAATAGCTGGCCCCCGCGAACAGGAAGCCGCGATCGTTGGTGTCGGAGTTGATGTAGATTACCGCCTTTGACTGGAGTTCGCTGGCGTGGGTTTCGGCCCATTCGGTGGAACCAAGGAGATCGGGCTCCTCGCCATCCCAGCTGGCGTAGATGATCGTCCTCGCCGGTCGCCAGCCGGTCCGCGCCAAGCCGCCGATCGCCTTGGCCTCCTCCATCATCGCGGTCTGCCCGGCAAGCGGGTCCTGGGCGCCAAACACCCAGCCATCGCGGTGATTGCCGCGGATGACCCATTGATCGGGGGCCGAAGCCCCCTTCATCACCGCAATGACATCGTAGGCGGGCTTGCGGTCCCAGTTGGCCTCCACCTTGAGCCGCACCGCCGGTCCATCTCCCCCCAGATGATAGGTGATCGGCAGCGCCCCGCGCCAAGTCTCCGGCGCCACCGGACCGCCTAGCGGGGCCAGAAAATGGATCGCCTCGCCCCAGGAAATCGGGATCGCCGGAATGCGTTGCAAAGTCTTGGCGGCGGCGAGGGGAATGCGCGGCGCGGCCGCCGTCGCGCCGTAGCCGGGAGTGAGCGGATCGCCGGTTTCCATCGGCCAGTCGGCCACCGATCCGCGCTGAATGCCCGCAGCCGGCCGCGCTGGTCCCTTGGGGTAGGCATCGCCAGTGGCGAAGCCATCGTCCGCCGGGTCCGAATAGATGATGCAACCGATAGCGCCGTGTTCATACGCCAGCTTCGGCTTCAGGCCGCGCCAGCCCCCGCCATAGCGGGCGATGACGATCTTGCCGCGCACCGAGACGCCCATCCGCCGGAGGGTCTCGTAGTCGGCGGCCATGCCGTAGTTCACATAGACCAGCGGCGCTGTCACGTCCCCGTCGGCCCCGTAAATCAGCCACGCCGGCAAACCGCCGGCCTGGCGGTAGGTGGTGGCGTCACCGGGGATCGGCGGCTCGACCAGCCTGGCCCGGTAGGGGGTTTTGCCGAGCAGCTCGAGCAGCTCTGTCTTCGGGGTCGGGTAGAGCACGCTGAAGGTCTCGGTGTGCGCGTCCCAGCCCCAGGCCTTGAATTGCTGAAGGGTGAATTCAGCGTTGGCTTTGTCGTGCGGCGAGCCGACCTGATTGGGCCAGGCGGCCATCAGCTTCAGGCGTGCGCCGATCGCCTTCGCCGAGAGGTCGGCGTCGAACCGCCCTTCGAGCGCCCGCTCGGCGACGGCGCCGTCGGCGGAAAACCCCAGCAGCGGGGCGGGCTCGGCCGCAGCCGCGCCGACCAGCGCCAGGGCGGCCGCCGACGCTGGGACCAGGCGATGAGGCAAGCTCATCGGCTGGCGACCAGGTATCCGACGCGCGGGAAATGCACGTGCAGGCGGCCGAGATCAGGGTCCGACCGCTCGATGACCACCCGCTCGCGGTTGGCCCCCACCAGGACCCCGACAATCGGATCGCGACCATAGTCATCGGCGGCGACGCTGACCGCGGCGCCCGGCTTGAGCCCGAGAGGATCACTGGGATCATGGACGGTTCGGTTCGCGGGTTCCGCCGCGCGCGCGGCGGCTAGGGCTTCGGCGGTAGTCATCTCGGCGCGCTCGCCGTGGCCGATGGCCTTGATCCGGTCGCGCCAGGCGTTCAGGCGATCATAGCCTTGGAGCAGCGGCCCGGCGACCTGGGGTGTGAAGGTGGTGGCGAACCATATGTTCATGTAGGCGGCGATATCCGCCAGGCCCGGCGCCTCGCCGTTCAGAAACGGCGCGCCGCTGGCCAAGGCGGCGTCGATCCAGCCGGCCTGGGTGCGCCACTGGGCGCGCATGGGCCTCGCCGCTTGCTTCATTGCGCCAAGATCGAACGGTCTGCCCATGAGCTTTTCGCGGTCTTCGACGAAGGCGCGTGGCACGCTCTCGCCCAGCTCGCCGAAGATCACCGCCACCGAGGATTGGAAGAACACCCGATCGGACCACAGATTGACCGCCCAGCCGAGCGGCTCGCTCTTCGCTCCCGCCAGCCGATCGATCTCGGCCATGATCACCTGGCTGTCGCAAAAGATGTCGGCGCCGATCTGCATCACCGGCGCGCGCCGATAGCCGCCGGTGAGCGGCGTCAGGTCGGGTTTGGGCATGATCGTCGGCTGGATCACCGACCGCCAGGCCAGACCGCGCAATCCGAACATCAGCCGCGGTTTTTCCGAGAACGGCGAGGTGTCGTAGTGGTGCAGGATGATCGGCAAGGTCATGGCTAGGCGCTCCCGGCGTAAGGCGTCAGGTCAATGCCCGGATAGCGCAACGCGACATCGCGCAGGGTCTGGGCGTTCCAATAGTCCGAGCCGATCGGCGGCCAGCCGAACAGGTCGCGCTCGCGCGGGCTCATGCGCACCATGGCTTCGGTCATGCCGACCCTTTCGGCGTGGTCGGGCCAGCTCATCTTGCCGTTCCAGCGCCAGCCGCGCGTCTGGAAATCCACCAGCATGACGAACCGCGAGCGCCCTGGCGCAGTGAAGTCCGATCCGCGATGGAGGACGTCGGTCTTGTAGATCAGCAGGCTCCCGGCCGGACCCTCGATGCTCACCTCCTGGTCCACTAGGGCCCCGGGCGGCTGTTGCCTGGGGCTGATCGGGATGCTGCGCCCGATCGATTGCGGGATCACCTTGGTCGGACCATCCTGAGCGGTGACATCGCTAAGCAGAATGAAGGTGGTCATCTGCACATGGTCGCCGTCGGCGCGCGGGACCACCAGCGTGTGGTTGCCATAGTCGCGGTGATGCGTCTGGTCGTAGTTGATGGCCCCGGCGTATTTCGCCCACAGCTCGACCTTGTAGATTTCGATATCGCGGCTCTCCAGGAAGCGTTCGGCGGCGTCGACGAGGTCGGGATAGACCGCGAGGCGATTGAGCGCCCAGCTATCGTAGGGATAGAACCGCAAGCCGGCGAACTGGCTGCGCGCGAAGCGCGGATGCTGGCCTGGATCGGCAAAGTAGTCTTCGGGACGCGGATAGATCGACCACAGCGCCCCTTGCGCCGCGCTCAGCGCGTCACCATCAAGGAAGCCTTCGACCACTGTGAAACCCTGGTCCCAGATTTCGGCCAACTGCGCGTCGCTTACCCGCATGGCCGCATCATCGGTCCCTTCCGCTTGCTCTCGGGCTTAAGTTGGCCACGGTTGGATGACAAGGGGCGCGCAAGGAGACGATGCGATCAGGCGAATTCGGAACGCACCCTCGGAGACCCAATGAAATCGCGACTGAAACCCATGGCGGTCCTGGCCGCTTGCGCCGTTCTGGCCGCGCCCGCCCTGTCTCGAGCCGCCCAGACCGATCCCGCGGCGGCGACCATCGACACCTTCGATCACACCCTCATCGATGTCATGAAGGAGGGTCCGGCGCTGGGGGCCAAGGGCCGCTACCGCAAGCTTGAGCCGGCGGTGCAGGAAGCCTTCGATCTGCCGCTGATGACCAGGTTCGCGGTCGGGCCGTCGTGGAACGCAATGTCGGCCAGCGACAGGGAGAACCTGATCAAGGCCTTCACCCGGCTGACCGCCGCCAGCTACGCGCACAATTTCGATCGTTACGGCGGCGAGCGTTTCGACGTCAGTCCGACAGTGCAGACCCGGGGCCCAGACAAGATCGTGCGGACCAAGCTCGCCCCGCCCGGCCGCGCGCCGGTGGACCTGATCTATCGCATGCGCTCGGGCCCAGGGGGGTGGAAGATCGTCGATGTCTACTATGGGGCGATCAGTCAGCTGACCACTCGTCGGTCGGACTTCGCCGCGCCACTTGCCAACGGTGGGGCCAAGGGCCTCATCGCCCACCTGGAGGCGGCCAGCGACAAGCTGATGCGCTAGGCTTTCCTGACGGCGGCCGGCGGCGGCCCCATCAGCGCCGGCTGGAAGATGAGGGCGGACACCAGCGTCCACAGCAGCGAGATCATCAGCAGCTTGCCCATGCTGGCGGTGCCCGGGTGGCGCGACGCCCACAAGCTGCCAAATCCCGTCGCGGTGGCCATGGCGCTGAAGAAGATCGCCCGCGTCAGGCTGGACTGCAGCAAGTGCGATCCGCCGGACCGCCAAGCCATGACGAAGTAGATGTGGAACGCCACCCCGATCCCGAACAACAGCGGCAGAGCGATGATGTTGGCGTAGTTGAGCTGTTGGTGGATGACGACGCAGGTTCCCAGAGTGAGCAGCCCGGTGAGCACGATCGGCGCCATGGTGATGGCGACGTGACGCACCCTCCGCAGCACGGCGAACAACAGCAAGGTGATGGCGACGAACGAGAGCACACCCGCCTCGAGAAACGCGCCGGCGATGGTGCGGCCGCCCTCGCGGATACCGACCGTCTCACCGGTGACGTCGGGAGCGATGGTGCGCACCGCCTTGATGAACCGCTCGAGAACCGCGTTGTCGTTGGAATCGCCCCGCGGCGCGGCCGAGACACGCGCCCGCCCGTCCTTGGCCAGCCAGTCGCGAGTGATCTCCGGTGGGAGAGTCTGAAGCGTCACCGGCTGGGCCCCGAGGACCGCGCGCGCCTGATCGAGGACCACCTTCAGCGGCGGTATCAGCATCTGCTCGGCGCGGCCCCGATCGGCCGGGCTGGCGCCCGCCAGCCAGTCCAGATCGGCGGCCAGTCTCGCGGCCTGGGCGCCGGGTGAGCCGGGGTTCTTGGCGGCGACTTCCTTCAGGCCGGCGGCAGCACTGCGCAGACTGTCGACCACTTCCTGGTCGCTGGGCGCCGGCGCGACCACCAGAGGATCGAGGCTGAAGCTCAGCAGATTGGATGCATCGGCGATCGCCGCCAGCTTCGGACCTTGGTCGGGCGGCACGAAACTCGAAACGGTCCGGGCGTGGGCGACCTCGGGCAGCTTTTCCAGGCGCGTGGCCAGGCGGTTCGCCGCCGCCACCGAAGGGGCGATTATCTCCAGGGAATTGGGCGACTGGTCGGGATTCCGCATCAAATCCAGCAGGGTGGACACTGCTTCGGTGTGCTTGTCCTCCAGATGGAAGGGATTGAAGTCGAACTTGAGCATCGGCAGCAGAAGCGCCGAACCGAGCGCGCCGACCAGCGCGACGCCGATAACCAGCCGTCGGTGGGTGAGGACAAAGCCGTCGAGCTTTTCGATGAACGGGCTCGGCCCCGCGGCCTCGCTAGGTGGCGGACCCAGAAGATAGATTAGCGCGGGCAGAAAGCTGAGGTTGAGGGCGACGGCGATCAGCATGCCGATGCCGGCGATCACCCCCAGTTGGGATACGCCAAGATAGTTGGTCGGGGCGAAGGCCAAGAACCCCACGGCGATGGCGACGGCGGCCAGCAGCAGCGGCCGGCCCATCCCGCCGGCGGCGCGCACCAAGGCCGCGTAGGCGCTCACCCCTGGGCGATGCTCGGCCCGCGAGCGAACTGTGAACTGAATCCCAAAATCGATGCCGAGGCCGATAAAAAGCGGAATGAAAGCCACCGAGATGACGTTGAAACGCTGATAGATGATCAACCCGACCGCCATGGCGATCACCAATCCGATGAGCATGGTGACGAGAATGGCGACGATCAGCCGGCCGGCGCGCACCGCCAGCCACAGCATGACCAGTATGGAGACCAGGGCCAGAAGGGCGATCACGGCCACGCCGTGCACCAGCGAGCCAAAGCGCTGATCCTGCAGGGGAATGGGCCCGGTCAGACGCACGCTGACGCCATGCGCCGGATCGAGGTTGAGCGCCTGCACGGTCCGGCGAATGAAGCCGGTGGCCTTGGCCCCCGATTCCAGGGACGTGTAGTTGCGCGCCGGGCTGACCAGAACCAGCCGTCGGAGCTGGGCGGTGCTGGGGTGCTGACCCAAGATCATCTCGGTCCAGGAGAAATAGGCAGGCTTTCCGACTCGGAGCTGGTCGAGGCTTTGCGCGAGCGCACCGATCGGCCGGTTCAGCTGGGCCAGATTGGCCTGGCCGGCGTTGACGCCCTGGACGGCGGTCGAGAGGGTTCCGAACAGGCCGCGCAGACTGGGATCCGCCGCCAGCGGTCCCAGGAACGGCTGGGCGGCGATGAGTTGGGCCATTTGAGTCTTGACGTCGGCGAGAGGCTCGAAGAGCAGGCCTTCACGGGTGAAGAAACCAGCGTCCGGCCGGTCGACAAATCGGAACAGATCGGGCCGGGCGGCGAGCCGGGCGGCCACGCCGCTGGCGGCCATCTCCGCCAACTCGGGGGTCTGGCCGTCGATCACGATCACGATCTGCTCGCCTTCGGGCTGGAACAGCGCGTCGAAAGCGTGGGCCTGCTGGCGATACTCGAGATGGGATGAAAGCAAGCCCTGGGTATCGCTGTTCATGGCGAAATGGCCGACGACGTAGACCAGCGCCGCGAGCGCCCCGATCATCGTCGCCACCGCCACCAGCCGGGCGTTATCGCAGCACCACGCCACCCAGCGCTCGATCCGCAAGCCGCGAAGCGGGGGGCCTTCCGAGCCCGTGCTGTTCAACTCGCGCCCCGCTCACGCGCGCCGCGGAACCGCGCCGGCGCCGATTGCCACCGGGGCGGGCGCCACATTATGCAGGGGCGCCGGGACGGACGGTTACCGACCAATGCTTCCATCCGTTTCAACAGCCGACCCGTGAGCTTTAACCGCCGGTGGTGACATTGTTCAAACAACCGATCGCTGCCGACGATCCCAAACCCTGGCAACGGCGCGTCGCGCCCAGGATTCATACGGCGGCGGCGGTGATGCTGTTGATCGCCATCGGCCACGCCAGCGTCAGCTACGCCGCCGAGAGCGTAGGCGCCAGGATCAACGATCCGTTCGAGCGCCTCAATCGCAAGGGTTTCGCAATTCAGATGAAGCTGACGCGCCATGGCCTTGGTCCGATCGGCGCCATCTTCCGGTTTCTCACGCCAGGACCAATTGGCAAAGCGCTCCACCACATTCTGGTCAATCTCAGCGAACCTGGGGTGGTGATCAACGACATCCTGCAGCTGCGCCCGGCGCGAGCCGGGAGAGCGACGATCCGTTTCGTCGTCAATTCGACCGCCGGTCTGGGAGGCGTGATCGATGTCGTCGGGGCGACCGGCATTCCGCACCATCTGAGCTCGTTCGGCGACACGCTCGGTCGTTATCATGTCAAGCCCGGCCCCTATCTATTCATCCCGATCATTGGCCCGTCCACGGTCCGCGATCTGTTCGGCAATGTCGTCGACGCCGTCGTCGATCCGATGCACTTCGCCGTCTACCCCTACCGCCAGGAGGTCAGCCTCGGGGTCGCCGTGGTCGGCGGTCTCGACCAACTGGTGCGGACGGAGGGCGACCTGGCGACGTTGCTGAGCAGCGCGGCCGACCCCTACGCAACCTTGCGCTCGACCTATCTGCAGAACCGTGAGGCGGAAGTCACCGGCGCCACCTCGGCCCCATTGGTGCTGCCCAACCTCGACGATACCGATGCGCCCGCGCTTCCGCCCTCAGACGCCGCCGCGCGTGAGACCGGAGCGACGGATAACCACGCGCCGCCCCTCGAAGATCTGCCAGATGAGCAGCACCGGCGCGCCGATGATAAGATCGCGCGCCCGCTTGATCAGGGACAGGGCCACGGCGATATCGGGACTGAGACCGAACAGCGGCCCCAGAATGGCGTAGCTGGCCTCCTGAACGCCGATACCCATGGGGGCGATGAACATCGCGCTGCGAGCGGCCAGGACCAGCGCCTCCAAACCGATCACGGCGAGCGGGCTGATGCGGACGCCGGCCACATCAAGGGCCAACCACACCCCAAAGGCGCTGGAAGCCCAGGCGAGCAGATGCAGGCAGACGGCCAGCGCCAGGCGGCCCGGGCGCCGGTGCAGGCCCTCGATTAGGACCGCCGTCTCCTTGGCCGCGGCGGCCGCGCCGGGGGCGATGCGCGCCAGAAACCCGGTGATGATTCCAAGCCCGCGCCGCTGAAGGATGACCAGGGCCGAGGTCGAAACCGCCGTCACCCCTAGGCCGGCCACCGCGGCGCCGATCTCACTCGCCTCGCCGGGCTTGCCTGCTAGGCGTCCGATCAACAGAACCACGCCGATAATGGTGAAGCCGAGCTGAGCCAGCAGTTCATTCAACACATCGACCACGACCGTCGCCGTCGCCCAGGTCGCGGCGAGGCCCTGGATGGCCGCCGCCCTGGCGCCGACGACCAGGCCGCCAACCTGCGAGAACGGCAGCAGCTCGCCACTGGCGTCGCGCGCCATCCGAGCGGCGATGAAGGTCAGCCAACGACGTGGCCGCCACGGCGGATCGAGGCTCGACCAGGCGAGGCCGAGCAGGGAAAAGGGCAGGGCGGCATAGGCGATCAGCACCGCCAGACCGCGCCAGCCGATCCGGGCCAGCGACTGGACGATCGCCGGCCATCCCACCAGAGCCACCACCACCGTGGCGCCGGCGAGGCCGACAATCGCCGCCAGGATCGCCCAGCGCTTCACGCGGGTCGGCGTTTCCGCCCTGGCGCCAGAACGCGGGCCAGCCGCACCATCCGGGGGACAAAGCGCGGCCTCAGTAACCGGCCGTCATACGGTCCAAGGCGGCGGTCGTTCTCGGCCAGGCAGATATCCATCAGCTCGCGGGTGGAGACATCGATGCCCACCGCGCTGACTCCGGTGACGGTGAAATTGTTGTCGGCCGGCATCTCGTCGCCGATACCACGGGCGATGCCCATCCGCTCCCAAAACAGAAACAGCCACACGGCCATGACGCGCAGCTCGAACCACGGCCGAAGCCAGAGCGGCGTGTGGGCGCGCCGCCAGGCGACCCAGTTGACGAAAAAGAGGATGTGACGCCCCTCTTCGTGCATCACCGGCTCGAACGCGCCGACCAATTCCGGGGGAAAATAGCCGGAACGCTTGGCCAGCTCGAACAGGCCGAAGGCGAAGAAGCTGTCGATGCA